>NZ_PVRA01000001.1:0-820488 GCF_002998555.1 Bacillus sp. NMCC4 | reverse complement strand
CTTGGTATGAAAAAGCACTCGACTATGGCGGAAATATCGTGAATGAACTGACTGGCGTGAACGATGCAAAACGCGCCGCAACAGGCGTTGATCCAATCACAGGGGAAGAACTCACCGCAGGACAGCGAGTCGCCGCAGGCGGCATGGCAGCGGCAGGTTATATCCCAATCGTCGGCTGGGCAGGACGCATTTTCAAAGGTGGGAAAGCCGTTTATAAAACGACTCAAGCCACCTCAGCCGCAATACGAGCAGTCGACATCTACAAGACCTCGCAAAAATCCTTTGATGCCTTAAAAACATCCCAAAAAGGCTTATATGGTCTCACCGCAACAAACGGCTTCAGTGAAGCGACTACTGGGCGAGACATGTTTGGAAATAAGGTCTCGAAAGAACAGCAGGAAGCGAGTATGAATGCGGCACTTGGAATGCTTTTGCCGTTTGGTAAAAAGAGTATCAATGGTAGTGTGGGGATTGGTGAACAAAAAGTTGCTGAGAAAGTAATAGCAGAAAGAACCAAGGGATTAGATTTAAGGAAGCACCCTATACAAAGAAAGCAGTTAAGCGCTAAGAAGATGAAAGAGCTGAAAGAAAAATTTGAGAATAGGACGATTACGAAATTAGAATATGAAAATTATAAATGGAATAAAAAGTTTGCTAAACATAGAAACACGGGTGTGAATGAGTTTTGGTATCAGGAACGTCAAAGGATATTGAATAAAGAGGATC
This sequence comes from Bacillus sp. NMCC4, assembly GCF_002998555.1. Taxonomy (NCBI): domain Bacteria; kingdom Bacillati; phylum Bacillota; class Bacilli; order Caryophanales; family Bacillaceae; genus Bacillus; species Bacillus sp. NMCC4. The sequence goes on along the minus strand of NZ_PVRA01000001.1, from coordinate 819,762 downwards.
CAACCAGGAACTGGGATAAGCAGCAATTAAATGATATTCTAAATGGTAAGAAGCCTAAAGTAGATGGAAAAACTGTGCAAGGGCACCATTCTTATAGTGCATCACAATATCCACATTTAGCGAACAAAGGTGAAATTATATATCCAGCTACACCAAATGAACATTTTAATGGTTGGCATGGAGGTAATTGGAAGAACAGTCTGCCTGGAGAAAGAATTAAACCTATTGACGATTTCTAATCTATGGAGGAGAAACTAAATGCCTAAAATGAAAATGCGAATAGAAAAAGATGATGAACAAATCAAATATATCACGATTCTAAGAAAACATACGGATAAAAGTATTTCTGAAATAAAAGAAGTAATGGATAAAAATGATTTTATTTTATCTTATAATCTATTAGATATTGATGAATTGAAAGAGATGAAAAACATTATAAGTTTACTAGAAAAAGCTGGAGCTAAAATGCATATTTATGAAGATAATCGAGAGGTTAGTGTCGAATTTTTAGATAATCTTATTGAATCTTATTTAGATACAGAAAGATATCTAGAAGAGGTTGATGAGCAAATAAATGAAGATTAAATTTTGAGGCTTTTGAAACAGATGACGAGTTGGACCGAAGTATAAATGATGCAATGCGTAAAATAGGAGGTGTTTGGTGTTAAAAGATCATCAGCCAGTTGTTCAAGATTTTTTCTCTTTTTTGAAGAATGATTTACTTGAGGTATTAGAGTGTTTATCTAATAGAGAACCATGGCAAGATCATATAATAGGGTATGAACTTCCAGAGCATTCAGAGGATATTGAATTTAATACTGGGGTAATGATATTTATGAACACGGCGTCTTATCATGAAATCATAATGGACACTCCAGATTTCTATAGTGCTTGGAAGAGATTTGTATGGAGTATGTTGCTGAAATTCCAGAACAGAAGACTCAAGTTTATTTACTTATGGAAAAGGTAAAGACTATTCTAAATTTGTAAAAAACTTTTACTAACTGAGTAAACCTGCTATGAGATTAAAGTTAATTTATCTAATTAGCTCCGAAAAGCACTTAGTTGTTTTATTAAGCAACAAGTGCTTTTTTGTTATAAACAAGAAATTGGAAGATGTACAGTATACCAACTATATAAAAAATAAGAAAACCAAGAAGGTGATCCCGTATGAGTGATAACCAAAAACCAAAAATCGAAACCTTAAAAAGAAAAAGCAGAAGAAAACACTTAATGAACGAATTAAGCTATATGACACTGCCAGAAAATCCATTTTTAGATATAGAAGAAAATCAATTATATTGTCAGAAGGTATTTACTTTCCTTCAATCGAGAGAAGATAAAATTCAAATACACGGAAACCACTATCGAGAGCATATTGAGAAGTCTACACACATGTTAAAGGAAATGGTCAGCCAGGTGAAAGTAACTCCTACACAAGGTAGATTAATATTTTTTCGAGAGCATGAAATTGAAGCGGTTTTATTGAACTTGAATGAAGTTTTTAGCCATTTAAACCAGCTTCTTGAGCAAACGAAATTTTTAAGTGGATACGGAGATTTTATTTTAGTCGCAGAGGATTTTTGTTTTGGTTTATGCATAGAGAGAACGGAATATTATTACGAGTTTAGTACGTGGGGGCTAATATCATGAATTTATTTATGATGCCTCCAAAACGACAATGATTAAAAACTATATCCATTATTAATAATCCCTCTGCATTTCCCAGGGAATATTCGCTACAGCATTCCCCTCAAATTTAAGCAATTCACTATCATTACCTTTCACATTCATATAAAATAAGAGAGTGAAAAATTGAAGAAATGCTTGATACATGAAGGGCATGTAAGCTGTGAGCTGCATGACATGATGAGATGTATGAACGTGAAGGCTGCAAAGCTGTTCTTCCTCACATATGAGATCTTGTAAGCGTAACCATTATTTGTCACTTCATTGCGATGGTGTTGAGGGGTGTGTCAGGATGAGAAATCCGTATGTGAGAACGGCTTCTAGTCTTTATATCAATTATTTTTTATTAGGTATGGTCAATATTATTTTGGCTTCAAATATGCCATTTTTAATCAAACAGTTAGATACCAATAGTGCGGGAATTAGTTATATGATTTCGGCGCTCGGCATTGGCAGGGTGCTCACGTATGGTCTATCGGGCGTGCTGTCAGATCGTTTTGGGCGAAAGCCGGTCATTTTGGTTTCGGGTGTGCTGATGGCGGCGTTTCTCATCGGAATCCCATTGTCTCCGAATTATCAAATTGCGTTTGCGTTTGCGATTTTGGCAGGGGTGGCGAATTCGGCGATGGATGCAGGAACGTATCCAGCGTTAATGGAGGCTTTTCCTCAAAACTCGGGATCTGCGAATGTGATGGTGAAGGCCTTTATCTCGATTGGGGCAACCATCCTACCACTGGCGATTTTCTTTTTAGCAGAGCATAATTTGTTTTATGGGATGGCATTTTTTGTTCCTGCTCTGATCTATCTTGTGAATGTCTTGATGCTGTGGAGCTTGCCATTTCCGAATCATCGCAAGGTGGAGCAAGTCCAGGTAACGGAGCATGACGGACTTCCGCGCTTCTCGATAGAGCCTACGTTTTGGAGAGAAGGGATTGCACTCATTGTGATCAGCTTTACATCAAATGGGCTGTATGCGTTGCCGCAAATTTGGCTGCCTACTTACGGTGAGACCATATTGGGGATGGCTTCAGGGAGTGCTGTGAAGCTGCTTAGTTACTATAGCATGGGCGGGCTGCTGTCTGTCTTATTGCTCGCATTTCTTTTGCGACGTTTTGTCCGTCCAGTCACTGTGCTGCTGATCTATCCAATCATTACACTTGTCTCCATCTGTGTCCTATTGGTCGTGAAATCCCCGGTCATCGGAACTGTCAATGCCTTTGTATTGGGATTCTCAACAGCCGGTGTTTTTCAGCTGACGTTAACGGTGATGGCTGAATTCTTCTGGAAGAACAAAGGAACGATGACAGGGATTATCTCCACAGCCGGCGGGGTGTCGGCTATTGTCATTCCGGTCGTAACAGGTTTAATTGAAAGTCACTCGACCATTTTACAAATCTTTCTGTTCGATGCGGTGGTGGCAGTTGTCGCTATTATCGGTGCACTGTATATTCTGTATCGATACCGCCAAATCATGGTCCATGAATAAAAAAGACGACCTCCGCTCAGGAAGTCGTCTTTCTTTTGTTTAGAAACGGTCATTTTCAAAAAGAATTTGTTTCACTTGATCAACTGGCATATCTTCACCAGTAAAGAGTTTGTAAGCAAGTGCACCTTGCCATAGCATCATGCCAAGACCGTTAATGGTTTTGGCACCAGCTTCCTGTGCTTGCGCAAGGAGCTTTGTTTTTTGCGGGTTATATACGACGTCTGTCACGATTAAATCTTCACGCAGGACATCAAGCGTATCATCGATGATGCTGAGCTGATCTAGTGGTTTCATGCCAAGGCTTGTCCCATTTGCTAAGATTGCACTTTCAGCTACTTCACGGCGGAAAGCGTCTTTGTCTTCAAGTGGGAAAATGTTCGCTTTGACACCAAATGATGTCATTTCGTTGTTGATGTAATTTACATTTTCTTCTGCTTGAACAAAGTATTGATCATTACGAGCAAAAATACTAATTTCACGAATACCTGATTGTGCAAGCTGAATGGCAATCGGTGTTGCAGCTCCGCCAGATCCGACTAGTGTGACCTTTTGACCAGCTAATTCAACGCCATGTTCAATCAAGTTTCTCACGTAACCAAGACCATCTGTGTTGTAGCCAATCAGTTTGCCATCTTTGTTTACGACGGTGTTACTTGCACGTGTGTATTTTGCAGAATCATCTAGTTCATCTAAGTAGTCTAGCACTTTCATTTTGTTCGGCATAGAAACGTTAAACCCAGCTGCACCCATTGCTTTCATACCGTTGACAGCTGCTTCTAGTTCCTCATTCCCTACTTCAAATGCGAGGTAAGCGTAGTTGATTCCTGTTAGTGTATAGCCAAGGTTATGCATACGTGGTGACAGGCTGTGTCCGATTGGTGTAGCAAGAAGGCCTACTAATTTGGTTTTTCCATCAATATTACGTTCATGTATGTTTGTCATGATTGACATCTCCTTTAATTATCTAAACAATTTTTTCATGCGTCCAAGAACAAAGACCGCTAACAATACGCTAATAACCGCAATGATCATATCGAAAAATAACGTCATTTTAATATCGTACGTGCTGACCAACCCACTTGTAATGAGCGGCACAAGAATAAACGCTGAGCTTGCCGCAATGTTGACGTATGATGAAGCCGTTGCTTTGTTTGTAGGGAATAATTTCATCATAATACTCATTGCCAGCTGGAAGATCCCTGCTGTAAATAATCCTAAGAAAAAGGTGCTGACAATGACAATGCTATACGTTTCAATTTGAAATAGTGAAAGCATGGCAAGAAATGCTCCAACTGGATAAATGATTGCGACCATAATCGGCGAAATGAATTTATCTAATACAATTGAGAGCAGTAGTACTGACACAAGGGCACCAATACTAAAATAAGAAAGAAGCTGTGTCGCTTGTCCTGCGCCAAGCCCAATCAATTTCAATCCGAGCTGTGGAAGCCACGTTTGCCATACGACAAACAATGCAGTAGACGTGAATCCCATGAGCACGACGGCTAAGCCTTCACCCAACATTTTAGGTTCTTCCTTCATTTGTTCCTGCACTGGAAGGTCATCTTGTGAAGAGACTTGCTTATGGTTCGGGAACGGCATAAAGATCAAGTAAACCCCTACAAGTAAATAAAGAAGTCCTAGTCCAAAGAACGCCCAGCCCCAGAAGATGTCATGTGCAATAAGGAACGCCAAGATAAATGGAAGAACAGTCGCTCCAATTGAAACGGACGCCTTCACTAAAACAGAAGCTGAACTTGCCTTTTTAGGAAATGATTCTGTCAAAGCGGGATATGTTCCCGAATCAAGTAATGAGTTTGCAATCCCGGCTGAAATCGCAAAGATAAATGCCAATGTATAATTCGTTGTCGTTGGAATACCGATTAAGAATAATAAGTAAAGAAAGTTCCCTGTAATAATGACAGGCTTACGTCCCCAGCGGTCTGCTAACCGGCCAGAGAAAAAGAGAGCAATCAGTTTACCAATTCCGATCGCCGATACAAGCAAGCTGATTTTCGTAATATCCACATGGTAGCGTTCAGATAAGCTATTCATATTGGACGCTACAATGATATTGATCATGCCGAGCATGAAGTAATTTAAATACATGCCGAGTGATGATTTAATATAAGGATTTTTCATGTTCCCACTCCTATATTTGCAACCCTTTTAGGGTTAAATTCTTTGTATGTCGGTTGTTCTTTCTATGAATGTACATAAAGCCCATCACAACACCCCTTATGTGATTGATGTAAAATAATGAATATTCATCTGTTCTTCAATTAAGTACATCGTTCTACTAAAATATAAAAATAAAAACAGCCTTGATAAGAAAGTGAATCTTCATAATTTGATCAGAATCAGAAAAGTCCACTTTTAACTGATGTTGAATAAAAACAACGATACACAGAAATAGGTATAACGATATACTAAAAGAAGCAACGAGATAAATATACTCCTGTGTTTAAAATGTGTCAAGTTTATGACTTTGTGATTTAAAAAAAGAAAAATGAAACAAAGAAATGATTGACTTACTCAATAAAAAAAGAGAATTGCTGTACACAATTCTCCTTTTCACAATGAGGTAGAGGTTTCTCTGATATGAAGTTGAGGCTTTAAGATCAATCGCTGTAGCTCTTCATCCTGCTCGTTCATTTTATGATATAAAAGGTTCGCTGCTTTTACCCCGATGGACCGTGGGAATGAAGAGACAGTGGTGAGCGGCGGGTGATACATTTCCGCTTCAGGGATGTTATCGAATCCAACTACATCGATATCTTCACCAGGCTTGATGTCACGTGATGTCAGTCCTTGAATGACCCCAAACGCAACTAAGTCACTAAAACAAAAAATAGCGGTAGGAGGATCGGGCTGATCGATGACTTGGGCGAGTGCTTCTTTCCCGCCTTCACGAGTCGGTTCCATATCAATAATAAGAGATTCATCAATTGTTAGGTTTGCCTCGTCGTGGGCTCTTTTGAACCCTTTCATTCGGTCAATCCAAGTCGAGGAGGACTTGATGCCGCCTAAAAAGGCAATGCGCCGATGTCCCTTTTGAAGAAGATGATGGACCGCCATCCAAGCGCCTTGTTCATAATCAGCACCGACATAGTCACAATGCACATCTGCTAATTCACGATTTGCCAGTACTTTTGGGGTGCGAATTTGATTTAATTGTTTGACCGTCCGAGCAGAGCTTTTCGAAGCTGGGTTTAAAATGATCCCGCCAACTCGGTGCTCTACCATGGTGGAAATGAGCCGTTCCTGCTTATCGACACTGTCAAAGGTTGTCCCAAGTAAAACGGTATAGCCCAGTGATTCAAGTGTGGTTTGCACGCCGATTAAAAACTCAGAAATAAACGTGTTTGAAATATCCGTGACAATCACACCTACAATATTTGAACTTTTTGACCGCATGTTAGCAGCGACGCGGTCATACACGTATCCTAATTCCTCCATAGATTGCAGGACCTTTTTTCGAGTGGCTTCAGAGATTCTTGGGTTGTTTCGAACAACGAGTGAGGCCGTTGAAGTCGATACACCGGCATGACGGGCGACTTCCTGTAATGTGACACGCTGTTTGTTCATTTTTTTCATTATCTTCACCAACTTCAATGGATTGCCTAACTTGGTTCATGGTCAGGATGGATTTCTCCATCAAACGAGCCGAACATCTTTTGATTTATTATACCTTAATGAGGGGTGTTGATGAAGTGATGTCAGGTAGAGTGACAGAAATCATAAAAGATTTCCATTGACAGCTTTCTTCTAGAGGCGTAAAATATGAAATTATTCAGAAATAGCAACATTTTAAGTAAATAACGAAGGCTATGATTGCTGTGGGTCACACTATGGCAGGAGCAGCTTCTGGAGAGACCGCATGTATGTGCGGCGCCGAAGGGTTCACAATCTCAGGCAAAAGGACAGAAGAGTACGAAATATTGTATTTGTAATGCATGGATGACGCCGTGTATTGCTTTTCTCTATTTTGCTATTCTTTTATGACCGTGAGATTGGAGCGCATCCAATCTCTTTTTTTATGGACTTTTTGAGGGTTCATTATTTCAGTATAAGATCGTGTCGTAGGAGGGCGTTAGCATTGGAACAACAAGAATTAAAACGAGATTTATCAAACCGCCATGTTCAGTTGATTGCAATTGGCGGAACCATTGGAACTGGGCTGTTTTTAGGCTCTGGAAAGGCCATTCAATTGGCAGGTCCATCGATCATTTTTGCTTATTTAATTGTCGGAATGGCGATCTTTTTTGTCATGAGGGCACTTGGTGAATTACTCTTATCGAAGGCGGGCTATCAGTCATTAACCGATATTGCAGAGGACTATCTCGGTCCTTGGGCTTCCTTTGTGACAGGGTGGACATATTGGTTTTGCTGGATTATGACAGCGATGGCGGATGTCATTGCTGTCGGAGTGTATGTGCAGTACTGGTTTGACATCCCGCAATGGATTCCTGCCATCATTTGTTTGTTGATTTTACTAGGGTTTAATTTATTAACGGTGAAGCTTTTCGGAGAAATGGAATTTTGGTTTGCGTTGATTAAGGTCATTACGATTCTATTACTGATCGGCGTTGGAATTGTCCTTTTAATCATGGGTTTTCAAACAGATGCAGGTCCGGTGACGGTAACGAATCTTTGGTCACACGGCGGATTATTCCCGCATGGTGTCACAGGCTTCTTACTGTCATTCCAGATGGTAATCTTTGCGTATGTGGGAGTGGAACTAGTCGGTGTGTCCGCAGCAGAAACAGCCAATCCGCAAAAAAACATCCCGTCTGCGATTAATAAGATTCCATTAAGAATTCTATTTTTCTATGTGGGTGCCATCTTTGTTTTACTATGTATCAACCCATGGACTGAGCTCAGTGCATCAGAAAGTCCTTTTGTGAAAACATTTGGGCTGATTGGGATACCAGTAGCAGCGGGACTTATTAATTTTGTTGTCTTAACGTCTGCGGCTTCAGCTTGTAATAGCGGTATGTTCTCAACAAGCCGTATTTTATATAATCTCAGTCATCAAAAACAGGGACCAGCTTCCTTTGGACGTCTGAACAAGCACGCTGTTCCAAGTAATGCACTATTCGTTTCAACGATTGTGGTATCGGTCGGTGCTCTTTTAAGCAAGCTGATTCCCGAACAAGCCTTTGGTATTGTCACAACCATCAGCGCCATTTGTTTCATTTGGGTATGGAGTATTATTTTAATTTGCCATTTGAAATATAAAAAAACACGGCCTGAACTGCATGCGGCATCTACTTTTAAAGCACCGTTCACACCTTTTGTGAACATTTGTGTTCTTGTGCTCTTTGCTGCCATTCTTGTGATCATGCTGTTTGCGGATGCAACACGTCCGGCGCTCTTATTAACACCGGTTTGGTTTGGTTTCTTATTATTGATTTATGCACGAAAGAAACGCCGTGCGTCATAATGGACGGAAAAAAGCACAGCCTTTGCATTAGGCTGTGCTTTTGTTCATTTAACGATTTCTAATCCTGAACATATAATTTGCATTCAAAATGATTAAAACAAGTCCAATCACCATGATTGAGAAGAGCTGAGAGTGATTGGCCCCAAGGGAATACACCATCAAAATAAACATGGCACCGATCAACAGGATATTCATCAATTGATATGTGTGAAACAGTCCGCCAAGCATCACATGCTTTTCACCTTCGTCAGAAATAGCGAGCAGCTTTTTACTATAATCTTTGTCAGATGGGCTTGGTAGGTTGCGATTAGGGTAGACAAGCTTTAGAACGGATATCGCTACATAAGAACTGATAATGGTGACGATAAATAAAGTAACATTGACCAGAATCAGCCAAATAGGCTGCTCGGTTACGATGGCCATACCGATGGCAATAATGGACAAAATGGTACTCACCGTATTGGCTAACGTCAAATCAGTAAAGGTTCGATACTGTTTTGCTTCCAGTTCATCCTCCTCATCACCAGATACCGAAAGTGATACTCTTTTTTTCATACGTGAAATCCCTGAAAAACAATAAATAATCAATAGAATCGTCAATCCGCTGATGACAAGAGTCGCTTCGAATGCAACATCAAGAAGTGTCATCTCAAATTCGGCTGCCAGCAGACAGTAAGCGCCGAGAAAGCCAAGGAGAGCACCTAAGAGCATTTTGTATACAGTTTTCATGTGAGTTCATCCTCCTCGAATAGAAAAATACGTTCAATGGGTTCCTGAAAAATTCGTGAAAGCTTAACAGCGAGCAAGAGAGACGGCATTAATTCATCTCGTTCCATCAAGCTGATGGTCTGACGAGAAACCTTTGCACGCTTTGCAAGCTCAGTTTGGTTCAACCCATCACGCGCACGAAGCTCTTTTAGCCGATTTTTCATTCTGTCACCTCAACTTTGATCGAAATCTTTCTTTGATTGTAAAGCATTGTATTCAATTTGACAAGTATAGTTGTCAAATTGATAAAAATAATTGTCAGAAAGATCATCTTTAATCAAAAGGTGAACCATGATACGCTAAAGGAAAGAGAAACAGAAAACAGGTGATGTCCGTGTTCATTGACCAATTAAAAAATGACTTACATCAATCACAACCGTTATTTATTGGAGAAGAGACAGCGTTCAAAGCTGCGGTCCTTGTCCCTTTGGTGCAAGTAAACGGGGAATGGCATATATTATTTGAGGTGCGATCGCTGACCATGAGAAAACAGCCGGGTGATATTAGCTTCCCTGGTGGCAAACTCGACGGCAGCGAAACAGCACAGGAAGCTGCATTGCGGGAAACATATGAGGAGCTGGGCATTCCGCCAGAATCGGTGGAGATTCTTGGACAGCTCAGTCCTTACATTGCTTCTCCATCCTTCGTGGTCTACCCATATGTCGGGATCATTGATGAACAAAAAGTGAAACACTCCTTCAATCAAGAAGAAGTAGAAGAGACCTTTACCGTGCCTCTATCATGGCTCAGCCAATATGAGCCGTACTTACATCATGTATCCGTTCAGCCAACACCAGGTGAGGATTTCCCTTATGAAAAAATCATGAATGGTGAGAAGTACCGCTGGGGGAGCCGATCGATAGAGGAATGGTTTTATGATTATGAAAACTACACCATTTGGGGATTAACAGCCCGCATATTAAAGCATTTTGTGACCGTTGCAAAAAGAAATTCCTAGAGATTCGCTCTCTAGGAATTTGTTGTTTTCAGCCGTTCTTTCGCTGTTTGTTTTCCTTTACCAATTGGAATAGGAGCTCTCGCTTGGCTCAGTCCGTAGGAAGGCATGTTCATATAGACGGATTCATACGAGCCGGCTTGAATTTGATAGGTTTCATGATAAATGCCCACTGCGTCATTGTTCTGAGCCTTCTGATGGAAGTTCTTCCAAGCCGCCAAATGTTTTTCCATCTTCGCATAGGCAAGGAGGTCATCTGTTGATTTCCAATATTGGATCATCGCTGTCGTGCGTAAGCCAAAGTAATTCTCTGTCCCGAGGAAACCAAGCTCATCTTGATGGGTATACAGCTCTTTGATCATGCCAGGCATCGCCATGAACACAGGCAGCCATTGATGAACTGCCCAGCGTTTGTTAATCCGCATGCCGATAATGAACACAACAATCGAGTCAGAATTCTCTGTTGTAAACCTGCCAGCACGTATGTCTTTTTTCATTCATTTACCCTTCCTTCTTCATCAAATGGGATGTTTCCACGCACCAATCAATTCCCGCTTGAGCCACTCTTTTTCCGTAATCTAAAGTAAACAGCCAATACTTCGCATCCGCTTCATCTGGATAAAGCTCTTGAATGTTTTCTTCAATCGAAACATAGGTCTCATAACGGATACGAAGCTGCCTTTCATAATCCTGTAGAAGCACCAGCTTTTTCTCAAACGAAAGATATTGTCCAAAGAATAACTTTAATAACACTTCATTTCGTTCTGCTGGTAACTGATCGAGGGGCTTTGCCAGCCATTGCCTTAACGTCTTCAGCCCTTTTTCAGTCAAATGATATTCCCGCTTGTCTGAGCGGCCAGACGTAGAAGCGGGTGAAACCTCAGCAAGACCTTCCTCGACTATAAACTTTAAAGCTGGATAAATTTGTCCATAACTAATTTTCCAAAAATGATGCAAGCTCTTATCAATTAATTGCTTCACTTCGTACCCTGACTTACAATCTGTCGTTAAAATACCTAAAATTGCATACGTCGTATCATTGTATTTTTTCATATCAGCACACCTATCCAAAAGATATATCAATTAGATATATAATAAATTTGAAATGAATAAAAAGCAAGAAAATAATAATTGATAGATTTATATTTTTGAAATACAGGAGATAAATCATAAATATGGTAATATATACTTGATGTGTAAAGTGCTTGCGCATCTATTCATAAAAGAATGGAGGGTGTACAAATGAAGTTGAGGAACATAGGAATATTGTTCATGATTGTTGCACTATTGATTGGTGTTGGAAGTTTTGGAGGAAACAAAGCATCTGCTAAAAAAGAATCACTGAATCAATCTTATGCATATGCTTATAAAACAAAGGACAATGTCAGTTGGCTGAAGGTGACTGAAAAGAAAGGCAAGGTCACGGGTTACCTAAACGGTAAGGGTGTTAAGATTGATCCAATTGAACCTTTTATGGTGAAAACAAAATACAAACTAACCGGGAAAACCACCAAAAAAGGATACAAACTTAAAGTCCAACAAAAGAAGAAAACAATCGTATATGACATCTATTTTTCTGGAAAAGATCTCATGGTCAAAAAGCAAGGAGCAAAGAAAAGTAAACGCTATCAAGCTGTTGATGAGAAGAAATTAAAAGAATACAAAAAAGCCATAGATAAGCGCTATGATGAGTACGTCGATACAGCAGAAGACCGTTACTATGAGATCATAGGGAAATACACAGATAATTTAAATAAAGCCTACGGCTATCTGTATACAGCAAAAAACAATTCATATCAAATTTTCCTTGATATCGAAGAAGCCGTTTTTGAAGGGGATTTTTCAGGAGCTATTACAATCTCCAAAGCCACAGGGAAGAAAAGTAAGCCATTGAAAAAAGAAAAATATCAAGCAGTTGGAACCACAGGTTTTAAAAACTTTTGGGTATATCCCACACCAAAAATAAAGTGTGGCTTGTCTAAGATGATAGGGTCATCTGATGTAGAGGCTTCCTATATTGAGTTACCGATTTGGAAAAAGAATGAAAAAATGAAACTGAAAGCTGTGAATAAGAAACAATATCAAAAGCAAGAAGAAGCATTTAAAAATGCCGCAAAGAAAAAAGCAAAGAAAAAATAATGATAATAATTAAGTCAGATAGGACATTTGAGACTATCTGACTTTTTCGATTTAAATTTCCTCTAAAGTAAAATGAGGTCGTTTTGATGACATTAGACTTGTAAAAAAATATTTTTTAAATTCAAAAATATATGTTGACGCTTACATTAACTCAATATATACTAAAATCAAATCCAATATTGATAAATTAGACATGTGACTGGTCATGCAGGCAGGATCTAAAAACGATGAATTTCTTTAATTTGTCGTTTTAGGTCCTTTTTTTATTGCTGAAATATAGGTCTCATGTATGAGAAAAGGGGGAGAAAAAATGGATTACACACAGGTTGCCAAAGACGTTTTACAGCATGTAGGTGGCAAAGAAAACATTGCGCACCTTGAGCACTGTTCAACAAGACTTCGCTTCACACTGATTGATCAGAAGAAGGCAGATGTACCGGCTCTAGAAAAAACGCCAGGTGTCATAGCTGTCAGAATGTCAGGTCAATGCCAAGTGGTCATTGGGAATGACGTCATCGAAGTGTATCAAAAGTTAACAAGTTTAATAGGTAGCAGCTCATCAGGGAAAGACGCGCCTTCCAATCAGCCAAAAGAAAAAAGAAAAGCAGGCACAGTTCTGTTAGATTTCATTGTAGGTGTCTTCCAGCCGCTTGTTCCAGCTATCGCAGGCGGAGGGATTTTAAAATCATTTCTTCTCCTTTTCTCTTTATTAGGCTGGATGGATGCAAAGGGCCAAACCTATCAAATATTGAACATGGTAGGGGACGCACCTCTTTACTTCCTCCCTTTACTAGTCGCTGTAACGACTGCCAATAAACTAAAAGTAAACCCACTGGTCGCATTATCAGCAGTCGGTGCGCTCCTTCTTCCGAACATGACGGCTATGCTTACTGAAGGTGCGCAATTGATGTCATTCGACGTAAAAAATATAGCTTATGCGTATCAAGTGTTCCCAGCAATCCTTTCTGTATTGCTTTACGCTCAAATGGAAAAATTCTTTACGCGATTTTCACCAAAACCAATTCGGATTTTCTTTGTCCCAATGATGTCATTGGTCATTACTGTACCAGTTACGTTACTTCTATTAGGACCGATTGGTTTTACAGCAGGACAAGGTTTTTCATCCATCATTCTTGCAATGTTTAATACAGTAGGCTGGGTAGCTGTCGCAATTTTAGCAGCAGTCCTCCCATTCATGGTCGCATCAGGTATGCACAAAGCAATGGTCCCTTATGCAGTCACAACAATGGGGACCCTTGGGAAAGAAGCGCTTTATTTACCTGCATCACTTGCACATAATATTGCTGAAAGTGGAGCGTGTTTCGCTGTGGCACTACGCACAAAAGACAAGGTACTCAGATCAACAGCCATTTCGGCAGGGATTTCAGCATTTTTTGGCATCACAGAGCCTGCTTTGTATGGTGTGACACTTCAAAATAAGCGGGTCCTTGGAAGTGTCATGATTGGTTCGTTTGTTGGCGGAATCTTCATTGGATTAGTTGGTATACAAGCCTTTGTACTTGTTGGCCCTGGATTAGCAAGTATGTCGATGTTTATCTCAGATGAGCTCCCGCGAAATCTGATGTTTGCTGTCATTGGAGCAGTCATTTCGTTTATTGTCGCCTTTATCGCTGCTTTTGTATTAGGTAAGGATAAAACAGGAGAAGAAAAGACAAATGATCAAGCTGCATTTGCTGAACAAATTGGAGCAGGTGAAACATTCAAAAGCCCTGTGATTGGTCAAATGATCTCTCTATCTGAAGTAAAAGATGATATTTTCTCTTCAAAGGTCATGGGTGAAGGAATTGCCATAGTACCTTCAAAAGGAGCGCTTTATGCACCAGTAGATGGCGAGGTGACCTTGCTGTTCGAAACAAATCACGCACTTGGTATGAAAACGGACCAAGGGGTTGAAGTATTATTCCACATTGGCATCGATACCGTTCAGCTGGAAGGACAGTATTTTCATCCAAAAGTGCAGGCAGGAGAACGTGTTCAAGCAGGAGATTTACTGATTGAATTTGATGTAGAAAAAATCATAGCAGCAGGATATGATCCAGTTACACTTGCTGTAATCACAAATACAGATCAATATGATATAAAGGTACAGCCATTACAAGAGGTCAATCGTCAAGATACATTGATGGTTGTCACACAATTAGGAGGCTAATCATATGACAACAATTAAAGGTTTTCCAAAAGGATTTTTATGGGGCGGCGCCATTGCCGCCAACCAGGCAGAAGGCGCCTGGAATATAGATGGAAAGGGACCATCAGTTGCAGATATTGCAATGTATCGTTCCAATTTAAGTGTAGAAGATTATGAAGGACATCTTGCTGTTACTTCTGAAAATATAGATCGTGCAATAAAGGATCCAGACGATAAAAAGTACCCAAAACGCAGAGGTGTTGATTTCTATCATCACTATAAAGAGGATTTGGCTCTATTTGCTGAAATGGGCTTTAAAACACTTCGCATTTCTATTGCATGGAGCCGGATCTTTCCTACTGGAGAAGAAGCTGAACCGAATGAAAAAGGGCTGCAATTTTATGATCGTGTATTTGCCGAAATGAAAAAACTCAACATAGAACCGATTGTGACACTCTCTCATTATGAAATGCCTTTAGCCCTTAGTGTGAAATATAACGGCTGGGTTGAAAGAAAAGTGGTCGATCTCTTTGTGAAGTTCGCCAATGTTTGTTTCGAACGTTATCAACATGATGTGAAATATTGGCTCACTTTTAATGAAATTGATAGTATACACCGCCACTCATTCATTACTGCAGGAATTATTCCTGATCGTTGCCCAGAAGGAAAAGTAGAAGAGACGGTGTATCAAGCGCTTCATCATCAATTTGTCGCATCTGCTCTTGTAACAGCAGATTGCCATCGTATTATCCCAGGCAGCGAGGTTGGGTGTATGCTGACAAAATTGACAACATATCCGCATACATGTCATCCGAATGATGTGGAACAAGCCTTGAAACAAAACTTAGAAAACTACTTCTATGCAGATGTTCAGGTGTTTGGCGAATATCCGCCACTGATTACACGTATGCTTGAGAGAAAAAATATTCATATTCATATGGAAGCAGATGATCTAACCATTCTAAAAGAAAACACAGTAGATTTTATCTCATTTAGCTACTATATGTCTTTAACTGAATCAGCCCAAGAAGGATTAGAACAGACAGAAGGGAATACGATTCGTGGAGTCAAAAACCCTTATCTTCCTTCAACTGACTGGGGCTGGCAAATTGATCCGGTTGGTCTGAAAATTTCTTTAATCGAATTGTATGATCGCTATCAAAAACCTCTTATCATTGTCGAGAACGGAATGGGTGCAAAGGATGTAGTTGAAAGTGATGGCTCTATCCATGACGACTATCGTATTAACTATTTTAAAGAGCATTTCCGTCAGATGAGAGAAGCGATTGAAGAAGGCGTCGATCTCTTTGGATATACGAGCTGGGGCTCAATTGATATTATTAGTGCAGGTACATCACAAATGTCAAAACGCTATGGCTTCATTCACGTAGATCAAGATGATGATGGCAACGGAACCTTAAAACGATCTCGAAAAGATTCATTTTATTGGTACCAAAAAGTCATTGAGACAAATGGTGAATCGCTTGATTGAACACCACAATCATGAAAACAGGTGATGACGATGTTTAAAATCAAAAAAGTTTTAAACTCGAGTGTGGTCCTGGCTGAAGATCAGAACCAACAGGAGATGGTTTTGTTTGGCCGAGGGATTGGCTATGGACAGAAACCGGGTCAAATGATAGAAGAGAAAAAAGCGGACCAAGTCTTTATGTCAGTCGATAACATGAGAGCAAAAGAATTTCTTCAACTGTTAGATTCAATGCCTCAAGAGTTTATCGATTTAACTCAGCACATCGTCCAATATGCAGAAAAACGGTTAAATTCAAATCTAAATTCAGGTGTTTATTTTACCTTAATGGATCATTTGAATTTTGCTGTCGAACGACATAAAAAGAATATTAATATGACGAATCGCGTGTACTGGGAAATCAAAAATTACTATACTGAAGAATTTGAAGTAGGGAAGTACGCACTTGAGTTAGTCAATGATACATTGGGCATACAATTACCAAAAGAAGAAGCCGCCAATATCGCCTTTCACTTAATTAATGCATTAGGTGAAGAATCTGATTCGAAAGATGGCATGAAATATGCCAAAATGATCGGGAGTATTGTCAATCTTGTGCGCTATACATTGAATATGAAGATGGACCAAGAGAATATTCATTACAGTCGGTTCATTACACATGTGAAGTTCTTTGTAGAAAGATTTTATGCAAATAAATTACTCTCAGATCAAGAAAATGAGTTGTTTGAACAAATTGCACACTTGTATCCTCAAGCGATGGATGTTGCTTTTAAAATCAAAGATTATATTAAACAGGTGCATAGTATCGTCATTCCTAATGATGAACTTACTTATCTTGCGGTACATATACACCGCCTCATATCTTATCAGCAATTAAAATAATGGTGGAACCACTTGCCTTGTGATCAGGCAAGTGGTTCTTTGCTATGACCAATTTTTATATTAAGTTCCGATAGGTCGTTCTGTTGTACCAGCATTCGTCTCATTTAACGAATTGAAAGACGCTGTTTGTCCGAAAACAACGATGGTTAAAGCGATGATCAATAAACTCATTTTTTTCATTAGAATTCCTCCAGTCAAGTATAGGATGGTTCCCGTGATAGGCTTCCTTTAAAAAGAGATAGGCTTGATGAATGTCACCCAATTCCTCAAAGTGTTTTGCAGCTAGAGCACTTAATTCACAGGCACCTTCAGCATCCTTTAATTCTTTTAGAATGCTGATTTCATCGAAACAGGCTTGAGCTTTTTGAGCCATATCTTCAGTAAAATATAGATGGTAAAGCAAATTCATTTTTGCTGTATAGATGGGGCATTTCTCTGATTCATGTTTTTGGTTGACCAATTCGAAGTAATAGAGAGCTTGTGTTCTTTCATCAATAGAGAGCAGCTCTTTGATTAACATAAACATGGAGTGATGGAAATAGCACGATGAGAGGTAGTTTTCATCACTTAGAGCCTTTTCTAGGGCATCGATACATTTTTTCGATTCTCCAGCTTCGGCATACAGAATACTGATATTATGAAAAAGCTGTGAAGTTAGAAAATGATCATTTAGACTGTCAGCGATGTGTATTGCTTTTTTGTAGTAGTTTTCTGCTCTTATGAAGTCGCCAATGTCCATATAATTAGCAGCGGCGATGACAAAGGCTGTCGCTAGTCTTCTTTCATATCCTTCATGACTTTTGAAAATATCTATAGCATTCTGAATATAGTGAAGAGAAATTAGGCTTTGACGAAGTAGCATATATAAGTTTGCGATTTTCGTATGAAATTCTGCTACTTCTATTTCATCCGGAATGTTTTGCAGTTTTTTCTCGGCAATTTTAAACAGTCCAATGGCTGATGCATAGTCCCTGTTATATGAAGCGTAAAGGGCTTTGTATAGGTAAAAATAGTATTCAATTAAATCGTTTGTTTTAGAGGGGCAATCTAGCTCTGTCTGTTCATTCAGTTTTTTACCTCTCCGTTCATATAACATGAGTTTATACTTGCCTTCTAGCAATGAATAATAAGTCAAGACCTCCTGATTCTCTTCCATTTCTTGAAGTAATTGCTTTAATTCTGTGTACATTGCGTTAGCACTGTGTACATCATGCTTGCGAATCGCAATTCGCCAATCATTTAAACGGTTCCCCACCTGTTCAGCAGAAATGATAGCCATCAAATTTCACCTCTTTAAGATCCTTTCACCTGTTTCACTAAAAAACGATATCACAATTTTTGGAAGAATATAATCATTTCTGCGAGGTGATTGCCAAGAGGTAATAAAAAGGACCTAAGGTCATGTGATGTACGAAATTGTAATGGTGATTGAATGTTTTTACAAATGATTAAAATCTTTTTTTAGTCGTCTAAAAAAGGGGTATATACATTGGGTTTTATGATTATGTTCGAAAATATCACTGGTATATTACAAATAAAGTTATTTTATGTAATAGATTGGTGAGTTGGAAGGTCGATCTGTTAAAGAAAATCAGTTATGATGATGCTAGATCAAATTTGGAATAGAAACTGATAGAAGCAGACAAAAGTAAATGCCAATCACAAACACTAGTCTATTAGAAAGGACGTTGATATGAAAAAAAGATTTCAAATCTTAAACTGGCAAATCACAGTGATCATGACGACGCTGTTACTCGTTTTAGTGACTCTGTATATGTCAAAGAGATACTTTTATAGCAAAGAAATAGAGTTACTGACAGAATCTTGTCAACAAGTAGGCGGCAAAATCATATTAGAAACAAATCGTTTTTCGATGGATTATTCGTTTGAGTGCCAGAAAAAGTAGAACAGGCAGCTTTCTGCCTGTTTTTACTCCAATTACAAACCTAAATTTTGCAGCCATTGATTTAATCTAAATTCTCGATTCTCGGCAGTTGAGTCATCATATCTCCCTAAATGTAAGCTGGCTGTTATTTCTCCGTCATTCATAAACATGATTCTTTCAGAACGAAGAGCAACCTTTGGGTCATGTGTGACAAGCAGTAGTGTTGCTCCTTCAGAATGGATTTTCGAAAATATATTCATCACTTCCTTCGTTGCATTAGAGTTAAGAGCACCTGTTGGTTCATCAGCGAAAAGAATGTCTGGTTCATTCATAAGCGCTCGACAGATAGAGGCTCTCTGAAGCTGACCTCCTGATACTTCTGACAAATATCGATCTGCTAAATGATCAATATCAAGTTTTTCCATTAAATATTTAGCTCGTTCATTCATTTCTTTTCTCGGCTTTTTCTTTGTTAAGTAAGCGGCAGCAATGATGTTGTCAAATAGATTAAGATTTTTTAGTAAGTGGCTGTGTTGAAAGACAAATCCCATATCTGTTAAGCGCAGAGCAGTTAACTGTTTGTCTGTCATTTCTGATAGTAATCGGCCTTTATATTTGATCTCACCTGTTGAGGCTGTTTCTATCCCGCTAAGTTGATAAAGCAAGGAAGTTTTCCCGCATCCGGAAGGTCCCATAATGGTCACAAATTCCCCAGGCTTTATCGATAAATGGATATCTTTAAGAATGATTTGTTTCTGTCCTTTTAAAGAATCGATTTGCAAAGACAATCGCTTTGTTTCAATCAAGTGTTCCATGTGAAACATCTCCTTATGAAAGTGTATGACGTGTAGTTTGATTAGTAAAAAGCGTCTTCAATAACGAAGCGGTTAAAGCTAAGCTGACAATCAACAGTGTGATTGGGTACACAACTGACACCCATTGTGGTGCCAGCCACTGCAGGCTTGATGCCCCTAGGGAGGCTCCACCTACACTCATCAAAGCTGGTCCAATCGTATGGACAGCGATCGTACCAATAAAGGCGCCCAAAGAGATAACGACGATAAAACTTGTGATATATTGTGCTGTTACATCTTTTTTAGAAAATCCAATCATTCTTAACATGTGGTTTCGACTTGAATCTTTCGTTTTTAACATGTGCAGAAACATGAATAGCATCAAACTGGCGGTTCCAAAAGCAGCTAATGTAGACAAAAATGCAACGATTTTTACTAAAGAGGCTGTGCTGCCGATTGTTTGATGAACGTATTCTTTCATATCTGTCACTTTTGCAGGAGATATCCCTTTTTCAAATACTGTCTTTTTCTCCGCAATTTCTACTCCTTGTTTTAGTTGGATTTGAATGGTTTTCCAAAGGGCTGATTGGGAAAATGGCTGTGATATTGCTTTGGCTGTTTTGCCGCCGTTGGTGACATCCTGATAAATGCCAGTCACTGTTTTTTGAATTTCATGCCCGTTTGTTACGAGAGTGATTTTTTCTCCTACCTTTTTCTGGAGTGAATCTGAACTTAGTACTGATAAGGCAATTTCTTTATTCTTTAAAGGCTGTCGCCCTTGTAAATAGGTGAGAGGAAATGCTGAGAGATCACCTGTTTCTAAATAGAGTGTTTCTAATGTATTCTCCTTTGATTTTGCCTGAAGAGAAGTTGTTTCATATATGGCTGATGTATGAATATCCCGATCTTCACGAATCATTGATTCTATTTCATTTGTATTTTCCTCTAGATGATTTCCTTGTCGTATATCAATTCGAAGGTCACTTTGACCAGAGCCAAGATATGTGATGAAATCCGGCGATTGTAAGGTGTGCCATAGCTGAATAGGCAGCAGCATCAAAAATGTACAAAGCGCGATAATACAAGTAATCGTTGTGTACAACTTCTTTCGTGATAACAGATCTTTTAAACCAAGCCAAATATTGACCGGGATGAACCTGTTTTTCTTGAGATGTAGGGGTATTTGTTTTTTATCATTCGTTGAAATGGCGCCGCCTTGAAGTGCTTGAGCGGCTGATACTCGACCAAACTTTCTTAGGACAGCATAGCTGCAAGAAATGACGATCATTGCTATCACTATAGAAACACAAAGCGGGATGAACCAAGAAGTAAAAGAAGGCTGATTCCCCATGTATCGCTGAATATTGGCCGTAAACATATCACCAAATAAAAGCGTTAACCCATATCCTGCTATACACCCTACACAAGCAAGCACGGCATACTTTCCAACGTATAATTGCTTGATTCTTGTTAAAGGAATCCCAAGCACCTTCAGTATTCCAATTTCACGTTCGTCCTCTTCTATAGAAGCTGTCATAGCAAGATGGAGAGAGAGAAGGGCTATACCGATAAGTAGCATGCAAACAAGCAGGAGAATGGCAATCACCATTCCATCTGTCAATGCATTCAGCATACGGAGCAAAGGTAATGTGACAGCTGGACCTTGCTGTGGAAGCTGTGATGACTGGTAGATTGCTTGAAAGGCATCTGCCTGAGCGGCATCATGCAGTAAAAATTCAATTAAATATTCCTTTTTATGAAACACTTGATTCATTGCGTCCCAATCCTTGTGATGAAGAAGGAATCTTTTCGAACTAACAAGACTGGGGTTCATTTGTGCATCTCGCAAGAACGCTTTGATGCGGAAAGAGAATTGATTAGACCCTTTCCCAATCAGTAACGTTTCTCCTATCTTGAGATGATACTTTTGTTGAAAATAGATAGGGACAGCCACTTCACCTTTATTGACAGTGAGCTTTTCATTTTGTTCATTTAAAAGAAAATCAAAATGACGATTTTGTTTCACAAATAAATGATCCATCACACCTGCTTTGGCGGGTTCATGTCCGAACTTGATGTTTGCATGTTCTATTGGAATCATTGGGACGATTTGATGTGCTTTTACCATGGACTGCTTGTTTGAAAATGCTTCAATGTCTTTTTCATTTAGGCTGCCGTCATGCATTTGGACAAAATCTGGTGCCTTGGCTGAATGGAGCAGATTAGAAATGGAACCATTCAGCTGTACTGTCATTTGAGCGGCGTTTGTTGCGAGAAATGATGTCAACATAATACAAATGGTTAAACCGATGGAAATGAGACGGTGGCGGGTTAAGTCTTTCTTTATAAACGTCAGTCTCATGAGGCTGATTCTCCTTCATGTTGAAGCATATTTTTTGTTAAGTAGGCAAGGGCAAACATGAAAGTGCTGACTATTAGCACCGTCACATACATGTTGGCTGAAAACGTATTGAACAAGAATCCATACATCATTTGACCAAGCGGGGCAGCACATTGAGAAACCATTGTCAGGTTTGCCATCACTTTTCCTAATTGACTATTTGGCGTTTTCTTTTGAACATGTGAAATTACAACGATTGAGATCATTGTAAGCAGCATAGCAATTGGAAGACATCCTGCTAGAAAGAGAAAATAAGCTGGATAAGTGCCAAATTGAAGAGCTGTGTTGGATGTTGAGAATGCGACAGGTAGCAAGATGATCGCGATGACGATCAGCCAGCGATATAAAGTAGGTATCTGCCAATGCTTTGCTACAAGTCCAACTAGCAGAGCCCCTGCGATCACAGCGAACTCAATCAAGCCCATGCCTATTCCATACATGATGTCACTGCTTTTCATTGTGACCCTTAAAATGATTGGACCACCCACGATAAAAAATGGCGTGAGGATGAAATTTAACATTGCAGCAAGCAGCATGGCTCTTTTTAAAAATGGCTGACTGCCAATATAGGAAAATCCCTGTTTCATATCTATTATGAGCACTTTGCCCATAGTTTCCGTTAGCGGGCTAGGTGAGAAGGATATGTTTAACCGTAAAAGCATGCATGCTGATAGAAAAAACACGATAGCACTGGCACCTATGATGGATTGACTTCCAATCAGTCCGTACAGAACCCCGCCGATAATAGGAGCGAGAACACCTGAAAGTGCCTGCACGCCATTGACGATTCCGTTTGCTTGTTCTAATTGTTCCTGTTTTACTAACTGTGGAATGCTGGACATCACAGCAGGAGCATAGAACGTACTCATCACACCAAGAAGCACCATGACCGCTCCGATCATATAGAGTGAATCATTTCCTGAGAATAACCAAAAATAAAAAGCCAGAATCATGATGCCGGTGAGAACATCAAATAAAATCATCAAGTTCCTTCTGTTAAACCGGTCAGCGATTGCTCCTGCTAAGGGAGAAAGAAGGAGTGGGACATTGGATAAAGCGAATAGTAAGGCATATAAGTCAACACGCTGCGTCATATCCAGTACGTGTAAAGATATAACAAACCGAATTAAGGAAGAACCAAAAACGGAAATAATTTGTCCGAGAACGAGGTACATAAAGTGGGATGAACCTCTTTTGGATAACAAAGACATGAGTATCACTCTCCTTTTAGACCGACCGTCAGTCTATAATGTATGCAGGATTGGTATTGAAGTGACCAATCACTAATTCTTTTCATCCAGCTCTCCAGTTAATCGCTTTAGAAGAAAGGAGAAGCTCCCCTTTTCTGCATGTAATGAGGATTCGAGGATATCGATAAAAGCTAGAGCGCGCTGTATACTTTCTTCGGCTGTCCATTGAAAAAGGCCCTCATCAAATATGACCTGCGCAGAAGCAAGAAGGAATTCAACCGTTTCTTGCGGGAACTTTGTTTTGAATGTTCCTTCTTCCACCCCTTGCTGAATGACGTCTGCCAATACGGGTGATAGTTCTTTAATCGCTTTGATTAAGCTTTTTTGGTGCATCTCTGCATTAGAAGGCTGATGGAATTGTTCAATCATCCCCTGTTTATTGCTTCCTTGCTGAGGCGATTGTGCCATGATGATACGAAATAGTTTGTCGACGACTGGAAGGTCTGGCTCAGCCGCAATACGCTTTGCCACGATGATATCTGCTTTGATGATCCTGTCAATAATGGCATCCATCACTTCTTCTTTGGATGAAAAGTAATAATAAAAAGTGCCTTTTGCAATGCCAACAGCTTTCAGAATGTCGATAATCGTTGTTTGCTGATAGCCTTTGGTAGAAAAAAGCTCTTCGGCTGCGTTTAAGATGTCATTTTTACGTTCTTCAGGATGTTTAACGGTTCTCATAAAGCCATCCTTTCTTTTGACTAGACTGTCGGTCGATCCTTTGATTTGATTAAACACTTTTCAATGTCCCTTTGTCAATGCCTCATTTTTGAACACTTTGCATTTATTGTGCAATGACACTATGATACATTGAATGAAAACAGCCTCAGGAGAGATGCCTCATGCAATTTTTAACTGCTGAATTGGCGCAAGAAATGGTTGAACGTACGATGCGTATTTTAGATAAAAACATTAATGTGATGAATGCAGATGGTGTCATAATTGGTTCTGGTGAACGAAACAGGATTGGTCAGAAACATGATGGTGCACGACTTGTGCTGACAAGCGGGAACAGTATGGAAATTGACCATGAGGCGTCCTTACGCTTAGAAGGAGTGAGACCTGGAATCAATTTGCCTATTTGCTTTCGTGAACAAGTAGTTGGTGTGATTGGAATTACTGGTGAGCCAGAGGACATTCGGCATCATGCCGAGCTGGTGAAAATGGCAGCTGAGCTTGTGTTAGAGCAGTCTTTTCTGCTTGAACGAATTCAGTGGCGGCAAAGAATAGAGAGTGAAATTGTCAATCAGTTAATTTCTGATTCGGACGTTGGTGATCATCAGCTAAAGAACCGAGCTGCATGGCAAGGAATGGATTTAGATAAGCGCCGAATGGTCATCGTTTTTCAGCCAGTTCCATCCTCGGAAGACGCTGTGCATAAAATGATGCATGCGATTCAATACGATAAGAATGCGGATGATTTGCTTGGCATGACCTTTCGTCATGAATTGGTTCTTTTAAGGCAGCCGATCCCTGATCATCGTTTAAAGCATGTGGGAGGGCAGCTGCAAAGAACAATGGAAAAAGCAGTAGGAGGGCAGGTGCTGGTGGGGATAGGGACTGTCGCTGACGACATAAGCCGGCTGCCATTGTCTTTTGAGCACGCAAGAGATGCCTTGAGGTTGGGGAAAACTCTTGATCCCGAGGAGAGTATTTATTTTTTTAAATCTTATCAGTTGGAAAGGCTATTCCTCACTGCAGGAGCTGTTGAAGAGGAGATTAGATGGACTGACTTTTACAATCCATTAACACAGGAAGCGGAGCTCGCCCAAACATTAAGGATTTACATTGAAGAGGGCGGTGATTTACAAAGAATTGTTGATCGTTTATTTATTCACCGGAATACTTTGCGATATCGTTTAGATAAAATTCAAGCATTGACCGGAAAAAATCCCCGTCATGTGAAACAGTTGATGGAGCTTTATATGGCGCAGTTGATGAGTCAACTATCTTGATTGTGCATATGCACAATGGAATGAAGGGATAAATTAAAAAAATTCATCTAGATTCACAACCCGATCCCCACTAGTAAACGCTTACAATTGGAGAAAGACATTTTGGGGGAGATCGAGGATGAGTGGAGATGTGACAGTAAGTACACTGGGAGCCGTGACGGCGCTTGTGATAGCGATTGTTCTTATTCTAAAAAAAGTATCACCTGCATATGGCATGCTGGCAGGTGCCTTCATAGGCGGCTTGGTAGGCGGTGTAGATATTGTTCAGACCGTCAACGTCATGATGGAAGGCGCTAAGGATATGATTCCGGCTGTCCTCAGAATTATGGCGGCAGGTGTACTAGCTGGCGTTTTGATTGAGTCGGGTGCAGCTTTAACTATCGCCGAGGCTATCGTGAAAAAGCTTGGAGAGGCGAGGGCGTTATTAGCACTCGCACTGGCAACCATGATTTTAACAACAGTGGGCGTTTTTGTAGATGTAGCTGTTATCACGGTAGCGCCCATTGCACTTGCCATTGCCAAACGGGCAAAGCTGTCGAAAACGGGGATTCTACTTGCCATGATTGGAGGCGGGAAGGCAGGGAATATCATGTCACCGAATCCGAATGCCATTGCCGCTTCTGATGCTTTTGGTGTACCGCTTACTTCAATGATGGCTACGGGTGTCATCCCGGCTGTGTTTGGATTGGCTGTTACATATGTGTTAGCCAAAAAGCTTGCAAAAAAAGGGACACCTGTTCTTGAAGAGGAAACTGCGCAAAGCAAAGTTCAAGTGCCAGCTTTTTTTCAAGCACTTGCGGGTCCGCTTGTCACCATTTTATTGTTGGCTTTAAGACCGCTTTTTCAAATCAATATAGACCCAATGATCGCCTTACCGATCGGAGGCATTGTAGGCGCTCTTTTCATGAAAAAAGGGAAGTTTCTCAATGATTATGCGATATCGGGGCTTCATAAAATGTCGGGTGTAGCAATTATGTTATTAGGGACAGGCACACTAGCAGGAATTGTATCGAATTCTTCCTTAAAAGATGTGTTTATTCAAGCACTCGATGCATCGGGATTACCTCCGTATTTACTTGCACCAGCTTCGGGGATATTTATGTCAGCCGCCACCGCTTCGACAACAGCAGGAACGGCGGTAGCGAGTGGCGTATTTAGCGGTACATTAATTGGCCTTGGCGTATCTGCTCTTTCAGGAGCAGCCATGATTCATGCTGGGGCAACAGTGCTAGATCATATGCCGCACGGGAGCTTTTTCCATGCCACAGCAGGAAGTGTTCAAATGGACATCAAAGAGCGGTTGAAACTCATGCCTTTTGAATCGTTAATTGGTTTGACATTAACCGTCGTATCGACCATTATATTCGGCGTTTTCCAGTTGTTTGGCTGATGACATTTGATAAGAAACGAGGGGCTTTAGGATGAAAATTGTGATTGCACCAGATTCATTTAAAGAAAGTTTATCTGCATATGAGACAGCGTGTGCCATTGAACGAGGATTTCATGCGATTTTGCCAAACGCTGAATATATCAAACTTCCAATGGCAGATGGAGGAGAGGGAACTGTTCAATCGCTAGTTGATGCGACGGGCGGGCACATTGTCAATCAAGTGGTCACAGGCCCGCTTGGGGAGCCTGTTGATGCCTTTTTTGGCATGTTAGGGGACGGTCAGACTGCCGTCATAGAGATGGCCGCAGCCTCTGGGTTACACCTTGTTCCGCAAGAAAAACGCAATCCCTTATTCACGACATCGAGAGGAACAGGGGAATTAATGCTTGCGGCACTGGATCAAGGAGCGAAGCATGTCATCATTGGGCTTGGCGGAAGTGCAACAAATGATGGCGGCGTTGGGATGATGCAAGGATTAGGTGCGGCTTTTCTTGATAATGCAGGACAGGAGCTATCGCGAGGCGGTGGAGCCCTTCATCAATTAGCTTCTATTGATCTATCTGGACTTGACCCAAGACTGCAATCCGTTCGGCTGGAGGCAGCTTGTGATGTGGACAATCCTTTAACGGGTGAAAGAGGAGCATCTGCTGTATTTGGTCCTCAAAAGGGTGCTGATAAAGAAACGGTTCAAGTGTTAGATAAAAACTTAGCTCATTTTGCACAAGTAGCAGAAAAACAGTTCAATGTATTTTTTGAAGGTGTAGCAGGGGCAGGAGCGGCAGGAGGACTTGGTGCGAGTTTATTAGGCTTTTTACACGCCGATTTGCAAAGAGGAATTGATATTGTGCTGAAGGCAGTTCATTTTGATGATGTCATCAAGGAGGCAGACCTTGTCATTACTGGGGAAGGCCGGATTGACCAGCAGACCATTTATGGAAAAACGCCAATTGGTGTAGCCAAAGCAGCAAAGCAGTATCACCTGCCTGTGATTGGTATTGCGGGCTCCCTCTCAAAAGACAGTGCAGTTGTACATGAGCATGGAATTGATGCACTTTTTAGTATCGTTCCAGGTGTAACTTCTCTTTCTGAGGCGATGAGAGATGGGGCTCTTCATGTAGAGAGAACCGCTCGGAATATTGCGGCTGCTATATCAATTGGAATAAATAAGTAAACGTTGAAAAATGTTTCCTTTTCTATCACATTCCTTTCTATAGAAATGTGGTAAAATTGTATGAAATAAAATAGAAAGTTGGAGGAAACACAAATGTCTAATCTACCGAATTGTCCTTCATGCAGTTCACCTTATACTTACGAGGATGGCAGTCTGCTGGTTTGTCCTGAATGTGCCCATGAATGGTCACTTGAACAAGAACAAGCGGCAGAGGACCAGCTTGTTGTCAAAGATGCGAATGGGAATCTGTTAAATGATGGGGACACGGTCTCTGTCATCAAAGATTTAAAAGTAAAAGGTTCTTCTTCCGTTTTAAAAATAGGGACGAAGGTCAAAGGCATTCGTTTAGTTGAAGGCGATCATAACATTGATTGTAAAATTCCTAGCTTTGGCGCAATGAAGTTAAAATCAGAGTTTGTGAAAAAGGTATAATAACGAAAGGAGGCTGTCAGTAAGAGGCCTCTTTTTATTTCTTTATTTATAGGTGAAAGGAATAATCTTAAACAGAATTCCATACATATATACCTGTTGAAAAAGGTTCATTTTTTAAAAAAATCAAGCCTCTTTTCACATAAAAAATTGCTGTTTTCTTAACCCTACCTTAAAAAAGGCAGATGATTCGCTAAATTTTGGCTAATCCCCTTCACAACTTTTGGGCATTGCTGTACCATATGGAAGTGTTCTTCTATTTTTAACGGATCATGGTGTTTATCAGGAAATAGATGATAGATGATACTTAGACAAAGAAGGAGAGGTAACGTGACGAACGTTTTAGAACTGCATAATGTATCTAGGCATATTCACGGGAAAAAGATTGTTCAAGACTTGAGCTTTTCTGTCCAAGCGGGCGAAGTCTTTGGCTTCTTAGGACCAAACGGCGCAGGGAAAACAACAACCATTCGTATGATGGTCGGTCTTTCTCCTATTACATCTGGCGACATTCTGATTAATGGTCATAGTATTCAATCCTCATATCAGCTTGCCATTCAAGATGTTGGTGCCATAATTGAAAACCCAGAAATGTATAATCACTTAACAGCCAGACAAAATCTTGTTCACTTTGCCAGAATGAATGGGAAAGTGGATGAAGGGCGAATTGATGAGCTGCTAGAGCTGGTCAGCTTACAGCACGTGAAACATAAGCGTGTCCGTACGTTTTCATTAGGAATGAAGCAGCGTTTAGGCATTGCGCAGGCTCTTATACATAGACCGAAACTGCTGATATTAGATGAGCCAACCAATGGACTTGATCCAGAGGGAATTCGCATGATACGAGATTACTTGAGAAGGCTGGCAAAGGAAGAAGGGCTGGCTGTTATTGTTTCAAGTCACCTCATGTCAGAAATGGAATTGATGTGTGATCGTTTTGCGATTATCCAAAAAGGAAAGCTGATTGCGATTGAGGATCAGCGTACAGAGACGAATCAAGACGAACTGGTCAATTATCGAATGAAGGTCGCATCCGGTGAGCTGGAAGAAGCGCAGAAGCTCATTGGTGTATTTGAGGAAGGCACGACTGTAAGAGAAGAGGAGCAGTATTTATTCTTCTCCTTGCCAGAAGAGAAAATGCCGGAATTGATTCGTCATTTGAGTGACGCGTCCATTCATTTGTACGAAATCAAAATAGAAAAACAAACCTTAGAAGATAAGTTCTTAAGCTTAACAGGTAAAAAGGAGGCAGACGTATGATTCGCCTCATTCAAAACGAGTGGATGAAGATCAGTTATCGTGTTGGAACTTGGATTATGGTTGGACTTCTTGTTTTAGGTATGATTGCCACACTGATCTTTGCAGTGAAAACAAATGACAAAGATCAAGCTTCGGGTGATTGGAAAACCGAGCTGAGAATGGACAATAAAGAAAAGAAACAAGAATTGAAAGAGAATGATTTAGGATTTTATAAGAGATCCCTAGAAAAGGATATAGCAATTAATGAGTATCGCATCAAACATGATTTGCCTCCTGCGGATCAATTTGGTAAAAATGCATGGGCTTATGTGAAGATCAATGCTGATTTGCTTCAGCTGGTCGGTGTATTCGTGATTATCATTGCAGCCACGATTGTCTCGGCTGAATATAAGCATGGTACAATTAAATTATTGTTAATTCGTCCACCATCAAGAATGAAGATTCTCTTATCTAAATACTTTACCGTTCAACTTTACTCACTATTTCTTATCGCGGTTCTATTTGTCCTATCATTTATCTTAGGTGCGATATTCTTTGGATTAAATCATGATTATGTGTATTTGTCCTATCAAAATGGTGAAGTCATTGAACGATCTCAGCTTGCAAATATGGTTTCGTATTATTTGGCACATTGTGCTATGTTTGTTGTACTAGGGACACTTTCTTTTGCCATCTCAACGGTATTTAGAAGTGAGGCCATTTCTATTGCGATCAGTGTGTTAGCCTATATTGTTGGAGCATCCATCACAAGTATTTTGATGTTCTTCTTTGATTGGGCGAAATACTTATTGTTTGCAAACGATCCTGCACAATATTTTGCAGACACACCTACTTTTATCGAAGACATGTCTCTAGGATTCTCATTAACAGTCCTAGTCATCTATTGGGCTATTTTCTTGGCGATTGCCTTAATTGTCTTCCAAAAGCGAGAAGTGAAAACAGGCAGTTAATTTAACTTTTTAGGAGGTTTACACATGATTAGACGGAAAGGTGAAAAAATTATGGGGATTATTAGTATTGTCCTCAATGCCATTGGTGTTGGATTTGGAGCATTAATTCTCTCCTTAGGTCCATCATTTTATGATCAAATCAATGAAGTGTTGCAAGAGGAAGGAGAAACATTGCCGATTGAAACGCTTCAGGCTTCTGTTAATGCATTTGGTACTCAGTTCATGGTCGTTTCCGCAATTGCGGCTGTGCTATCGATTGTCGGTGTGATTTTCTTGAAAACAGACCGCCGTGCCGTGCTTTCAGGTATTCTTTTCTTGGTGTCTGCTGTGACTCTTTTGATTGGAACAGTCGGCCTTGCATTTGCTCCAATGGTTCTATTGTTTATCATTGGATTGATGTCTCTTATTAGAAAGCCGAAAACAGACATTCACACGAGTGAATATCCTTCATAAATACAAAGAAAAAGACATGCGTCGTTGTACGCATGTCTTTCTTTTTTAAATGATACCGATCAGCATCGCCACGAACAGAAGGATAATACTGAATCCCCACATCCAAAAGAAGGAGTAGCGGATATGTTTCCCCATATCGACTCCCGCAAGACCTATCGCAAGCCAAACGGCTGGAGCGAGTGGACTGACAAAGGTTCCGATGATGTTTCCAATCATCATGGCATACGCAGCGGAAGTGCCCGACACGCCAACCTCAGATGTAATCGATTCGACAATTGGAAGTAGAGCAT
The DNA here is from genome assembly GCF_002998555.1 of Bacillus sp. NMCC4. Lineage (NCBI taxonomy): Bacteria > Bacillati > Bacillota > Bacilli > Caryophanales > Bacillaceae > Bacillus > Bacillus sp. NMCC4. Next base: position 788,531 of record NZ_PVRA01000001.1, on the reverse strand, counting down.
AATAATAGGCGTCTGTGCTTGTCAGCATATCCAGCGGTACCCCAAACATCCCAACAATGATATGTAAAAATGGAAGCAGGAAAGCAGGTAGAATCTGAATGCTGTCCACAGCAATAGCTTTTAGCATGCCCGTTCCTTCGAGAATTCCTAAAAATGAACCTGCGGAGAAAATAACGGCAGCCATCATGAGTGCACTAGGTGCATGCGCCTTGATTCTCTCCATTTGTACATCCACTTTCGGATAGTTAATTAATAGTGCGAGAGAAAGACCAATCATAAACATATAACTAGCCGGAATCACGTTGAGCACAAGAAGGACAACAACGGCTACAAACAGAATGAAATTCACCCAAATCAAGTGATAACGTTTTAAAGCGGCATCACCTGTCTCGCTAATGGATTGAATAGCCCGGTCCCAATCTGCGCCTTCTAATTGAACAGCAGCGATTTCATTTGCGGCGATTTTGACCCGAATGCGTTTTTCTTCTCTTTTTCCTAAAATAAATGCCATTCCTAATACGAGAACGACCCCAATGAGCTGAATGGGAATGAGCGGCACCCAAAGTTCAGATGGGTCCATATTAAGGACACTCGCTGCCCGTCCTGTGGGGCCAGCCCACGGCACCATATTCGTTAAGCCGGCACTTGTCCCGATCAATAACAGCAATAAGTACGGACTCATATGTAATTTTTTATAAAGTGGAAGCAGTGCAGGTACAGTTAATAAAAATGTAGTCGCTCCTGCTCCGTCTAAATGAGCGATGACTCCTATTAGAGCTGTTCCCATCGCAACCGTGACAACATTTCCCTTTGTCAGTTTAATCAGTGTTTTTATTACAGGTTCAAAGAACCCTGTATCTTGTAAAATACCAAAAAATAAAATGGCGAAGATGAACATGGTCGCCACTGGCAGTACTTTGATAATCCCCTCTTCAAAGAAAGATTGAATGTCATTGATTCCAAATCCTGCGATGAATGCCCCGATTAAAGGCACCATGACCATGGCAACAATTGGACTTGCTTTCCCCCAAATCAGCAATACAACAATCGTTAAAATAATCAATAATCCAACAAACGTTAACATAAGTCCCTCCCCCTACAATAAACCGTTTACATTTTCTTGCTCTTTTTATGACAATGCAGTCCCATATCTGCATTGAAAAAAAGGGTATCAAAAATATGAGTATTAGGCAACCGCTTTCATGCCTATACAATGGTAAAAAAGGATGGTGAATCCATTCACGGCGCGGTATCAAACATGTCAAAAAATTTAGATAAAATATAACGATTCAAGGGCATTTCTACAAGAAAATATATTTATATAGGTATTTGGAATCATTAAAATAAAAGAAGCGTCCAATGAATGAACGCTTCTTTCAAATTATTTTTTCAAGATGACGTACTCGTAAGGGTCAAGCTGAAGCTGGTCTGGCACCTGCTCTTCAGACAGCATATTTTCATAGCTTTCCGCTGAATCTAGTGATATGTTCTGCAGCTCTTCTGTAAAATTCATCATAAATACATAGTCTTGCGTGCCATCTGTTCGTTTTTGTACACTAACTCCCTCTGGAATCACAGATGATAGGACGGGCTGTATACCCATTCCTGCGATGAGATCCTCGTAAAACTCATCATAAAAAATCTGCTCATTTTCGGAAGCCATATAGTATGCTTTTCCATCTCCAAAAGGATGGACAGTCAGGGCTGGCTGTCCTTCATAGCAGCCATTCTCAAAATGCCCTAACACAGAAGCCGTTTCAGGATGAATGGATTCGCAATATTGCCCGACATGGTAGGTGCGTCCATTCCCTGTGGTTATTAACACATGTTCATCTGGCATCAATGTGTTGATTTCCTCAGCCCATATGCCAAGTACATGACGGAGAGGGCCGGGGAAACCACCGAGGAAACATAGGTCATTTTCGTCGACCATGCCGCTCCAATATGTCGCGATAAAAATACCGCCCTTTTTGACAAAGGCTTCGATTTTTTCTGCGACGCCTGGTTTGATCATGTAGAGCATTGGAGCAACCAGCACACGATAGGATGAGAAATCCTTCTCCATGCCGACAATGTCAACAGGGATGCCTTTTTTCCAAAAGCTTCGATAGTGAGTTTGACAAGCCTCTACATAGCGTTTGTTTGTATTATTTAAGCCTTGCGCATCATCAATGGCCCAGTGGTTTTCCCAATCGTATATGATGGCGACTTCTGGTTGTACGGACGTGCCCGCAATGAGCTGCAGCTGCTCCAATTGTTTCCCTAGATCAGCGACTTCTTGAAACACGCGCGTATGTTCATGTCCGGAATGATCGACTACGGCGCCATGGAATTTCTCGGAGGCACCTCGGCCTTGGCGCCACTGAAAGTAAAGCACGGAGTCTGATCCATGGGCAATCGCCTGTATGGCAGAAAGGTGTGCCATTCCTTTGTGTTTGACCTTATTCACTTCATGCCAGTTCACAAGGCTCGGTGTACTCTCCATAACGAGAAATGGCTGACCGTCCTTTAATGAACGATATAAATCGTGAACGAAGGCGACGTTTGACGCTAATTCGGCGGTTGTTTCCCTGCCGCTATGCCATGCTGGATAGCTATCCCATGAAATCACGTCGACCTCTTTTGCAAATTGATGATAATCCAGCCCAAGGAATGGGCGCATATGCGGGTAGTCGCCCATAAAGTTGGTGGTCACTGGGATATGAGGCGTCAATTCCCGCAGCGGTTCAATTTCATTTTGATAAAAATTGATCGTTTGCGCTGTGACAAAGCGCTTCCAGTCTAGGTTCATCCCGTGAATCATGTGCTCCCCGTGCGGTGCAGGTGATTCGATTTGTGACCAGTCACTATACGTGTGGCTCCAAAAACCCGTCCACCATGCTTGATTCAAAACTTCAAGGTCATGATTGTATTTGTCTTTCAAATAGTCCCGAAATGCTTCCTGGCAAAGATCACAATGACATTCGCCGCCGTACTCATTCGAAATGTGCCACATGATCAGTGCTGGATGATCCTTGTAGCGTTCAGCCAGCAGCCGGTTGAGTGTATTCGTTTTTTCTCGATAAACCGGTGAGGTGAAGCAATGATTATGGCGCAGTCCATGTAAATTACGCTGACGGTTCGCTTCGACGCGCAATACCTCTGGATATGCTTGTGACAGCCAAGCAGGTCTTGCCCCGCTTGGCGTTGCGAGAATGGCGTGAGCCCCCTGAGCTGCCAAGCGGTCCATGATGTCATCCAGCCATGCAAAATCATACTGCCCTTCTTTTGGCTCTAGCTTACTCCATGCGAAAATGTTGATGGAGAATGTTTGACAGTGTGCAAGCTTCATTAATCGAAAATCTTCGTCAATGATCTCCGGCATATGGAGCCATTGATCTGGATTATAATCGCCACCATGCAAAAAGCCTTTCACATTTGGGTGAACGAGTGGGTAACGCTTTCCCATTTTGTCACGTCCTATCCTTTTAATTACGGTGTCATTTGTTTAAATACATCAAGAGAAGGCAGTGCTTTTCCGTTGAAATCAAACATCGCTTGATTTTCCCAAGCATTTCCGACTGTACCGGTTGTTTGGATATAAGCCAGCCCGTATTGACTAGACCACGGAGCGCCTTTCGCTGGAATCCAAAGCGGCTCCCAATAAAAGAACCCTTTTCCGCGATTGTTTTTCACTTGTGAAATTTTCTCTGATAGATCTCGTATAAAAGATGCCTGACCTTGAGGTGAAGCCGGGTAGCCGGCTGTTTTGACAGAGTCTTGATTAAATGAATTCTCTAGGTTGTCGCCATTTGCTGTCGTAAACCCATAGGCGGTTTCCACAACAATCACGTCTTTGTGATAGCGGGCACTAATATCATTCATATTAGACGTCAGACCATTAAATCCACCGTCCCAATACGGGTAATAAGATAGACCGATCGTATCGAATGAGATGCCTCGTTTTGTGATTTCATCAAACCACCAGCGGGACGCACCATTGTCCCCTCCGTGTGCAAGGTGAAGCATGATTTTGATGTTAGAATCGACAGAGCGGACAGCATTTGTGCCAGCCTTTAGCAAAGCGGCGAGCCGGTCAAATTCCCCGCCGCCTTCACCCCAGCTCTTTCCATTTGGCCACAGCATGCCTGAGTTCAGTTCATTCCCAACCTGAACCATGTTCGGAAGGGCATTTTGTGCTCTCATCGCTTTGAGTACATCCCCTGTGTAAGTGCCGACCGCTTTTTCTAAATCGCTTTGTGAAAGAGATGCCCAAGCTTTCGGTTTGAACTGTTTACCAGGATCAGTCCAGAAATCACTGTAGTGAAAATCAAGCAGCACTTTCATATTTTGTGCTTTTGCACGTTTCGATAGAGCGATGGCTGTGTTTAAATCATTTGTCCCACCGTTATAGGCACGGCCTTGGTTGTCGTATGGATGGTTCCACAGTCTAATGCGCACATAGTTGACGCCTTTTTCCTTTAATAGCTTGAGCGGGTCCACCTGTTTTCCGTTCTGGTCGAAGTATCTGCCGCCGCTTCTCTCTACTTCTGCAAGCATAGAGATATCGGCTCCTTTGATGAAATCACCTTGCAGTCCATTGATCGGCTGAACAGAAATCGTATCGGCTTTTGCTTCAGGCAAAATACCTAACCCCATAAAAAAGAAAACGACAACCGTGACGAGCATCCACTTTTTCATCAAATCTCCCCTTATCCTTTTGTCCCGCCTTGTGTGAGGCCGGATACAAATTGTTTTTGTAAAACAAGAAACAATAAAGCGACTGGAATCGCAATGAGTAAAGCCCCGGCTGCAAAGGTCGTGTAGCTGGCCCCCATTTTGTCTGACACAAGATTGTACAGACCGATCGGGAGCGTATACATTTCGGGTGAGCGGACAATGACACTGGAGATGATGAAATCACCCAGTGGTCCTGTAAAAGAGTTGATGGCGACAACCGCCAAAATCGGCTTAGCAAGCGGCATGATAATCTGGATGAAAATCCGGAAATGCCCTGCGCCGTCCATTCTGGCTGATTCATCGAGATCCTTCGGAATCGCATCAAGATAGCCTTTCATTAAATACGTATTCATCGGAATTTGCCCGCCTGCATAAATCAAAATCAGTGCAAGGTGACTGTTAATCAGTCCAAGCATTTGAGCCAAAACAAAAATCGCAATCAGCGCTGAAAATTGCGGAATCATTTGCAGCAGCAAAAAGAGCATCAGCCCATTTTTCCGTCCTTTGAAACGGAATCTGGAAAAGGCATAGCCTGTAAAACTGACAAGAATTAACGTTAAGAGCATAGTCGTAATACTGATCTTCATGGAATTCCAATACCATTTTGCATAAAGTGCCCCCTGACCGAAAAAGAGCTCGGTAAAGTGGCTGAACGTTGGATTCTTCGGAAACATACTTGTACTCATGAGGCTGTTTCCAGGATTAAAGGAAGCACCGATTGTCCAAAGCAGTGGATATAGAATACAAATGGAGGCAATGAAAAGGATAAAATAAGTAATGCTCAGGCGAATGAGCTTGTTTTGTTTTGATCCCATATCACATCATGTCCTCCTCTTTGAATGAATTCGTTCTCTTAAACTGCCAGAGTGCAATGGCGATGACAAAGATTGAAAGTAAAATCGTGACAGCCGCAGCGAGTGCATATTGAGAGGACTGCATCGTAAGTTTATAAATCCAAGAAACCAAGATGTCCGTTCCTCCAGCGGTTGACCCCGCAACAGGCGGTCCCCCGCCATTAAATAAGTAGATAATATTAAAGTTGTTAAAGTTAAACGTATATTGTGTGATAAGGATGGGTGCAATGGAATAGAGAACAAGCGGTAACGTGATGGACCGGAATTTCTGAAAAAAATTGGCTCCATCGATGGTCGCAGCCTCATATAAATCCTCGGGAATCGCCTGCAAAACGCCTGTTGTCATAATGAAAACAAAAGGAAATCCAAGCCAAGTCTGCATCGCAATAAGGGCAATTTTGCTCCAAAATGGATCTGTCAGCCATGGTTTTGGATCAATCCCTATCGATGCAAAAAGTGTATTGTTAATGGCACCAAAGGTATCATTGAACAGTCCAGCAAACACCAAAATGGTCACAAAGCCCGGAACAGCCCAAGGGAGAATCAAAATGGTTCTAAAAAACCGTTTTCCCTTTAAATCCTTCTGATTGAGCAGAACCGCTAAAAAGATGCCGAGGGCACATTGAAGGGTCGACGCAGCCAAAGTCCATACGACGGTCCAGCCAAGTACATCAATGAAGGTGTCTCTCCAAATATCAATGGAAAAGATATTTTGAAAGTTCTTGATTCCTACCCAGTCGATCAGATTGGCAGGAGGCGAGTGGTATAAATCATAGTTCGTAAAGGCAAGCGCAAAGCTGAACATAATAGGAAAGACAACAGAAAATAGAAGTAAAAAGAAAGCAGGAGTGCTCATTAAGTAAGGGAAGCCTTGATCGATGAGCTGATGATATTGAGCACGGATGGAATGAAGTGGTACCCCTTGATCCCGTTTCTTTCCATTCATAAAAGCATCACGCATCATGAGTACATAAAAGCCGATACCAAAACCAGCTGTTAACAGCGCAATAATCCCCTTTGCTAAAAGAAAAACAGAGTTGTCACGAGGCAGCATCGTCCCCAGTGTGAACAGTCCCCAAAAGCCAATATTGAATAAATCATAAAATACAATCAAAAAAGAGACGCCAAACAGGAAAAAGAGTGCCCCTTTGCCGTATTGTTTGTTGTATATCTGCCCCATCCCGGGTATAAAGGAGAACATTAGCGCCCGTCTCCGGTGTGTCTTTGATTCCACTGTGTGTGTGCGGTCTAGTTCAAGGTTACCCGTCACGTCTAACACCTACTTCATATGAAATTAGATCAACTACGGACAGCTTGATAGACTACCCGCATTTGATGGTTATTTGGAGTGATTTGCTTTAATTTGAGAGTCGATTTGATTGACCGCATCATCAAATGCCTTTTTCACATCTGTACGACCAGTTGCAATGAGACCTAATGCACTATCAATCGGCTTCCACACTTCTGCCATTTCAGGATTGTTCGGTGTCAGCGTGGCATATTTCGTTTGTTTTGAAACAGCATCCGCATTAGCGTTTTCCGTAATGATTGGATCTTTCATCAGTTTTTTCACTGGTGGAATTTCCTCTGTCAATTCAAAGCGCTTCTTCGAATTTTTTTCGTTCGTGATAAACTCAACAAATTTCTCAGCAAGTTCTTTATTTTTAGAATAAGAGGAGACGTTGTAGCTCTTTACACCTAAGAATGAGCTCATATGTTTTCCGTTAGGGAGTGTTGGCAGCTCGGCCACGCCATAGTCAATACCCGCCTCTTTATATGGACCAAATGACCATGGACCAGAAATGACAGCTGCCGCCTTTTTCTCTGTGAATAAGGAGTTGAGGACATTGATTCCTTGTTCACCAATGATGCCTTTCGGGAAAAGCCCTTCGCTAAAGAATTTTTGAATGTATTCTCCGCCTTGGATGGCGCCATCGTTGTTCAGACCAATGTCATTAACATCATAAGAGCCGTCGCTTTTCTGCTTGAAAATATAGCCCCCTGATCCGCCTAACACACTTTGTGCATAGTAAATTTCATCCCATTTCGCAACAAAACCGTATTTCCCGTCTTTTGTCAGCTTTTTCGAAAGATCATACCAGCCATCAAGTGTCGTTGGTGCCTTTTTGACAAGATCTTTGTTATAGAAAAGCACCGTCGTTTCAACGGATTTAGGAAGGCCATACAGCTTGCCGTTTACCGTTTGTGATTGAATGGATTCGTCTGTGAAGGAGTCGATCACTTTTTGATCTGGCTTCATTTCCTGTAATAGCCCCTCAGTGACAGCTGATCCAATTTGATCGTGAGGCATCGTGATGACGTCTGGACCTGTCCCGGCTGCTCCATCTAGACGGAGAGCTTCAACTTGGTCGGCATAAGCTTTTTCGACCACTTTGATTTTCACATCATGTTGTTTTTCGAATTCTTTTACAGCGTCTTGAATCCCATCAGACTTTTTGACATCCTCCCACACTAGCAAGGTCTTTGTACCTGTAGATGCCGGCTGTGTACCGCTTGAATTGTCATCTCCCGGTCCGCAAGCTGAAAGCAGAAGCACAGCAGTACCAACCACTGCTGATAATGTCGCCCATTTTCCCTTTTTCATTGGTAATCCCCTCTCGTTCTTTTTTCACAGATGATAAGAAAACGCTTTCTTAATGTGAGAATATCAACTTAAGTAAAAAAAGTAAACATATTTTATTAAATTTATTAAGTAAAATTTTTTACTCATATAGAGAGAAAAGAAGCCCTCCACATTGGACAGGGCTTCTAGTTGTTTATATCGTACTTTTTCGAAAGACAGGTTCTGAAGCAATCAGAACAGTTTTAGGTAATGCTCTGCCGTCCACAAGTCTTTCTAACAGTAAATCGACAGCTGTTTCACAAAGTAAAGACGTGTGGATATGATACGTGGTGAGCGGTGGTGACACATATTGAGACACATGAATATCGTTGATACTAAAGACGCTCACGCGGTTCGGCAGAGAAAATCCGCGCTCGTTTAATGCTTGTAAGCAGCCGATGGCAAGAGGATCACTAGCGACACAAAAAGCGGTGGGCAGATCATCACCAAGCTCATCAATCGCCTTCATCATCAGCGAATACCCTTCATCTACTGAGAAATGATGACCGACATAGACCAATCGCTCATCAAGGACATTGTGAGCCATCATATATTCACGGAAAGTCGTTTCGCGAATATCTGGAATATGCACATTCGTATTCAGGTCAAGGTCTGTGCCGCCTACGAATCCAATGGATGTGTGTTTTTTTTCAATAAAAGAATCGATGATCTTTTCAACAATTCGTTTTAGATTTGGTTTTACAGAATCAAAACGGTCTTCATCCGGTGACGTATCAATAAAAACGATATGCTGGGTGATTGCATATAATTGATCAAGCTCTGACGTTTTAAATCGGCCGATGGCGATGATCCCTTCTGTAGAAGGATCAATGGAATGAAGCCCATCAGATGGATTGTAAGCGGTGACATTTAAACTCCGAGTATTGGTCAGTTCCTCAATGCCCAGTCGAATGGATTTAAAATAAATATCTTCAAGCTCTTCCTTTTCGGTCATCCAATAGAGAAAGGCGATTTTTTTTAATGAATGTTTGAATGTTTTCTTTTGATAGGACAAAGCTTCTGCGGCGGCGTATACTTTTTCGCGTGTTTGATCCGTGACAGATAGGTTGGGATCTTGGTTTAGTACACGAGATACAGTCGCAATGGATAATCCAGCTTTTTCAGCAATGTCCTTTATTTTAGCTGCCAAATCAGCACCTCCTATAGAAAATATCTCCTCCTAGTATAGAGTCTTTAAAAAAATTAGTAAATATTTTTATTAAATTGTTTTCAGTTAAGCGCTTCTTTACGCACTGGGAAGGAATTAGTAAGATATATATATGAAAGGTTTTGGATTAAGATTTCTGATAGGAGAGGGACCGATGTATTACGATGCACTGAAGACATTTGTGACAGTTGTGGAAGAGAAAAACTTTACAAAAGCAGCCCAAAAGCTGCGGATTTCTCAGCCGAGTGTCAGTCTTCATATTAAGAACTTGGAGCAGGAATTCCAGACCGTGCTGCTGAATCGTTCGCCAAAGCAATTAACGGTTACACCAACTGGGGATATGCTGTACCATCGATCAAAACAAATCATTCGTTTATATGAACAGGCGAAGCAGGATATTTATGAGCATCATCATCTGGCAAGAGGGAAGCTGACAATCGGGGCGAGTTTCACCATTGGAGAGTACGTGCTGCCGCAAATATTGGCAGAGTTTCATCAGCTCTATCCGCATGTTGATATTGAGGTGGTCATTGATAACACAGAGGCGATCGCCAGACATGTCCGCTTATTCCATGTTGACATCGGTTTGATCGAAGGACAGACCAATGACAAAGAACTAACTGTCGAAACTTTTCTAGAAGACGAGCTCTATATCGTGGCGCCATTAGATCACCCCTTTGCTAAGAAAAAGGATGTCACGATTGATCAACTGCAGAACGAAACATGGATCACGAGAGAAGAGGGATCAGGTACCGGAGAATACTTACAGCACGTCCTGAAATCAAATGGACTGAAAGCACGGACCTTTGTGACATTTAGCAGCAATCAAGCGATTAAAGAAGCTGTGATCCACGGAATGGGGCTTTCCGTTTTATCTAAATATGTCCTCCAGCGAGGCAGCATTGGCGGTGAATTGGCTGTCATTTCTGTGAGAGGAATGGATTTCAAACGAAAATTCTCCTATGTCGAGTCACCAATGACAGGGGGAAATAAAAATAAAGAATTGCTCGTTGAATTGTTAAGGAAAGAGAGAAAAGACGCTTCTCCTCAGTAGGAGAAACGTCTTTTTTTATAATCCTTTGATTTTGATTTCATCAACTGGAAGGAAGATTTCACCTGTATCTGTGTATTTCATGGTGACCTGATCGCCTTCTTTTAAATAAATGACAAGAGGTTCTTTTTCAGATGACATGGTGTAGCTTTTACCATCGTCTAGCAGGAAGGTGACGGTTGTATAATCACCGGTCTTTTCTTTATAGACTCGTTTGACTTTTCCTGTAGCTTCTTTCTTTTCCTGCTTAGATGAACTGTTGACGGTGCCGCCGCCTTTTTGAAGAGCTGTCTTATAGGCTCTCAATGCTTCGTTTGGTGTTGAAGCGTACGCAGCGATTTCAGGATTGGCTGCAGAAACGATAAAGTAGTTTTGCAGGAATCCATTTGAATCGAGAACCGGTGTGAGCCAGCTGGCTTCTCCATAGAAATTATAGAGAATGGGCATGCGCCCTTTCCATTTCTTCTCGATGAATCGTTTTTCAATAATTTGCAGAGCGCCTTGAGAATCCATGTAGGACTCTTCAAGATTACCGGTATAATAAGTCGCTTTTCCTGTCCGGGCATTTGTCAGGGCATACCCAAGCATCGAATCAACGCCCTCTTTCGGACTTGTGAAATCTGTGAAGTAATACATATCTCCTTTTGAATCAAACACTGGACTTACATTGGCTTCTGTTCCTTCATCTGAAGGCAGCTTCACATCTGATTTTCCAAACATACTGTTCCAGAACCCGTGAATATAGTTTCCGAAATAACTGTTTTGCAGACTGACCGCTTCTGGTGAAACAGCGCCATCAATAAAAGCAGGTACTTGATCTAGAGCATATTTCTTCGTTGCACCTGTTTTGGCATCAACAACGACTACGCCGGAAGCTTTAAAGCCGTTTCGGGCAGAGATAAAATCGCCATACGTGCGAATGTAATAAGGTTTTCCATCATCATTGATTTCCAGCTGTGTGTCGCCGTAGAAAATCAAATCAGGATACTGAAGGCGGATATGCCGCTCAATTTCTTTGTTGAAATAAGAGGAAGGTGTGTAAACCATCTCTGTTTTCACAAACTTTGGATTAGCTGATGAGTCGGTCGCACTTAATGTAAAGTAACCCGGCGTACTGCCCGAACGAATCCATTTAAAGAAGTCCGAGAACTCCACTGGGGCGATGTACACATACTCACCGTTGACCTTCTGGATTTGCAGGCTGCCAAGCTCATAGTAGCTTGTGTTTGGGACCTGTCCGAACGATTTCTTCATTTTGTTCCGAGCAAATTGAGGCGGTACACTCGCAGGTGTTTCCGTCTCATCAAACGCTTTGATTTCCACTTTTTGTTCCATTTTGGAGACATCAAATTTCTCATTCGCATTGAATAGAAAAGCTGTCGCCATATAAACACCGAGCAGTAATAGAATAAGAAACAGCACGCCTTTGATCTTACGCTCCAATCCAACTGACAAAAAGGCACCTGCTGCTGTCACAACAAGTCCAATCAACCATAGGGATGAAGGGTTACGATCTAAATTGGTGATGTAATAGTAAATAAAAATACCGACCATGAACAGCAAAGCAAGGCCTGCAATCCACATAAGCGGAACCTGCTGTTCTGTTCCTTTCTTTCTAACGAACAATCTGAGCGGTGTGAGCAAAAGGGTCAAAATCAGACCGATCACAACCGAAAATAACAAAATATATCCCACAAACAGATCTCCTTTCAAATCAATCACTCTTTTAGTATATACGAGTGAAGCGGGGAAAAGATTCAGAAGAATCATACCAATTCGATTTTATGAAAAAATGAGTTGAAAAGGGCCTTTTAATATTTCGGTAGGTTAAATGATATTGTCCTTGCGCTAGATGATTAGATTTTAGTGAATATTTTGTGGACTTAAACTTTAATTTTTATCTCCGAGGGGTATATTCTTTTTTATTCATTACTTTAGGAATTTATATTGTAATAAATAAGATGTTAAAAGATAGAGATATCTTTTAAACAGTATAAAGATTCATTTTAATTTTCTACAGAATGAAATAGTTATAATATTCCTAGTATGTTATATTGTATTTTATATAGTTAATATTAGGAGGTAATTTAAATTGAAAAGACGTATTCCTTTCCTCATTATTTTTACTTTAATTGTATCGTTATTTTCACCGTCTGTAACATTCAATATTAATCGAGAGGCTTCTTCAAGAGACAAAAGTGTCCAAATTGGTTATAAAGAAGCCGATGCTGTATGGGGTCTTGTCATCCGGACTATTTTTGTAAACGGGGTGAAAGCAAGTAAACATTTGTATAAATCAATAAAATATGCCCCTAAATATCCTGCTGGTTTTAAAGCTGTTCAAAATGGGACTAAAAAAGTTACAGTAAATAATAAGAAGTTGTTATCTGAGTTAAAACAGATTGAAGGAGGGACTTGGAAAAAAGTATATAAAGATGGCTATAAAGAAGGAAAAAAGGTTTCTGTACATTATTTTCAAAGTAAATCTGGTTTGGTGTATGATGTGAAAGTTAAAAAAGGTTGGAGTGTGAAATGATTTATGAATAAAATAGAACTAAGATATTCTTCACATGAAGATTTAGATAGGATTATTGTTATAAATATCATTGGTATAATCATATCGCTAAAAGAAGGTTTAATCACTATAGAAGAAGCGGAAAAGCTCATGTTCAGTCCACGAACAATCGATGTTTTAAAAAAGAAAGGGATAAATGAAGAACTGATAAATATACTTCATTTGGGAACAGAACTTGAAGATGTAGAAAGTTTAATACCACATGAATTAAGTGATAGTTTAGAAGAAATAAGGGTAAAATGCTTAAGATTTTTGGAAAGAAATATAGAAAATGAAGTTGAAAATAATGTGGTAGATTGTTGAGCTAAAAGTGTATATTATAAAATTTTGAGTAAATCTTTTTTGATTTATTGATTAAAACGATGAATTCATAAAAAGAGAAGTCTGTGCAAACAGGCTTCTTTTTTATAAGATGGGAACATGAGGAAATGTATGCGCTAACAAGAATGAGTGAGGAGTGAAGTCAATTGGCTTCTGTTAATTTAAGTAGTATTGAAAAAATACGAGCAGCAAGCAGGGGATTGCCGCCAAAGCTGAAAGGAATTGCAGAACATATTACGAGTGAGCCCCGCGACATCATCCATTTGTCTATTGTCGAGCTTGCGAAAAAGACAGCGAGCTCAGAGGCAACGATTTTTCGTCTTTGTAAAAGGCTTGGATTTGAGGGCTTTCAAGATTTGAAGATTGCTATTGCCCAGGAAATAGACCAAACAAAGCCTAATTATGTAGATGAAGAAATGAGTCTTGATGATGATACAGCGATTTTTATGCAAAAGGTTTTTCAGGCGAATATATCCGCTTTAAAGGATAGCTTTCAATTGTTGAATCCAGAGGATGTAGAAAAGGCCATACAAATCATACATGAAGCGAAACGCTTAGAGTTTTATGGGAGTGGTGGGTCTGGACTCATTGCAACAGACGCTTTTCATAAATTTATGAGGACAGGTATCAACTGTATTGTTCACACAGATTCTCACTTTCAAGCGATGTCTGCTGGTCTCCTTGACCAGCACAGTACAGTGATCGGTATATCTCATTCTGGACGTAATAAAGATTTACTCGATGCGATGAAAACAGCAAAGGGAAAAGGAGCCAAAACCATCGGCATTACAAGCTATCAGCGCTCTCCATTGAGTCAGCTTGCAGATGTCACGTTGTATACAGCGACGCAAGAAACGGCTTTTCGAACAGAAGCGATGTCTGCAAGACTTGCTCAGCTGACTGTCATTGACGTTCTATATTTTGCACTTGCTCACTTAAGGCAGCAGGAAACAATAACAAATTTAAAGCAAATGCGAGAAACCATATCACAAAAAAGGGTGTAATGATTCCAAAAATAAATTTTTCTGATGATGAAAAATGCTGTTATGGTAACGATTGTGAGCTTTTGGATGAAAATAATTTTCTTTTCGGTCGTTGAATGTCGAAAAAATTATTTTTATAATGGGATTTAACAGGTATATCAAAAACTTCATATCTGATTTCAAATCAATGATTGGGCGTGATACAGATGAAGGGAAACCAGGCGGTAATTGGTTTGGATATTGGAACAACAAGTACAAAGGCGGTTCTGTTTGGACCACAGGGGAAAGTAATAACGAAGCATTCAGTACCTTATGATCTCATTCAGCCCCAGCCAGCATGGGTTGAGCAGGACCCTGAAAAGATATTAGAAGCCGTCATTGCGAGTGTAAGAGGTGCATTGACGACAGCAGCATTTGATGTAGCAAATCTCATCGGCATCGGGATTAGTACTGCGATGCATTCCTTAATTGTGATGGATGAGGATGGCAAGGCGTTAACGAACAGTATCATTTGGGCAGATAACAGAAGTGCAGAACAAGCGAAACGAATCTTATCAGATATGGATGGCTTCCACATTTATAAAAGGACAGGTACACCGATCCATCCAATGTCACCGCTTTCAAAAATACGTTGGATCAAGGAAATGGCACCTGATCTCTTCAAGAAGGCAGCGAAATTTATTTCTATCAAAGAATATATTCTATATCATTTCTTCGGTCAGTATGTCGTCGATTATTCAATCGCTTCAGCAACAGGTCTGTTCCATTTGGAAACGCTTCAATGGGATGAACAGGCGCTTCGTATTGCTGGAATTGAAGCCAGTCAACTGTCTGAACTTGTCCCAACGACGTATCAGCTGAGAGGACTTCAGCCTGAGATTGCACTGCGCATGGGTATTAAAGAAGATACACCATTTGTGATTGGTGCGAATGATGGCGTTCTAGCGAATTTAGGTGTTGGCGCGATTGGAAAAGGAGAGGTGGCTGTTACGATTGGGACAAGCGGTGCGGTCCGTACGGTTGTAGACAAACCAATCACAGATGAGCAATCAAGAACGTTCTGCTATGCGCTGACAGATAAACATTGGGTTGTGGGAGGACCGACCAATAATGGCGGGATCATGCTGAGATGGCTGAAGGATGAATTTGGATCTTCAGAGGTGGAGGTAGCAAAGCGCCTTGGTGTGGACCCTTACGATTTAATGATGGATATTGCGGAAAAGATTCCAGCAGGCTCAGAGGGACTGCTGTTTCTGCCATTTTTATCGGGTGAGCGTGCACCTTATTGGAATCCAAATGCGAGAGGCACCTTCTTTGGGATCGGTCTTCAGCATAAGCGGGAGCATTTTATTAGAGCTGTGTTAGAAGGCGTCATTATGAGTGTTTTCTCGATTGGTGTTGCCTTAAGAGATTTAACCGGTTCTGCAAAGGATGTCAGAGCTTCGGGCGGATTTGCACGATCTCCGTTGTGGCGGCAAATTTTAGCGGATACGATGGGCAGAGAAGTACTTGTTCCAGAAAGTTATGAAGCGTCAGCACTTGGGGCGGCTGTCCTCGCACTTCATAGTTTAGGTCATATGGAAGAGATAGAAGAGGTTCAAGAGTGGATTCGAATTTCTGCCCGTCATGAACCTAATATGAAGAACAATGAAACTTACATAGAGCTATTTTATTTATATGAGCGTCTCTACGATAAACTGAAGGATGAATTTGATGTCATTAGTGCGCTGCAATTAAAACAAAATCGTTAAACATCAGGGAAAAGGTGGGAGAACATGCTTTTATTCATCGTGATTGCGGCGATTGTCCTTTTACTCATTCTCATTACAATCGCTAAGTTGAATCCATTTGTGAGTTTAATTATTACTTCGATGCTAGTGGGCTTTGCTACTGGAATGGATTTGCAGGAAATCATTCAATCGATTAAAACGGGATTAGGCAATACGTTATCATTGCTGGCAATTGTTCTAGCGCTTGGTACAATGCTTGGGAAAATGATGGCTGAATCAGGGGGAGCAGAGCGGATAGCTCAAACTTTAATCGGCCGGTTTGGGACGAAAAATGTGCATTGGGCAATGATGTTTGTTGCCTTTATCGTGGGGATACCTGTCTTTTTCCAGGTCGGTTTCGTTCTTCTCATTCCTTTACTTTTTACAATTGCTATTGAAACAGGCATCTCGCTCGTGACAATTGGGCTCTCGTTAATTGCTGGCTTGTCTGTCGTGCATGGACTAGTGCCGCCTCATCCAGCGGCAATGGCAGCCGTTGGCATCTATCATGCCAACGTGGGGAAAACCATTTTCTTTTCTATAATTGTCGGATTGCCGACAGCGATTATTGCTGGACCGCTGTATGGTAAGTGGATTGGAAAACGGATACATAAACCAGTTCCGGAGATGCTGAGAAAGCAATTCACTGAACGAAATGAAGATCGAAGGCTCCCCGGCTTTGCGAATACGATGTTTACCATATTGGTGCCGGTGATTCTGATGCTTCTTGCCACATTGGCGGACATTATCTTACCAGAGGACAATATGTGGTTTCAGGTATTCAAGTACATCGGGGATCCAATTACAGCACTGCTGATTGCAACGGTGTATTCTTTCTTCAGTCTTGGCTTTATGCAAGGAATGAGCCGTGACCGAGTGCTTTCATTTAGCAACGAGTGCTTAGGACCAATCGCTTCCATTTTGCTTGTCATTGGAGCAGGCGGGGCTTTTAATAATGTGCTCATTGATTCGGGCGTTGGTGATTATATTGCGGATTTAGCCAAACACTCGCCGATTTCACCGATTTTGCTAAGCTGGCTAATTGCTGCGGTGATTCGTGTAGCAACAGGATCTGCGACGGTCTCTATGATGACGGCAGCAGGTATTGTAGCCCCAATTGCTGCAACTATGCCGGATGTGAGCAGAGAGCTGCTTGTGTTAGCAACAGGAGCGGGTTCGTTAATTTTATCTCACGTCAATGACTCTGGTTTCTGGCTGATCAAAGAGTATTTTGGTATGACCATTAAAGAGACGTTTTTGACATGGACGGCTATGGAGACGATCATTTCCGTTAGTGCTATTGCATTTATTATGATCATTAATATGTTTATATAGCGAACAACAGCCTGGTTCTTTGGAATTGGGCTGTTTTTGCTTGTTGTGATACCACTTTCTTCAGATTGGGGTAAAATAATGATATTGAGATGTGGGAGGCGGACACGATCGAACCATTAAAACATGTGTACCATGAATTATTTATTCAAGAATTAGCGGAGAAACTTGTACAGGCTTCGACTGTATTTGATGCTGAGCAATTCCAGCGGCTCGTGCTTCAAGAGGATTGGCAGCAGCTTGAGTTAAAAGGACGGATGAGAAGAGTCACTGAATCGATGCATGCCTGTCTGCCTGAGGATTATAAGCAGGCAATTGAGGTACTGCGTCAGGCAGCGCCGCATTTTTCAGGGCTTAGTGCGCTCGTATTTCCAGACTATGTCGAGACATATGGCCTTGCACATTGGGATCTCTCGATCAAGGCGCTCGAATTCTTCACGCCTTTTTCCACTTCTGAATTTGCCGTTCGGCCATTTCTGATTCAAGATCAAGACAAAATGCTGGCGCAAATGCTCGTATGGTCTCAGGATCAAAATGAGCATATACGGAGGCTTGCTAGTGAAGGCTGCAGACCGCGTCTGCCATGGGGCTTATCTGTTCCTTCGCTTAAAAAAAATCCTTCGGTCACACTGCCGATTTTGGAAAATTTGAAGTCTGACTCGGCGCGGTATGTGCAAAAAAGTGTAGCGAACCATCTAAATGATATCTCAGCAATTCAGCCTGATCTGATGAAGCAGACAGTTCAAAACTGGTATGGAACCAACAAACATACGAACTGGATTGTCAAACATGCATCCCGTACTTTACTCAAAAAAGGAGATCCAGATATCATGGCTTTGTTTGGCTATGGAGACGATCCATCCGTTCAGGTAACGGATTTGAAGATAGTACAAGACCCTATTCGGATCGGTGAGAAAATGACTTTTCATTTTACACTTCAGGCCGATAAGCCGCTAAAGCTGCGTGTAGAGTATGCCATAGACTACGTCAAAGCTCGGGGGACCCGCAATCAGAAGGTATTTAAAATTACAGAGTTTGAAAGAGGCTCAGCGTTACATAGAGAATTCGTCAGGTCACAGTCTTTTCAAAATATGACGACGAGAAAACATTATGAGGGAACCCATACTTTATCGATTATCATCAACGGTATCCCAAAAGCGTCGGTTGATTTTGAAGTGACAGAAGCCAGCAGCTCATGAAAAAAACCCGCCATTAGGCGGGTTTTGGCGTTTAAGCCTTCTTTTTCATTAAGAATGAAGCAATGATGGCTGCGACTAAGAAACCGATGCTGATAATCGAGCTAGGCAAGTTTTCTGGTCTGAATAGAAACATCACAAAACTCACACTTAGTACAAGACCTGCAAATAAAGTCAAATACGGAAACAGCCACACCTTAAAATACGGCTCCTGTGGATATTTCGGGCGAAGTTTCAGATGTGCCATGCAAATGCTAATCCAAATGAGTGAAACAGCAAAACCAGGAATAGCCAGCATATAACTGAAAATTTGCTCAGGATATAAGTAAGCAAAGAATGTTCCGATGAGAAGAAATAGAACGGTCACCCATAAACTCAAAATGGGTACGCCTCTTTTATTGACCTGTGCCAGCCTTTTCGGACCGCCATCTGATTTAGAGAGAGAATGCATCATTCTCGTCGTTCCATAAATGCCAGAATTGGCCGCAGATAAAACGGCTGTAATCAATACAAAATTAATGAAGTGAGAGGCGCCTTGCATACCGGCTGCTGAAAAGACTTGAACAAATGGGCTGTTATTTGGATCAATTTGATTCCAAGGAATGAGTCCGCAGATGATCAAAATCGGCAAAGTGTAAAATAAGATAATACGCCACATCATACTTTTAACAACACCAGGCAAGACCTTCTCGGCATCCTTTGTTTCTGTAATGGTCAGCCCGATCAATTCAGAGCCCCCGTAAGAGAAGATAACGACTAATAAAGATGCAAAGATCGCACCCCATCCGTTCGGGACGAAGTTTTGATAGTTGGTGAGTGCAGGTGTGCTTTGTTCGTTCGGAATGATCCCAAATAATAGGGCTGCACCAAGAATAATAAACACAATAATAACGAAAATCTTCATTCCAGCGAACCAAAACTCAATTTCACCAAAGTATTTTACATTATTTAAGTTAATTCCGATGACTAAGAGTGAGCAGAGTAAACATAGTGACCATAGCGGCACGTTCGGCATCCAGTATTGAAGCAAGCTGCCTGCCGCGATAATCTCAATGACACACACAGTGAGCCACATGAAACAGTAAACCCAGCCGACGACAAATGAAAAACGTTGACCAAGCGCAATCTGTATCAGGTCGCGAAGGTTATTTCCCGGATAGACAATCGCCATTTCAGCTAAGGCTGCCATCACGATGAGCAATAATAATCCGGCAAATACATAGGAAAAGATGACCCCAGGACCTGCTAAACCGATTGTATCGGCACTTCCTTTAAAAATTCCTGTACCAATGACCCCGCCCAATGCAATCATGCGAATGTGACGCGGTGATAAAAGCTTTTTTAATTCTTGTTGTTCCTGATTCGCGCTCATGACGTTCTCCTTTTTTAAAAATGCTTATGTTCCATTTTCTTTTTTCGGGACGTCAGTGTCAATATAAAAAAAGAGATTTTTCAGACAAAAAAGGCGGTTGTTTCTTTCAAATGAGCCGTTTTTTTCCATAAATTCTTTCCACGACCCATCACCAAAATCTGAAACTTCGAGAAAAAATGAACATTTGCCTTCATTCTGACATAAACAATTTTCAGTTTTTGTCGATATATCTTTTGTAATACTAAAGTCCTAATAAAGAATTGTTTATAACTGTAAAATATTTCAAAAATGTATGAAGAAGTGAAAGGAGTTATGAAAGATGTTTATGAGAAAAGCAAATGATTCGTCAGCGGGAACCCTTTTAAATGAAAGCAGTCGATTAGTAGAACGAATTGAGAAGGGAGACCTTTCAGCAAGAATAGATACTGCTGCATTCTCTTCAAGTCAAACGATTGAAGCAGTAGCCCAAATAAATGAAGCTTTGCAAAAGATGCAGGAAGTAAATGAAGATATTCAAATGCGGATGAATTTAGTGACAAAAGCCATTCAAGTTGGTTTATGGGATATGATCGTTGTCGCTGGAGATCCGGTCAATCCAAAAAATGAGTTCACATGGACGGATGATTTCCGCAAAATGATCGGCTTTCAAAATGAGCACGATTTTCCAAATGTTTTAGACAGCTGGGCATCTCGAATCCATCCGGATGAACAAGAATATACCTTAAATGCATTCTCTTCGCATTTATTGGATCATTCGGGACATACACCATATGATATCGAATATCGCTTGAAGTTGAAAAACGGAGATTATCGCTGGTTCAAAGCAACTGGCACGACCATTCGTGATCGAAATGGTGTCCCTCTTCGTGTAGCGGGAGCTCTTTTTGATATTCATGATCAGAAATTGAAAGAAGCCGAGCTGCAAGCATTCGTGACGAGATATGACTTGATCAACCGTGCGCTTGTGGAAGCTCCTTGGGACATGGTCGTAGAGGCCGGCGATCCAGTCAATCCGAATAACGAGTTCTGGTGGTCCCCGCAGTTCAGAAAAACGCTTGGTTTTACGGATGAAAAGGATTTCCCGAACGTGTTAAGCAGCTGGAGCGATCGCCTGCATCCTGAGGATCAAGAAAAGGCTCTCCAAGCTTTTGCAGATCATTTAAATGATCACTCTGGACGCACACCATTTGACATTGATTACAGATTGCAGAGCAAAAATGGCGAGTATCGCTGGTATCATGCAGGTGGTGAAACCATTCGTGATGAAAAAGGTGTTCCTCTTCGTGTGGCTGGAACCATTCGTGACATCACGTTAGAGAAAAACAAAGAGAAAACAGCGAATGAAATGGCTTCACAAGTAGAACAGCTTTCAAGTTCGATCAGCGAGATGGTATCCGGCATCAGCTCTGTGACAAACCAAGCGCAAGAGCTTGCTGTCGCACAAGAGCAGTCAACATCTGCTGCCAATCTAGCAAAAAATAGTGCAGATGAGACGAAAAATATTTCTGACTTGATCAAAGAAGTAGCGAACCAAACGAACCTGCTTGGTTTAAATGCTGCGATCGAGGCAGCGAGAGCTGGTGAGCAAGGAAGAGGATTCTCAGTCGTTGCAGATGAAGTGCGTAAGCTGGCGCTTCATAGTGCCAATGCAACGGAGAATATCGAATCTAGTTTAACAGAAATGAAAACACAAATTGATGAAATTCTTGAAAATATCTCGAACATGACAGCTCTTACACAAACACAGGCTGCTTTAACAGAGCAAGTAAATGCTTCAGTCGATGAAGTGAACCACATGTCTCAGCGCCTTGTGGCCTATTCAAAGAGTATTTAATCGCCAAAAACCGCCCTCTCGCATAGAAGGCGGTTTTTTTGATTAAAATTGATCTGCTGGGAAAACAATACCTGCATCTTTTCTTGCAGCTTCAAGGACTTTCATTACGGAGAGACTTTCATCAAGCCATGCATAGCACTGTTCATAATTTTTTGTTTCAATGATGTGCTGAAAAGCTTCTGTTTCATAAAACAGGCGGTTTGAATTTGTTTGTGCATTGAGTGAGGTCACCTGATCATTCACATGAAGTAACACTTCCTCGCAGCCATTCACCCCATTTTTCACATGAATGAAGCCTTTTTCTCCTTGAATCAATGCAAAATTCATGCTGCTTGTATCCTTACTGCCGACACTTGTCGCAATGAAATCATTGTAGGTGAAAGTCAAAACACCAGATGTATCGATGCCATTTGGGTGACGGTTTGCCTGGTAGCGGACCTGTTCTGGTGATCCGAAGAGGTTCATGATGAAATGGACATTATAGATATTAATATCCATCAACGCTCCTCCGGAGAATTCAGGGTTAAAGACATTTGGCGTTTCGCCGGCTAGCAGCTGATTATATTTGCTTGAATATTGACTATAGTTGCATTGAACCAGTTTGATTTTACCTAATTGATGAAGGTGCTTTTTAATCAAATGATAGTTTGGCATATGAACGGTCGTAATGGCTTCAAATAAGAGAAGCTGCTTTTCCTTTGCGAGTGCGATTAAGGCTTCCAGCTCTTTGACATTAGAGGTGAAAGGCTTTTCGCAAATCACATGTTTTCCGTGTTCCAATGCAGCTGCGGCATGCTCGCTATGTAAACGATTCGGTGATGCAATATAAACGGCTTCAATGTTCGGATCTTCTAGCATAGCCGTTAAGTCCGTATAAGTTGTTTTCACACCAAATTGGTCTGCGAGCTTCTTTGCCGTTGCTTCCTTTCTTGAATAGACGGCATGACAAGAAGCGCCTTCAAGCTGTTCAATCGCTTGCAAGAAGCTTTCCACAATCACACCTGTTCCAATGGTTGCAATGTTCATTCTACTCAAAACCCCTTCCACTCGTTTGATATCAAGTAAAGCTGTCTCTAGTATAACTGATGTTTGAATTACACGTGCACTTGAGGCCTGGGCGGAGAGGGGTGCCAGTGGCAAACACCGGCACATTTTTGGCAGCCCTTACAATTAGCTGATGTCCGCTAATGTTTGTTTTGTTAACAATTGAATGGCAGCCTTCCTCTTCTTTAACTCTTGAATGGAGTGTTGAATATCCTCAACTTTTTGTTCGAGCAGCTGTTCAGCTTCTGTTTTTGATTGTTTTTCAAATAGTGATTTGATAATTTCGCGAATTTCTTTGAGTGAGAAATCTAGCTTTCTTGCTTCTGTGATAAAGGAAAGCATGAGTACATATTTTTTATCATATAAACGATAGCCGTTATGTGCTCTCTTTGGTTCGGGGAGCACACCCTCATTTTCGTAAAAACGAATGGTTTCAATATGCACACCAGACAGTTTTGACAATTTACCTCTAGTAAACGTAATCATTCCCTGCACCTCCTTTCTTTGCTATCCATCATACAATTAGATTTGCTAGTTTCAAAATGTTCAGTCGTGAACATTTGTTTTCATTTTCTCATTGGAAAAGGGCACAAACTCTGTTTAAAGCAGGATGAATAGAATACGATATAATAGAGTAGGCAGATGACAATTTTGTTACAGGTGAGAACAAGTAGACAGCGTGATGAAAAAACGATAGGCTAAAATAGGTAAATAGTAATGATATAACCTGTCATCATATAGATGATGGCTCAAAATAGTGACAGCACGTTTTTTGCTGAGAAAAGGGGACCAGTGAATGTATAAATTAGTTGCAATTGATATGGATGGTACGTTATTAAATGATCAACATATGGTGCCAGCTGAGGTGTTTGAGGCCATTCAACAGGCGAAGGCAGAGGGAGTTAAGATTGTATTATGTACAGGACGACCTATTGGTGGAGTGAATCGCTATCTAGATGATCTTCAGCTCAATCAAGAAGGAGACTATGTGATTGCCTACAATGGGGCGCTTGTCCAAAACAGCCATACAAATGGAGTGGTGTCAGAACTGACATTATCCTATGATGATTTGACTTCTTTATATGAGCTGAGCCGTGAGCTCGATACACCGATGCATTATTTCGATTCCGCTCATTTGTACACACCGAATCGTGATATTAGTGAATACACAGTACTTGAATCTTATTTAACAAAGCTGCCGCTTAAATATTTACCTGTTGAAGAGGCAGATCCTTCAATGAGACTTCCGAAGATGATGTATATTGATCAGCCAGAACGGTTGGAAAAGACGATACAAGCCATTCCATCTGAAGTAAAAGACAAGTACATGATGGTGAAAAGCACAGATTTCTTCCTTGAAATCCTGCATCCTGAAGTCAGCAAAGGAAACGCCGTGAAGCTTCTAGCGAAAGAGCTGGGAATTGCTCGTGAAGAGGTCATGGCCATTGGTGACAATGGGAACGACGTATCGATGCTGGAATTTGCGGGCTGCGGCGTTGCCATGGGAAATGCCATTGATGATGTCAAAGCAGTAGCGGATGTTGTGACAAAATCCAATAATGAAGCAGGAGTAGCACATGTCCTGCATGAGTTAGTTTTAGGAAAATAAACAAAAAAGCGGTCTACCAGTGATGTAGCCGCTTTTTTATATGTGAGAGAAAAAGTAAACAAGCATCCGTCTGCTGCTCAAATTTGTCTTTTGCAGCATCGCCTTCACATGATCATGGACGGTATGGGTTGAAATAAATAAAGTACTGGCGATTTCCTTTGTAGACTGTCCCTTTAATAAGCAGTCGAGGACGTTCATCTCTCTTTCTGTCAGCCGGTACGTTTTTGCCGCATAAGGAAGAATATCATTTGTTTGGGCTCTCTTGATGTGAATCATGACAGCCTCTTCCTGCCCGGCTGCCTGCGCTAATCGAAATGCTTGAAGAGAGAGAAACAGCCCCGTAGGCATTCTCGTCATGCTTGCCGCTGTTTGGTCGATACCTCCGTATAAAAGTTTAGCCCCTAATGCTCTGAACGGGCGCGGCATGGTCGCCTTGTCATGGATTTGTTCAAAGGATTGAAATGTATGAAGCCAATGAAGCCCTGTCTCATTTCCATAAAGAAGATTGTAATCGTGTGAGAGAATGAGGAAACCTTGCTGCTCCGTTGCGTCATCCTCTTCAGTATCTCTTTTCTTGAAAAGTTCATCTCTTAGCTTGGCTGCGAGTCTGGGCGTTTGTTCGATGACCGCTCGGATATCTTGTTCTTGAAAAGGTTCCTTGTCCTTTAGACGATATAGGCTGGCAATACCCCAGCATTCTCCTTGAATCACAAGGGCTGCCCGCAATTCATCAGACCATCCTTTAGGCAACAAAATGTCTCTGTAGCGATCACTGTTGAGATATTCCCCGCTTTGGACTAAGCTCGCAGCATGAATAGGGCCTTTGGCTAGAGACTCATGTTGATGCACGTCCTTTTTTAAGAACTCATTTTGAAACAGCTGATCATGAATTTCTTCAATCGGTTCATCTGTGAAGGAACCTGTCGAGAGGAGAGTGGCTGGATCAATGGTCGTGATACAGGCGGCATCAAAATCAAGGACGGCAGCAAGCTCGTCCCGAATGTGTTGTCTCAGCTGCTGAAAATGAGTGGCTGGATTGGTCACATGATCTCCTCCTCAAAAATCCCCACTTTTAGGGATCGTGTTTTTTGATGTCTCTTTTTACAATAAGATGTCATACCGTTAGTGTACAGGAAACGATGTAAAGCGGAAAGGAACTGGAGGAGAAGGACATGAAAGGAAACCAGCATTGGCACGATCCCGTAGCTGAATCATACGCAGCCACGATTGCTCATAAAGTACCCGGCTATCAGCTATTGCATGAGTTGACAATAGACGTATTAGAAACTGAAGTAAAGGGAGCGGCTTCTCGCATTTTGACTGTTGGAGCGGGCGGGGGCGAAGAGATCATCAACATGCTTCAAAGAAAAGAAGACTGGCTCATCACAGGAATCGATCCGTCACCTTCTATGCTGGATATGGCGAAACAGCGAGTTGGACAGCTTCAGATGGAGGCGCGTGTTACATGGCATGAGACCGTATTAGATAAGGTTTCTGCTGAACCTGTTTACGATGCAGCGATGAGTTTGCTTGTGATTCATTTTATAGAAAAGCGCCAGCCCTTTTTAGAGGAGATTGCCCGCAGGCTTCAACCAGATGCACCGCTTGTGTTGGCTTTTATACAGGGAGAGATGAAGTCCCATACATTTCAACAGGAGCTTTTCATGCTTTCTCTTTTCATGCAGCGGCAGGGTCTAGAAAAAGAAGTGTTTACATCCTTTAAAAACAGGCTGGGACACGCGACACACCCTGTTCCTGAGGAAGAGATAAGAGAGCATTTAATCAAAGCGGGATTTGAAGACATCAGACCTTATTTTCAGGCAGGAATGATCAAAGGGCTTGTTTGCAAGCGAGGTCGAAGAGAGGCGGATGAGAAATGAGATCACAGGTGATGGTGATTGGCGGCTATGGACATGTTGGACAGCAAATATGTCTACAGTTAAGCGAAGTGTATCCCGGGCAAATTGTTGCGGCAGGCAGAAGCTATGAGAAGGCAGAGAAATTTTCACGCCAGTCAAAAGGGAAAGTTCGTCCTTATCAACTAGATGTCAGTGAGCCGCTATATTCGGACTGGATGGATAAAACAAAGCTGGTGATCATGTGTCTTGATCAAGAAGATCCGTCATTTGCTGAAACATGTTTGCGGTCAGGCATTGATTATATTGATATCTCCGCGAAAGGGGCGTACATAGAGCAGGTGGCAAAGCTGGATCAGCGGCACATCGGTGCAACGGCTTTGCTCAGTGTCGGGCTTGCGCCTGGCCTTACGAATTTATTGGCAGCGAAAGCAGCATCTATGCTCTCATCAGTGAATCAAATAGATATAGGGATTATGCTTGGGTTGGGTGATCAGCATGGAAAAGCCGCTATTGAATGGACGCTTGATCATGTCCATACTGACTATGTGCTTACTAAGCATCATCAGCGTAAAAGAGTCAAAAGCTTTACTGGAGGTAAACGGATAGACTTTGGTGGAAGTCTTGGAAAGCGGCATGCCTATCAGTTCCCCTTCTCTGATCAGCAGACATTGCCTTCGACGCTCCGCGTGCCTTCTGTGACGACAAGGCTCTGTTTTGATTCCCGCGCGGCAACGCGTGCATTTGCCTTCACAAGGAGTCTCGGAATGACGTCCCTTCTCACTGTGCCGAAAATCAAGAAACGAGCCATTTCCATGATTCAATCTGCTCAAATGGGAACAGATCAATATGCAGTGAAAGTGGAGGCTACAGGAATGGATGGGAACAAGATTCATCAAGCAGCGCTTGGAATAAAAGGGCGCGACGAGTCTCAAGCAACAGCTCAAGTCGCCTCTGCTGCGGCATTGCATTTATTGAGCAGGCGGTTTCAGACAGGTGTTTTTCATATCGAAGAAGTATTTTCTCTAGCGTATGAGAACGGTGATTTTGCTTTGGTGGATCAAACAACGAAGGAAAAGCGGGTGTTAGCGGTTAGAGCCATCCTTTTGACGGAATAAAAGAAGACTAGCAGGATGCTAGTCTTTTTATGATGAAGATGACACATCTCCTTTTTTCTTGATGCTCGCTGTAATGAGCTGTGTCAATGTGTCAGAGCCTTTTGTTGAAAGGTGAACACCATCAGGCTGAAAATAAGAGGGCTGTCCGGTAGCAGCTGAATGCCAATCGACAAGGGTCACATTGGAATGTTGATCGGCCACTCGCTGAATGACTGCATTCACATCATTTTCCCAAGACCTTGGGACTCTCGTGTTCACAAGGAAAATGTGCGCCTTTGAAAATTGTTGAATGAATGCTGTCAATGTGCCCTCAGTAAAATAGCCATTCGTGCCAAGCTCAATAATAACAGCGGCATCAGATTGATTAAATGAAGCATATTGAGGAGCGATGCTGACGGCTTCGTTCATTTGTCTGCCAACCTTTGCATCGATGGTGATTTGTGCATATGCTTTTTCAAGATTCGGCGCAATGTCCAGCATGACGGAATCACCAATAGCAAGAATTTGGTGGAACTGTTTCTGATCTGCTGCTTTCTTCTCGTGTTTTTCTTTCTTGTTCTTAGCTTTTGGTTCCGCAGAGTCTCCTGCTTTTTTCGGTGCCGTCTTAATTTGTGTCACTTCCTTGGCATGTGGGGACGTATGGGACGAACTGGACATGCCTATGGTAAATAAGATCAAAAGAGCTGCTGCGATTCCAAGGAACACTTTATGAGACGTAGACCATTGTTTGAATCCCTTTTTCCAAATAGACCAAGAGGCAAAATATTGTCTGAAGCCAAGCCGGCGAATCGGCTGTTCGATGAAGCGGTAAGAGGCCTCTGCAATGAGTAAAATGGCCATGAGCTGCAATGCGACACGCCCCATAGAAGGCTGTCCAATTTCAATGACAGGGGTGGTCAGCACGATGATGGGATAATGCCACAGGTAAATACCATAAGAACGCTTTCCGAGCCAGACGAGCGGCTGATAGGAGAGCCATTTCCCTAAAAGACTTGCAGGGTGGCAGATGCACGCAATTAAAATTGCTGCATTTAGACAGAATAAAAGCATGCCTCCTTGATAGAGAAAGCCGTCAAATTCGTCCACTGCATAAACACACAAAAGAAAAACCGCAAACGAACCAAAACCAGCGATATGTAAAATACGTCTGCCAACAGGAAGTAACTTTTTGCTGGACAGTCTTTGCATGGGCCATACAAATGCCAGGCTGCACCCAATCAGGAGCGCAAATGCACGAGTATCTGTTCCGTAATAAACTCTGCTTGGATCCGTATCTGGTGAATAAAGAATCGCCATCCATAAGGCGGAGACAAGTGCAAGGCCAAAGGTGATCATTGGCAGATGGGATCTATTTTTCACCCATTTTAGCCCTGCAATCAATAGAATCGGCCAAATGATATAAAATTGCTCTTCTATCGCCAAAGACCACAAATTTTTCAGTGGAGATACAGCGTTGAAGCTATCAAAATAAGACAGCTGATGGAAGATGTACCACCAGTTACTGACATAAAAAAAGGACGATAAGGCATCGCCACGAATGGACAATAGTGCATTCGAACCCGCAATCGCACACCAGCTGACGGTTAAAAAAATCATCACGTAAGCAGCTGGAAGAAGCCTTCTGATCCGGCCCATCCAAAATGGTAAAAGCTCTTGATAGCCCAGATCCTGCTTATGTAACAAGATCGTCGTAATCAAGTATCCAGAAATCACAAAAAACAAATCAACGCCAAGAAACCCGCCGCTTGCAGGTCCGATATGTAAGTGATAAGCAATGACTGCCAATACAGCAACAGCCCTCAGCCCATCTAATCCTAATATATAACGTAAACGATTTTCCTTGCTGTTCATGAAAATGAATCCCCCATTTATGTCAAAACGCTTCTTTTTTGTTGTCATTCCAAAAGAACAACGATTCTTTTATTTTATATAAGATTAGACGGATCAGCATCACATTTTGTTGGCGAATTTCTGTCTTTTTTTAAAATTTTTATATAAAGAAAGAATTGATGGCCTGGAAGGCTGCCTTATTTTTATACTCAAAACCAAAATCCCTGTCATAATAAAAGAAGAAGGAAAGGGGATGTGTGGAATGAGAACGATTGAAAATGATCAGTTATTGATTCAGGTCAATGAGAGAGGTGCTGAGGTCAGAGAGGTGCTTCACAAGGAAAGTGGACGTCACTATATGTGGTCTGGCGATCCTGCTTATTGGGGCAGGGTGTCGCCAGTCTTATTTCCAATTGTCGGACGATTAAAGAATGACCAATACAAGATAGGTGATCAAACCTATGAGCTTGCGCAGCATGGATTCTTGCGGGATGTTGATTTTGATTTATATGAAGAAACGAAACATACGGTGACCTTTCAATATGAATCAAAAGGCCGCCACATCGAGCAGTATCCTTATGAATTTACAGCCCGTATTCGATACGAGCTGTCGGAAAATGGTCTGACGATTTCCTGGGAAATTGATCATGACGGAGATGACACGATGTATTTCTCCATTGGAGGGCACCCCGCATTTCATGTCCCGCTTGTTGAAGGTGAGCGCACAGCAGATTACTACCTGACATTGACCCCTTCCACTGAGTATCTTCCTGTCCAATATGAACTAAAAAATTCACTTGTCAGGGAGAAAGAAAAAGGCATTCAACTTGAACCGATTCAGCTTCGACCAGAGCTTTTTCAGCATGATGCGATGATCTATAGTCATATCAATCGAGTGTCATTGATTTCTCAGGCAGGTCACGGGGTTGAGGTTGATCTCACTGGTTTTCCGTTTGTTGGTATTTGGTCACCTTATAATAAAGAAAAAGGCACAATGGCTCCATTTGTATGTATTGAGCCTTGGTACGGTATTGCCGATGTTGAAGGGGCGAATGGGCAGTACAAGGAAAAGTTCGGTATTCAAACTTTAGAGAAGAATGAAACCTTCCAAGCCGCCTATACGATTTTCTTCAAATGAACATTTGTGCATGATAAGATGAACATTTTGTTATGATAGAAGAAAAAAGGAGGCGTACGAATGGATCGGGAGAAACAACAACTGAGTATTGAAGCGGCAAGGCTTTATTATTTATCGGATTACAGCCAGCAGGAAATTGCCAAACAACTCGACCTGTCGAGACCAACTGTGTCTCGGCTGCTTCAATATGCGAAGGAGAAGGGGTACGTCCAGATAACGGTAATGGACCCATTTGAAGACTTAAATGAGCTATCTTCATTGCTCAAGGAAAAATATGACCTGCTCGAAGCTCATGTGGTGTTTTCGCCCAAAGATGATTATCCAACGATTACCGAATACTTGAGCCAATTTGGTGCCGAGTACTTGCAAGACACAGTGAAAGACGGTGATATCGTTGGTGTGAGCTGGGGAACCACCATGTATCAAATTGCCCAAAAGATGCAACCTAAACAGGTCAAAGGTGTGGAGGTTGTCCAGCTGAAGGGTGGGATCAGCCACTCCCATGTGAATACATATTCTGCGGAAACCATCCAGCTGTTTGCTGAGGCCTTTCAAACAGCACCGCGCTATTTACCGCTTCCTGTTGTATTTGATAGTGCTGCCGTCAAGGAGATGGTTGAGCAGGACAGACATATTCAGCGCATCATTGAAATGGGGAAACAGGCGAATATTGCTGTGTTTACTGTTGGAACGGTAAGAGATGAAGCACTTTTGTTTAGACTTGGTTATTTCCGTGAAGAAGAAAAAGCGCTGCTCAAAGCATCCAGCGTCGGAGACATCTGTTCGCGCTTTTATGATCAGGAAGGGCGCATTTGCAGTGAAGCGATTAACAACCGCACTATTGGTGTGGAGCTTGATGATTTAAGGACAAAAGAACGCTCCATTCTTGTCGCTGGCGGACATCGCAAGGTTGCATCTATCCACGGGGCACTAAGAGGAAAATATGCGAACGTATTGATTATTGATCAGCATACAGCAAAGGCTCTTTTAAATGTCACAAAATAGATGAACAAAATTTCATAACTATGTTTACAAATGTTCATCGGTCATATATGATGAAAGTATCATAATTAAAAGGAAGTGTAAGCATGACGATAGCAAAGCTCATTGATCATACAGCACTAAAACCAGATACATCTAGAGCTGCCATTATGCAGTTACTTGAAGAAGCAAAAACTCATCAATTTGCATCCGTTTGTGTGAATCCAACTTGGGTATCTCTTGCAGCGAAGGAACTAGCAGGAACAGGCGTTGATGTATGTACAGTCATCGGTTTCCCGTTAGGTGCAAACACAACAGCAGTGAAAGCATTCGAAACAAATGATGCAATTGAAAACGGTGCAACTGAAGTGGACATGGTCATCAATATCGCGGCATTGAAAGACGGCGAATATGATGCAGTTGAACAAGATATTCGTGCAGTTGTAGACGCAGCAAAAGGCAAAGCCTTAGTGAAAGTCATCATTGAAACTTGTTTATTAACAGATGAAGAAAAAGTCAAAGCTTGTGAGCTTTCAGTAAAAGCTGGCGCTGATTTTGTGAAAACATCGACTGGATTTAGTACAGGCGGTGCAACAGCTGAGGATATCGCATTAATGCGTAAAACAGTTGGACCTGACATTGGTGTGAAAGCATCAGGCGGCGTGAGAACAAAAGAGGACGTTGAAGCGATGACAGCTGCAGGCGCTACCCGCATTGGTGCGAGTGCAGGCGTTTCTATTATCAAAGGGGACCAATCAGCTCCTTCGAAAGACTATTAATTCATACGATCCTATGGTAGGATAACATTCGTGACTCATAAATGATGAAAAAGTCATATGCGGAAGGATCTCACTTCTGGGAATTTCTTCCGCACTTTGTTTACTAAATAGGGTTTGTTCCATACAAGCGCATTAATGTAAACGAATTCATTCGAGGAGGAAAAACATGAAATACTTGATTGGTATCATCGGTTTGCTGGTGATTCTCGCCATTGCATGGCTGGCTAGTAACGGGAAAAAACGAGTAAAATTCCGTCCAGTATTTGTCATGATTGTACTGCAATTTATTTTAGGTTATATTCTGCTCAATACAGGTGTTGGAAACTTCCTAGTCGGCGGCTTTGCAAAAGGATTCCAAATGCTTCTAGGCTATGCCGGCGAAGGAATCAACTTCGTATTTGGCGGGTTAATGAATGATAATGCGTCAACTTTCTTCATCAACGTCTTACTGCCGATCGTCTTTATTTCGGCATTGATCGGTATTTTGCAGCATTGGCGTATCCTTCCGCTTATCGTACGCGGAATCGGTTATTTGCTTAGCAAAGTAAACGGTATGGGGAAACTAGAATCTTACAACGCAGTAGCGTCTGCGATTTTAGGACAATCAGAAGTGTTTATTTCTATTAAGAAGCAGCTTGGATTGTTACCTCAGCAGCGTCTTTATACATTATGT
Organism: Bacillus sp. NMCC4; assembly: GCF_002998555.1. Classification (NCBI taxonomy): domain Bacteria; kingdom Bacillati; phylum Bacillota; class Bacilli; order Caryophanales; family Bacillaceae; genus Bacillus; species Bacillus sp. NMCC4. The sequence goes on along the minus strand of NZ_PVRA01000001.1, from coordinate 755,706 downwards.
GCATCTGCGATGTCGACAGTATCGATGTCTATTGTCGGTGCGTACATGCAAATGATTAAACCAGAGTACGTGGTCACAGCACTTGTGCTGAACCTATTTGGTGGATTTATTATCGCGTCTATTATCAATCCATATGAAGTAGCTAAGGACGAAGACATGCTCGAAGTCGTTGAAGAAGAAAAGCAATCCTTCTTTGAAATGCTTGGCGAATATATTATGGATGGTTTCAAAGTAGCGATTGTTGTCGCTGCGATGTTGATTGGATTCGTTGCATTAATTGCGATGATTAATGGAATCTTTACAGCTGTCATCGGTGTTTCTTTCCAAGATGTACTTGGATATGTGTTTGCTCCATTTGCTTTCCTTATCGGTGTACCTTGGAGCGAAGCCGTACAAGCAGGAAGCATTATGGCAACGAAAATGGTATCTAACGAATTTGTGGCAATGCTTGCTCTAAATGGAGATAGTGTGCATTTCAGTGCTCGTACAGAAGCGATCATTTCTGTATTCCTTGTGTCATTTGCGAACTTCTCTTCTATCGGTATCATTGCTGGAGCAGTCAAAGGCTTAAACGAAAAACAAGGGAACGTTGTCGCACGCTTTGGATTAAAGCTGTTATTCGGTGCAACACTTGTCAGCTTCTTAACAGCAGGCGTTGTCGGTTTGATTTACTAATTTAAAAAAAGGAATGGTGAAAACAATGAGAATGGTAGATATCATTGCGAAAAAACGTGACGGAAAAGAATTATCTTCAGAGGAAATTTCTTTCTTTGTCAAAGAATATACAGACGGAACAATTCCCGACTACCAAGCAAGTGCCTTGGCTATGGCGATTTTCTTCCAAGATATGACGGATCAAGAACGTGCAGACTTAACGCTCGCTATGGCGAACTCAGGAGACACGATTGACCTGTCTGCCATTGAGGGTATTAAAGTAGACAAGCACTCAACAGGCGGTGTAGGCGATACAACAACGCTTGTACTTGCTCCTCTTGTGGCTGCACTTGATGTACCTGTTGCGAAAATGTCTGGCCGCGGCCTTGGACATACAGGCGGTACAGTGGACAAGCTTGAAGCGGTAAAAGGCTTCCACGTAGAAATTACAAAAGACGAATTCATCGAGCTTGTAAACCGTCATAAAGTAGCGGTCATTGGTCAATCAGGCAACCTGACACCAGCGGATAAAAAGCTTTATGCCCTTCGTGATGTGACAGGAACCGTTAACTCCATCCCGCTTATTGCAAGCTCTATTATGAGTAAGAAGATTGCTGCTGGTGCAGATGCAATCGTACTAGATGTGAAAACGGGCGCAGGTGCTTTCATGAAAACACCTGAAGACTCTGAGAAGCTTGCAAAAGCAATGGTTCGCATTGGAAACAACGTAGGCAGACAAACGATGGCTGTCATCTCTGATATGTCTCAGCCGCTAGGATTAGCGATTGGAAATTCCCTTGAAGTGAAAGAAGCGATTGACACGCTTAGAGGCGAAGGCCCTGAAGACTTAAACGAGCTTGTGCTCACATTAGGAAGTCAAATGGTTGTTCTTGCGAAAAAAGCAGAGACACTTGATGAAGCAAGAGAAAAGCTAATTGAAGTCATGAAAAACGGCAAAGCACTTGAGAAATTCAAGGAATTCTTAGAAAATCAAGGTGGAGACGGCTCGATTGTGGATCAGCCGGAAAAACTGCCGCAAGCCCCTTACCAAATCGACGTTCCTGCAAAAGAATCAGGTGTGGTTGCTGAAATCGTCGCAGACGAAATCGGTGTTGCAGCGATGATTCTTGGAGCAGGACGTGCAACAAAAGAGGACGAGATCGACCTATCTGTCGGCATCATGCTGAACAAAAAAGTAGGCGATCGTGTTGAAAAAGGAGATTCACTCGTGACACTTCATGCAAATCGTGAAGATGTTGCGAATGTCATGGAAAAAATTTATGACAACATCCGCATCGCAGATCATGCTGATGCACCAACTCTCATTCACACTGTGATCACAGAATAAAGGAAAAAGGACAAAAGTGCTTCGTCGCTTTTGTCCTTTTTTTGTTCATTTCTTTTTCTATTGAGATAAAAAATTTCACTTTATGAAACAAACCTCTTGCAATCATCAAATAATGGGTGTATATTAGTTGACGAGTCAATGATTGATATATCAACTAATTGATCTGAATAGAAAAGAGGGGATGGCATTGACTGCATTTTGCTCTGAAGAAGCAGAGGTATTATACCGTTTGCAGTGCGTGAACCGTATGATGGGTGTGAAGTTCGAAGCATGCACGGGCATCAGCCAATCAAGACTAGAGTTGCTATCACTGTTATTCCAAGCAGACGAAATCAGCCAGTCAGATTTGCAGAAAAAAGTAAATATTGATAGTGCGGCTGTGACGCGTCACTTAAAACAGTTAGAAACAAAAGGAATGGTTACGCGCAGAAGAAAGCCAGAAGATAATCGAGTCACACTTGTTCGTCTGACAGAAGAAGGCAGAAAGAGAATCGAAGCTTCTAAAAAAGAAAAAGAACGATTTATCTCAGAAATGCTTGAAAACGTAAGTGACGAAGAACGAAAGCTTCTCACTGATGTGCTCATGCGAATACAACAAAACATCGAAAAGATTCAAACAACCTAAAGGAGTGTTTCAACATGGCTACAACATTAAAAACAAACGATTTTATGGAAGTTATGAAAGGGCGCCGCTCTATTCGTAACTATGACCCAGCTGTGAAAATCAGCAAAGAAGAAATGGCAGAGATTTTAGAAGAAGCAACAACGGCACCATCATCAGTGAATGCACAGCCTTGGCGCTTTATGGTCATTGACAGCCCAGAAGGAAAAGAAAAGCTTGCACCACTTGCAAAATTCAACCAAACTCAAGTGTCAACATCAGCAGCTGTCATTGCAGTATTTGCAGATATGAAAAGCAATGAATACTTAGATGAAATTTATTCAAAAGCAGTAGAGCATGGCTACATGCCGCAAGAAGTGAAAGAAAGACAAATTGCTGCACTAACTGCACACTTTGAGGTTCTTCCAGAGCAAGACAATCGCGAAACAATCTTAATTGACGGTGGAATTGTGTCTATGCAGCTTATGCTTGCAGCACGTGCACACGGCTATGATACAAATCCAATTGGCGGATTTGATAAAGAAGTCATCGCTGAAACATTTGGCTGGGATAAAGAACGTTATGTACCAGTGATGCTGTTATCAATTGGGAAAGCTGCTGACGAAGGTTATGCATCTTACCGCTTACCGATTGAACGCATTACAGAGTGGAAATAATATCTTTTCAAAAGGAGACGATCATATGATTATTATTCATGCAGGGATGACCATTCATCCAGAAAAAGAAAACGTATTTCTAGAAGAAATCAATGCATTAATGAAAGCTTCACAAGCTGAAGAAGGCAATGTATCCTACAAGCTGTTCAAGGATACAGAAAAGGAAAATACCTTTTTAATGGTAGAAGTGTGGAAAGATGACGCTGCGGTTCAGAGCCATAATGCAAGTGCACATTTCCAAGCTTTCGTAGCGAAGGCAAAAGAATTCTTAGCCGCTCCACTTGACGTTGTTGCATTTCAAGGCCAGCAGCTTTCATAGTAAAACAACAAACACCCTAGGCGGTTATCGTCTAGGGTTCTTTTATTTTCGACACCTTGTTCCACCCATTTCAATCCCGTATTGTGCATTTTCCACAAAGTTTCTGAAAATAAAATGTTTTTCGACTTAAGTATATTGGAATATGCTAGAATGAGATATTATTTATTACCAAATTAGGGAGGAACTAATATGAAAAAAGGGAAATGGACGAGCATTGCACTAACAGCTGTCCTCAGTTTAGGCACATTGGCAGCTTTCAGCACCCCTCTATCTGCCCACACCACAGAGAAATCAACATCCTCAGATGGCGGTCATTATTCAGGTATTCCATTTGACGCAAGTGTCGTGAATGAAGACCGTCTCATCAAAGCCTTGAAAAAACAAGGAAAGATCAAAAAAAATGCCAATGAGGCAGAAACCCAAAAAGCATTAAAGAAATATCTAAAGAAAAAAGAAGAATCTGCCATGAAACAAAGTGCAAGCACCTTAACAGAAGAGCCTGAATTTCTGAAAGAATACAAACAAGAGGTACATAACAAATTAGCCAAAAAGAAAAAGTTAAAGAAGCATAAAGGAAAAGAAGGGAATCATGTAAAACCGGTCAAAAAGGAAAAGTATAAAGGCGATGTTCGCAATGATAAGGTATTGGTTTTATTAGTAGATTTTAAAGATTATAAGCATAATAGTATTAAAAAAGAAGAGACTGATATGTACTATGACAAGTACAATCAACAGCACTATCAAGATATGCTTTTCGGAAAAAATGGCTACATCGGTCCAGATGGTAAACGCAAAGTATCCATGAAGCAATATTATGAAAAGCAGTCCGGCGGTAGTTACACAATCAGTGGAACAGTTGCAGGATGGTATACAGCTAAGCATGAAGCAGCCTATTACGGTGGAAACGTACCAGACGAATCAGGCAGTGACGGCAAACCGCGTGAATTGGTGAAAGAAGTACTCGAAGCAGCAGCAAAAGACCCGAACATTGATCTCGGTGAATATGATCAATGGGACCGCTATGATATGGATGGAGACGGCGTTTATAACGAACCAGACGGCATCATTGACCATCTGATGGTCGTTCATGCTGGCGTAGGTGAAGAAGCTGGCGGCGGACAACTTGGCTCTAATGCGATTTGGTCGCACCGCTGGTCACTTGGTGATGTATTTGAAATTCCAAACACTGAATCTGAAGTCGGGCAAGGCGGAAAATTAGGTGCGTTAGATTACACTATCGAGCCTGAAGATGGCGCGGCAGGCGTGTTCACACATGAATTTGGACATGATCTTGGTCTTCCTGATGAGTACGATACACAGTACACAGGCGGAGGCGAGCCTGTTTCATACTGGTCGATCATGTCAAGCGGAAGCTGGGCAGGTAAAGTCCCTGGAACGGAACCAACAGGCTTTAGTCCATATGCGAAAGAAATGCTTCAAAACTTGCATGGTGGTAACTGGCTTACTGGACAAACCATTGATGGTAAAACATTAAAGAAAAGCAAAACAGTGCTGATTGATGAAGCAGCAACAAAAGGAACGAATCATGATGCGGTTCGAGTGGATTTACCAGATAAAGAGATTGTGGTCACAAAACCTGCTCAAGGACAATATTCGTACTTCAGCGGAACGGGTGACAATTTGAATGCGACCATGACAACAACAGGTATCGATTTGTCGAAGGGGAGCAAAGCAAAGCTTACATTTAAAGCATGGTACGATATCGAAGAAGATTATGATTATGCGTATGTAGAAGTACGTGAAACAGGAACTGATCAGTGGAAGACCATTGCTGGTAACATCACGAATGATCGAAATGAAGCAGGTGCGAACGAAGGCAATGGAATTGACGGAAAATCGGACGGATGGGTAGATGCAGCCTTTGATCTTTCTGCTTATGCAGGGAAGAAAATCGACCTGCAATTCCGCTATACAACCGATGCAGGCTATTCACTGCCAGGGTTATTTGTAGATGATTTAAACATCACAGCAGATGGGACGAAAGTGTGGTCAGATGATGCCGAGGGCACGTCTACTTTCACCTTTAACGGATTCTCAAAATCTAATGGAAAACAATATGCACCCCAATATTATTTGTTAGAGTGGCGCTCTTATGCTGACGTTGATAAAGGCTTAAAGCATATCAAACGTGGGGCAAGCCTCATGAGCTATAATAACGGTTTGGTCGTGTGGTATGTCGATCAATCCTATAGTGATAACTGGGTAGGAAATCACCCAGGGAACGGTTTCCTTGGGGTAGTAGATGCTGATCAGCAAGTATTGAAGTGGAGTGACGGCTCCATTGCTGCCACAGGCTTCCAAGTACATGATGCAGCATTTTCTTTGAATCCAAGTACGAAGCTGAATATTGATTATACAGCGACAACAGGCTTAACGTTGGTAGATCGCTATATTCGTCCGACTCGTACATTTAGTGATAAAAAGAATTATGTGAATCCAAATAATCCAGATGCAGGGCGTGATGTACCAACATACGGTCTATCCTTTAAAGTCGTTGGACAAAGTAAGGATCGTTCTGTTGGAAAGGTATTAATTTCTAAAAGTAACTAAACAGAAAGCCGGATTCTACCATTGAATCCGGCTTTTTGATATGGTAATAAAATGTTTTTGATGAAAAGGGCGGCTTTTTGGTCGAATGTCTGTTCTTTTTTATTTTGATATCCGAATGAAATCATTATATAATAGAGACTGGAAGGTTTTTCTTTCATACATGGTTCTTTTTTAGCTGTTAAAACAAAGGAAAGGATGAGCGTTACCAATGAGTTGTGTCACTGCTAAGCAATTGAAGGTGATTAGAGGGACGATGCAGACTTTTTGCAGCCATTTGGAGTATGATGGTCACGGTAAGCTTCATATCAATACCATCATGGCTTTTATTAAAAAGGAATTCGGTGTGAGAAAAATGAAAGACATTCCACAAAGCCGGTTTACTGAAGCGCTTGAATTAATACAAGACTTTGATTTATACACGGATAAAATAGAGATTCGTGATCGTCTATCAGAAAGGAATTAACTAAATTGAATATTTTAGCAATGATATTAGTAGGAATTGTCGCATTAGAACACATTGTCATTATGTTATTAGAAATGTTTTTTATGGAATCAAAGATGGCAAAGAGATCCTTTAAGCTGCCAGAACACTTGCAAAAGGATCCAAATGTAAAAGTGATGTTTGCCAATCAGGGGCTTTATAACGGGTTTTTAGCTGCAGGACTCATTTGGGGGCTCATTCTCGGATCGAATACTGTTGGATATATGATTCAGCTATTTTTCATTCTTTGTGTGATCATCGCTGCGGTATTTGGTGGTGTGACCTCTAATAAATCAATCATCATCAAGCAAGGAGTACCAGCGCTGCTTGCATTAATTGCGCTTATCCTGGCAATTTAACCATAAATAAAGCCGCCCTAGTGAGGGCGGCTTTTATCTTTTTCGAAGACCCATCAGACGAATAATGGATGTCAGACAAAGAGCAACGGCAACAGCCAAAATAATTTTTCCATACATGACCCCTGTTAGGTTCATCAAAAAGACGGCCAATATGATACAGAGCGTGATGATGATCATCACAATCGAATAGGTTTTCATCTCTTTTCCACTCCTTTTAAAGTCCCCTCACATCCGAGAGGTCTATCCATCTTACCTCATATGATATCACTCAATGACAATTTTACATGAAATGCCCTACCAATAGAATGTGACATATTGATTAGATTTGATGTCATGCCATATTTTTTAGAAAATCGGGTATACCATAAAGAGCTGCATTGAAGTTTAATTGCTTGATGTTTAATTGCGCAAAATATAAAATAACCATATGATATATCGAAAGGATGATCAAGATGAGTAAGAAAGTGTTATTAGTATCGACAAGCAGTTCGGAAATGAACGGACATCCAACAGGCTTATGGCTAGAAGAATTGGCAGAGCCATTTCATATTTTTAAAGAAAATGAACTAGATGTCCAAATTGTCTCTATTCAAGGAGGCACTGTCCCTATTGATAAAAATTCCATTCCAGAAGGTGTACCAGCGCAATATGAAGATGTATATGAATTACTTCAAGACACAAAGGCGCTTACAGATGTGAACCCAGCTGATTATGATGGCATCTTCTTTGCGGGAGGACACGGCCCAATGATCGACTTTGCATCTAATCAACTGGTAGCCGATGCAATCTTAGCCATTTCAGACAAAAATGGTGCAGTCGGAGCTGTTTGTCACGGCGTTTCAGCATTCGTTGATGTGAAGGATCAAAATGGCAAATCTTTTATCGAAGGCAAAAAAATCACAGGCTTCACAAACGAAGAAGAGGAAGCTGTTCAGCTGACATCAAAGGTTCCATTTTTATTGGAAACAAAACTTCGTGAGCAAGGGGCAGCGTTTGAAAAAGGAGATGCCTTTGCACCATTCGCTGTAGTTGACGGGCAAATCATTACTGGACAAAACCCAGGTTCCAGCGCAGAAACAGCACGCCTGTTTGTTAAAACCATTTCATAAAATGATCAAAAACCAGTCGTAATATATGCGGCTGGTTTTTTTGTCATAAAGATGTCCTAAAAAAGACCAAAACAATGAATAGAATAATGGTAAAATATTAACAGGGCAAAAAACCCAATTAAGGAAAAAGGGGATGTTCCTGTGAGAGCATTTTATGTGAAAATCACTGCAGCTTTATTGTCTATTTTACTTGTCACAACAGGTTTATTTTCACCAGCATTAAAAGCAGAAGAAGCACCGAAATCAGATGGGAAATTGTCACCACTGACGGAAAAAGCTATTCAGCAAGTGCAAGAGTCGTTTTTGAAGCAGGATGAAGGAACCGCTATCCAACAGAAGCAACTGAAAAAATCTTTTAAAGTAGATAAGAAAAATGGAATCAGTATCAAACGAAAAGCCGCTAAAGATGGCAAGATGCGTACATCTGCCATTCGCTCCATTGATGGACTAGCAATCAACCAATCTGTTGTCTTATCAGAGGACGACCCAGTTGATTTATGGTTTTTAAGCACATCTTCACCTCAGGCACTCATCAGCCGGATTACCTCTTCAAATCCCGATTATTTCGTTCAATTATTTGTTGTTGATTATGAAACAGGACAAGCGTACCCGACAGACCTGATTCAGCCCGCAGGCAGTCTCCTTGGTTTGACCAACTTACCAGCAGGTGACTACGCATTCGGTATCACAAGCGGTGGAGATTTCGGAGACTCTTACACGTTACAGGTGAATGCAAAAAACCCGCCCAATTTCACAGGGGCTGTATCCCTATCGTCAACCTTACAATACTTTGTAGCTGCGTATGCAAATGGGGATGTATTTGCAAATGGCGCAAAAGTATACAACAAGCAATCGAAGACAGCAGATTATGAATGGGAGCGTGTATTTTATTTCTCTTATGATGGTAAATACGAACAAAGAACCCACTCAATTTCAAGTGTAAAAGTGAAAAGCATTTCCGCTCCAGTGTCGTACTCAGCGCCTTATGCAAGCTCCTCAGAGGCCATTCTCGTCTACTTAGATGTGGAGACATTGTTTATGTACCATCAATCTTCATATGCAAGCGGTCAATATTACCACGATACCTTTGTAGATACACTTGGCAAGAAAACGCCAAGGTATTTAGATATTGATGATATGACAAATTACGGTGATCATATTTTAGCTGTTGATTTGAAAACAGGAAAGCCAATTGATTTCTTCAGTGTCCTTAATTTTTACTATGCCGCAGGGATCGAGAAGCTGCCAACGATCAAAACATTGAATTAAGAAAGGCGGTTGACATAAAATCACCACATGTGTAGAGTAAAGATAATTAAATGATATAAGTCCACTAGGGGAGTCATGTATGACTGAGACAAGAGGAAATCTTGGACCCTTTGAACCTGATCTAGTTCGTACTAGCGGAGGGAAGTGGAGCTGGACCTTGTCTTATTCATGATTGAATCGATAAGAAGGCCGCTCCATTTGGGGTGGCTTTTTCATTTATTCAACTGAAGAAGAGGAGGCTTTTTTATGACATTTTCAGCGCAATTAAGAAAAGAAACAGAACCATTATTTGAAGCCATTTATCAGCATCCGTTTGTCAGAGGCCTGGCAGCAGGAAAGCTGGAAAAGGAACAGATCATTCATTACGTCAAACAAGATGCAGAATACTTACATGCATTTATTAAAATTTATGCAGCGGCTCTAAGCAGATGTACAGACAAAGAAGATATTGCCTTTTTCCATCAACAGATTGCGTTTGTACTAGATAGTGAGACGCACCCTCATCAAAATCTTTGCCGAGTGGCAGGTGTATCGTATGATGAGCTCCAAGGAGCTTCATTGGCTCCGAGTGCTCATCACTATATTCATCACATGCTGCAAGTCGCCCAGGAAGGCACGCTTGGGGAAATCATTGCTGTCCTGCTTCCATGTCCTTGGACATATTGGGAAATTGGAAAACGAATGCTCTCAGACGTGCAGCCTGACCCGTCACATCCGTTTTATGAGTGGATCACGTTTTATGGAGGGTTAACCGACTCTATTACAGTGGAGCTTTGCAAGCGGCTCGATCAGCTGGCGGAAGGAGCAAGTGAGAAGGAAAAGGAAAAAATGAAACAGCACTTTATCTTAAGCTGTCATCTTGAGTACAAGTTTTGGGAAATGGCGTTTACGGTGGAAGAGTGGCCAGTTCCATTGCAGGTGCATTCATCATGACATGGAAGATGAAAGAAGTCGTCCTTGCTGTCATTTTATCCGTTGCGTGCGGTGTCATCTATTTAGGATGGTCCACACTTTACTTACCAATTACAGCACTTGTTGGCCCAGCAGGAGGCAACATCATGTTTGGCATTTGGGTGATTGCCAGTCCAATCGTCGCGTATATCATCCAAAAGCCGGGAGCTGCCCTGATTGCAGAAACAGCCGCTGCCGCTGTGGAATTACTGACAGGCAGCCACTTTGGTCTTTCAGCCCTGCTGATTGGTGTATGCCAAGGGCTTGGGGCAGAAATCGCCTTTGCTCTTTTTGGTTATAAACGATATCGCATGTGGACACTGATGCTGTCAGGTGCCTTTGCAGCTGTTGGAGCAATGGCATATAGCCTCGTTGCAAATGGCTTTGGTTATTACACGCCTCAAGTTTTACTCATCACACTGATGACTCAAATCATCAGCGGGATGATACTGGGCGGATGCTTAGCGAAAGTTGTGGTGGACGCATTATCCAAAACCGGTGTACTGAATCAATATGCCATCATGAAAGAAAAACGAAACAAAGGTGAACAGCATGGATTCATTTCTCGCGTGCAATAATCTCACTGTCCGTTTTTATGAACAGCCTCAGCCTGTTTTGCATCAAATCTCTCTTTCCATTCAAAAAGGAGAAAAGGTGCTTATTTTAGGACCAAGCGGAAGCGGTAAATCCACACTCATTTCAGTTCTGGCTGGGATTATTCCAGAACATATGGAAGCTGACATGCAGGGCGAAGTGAGATTGCAAAGACATACAGGCGTCATGTTTCAAGATCCTGATTCCCAGTTTTGTATGCACCGCGTCAATGAAGAAATTGCCTTTAGCTTAGAGAACCGTTCCGTCCCTCGTGAAGAGATGGATGACATCATTCAGCAGCTCATGCAAAAAGTCCAACTCGATGTCGATCCGGATACAGACATTCATACATTATCTGGCGGCATGAAGCAGCGATTGGCACTTGCTTGTTTACTAGCGTTAGAGCCAGATGTGCTGTTCTTTGATGAACCGACCGCACAGCTTGACCCAGCAGGCAGAATGGAGGTTTTCCAGCTGCTACAGCAGCTTGCAGGTGAGCAGCGACAAACCATGATTTTTGTAGAGCATGTGCTAGATGGTGTCATCGAATGGATGGACCGGGTGATTTTATTAGACGATCAAGGCAGCATTTTAGCAGAGGGGCCTCCAAAAGATGTGCTCGCGACATATGAAGAAGAAATGAAAGAGGCAGGGATTTGGCGGCCGAAATTATTTCCCGAGAAATGGTCCGCAATTATTCAAGACCCATTTCATCCAATGAGTCAAACGCTTATGCAAACCTTTGAAGCAAGAAAAGAGCAGCGTAAAAAAGTGCCGTCGACTGAGCGAGAGACCATCATTCGCACAGAAGATCTTCAATTAAGCTACGGGAAAAAAAGGATTATGAGTGACCTTCAGCTGGATATCAAAGCAGGGGATTGGGTGGCGATAATTGGGGAAAATGGAAGCGGGAAAAGCACATGTCTCAAACATTTAGTCCGTTTAGAGCCAACGAAAAAAGGCAGCATTTTCTTAAAAGAGACACCCCTCAAAAAGTGGTCTGACCGACGACTATATGAAAAAGCAGGCTTTGTGTTTCAAAATCCGGAGCTTCAATTCATACAAGATACAGTCTACGATGAAATCGCATTTGGTGGAAGACAGCGAAATTGGCCAGAATCCGTTGTGCAAGAAAAAACAGTTCAGCTATTGGAAGAGTTCGGTTTAGAGAAGCATGCAAAAGCGCATCCTTTCACCTTAAGCTTAGGTCAAAAAAGAAGATTGAGTGTGGCCACAATGCTCCTTTTTGATCAGGATGTACTATTGTTAGACGAACCGACTTTCGGGCAGGATGAAAGAACGGCGAAGGAATTAATGAGGCGTTTGAAAGAGCGTCAATGCCAAGGCACCACCATTTTGATGGTCACACATGATATGGACCTCCTCGATAAGTGTGCCGATCAAGTGCTTCTTTTTCACCAAGGAAAGCATGTGTATGATGGCACGCCTTATGATTTATTTTCAAATCAGGAACTTGTCGATGCTTATCAGCTGAGAGCCCCTTTGCATTATCGCTATGTGGCTGAAAGAAAGGACGTGCTGACGATTGCAAAGTAATCACTCCTTTCTTTCCACTGTGAATCCAGTCATCAAATTACTCGCTCATCTGCTTGCGATGTGTTGTCTCATGGCGATATCTGACCCTAAAACAACCTTCATCATCTGGCTGTTTGCACTTGGTATTGGACTTGTCTTAGGCGGATGGAATATGAAGTATCTTTTCACAAGACTTGTCCCTTATCTGCTCTTTTTTATTCTCGTATTTTGGATGATGGCGGCCTTTGGCAAGGGGGATCATACTGTTTGGAAGTGGGCATGGTTTCATATCACAGAGGAGAGTTTGAAAAATGGCCTTACCATTTCTTTCAGAATGCTTGGCTTTGTGACATTCGGTCTCCTTTTTACGTCCACAACAGATTTGACGGCCTTTATGATGAGCTTAATACATCAATGCCGAATGTCCCCAAAATGGGCATATGGGATGCTTGCCGGCTTCCGGTTTATCCCGTTATTTCAAAGTGAATTAAAGCAAATGAAGGCAGCACATAAAATCAGAGGCTATAAGCAAAAAAACAGCTGGAAAGCCTTTATGCGTTATGCACTTCCTCTTTTTACGCAGGGCGTACGAAAATCAGAGCGCTTAGCGATTGCGATGGAAGCACGAGGTTTCACGGGGGCGAGGGAGCGGACGTATTATCATGTCATCAGCACTTCGTGGATCGACTATATGTATCTTTTGCTCATCGGTATCAGTGTCTTGATGTGCATGTCCTTTTTTTAAAAATACCCACATTCTCTTGATAGAATGTGGGCTTTTTATATGTCTTAGGTCATTTGATTGATATTAGTGCACATTACAGGCTGTAATAGACCTTATAACGAACCGATAAAGAGGATGTACTGAGAAAAAGAGAGGATGAACGTGAGCGAATGTCACAGAGAATTGATAACATAATAGACGCTTTACCAATCATTGGACTAGCTATGAGAGAGCAACTAACCTTTTCTGTTTTAGGGAAAGAGAAGGTTCTTTATTATCAGCAACATGGGAACATTGACTTAGGGTTTAAAGCTGGGGACATAGTAGCTCCAGGGTTCGAAAACTTTTCTATGTTGAAAAATGGGAGAGAGCCATCGTTTATCCAAATTCCGAAAGAGGTATACGGGATTCCAATGGATATTGTAGCCGTTCCAATTAAAGATGAGACGGGTCAAGTAGTCGCTGCTTTCTGCGTGGCCTATGACCAGACCAATCAACAACGATTAGATCACATCATGACGGAGAGCAACCAAGCTTCCGAAAAACTAGTCGCAATGGTACAGCAAGTTGCCGCACATTCAGAGGAACTACAAGCGACAAGTGAACAAATTCTACAAAACACGAAAACCACTGTAGAAAATTCCTCTAAAATCAATCAAGTGTCAAATCTCATCAAAGGTATCTCTGATCAAACGAACTTACTTGGACTCAACGCATCAATTGAAGCTGCAAGAGTAGGTGAAGCAGGAGCAGGCTTCGGAGTGGTCGCAACGGAAGTGAGAAAGCTGTCAACTCACGCCAAACAAGCGACGACGGATATTGAAACAGCGCTAAAAGATGTGCAGGGATCGATTAAAGGAATGGAAGAAGAAATAGCACAAATTGTCGCTTCCTCTGAGCATCAAGCAGAGCTTGTAGGCACGTTCACAAAAATTATTGAAGGTCTTCATGAAACAAATGAAACGATGAAATCACTGGCAGAAGACTTAGTGAACTATCAAGTGAAATAAAAAATACCGACCAAAACCTCCAGATGAATCGGAGGTTTTTTTACGTTTTAAGGTGGGCAAGTTGTTCGGATAATGACCGATTTATCGCTGACAGGCAGGGTACACTTCTGTATGATAGAAAAAGAGATACTAGTCTGGTCAGTAGACCTATTCATAAGGAGGAAGACCATCGTGACACAATCAGCGAAGCTGCAAGAAATAATAGCACCTTACCGTACAATGTTAGATCAAACTGAACAGCCAATGATTCAATTACAGATGAAACAAGGAAAAACAGGACCATACGACAGCAAAATTGCAGGCGATCCTTACTTCCCAAAAAACGACGAATATCCAGTTGATGGTGAAGGACACCCTATGAAGCTATTGGCACAAATAAATTTTGGCCAGCTGCCGAAGCTGAAGGATTATCCAGAAACAGGACTTTTGCAAGTCTTTATTTCTGTGCATGATGATCTTTATGGGATGAATATTGACCATAAAACAGAGCAAAAAGATTTTCGGATCAAATTTATTGAGGAACCTTTCTTGGCCGAAGAAGAGTTGTTGACTGATTTTTCTTTTGTGAAAATTCCAGACGACTTTTATTTTCCTGTGACGAAGGAAGGCGCAATTACAGGTGAACTGGCAAGCGAAACGGTCAGTGTAGGAGATTTTCGCTTTGAAAAAGTCACAGGTAAGCGAAGCTGGGACCTATTCGAAGATGTAAAAGGCATTGATGGAAATGAAGCTGATGCCCTGCTGGATGAATTTTATGAGACAGAGAGTGGCTTTGGTCACAAATTGGGCGGATATCCAGGCTTTACACAAGAGGACCCGCGTACCTACGAAGACCAGGAACATACCGTTCTGTTATTACAAATCGACTCAGATGATGAAGTAGATCTGTTGTGGGGAGATTGCGGAATCGCCAACTTTTTTATCAAACCAGAAGACCTCAAACGAAAAAATTTCGAGAATGTCGTCTATAATTGGGATTGCTCCTGATTTTGTAAAATAGACTTTTTAAACACTCTTAATAGAGTGTTTTTTTGTATGTTTTTAGACTTTTTTGCCCCTATTTCGTCATTTTTGAGAGGTAATATGTCATTCTTTCTAGTTGACCGTATCAAAAAAAAATGTAAAATCATCTTAAAGTCCTCTTTTTTGAAAATAATAATAAAATGACATATCAATCAACGATAAATTGCTCGAAAAAGTGGAATGTACTGGGGGGTATCAATTGATCATTTCGAAAGTAATCAATAATAATGTGGTCAGTGCGTATGATGACGAGCAGCATGAGCTGGTCATTATGGGCAGAGGGATCGCTTTTCAAAAGAAAAGTGGAGATCCGATTGACGAAGAACGTATTGAAAAAGTATTTTCCATTCAAAATAAAGATATATCAGAAAAATTCAAAACCCTGCTTTATGATATTCCAATCGAGTATATGCAAGTGTGTGAGGCGATTATTGATCATGCGAGAACAACCCTTAATAAAAATTTGAATGACAGCATCTATGTGACGCTGACGGATCATATCACCTTTGCTATTGAACGTCATCAAAAAGGAATGGACATCAAAAATGCCTTGCTCTGGGAAATCAAACGGTTGTACAAAGAAGAGTTCATGTGTGGTGTAGAAGCGATCCGGATTATTCAGGACAAGCTTAACATTCATCTTCCTGAGGATGAAGCCGGTTTTATTGCCATGCATATTGTCAATGCAGAGCTCAATGAAGAAATGCCAAACGTGATTCAAATTACCAAACTCATTCAAGATATTTTAAATATCGTCAAGTATCACTTTCAAATTGATTTAGACGAGGAATCATTAAATTATTTCCGTTTTGTCACGCATTTGAAGTTTTTTGGACAGCGTCTGTTTAACGAAACACAAATGGAAAATCAAAATGAATTCCTGTATGAAGTAGTAAAAGAGAAAAACACCGCGGCTTTTCAATGTGCTGAGAAAATTAATGATTATGTTCAAAAAGAATACAACCGAAGTCTCATAGAAGATGAGATGCTATATTTAACTTTGCATATCGACAGAGTGGTAAAAAGAAAATAAATTCAAAAAGAAAGCGTTGACATCATAAAATTAACATGATAATTTATAACTATAAACAAAATAACCCACAATCTTTTAGGATTGTTACTGGTCAAGCAGGCAAAACCTAAATCATTGTCCCTATCTTTGATAAGGCGTGATTTAGGTTTTTTTATATCTAAAGACTTATAAAAATTAAATAACGATCAATCGCTATGAAGGATTGTTACTGGTTAAGCAGGCAAAACCTAAATATCGATTAATGTCTGAATTGCTATTTCTCGGACATTAATGGATGTTTAGGTTTTTTCTATATCATGATTTAATCAACGATTGGAGGGTAATACAATGAACCACAAACAAACAGCAAAAGAAGTTCTAGAGCTTGTCGGCGGTGAAAAGAACGTCAAGCACGTCACGCATTGTATGACAAGACTTCGCTTCAACTTATACGATGAAGGCAAAGCGGATAAAGAGAAGCTGCAATCAACAGACGGCGTCATGGGTGTGAATCAAAGCGGAGGCCAATATCATGTCATTATCGGCAATGATGTTTCAAATGTCTATCAAGCGATGATTGCTGACTCAGGACTGTCAACAGATGTAAAGTCAGGCGGTACAGAAGAAGCATCAAAACAAAATGTGATATCAAAACTTTTCGATTTTATCTCTGGTGTCTTCACGCCGATTCTTCCAGCCATCGCTGGAGCCGGTATGATCAAAGGAATATTGGCACTCATGCTTACGTTCCAGTGGATATCAGATAAAAGCAGTACGTATGCAATTTTAACAGCCATCGGAGACGGAGCCTTTTACTTCTTACCGATTCTACTAGCTGTAAGCGTAGCCAAAAAACTTGGCACAAATCAGTATATTGCCGCTGCCATTGCAGCAGCCGCACTGCACCCGCAGTTAACTGCTTTACTGGGCGCGGGAAATACAGAATTTCTAGGCTTGCCAGTGGTTTCTGTTGTGTACTCTTCATCGGTGATTCCAATTCTACTCACCATCTGGCTCGGCTCATATGTTGAAAGATTCGCAGAAAAATATAGTCCGAAATCATTAAAGATCATTCTTGTTCCAACGGTCACACTTCTTGTCGTAGTACCAATTATGCTCATCGCGGTAGGACCGCTTGGTGGGATTATCGGAAATGGTCTTTCAGGTGGAATTGATTTATTGTTCAAACATGCAGGTATTTTGGCCGGATTCTTGATCGGCGGCTTCATGTCACCATTGATCATTACGGGTATGCACTATGCACTACTTCCAATCATGATCAACAACATTACGTTAAACGGTTTTGACTTCATTCTTCCAATGATGTTTGTAGCGAATATGGCACAAGCAGGCGCAGCATTCGGTGTCTTCTTAAGATCAAAAAACAAAACATTCAAATCATTGGCGATGTCTACAAGTATCACTGCATTAATGGGTATTACTGAACCTGCTATGTATGGTGTGAACATGCGATTGAAAAAACCGTTCTTTGCAGCCCTCATTGGTGCAGCAGCAGGCGGCGTGTTCATGTCGATCTTTAAAGTAAAATCATATGTGATATCTGGATCAGCAGGTCTCCCAGGTCTCCCAACATTCATTGGCCCAACATTTGTCTACTCTATCATTGGATTGGTCATCGGTTTTGTTGTAGCAACCATCATGACACTTGTCCTAGGATTCAAAGATGTACCAGTGAAAGATGATACAAAAGCAGACAAACCAGAAGAAAAGAAAGACACAGCAGCACTTCAAAATGAAGTGGTACAAAGCCCGCTTGAAGGTCAACTAAAGCCGCTAAATCAAGTAAATGATGCAACATTCTCTAATGAAATCATGGGTAAAGGTACAGCCATTGTTCCAACAGTTGGACGTGTTGTAGCACCATTCAACGGCAAGGTTGAAACCATTTTTCAAACGAAACATGCCATTGGCTTAAAGAGTGACCAAGGCACAGAGCTTCTCATCCATGTTGGAATTGATACGGTGAAGCTCGGCGGAAAACATTTCACAAGTCATGTAGAGTCAGGTGATCTTGTTCAAGCAGGAGATGTGCTCGTTGAATTTGATATCGAGGGCATTCAGCAAGAAGGCTATGATGTCACCACACCAATTATTGTGACCAACACAAACGATTTTGCACAAGTTGATGCGAAAACAGAAGGCACGATTTCAGTACAAGAGACACTGCTCACAGTCAGTGTAGAAGAAAATGAGGAGGGCATTCAACATGAACAAGTTAGAAAAAACATTTCCTAAAGGTTTCTTATGGGGCGGCGCTGTTGCGGGCAACCAAATTGAAGGTGCTTATAATAAAGATGGAAAAGGCTTATCGACAGCTGATGTATCACCACACGGGATTATGCATCCATTCGATGAATCAATGAAAGACTTGAACTTATATCATGATGCGATTGACTTCTACCATCGCTATAAAGAAGATATTGCACTCTTTGCAGAAATGGGATTCAAATGCTTCAGACTATCCATTTCTTGGCCGCGTATTTTCCCAAATGGCGACGATGCTGAACCAAATGAAGCAGGCCTTGCTTTTTATGACAGAGTATTTGATGAACTGCATAAACATGGAATTGAACCAGTTGTCACGATTTCTCATTATGAAATGCCGCTTGCACTTGTGAAAAACTACGGCGGTTGGAGAAACCGTAAGCTTGTCGATCTTTATGAAACATACGCGAAAACGTTGTTTACTCGCTATAAAGACAAAGTGAAATATTGGATGACCTTTAATGAAATCAACGTCGTGTTACATGCGCCTTTCACTGGCGGCGGACTTGTATTTGAAGAGGGTGATGACGAGAAAAGCATTCAATATCAAGCAGCGCATCACCAATTTGTTGCAAGTGCTTTAGCTGTCAAAGCAGGACACGAAATCATTCCTGATGCGAAAATCGGCTGTATGATTGCAGCGATGACAACTTATCCGTACAGCTCAAGACCAGAAGATATGTTTGCTGCAATGGATCAGGATCGTAAAACATTGTTCTTCTCAGATGTACAGGCAAGAGGCTACTACCCAGGTTACATGAAACGATACTTCCGCGAAAATGGAATTCATATTGAGTTCCAAGATGGTGATGAAGACATCCTAAGAAACCATACAGTGGACTATATTGGCTTCAGCTATTATATGAGTTTTGTGACAAGTACAGATCCAGAGGTTCTTGGACAAGTTACTGGTGGTAACCTATTTGAAGGCGTGAAAAACCCTTATCTAGAAGCAAGTGATTGGGGCTGGCAAATTGATCCAAAAGGACTTCGTACAACACTAAACCAGCTATATGACCGCTACCAAAAACCATTGTTTATTGTAGAAAATGGATTGGGAGCTGTCGATCAAGTAGAAGAAGACGGATCCATTCAAGACGATTACCGAATTGATTACCTCAGAAGTCATTTGCTAGAGGCGAGAGAAGCCATTGCAGATGGAGTAGACTTGATGGGTTATACAAGCTGGGGCCCAATTGACCTTGTCAGCGCATCAACAGCTGAAATGAAAAAGCGCTACGGCTTCATATATGTTGACCGTGATAACGAAGGAAAAGGTACATTAGATAGAAAGAAAAAGAAAAGCTTCGATTGGTATAAACAAGTGATTGCGACAAATGGTGATCATTTAGATGCATAAAAGAAAAAGACAAACCGTTCATACTGCGGTTTGTCTTTTTTTCGTCAAGGGGACTATGAAGTCCACACTTGATCTGCAATCTCAATCACATGACGCAGCTTCTCCCATTGCTGCTCTTCTGTTAACAGATTGCCTTCCTCCGTTGAGGCGAACCCGCATTGCGGACTCAAGCAAATCTGGTTAATGTCGACATATTGAGCCGCTTCCTCGATCCGTTTTTTAATCTGTTCAGCCGGCTCAAACTCACCATATTTTGAAGTGACAAGCCCTAGTACGATTTGGAGGTTTGGGTTCTTCACATAGCGTAGGGGTTCAAAACCGCCAGAACGATCGTCGTCGAATTCTAAAAAGAGACCATCCAGATCTAAGCCGGCAAAAATCGTTTCTGCCGCTGCTTCATAACCGCCTTCAGCTGCCCACGTCGATTTAAAGTTACCACGACAAATGTGCATAGTGATCACCAAATCCTCTGGACGATCGGCAACCGCTTCATTGATTGTTTTCGCAAATGACTCACGAAGTTCATCTTCTTCTCGGCCAAAGGCTTTGATTTGTTCATGCCCTTTTTCAGAAAAGAACACGGCCCATGCTGTATCATCGAGCTGTAGGTAACGGCAGCCTGCATCATAAAAAGCACGGATGGCTTTCTTATACGCCTGTGCCACATCATGGTGGAATGCCTCTAGGCTGTCGTATACTCCTTCTTCAAGTTTTCCACGGAAAAAGAGCATATTCGGACTTGGAATCGTCATTTTAGCCGTATGATCACCAGCGATGCTTTGAAGGAAACGGTAATCCTCTAGCATTGGATGATCTGTAAAGTCAATCTTGTCCGTTACCTTGATGCCACGCGCTTTTGTTGTCGTATTGTGGAATTGAATACCTTGATCCGCTTCAAATCCTTCGACCCCATCTAATCCCTCAAGAAAGTCAAAATGCCACCATGCACGTCTAAATTCTCCATCTGTGACAACCTCTAATCCAATTTCTTTTTGCTTCTCCACAATGCGTGTAATTTCTTCATTTTCAATTTGCCGGAGCTGCTCTGCTGTCAGCGTACCGTCTGCCTTTTGCTTGCGTGCTTCCTTGATACGTTCTGAACGAAGTAAGCTGCCTACTTGATCTGCGCGAAATGGCGGTTTCGTTGTTTTCTTTCCAATGGTTTGTACTTGTGTCATGCTGAATCCCTTCTTTCTACAGGTTAAAAATCAAATAAAAAAGCTCTTCCTTGGATAAGGAAGAGCATCATATACTGAGAGAACTCTGCCTTATCTTCAAACAAGCATCTGCTTGTTTAAGGAATTAGCACCATTCTGTTCCGAGGAACAGCGGTTGCCGGGTTTCACAGGGCCAGTCCCTCCACCACTCTTAATAAGGTTACCTTTTGATTCAATTTTCTTAATAAACATAATTATTCAACTTTTTCGAGAGAAAGTCAATGGTTTTTACTGTTTAATTTTCCACATAAACAAATAATGGTAAAAAACCCGATGTGGAAAAAGGAAGAATAATATGGAAATAGCGCTTCTTTTGGTTCTTTTGTCATGGTATACTCAATTGGTAATAGACAAAAATGGGGGTTTTTACTATGACAATGAAAAAAGGCCTAATGATCAGCCTGCTCATTTTTTCGCTGATTGTTTCGTTGTTTGCGCCAGTTGGATCTGCGGATGCCAAACAAGCAAAAAAAGCAAAAGTAAGCACACACTATTATAAAAAGAAAAAAACGTTCAAATATGCACAGGTGAAAAACCTAAGCAAGGCGCATATGAAAACCATCAATCGTGATTTGAAAGAAGATATTTCCTTCTCCTATTCTACGTACTTGTTCTTAAAGGACGAAGCGAAAAAGGAAGGCTTTGGGAAGATCACGTACGAAAGATCGTTTAAAACGAAATTTAACAATGGGAAGAAGCTCAGTATCTTAAACTATGACTACATGAATGATGGTGGAATGCATGGGGATACGATGGTTTCCAGCATGAACTATGTGTTAACAAAGAAAAAGACAAAGCAGCTGTTCTTGACAGACGTTGTGAAAACAAAGAAAAAACGTACGAAAGTAAGAGATTATATTTATAACTACACAAAGAAACATAAAAGCAAATTCTATGCGAACCTGAAAAAAAGTGACATTGAAATCAACTACAACACGCAGTATTACTTCACGAAAAAGGGAATTGCTGTTGTCTTCCAGCCATATGAAATTTCACCTTATTATGTAGGAATTCCTATGATTCAAGTTCCTGCGAAGGTATATAAATAAAAAGAAAAACGGCCAATGAATCTGGTCGTTTTTTGTTATTTACTCAAACAAAAAGAGCCCCTCATGAGGCTCTCTCTTTAGATTTATACTTGTTTAGGTGCATCATTTAGTGGATGACGGCGTTTTCCGTTGTAGTGGCGGCGCATACGAAAGATTTCAAACTCCGAAAGCTCTGCGCTTTTTCGTTTTGGTGTGCGGTTATCTTTTTTGAAAGAGAATAGTAAGTAGCAGCAAAGTGAAGCGATAATCAATAAAATCATCATATGACATTCCTCCAATTCATCCTATTCTTTAGTGTAGACAGGGTGAGTGATGTTTATAACTGAAAATAAGCAGCAGAATCGGTTTAGTTCTTAAGGTTTAGTCGATCTGCTAATTTAGGTCTAAAATACTGGTTGTTTTTAACTATTATATTTCCAGTTATTGCACTCGTCAAGAAGAATTTTTCTGGTGTTGTCTCTATTAGTACGAAAAAGTGTCATAAAAGTTTCAGAAAATTGTAAACTTTTATTAAAAAACCGTTCCCGAACAGGAACGGTTGTAAACATATCTATGCTTTTTCTTCAAATAAACGTGCGATTTCAACGATGACTTCTGTTGCTTTCACCATGTTCTCGACAGAAATAAATTCATATTTACCGTGGAAGTTTTCCCCGCCAGTAAAGATGTTTGGCGTTGGAAGACCTTTATATGAAAGCTGGGAGCCATCTGTACCGCCGCGGATCGGTTCGATCACAGGTGTCACTGAGCGGTTTTCCATTGCTTCATGGGCAATATCCACAATATGTTTCACCGGCTCAATTTTTTCTCTCATATTATAATATTGATCTTGAATGCTGAGATTTATGCTGTTTTCTCCGTAGATGGCTTTTAAGTCATTTGCTATTTTTTCAAATAGTGCTTTGCGATCGTTAAATTTGTCTTTATCAAAATCACGAATAATATATTGCAGCTCTGCTTCTTCGACTTCTCCTACAAACTTCGTGAGATGGAAAAATCCTTCGTAGCCTTCTGTATATTCCGGAGATTCATCAGAAGGAAGCTTGTTGTGGAAGAGCATCCCAATCTTCGCAGCGCTGACCATTTTGTCTTTTGCTGTCCCTGGGTGGACGTTGTTTCCTTTAATTGATACTTTCGCACCTGCTGCGTTGAAGCTTTCATATTGCAGCTCCCCGAGCGGTCCTCCGTCAATTGTATAAGCATAGGAAGCGCCAAAGGCATCAACATCAAATTTGTGCGGCCCTCTGCCAATTTCTTCATCTGGTGTAAAGGCGACGCGAATTTTTCCATGCTTGATTTCTGGATGCTCAATCAAGTAATGCATAGCGGTCATAATTTCTGCGATACCTGCTTTGTTATCTGCACCAAGCAGGGTCGTGCCATCTGTTGTGATCAGCGTATGTCCTTGATATTTTTGTAAATTTGGAAACTGTGCTGGAGATAAAACGATATGTAGATCATCATTTAAGGTGATGTCGCCGCCTTGATAGTTTTCATGAAGCTGCGGTTTCACATTCTTGCCGGTGAAGTCAGTGGCTGTGTCGATATGAGCCAGGAAGCCAATGGTCGGCACGTCTTTGTCAGTGTTAGACGGGATCGTTCCCATGACATAGCCGTTTTCATCCATTGTCACTTCTTGAATCCCGATGGACTTCATCTCTTCAACTAGCTGTCTCGCTAGGTTCAACTGTCCTTCAGTAGATGGGCAGCTTTCCTTTTCTGCATCTGACTGCGTATCTACCTTCACATAATTTGTGAAACGCTGAATCATTTCCTTTTTCATCTATACGTCACTCCTTTTGTAGAATACGTCCATTTTATCACGTCTTGAATGCGCTTCATAACAAGAAAGGTTTTCTCTGGCAATTAGAGAGTAAAAAGACCTACTTTCATTAGGTGGTGTGTTGAATGGTTCTTTAGGGTGATTTTTTTGGGTGTCTTTTTATTTATAATGAGGACATATAAAATCATCCATTTGTACGTTGAATTGGGAGAAAGGGGTGCGAAAGTTGGATTCTAGTCAAACGCTGGCACTCGCTCAAAAGTTTCAGGAAGCAGCTGATGAGATTCGGCAGTCAAAGCAGCTGCTGGAGAATCGGCTGAAGGCAGTAGGATCAGGCTGGCAGGGAGAAGCAAGGAATAAATTTGATCAAAGCTTTGAGGAAACAACGTCACGCTATGATCAATTTGAAAAGGACTTGCTTGAAACAAGTCAGGAACTGCGCGACGCAGCGGTCAAAATCGAGGAACGGAAAGCTGAAATTGCCAGAATGGAAGAGCTTGAGCGAAAGAGAAGAGAAGAACGGAGAGAAAGAAATCGAGAAGGGAGATGATGTGATGGCACGTGACATTGTGGTTGATCCAGATCAGCTGACAGGACTGGCGAATGATGTTGTAGGCGAATTGTCTGTCATTGAAACGAAGCACCGCGATTTACATAGTGAACTGGATGGTCTCATTTTAGGCTGTGATCCTCGGTATAGAAGCTGTTTTTCAGGTGTCGGGGATGCATGGGGAGCAGGACAAGCATTGATCAGTAAATTGAGCAGTGATGATATTGCGATTCGTCATGCAAAAGATAAAATGGTCGAAGCAGACGATATTTTACGGAAAATGTACAGCATCTATGATCAATATGGTACACTCACGAGCTTAGCTGGTATTGTGATGATGCAGGCGAAATACTACGGGCTTGGGATGACGACCTTCATTAAAGACAATGGCCGGTATGCAGCGCAGCATTCAAAGCTGCTGCTTGATCTGACCAGCCGGGTAGAAGGAACGAGATTTGACCGGTTAGCAAGGATTTGGCTGAGTAAAAAAGAATTATTAAAGCGATCAAACTGGTCGATGGCTGATTTGGTCCATAAGAAATTCACAAAATTTTATCCTGACGATACAGTTGCATTCACGAATAGTGTCCGTGACTTTACAAAAGGAAGTATCAATTGGAAGGACACGGCTGCGATCAAGTCTGTTTTGAAAAATGGATCAAGATTCGCGAAAGGAAATGCCATCATTGCAACGGTTGTCACTGGTGCAACGGAAACGGTCGGCTGTGGATTGAAAATTGCCGAGAACTATGCAGAATTCGGTGATCAGCCAGAAGTCCTTAAGCGTGAAAATGCGAAGGCTGTTGGAAATGCAGTGAACAATACGGTCTTTATCGCTGGCGGATCTGTCGCAGGTGCCGTTGTCGGAGGAGCTCTAGGAAGTTTTGCAGGACCGATTGGAACCGTTGTCGGAGGAGCCATTGGTTCAGCAGTCGGTGGATTTATAGGAGAAAAAGTCGCCAAGCTGACATCAGGCTTTGCTGAGCAGGTTGCAGTGAAATTAAAGGACCCAATTCATGCGGTCGTGGATAAAGGGAAACAAGCATTCGAGCTGGCGGGTCAAGGTGTGAAAGCAGTCAATGACACCATTGATCAGGCAAATCAGGTGATACATAAAGGGATAGAAAAAACAAAAGAAACCGCAGATTCGCTCATTAAAGGTGCAGGCGATTTCTTTAAGGGTGCATTTTCTTTTGGATAAGGAGAGATCAAGTTGGATCAGCTAAGTCTAAGTATTGAGGAACTCATCTTTAGTTTTTACAGTGAAGGCTATTTTGAACAGGGCATGTCCTTAAAGGAAGCGTATTATCCTGATGTAGAGGACGAGCGCCTAGGGTTTTTATTTGAAATTGCATGCCGCTCTTTGCTCGCAAAAGGTGTACTTGAATTTCAAAACAGACAATATCGTTATAAAGCGGAATACCGTCATTTCATTCAGGCGATGAATGATGCATCTCACACCGTCAAGGCGTCTCGATTTGGGGATAAAGATGAAGAAGTCAGTACCTCCTTTCACACGACACAAATGGGCGTATATGCGCACCACACGCTTTATGATCAACAAGTCCATCAGATTCAAAAACTGAAAGACGATCAGCAGGCAGAGGAACAAGTGACTGCCTTTTTCAACATACAGATGAGTGATCACCCTGCACCTGTCATCACCCTGCAAGCAGAGGAATTTGAAAAGCTATTAGAGCAAGCAAGTGAGGCGAAGAATGAGTGGCCCTCCTTCCTTCATCGAGCAGAGAACGAAGAACTCGTGCAGGCATTTGTTTCTGATGTAAAGGCGAGAAAAGGAAAGATGGACTCCCTGATGAAGGTCGTCTACGACAAAAACAATACGCCTGATGTGGAGTCCATGTTATTTGTCATTCCAGGTGAGGAACAGTCGTGGCTTGTGTCGGGAATAAAAGAAAATGAATTTCGCATTGAGACGGCTCATAGAGACGTATTACGTTCTATATTCTAATGGAGAAAAGGAGAATGACGCTTGAATCCAAGTGAAGTAATAGAAGTGAGGAGCAGGACCTTTTTAAGGGTATGGGCATTCTTAGCAACAGGCGGCTTCGGTATCATCGGTATTTGGTTGTTTTCAGAAGCTCTTACATTTGAATCGAATTATACATTGTTTTTATTTTTAGGCGGACTACTAGGCATTGTTTATGGCTGGATCTCTTTTTTGATGATTCTGCCGGCTTTTACGAAGAGAGGAAATGTGATTTTTCGCATTCAGCGCGGGGAGAATGGCGCGGTTTTACATCGCGGGCAAGCGATCCCTTTTCAAGACATTCAATCCATCGATATGCGCAGGCATCGGTACAGTGTACGGGGTTTTCTCTTCATGGATGTGTTGATTCGGAAAATAGACGGGAAATTGATCAAGATTCCAGCGTACAGTATTTTAGATGAAGAAGTATTCGAGCAAGCCGTCAAACAAGAGATCTACCCATATTTAAATCAGTCAGCCCAAGAGAACTGGAGACAGCAGCATGGTCAGGTCGAAGAGCAGATCGACTAGGATGTATTTTCCATGATTCCGAAGGATGAGGTGCCACTTTTTCGAAGAAATCGTGTATGATGTCAGTAAAGACTGAACACTCGGAGAGGTGATGAGAGATGGATAAAGAGATGGTAATCGACCTCGTCACAGAACAAATGGCACGGATTCGAAAAGAAAAGAATTATACGCAGGACCGCATGGCTGAGGTACTTGGTCTATCGAAACGGCATTTGCAGCAGGTTGAAAAAAATAGGCTGCGCCTCAACTGGACGCAAACTGCGGCCGTATGTGCATTATTCAGGGATAGTGACATTTTAAAAGGGACACTTGGGGATGATCCGCTTGAGATTCTGGAAGTCGTGGCACATGATGAATTGCATCTATCGGTGGAACGTACGATTGGCGGAAAGGTTTGGTGGCGGACGTCTATCAAAAAAGGCACATTTCGTCTTCAGCAAAATGTGCTTAGTCAGCATTACCGCATCTTAGATGATGAGAATTATCGCTATTATAGTTCGTTTAATAAAGATGAAGCGAAGCGGCGGTTAGAGGAATTAAGTCAGCTGTCTTCTCCTTATTCATAAGCAGCTGATAGGGAAAAGGAAAGAGAGGCACCCGATTGATTAGGGACCTCTCTTTTCTGTGTTTATACTTTTAGAGTGTTTTTCGCCCGAATAAAGGCAACAAGCTGTTTGATTTCTTCATCATTTAGGGGAACGCCGTCGACAAGGATGGTTCCTTCTTTTGCTTCAGTCAGTTCAATTTTGATATCAGAGATTTTGCGTTGTATCTCTGGCTCGTCCGTTCTACCAAGTAAAAAATCAATGGACGTATCATACAAATCAGCCAGCCGCTTCACTGCTTCAAGCGAAGGTCGTCGGTACCCAGATTCGTAACCGGCATAGGTGCTTTTGGCGATACCTAGGCGATCTGCCGTATGCTGGAGAGACCATTTTTTCTTTTTTCTAAGGGTGGTTAAACGATCGAGTATCATTACATGAACGCTCCTTTATATACAACAACAGTATATCATATTTTGACATGGAATGTACGCGTTATGCGTAATAATTTCTTGATTAATTCGCGTTATGTGACTATAATGGCAATGAAGGTACGCGTAAAGCGTATATTATAGAATAGCACAAGCTAGCTTATAATATGTGTGACAAACGAAGTAATTTTATTGAAAGAGGTGGACCTGTTGAAGAAATTATTGCTTTTAACCACTGGTGGGACGATTGCATCTGTAGAGAGTGAAAACGGTTTGGCTCCAGGTGTTAAAGCTGAGGACCTTTTAAGCTATTTAAACGAAATTAATGCAGAGTATACAATGGATACAAAGTCCCTAATGAGTATAGATAGTACAAATATGCAGCCTGAATACTGGGTGGATATTGCAACAGCCATTTATGAAAATTATGATCAATATGACGGTTTTGTTGTCACGCATGGTACAGACACGATGGCCTATACATCAGCAGCTCTTTCTTATATGCTGCAAAATCCGGATAAGCCAATTGTCATTACAGGCTCACAAATCCCGATTACGTTTAAGAAAACAGATGCGAAGAAAAACATCACCGATGCGATTCGCTTTGCATGTGACGGCGTAGGCGGCGTGTATGTTGTCTTTGATGGCAGAGTCATTCAAGGAACACGCGCAATCAAACTAAGAACGAAAAGCTATGATGCATTTGAAAGTATTAACTACCCATATATTGCATCGATTGAAAACCATCAAATTGAATACAATAGCAAAGTAAAAAGATCGTCAATGAAACCGCTTAAATTAGACGCATCTTTAAACACCGACGTTTGTCTCTTGAAATTGCACCCAGGTCTAAAGCCTGAGTTCTTAGATGCAATCAAAGGCGTCTACAAAGGAGTCGTGATCGAAAGCTACGGCAGCGGCGGTATTCCTTTCGAAGGAAGAAACCTTTTAGAGAAAATCAACGAATTGCTCGAAGAAGGCATTTCTGTTGTCATCACAACTCAGTGTCTTGAAGAAGGAGAAGACATGAGCGTGTATGAAGTAGGACGCAAAATCAATCAAGAACTGGTGGCACGTTCACGAAACATGAACACAGAAGCCATCGTGCCGAAACTTATGTGGGCATTAGGTAAAACAACAGACCCAAGAGAAGTGAAAAAGATTATGGAAACGCCAATCGCAGAAGATTTAGTGATTTAACTATTCTATAGAAAGCAGGTCATATCAGATGGTTCAAGCAACTTATCGCTATGAGAAGGATTTTCTGGGTGAAAAAGAAATTCCGGCAGACGTGTATTATGGGGTTCAAACCCTTCGTGCAAAAGAAAATTTCCCGATTACAGGATATCGCATGCACGAGGAACTGATCAGAGCCTTTGCCATCGTGAAAAAAGCAGCAGCTCAAGCCAATATGGAAGTTGGACGTTTATATGAAGGAATTGGAAATGCCATCGTACAAGCCTCTGATGAAGTTATTGAAGGCAAGCTGCATGAGTACTTTATTGTAGACCCAATCCAAGGCGGCGCAGGAACGTCGATGAATATGAATGCCAATGAAGTGATTGGAAACAGAGCGCTAGAAATCATGGGACATCAAAAGGGTGAATACATCCATTTAAGCCCAAACACACATGTAAACATGTCACAATCGACGAATGACTCGTTTCCAACAGCTATCCACATTGCTGTATTGAAGCAGTTAGACATTCTGCTTGAAACAATGCAAACGATGCAGGACGTATTCAAAAAGAAAGCAAAAGAATTTGATCATGTGATCAAAATGGGACGTACACACCTGCAGGATGCTGTTCCAATTCGTTTAGGACAGGAATTTGAGGCATACAGCCGCGTGCTCAGCCGTGACATTAAACGGATCAACCAATCAAAGCAGCATTTATATGAAGTGAATATGGGTGCAACAGCTGTTGGGACAGGCCTAAACGCAGATCCTCGTTATATTGAAATCGTGGTGAAGAAGCTAGCAGATATTTCTGGTCTTCCGCTTGTAGGCGCAGAGCATCTCGTGGATGCTACGCAAAATACAGATGCTTACACAGAAGTGTCCGCCGCATTAAAAGTATGCATGATGAACATGTCTAAGATTGCCAACGACCTTCGCCTAATGGCATCTGGTCCACGTGCAGGACTTGCTGAAATTGCATTGCCAGCTCGTCAGCCTGGATCATCCATTATGCCTGGGAAAGTCAATCCAGTCATGGCAGAGCTCATTAACCAAATTGCATTCCAGGTCATTGGGAACGACCATACCATCTGTCTTGCTTCTGAAGCAGGCCAGCTTGAGTTAAATGTGATGGAGCCTGTTTTGGTCTTTAACTTGCTTCAATCTATTAGTATAATGAATAACGGATTCCGCTCATTCACAGATCATTGTTTAGTGGACATTGAAGCAAATGAAAAACGTTTGAAAGAATATGTGGAAAAAAGTGCAGGCGTCATTACTGCGGTAAACCCTCACTTAGGCTATGAAGCCGCGGCTAGAATCGCAAGGGAAGCCATTTTAAGTGGAGAATCCATTAGAGATCTTTGCTTGCAAAATGATGTGTTAACAGAAGAAGAACTTGATATTATTTTGAATCCATATGAGATGACAAAGCCTGGTATTGCAGGACAAGAACTGCTAGAACGGGAATAATATCAAAAATTTTATTTTATTAATATGTCGAATTGCCTGTGAAATAGAGAAAAACAGGCAATTCACTTTCTTTCGAATTGACACACTTTTTTCACAATATTTTGAAAACGCTTAACGCACTCACAAAGGGAGGAAACACAATGAAATCACCACGTCTGCCGTCTATGTTAGAAGTCGTGTCTGTACTTGGCTTATTTTTAGCAATTGTTTTATCTTTTACTCTTTATTTCAAATTAGATATTCAACTAGCATTGTTTATCTCATGGTTTATAGTTATCGCATTAGGTATTCGATTGGGGCATTCATATAAGGATCTTCAAAATGCGATCACAAAAGGGATATCGAATGGTCTAGAAGCCATTTTAATTTTAATTGCAGTAGGTGCACTTGTTGGTACATGGATTGCAGGTGGAGTTGTACCTACGTTAATTTACTACGGTCTAGAGTTTATTCATCCTAATATCTTCTTATTAGCTACACTTGTCATCTGTGCACTCATGTCCATTGCAACAGGAACCTCTTGGGGGACGGTTGGAACGGCAGGGATTGCGATGATCGCAATTGGTGAAGGGCTAGGTATCCCACTTCCGATCGTGGCAGGTGCCGTCTTATCAGGTGCTTATTTTGGAGATAAATTATCCCCATTATCAGATAGTACAGTGCTCGCTTCCTCTCTTTCAAAAGTGGACGTGCTGGCGCATGTTCGAGCGATGATGGTTTTATCCATACCAGCCTTTGTCATTACGGCCATTATGTTTACGGTTACAGGCTTTATGTATGGTGGACGCAACATTGATCAAAATAAGGTAGAATTTTTGAAAAATGCCCTGCATGATACATTTACCATTAACATTTGGATGGTCATCCCAGCAGTAGTGGTTGTATTACTGCTCGTATTTAAGAAACCTTCAATGCCTGTTATTGCCATTGGTGCTCTTTTAGGATCTATTTGGGCGATGGCTTTCCAAGGAATGAATCCAGCAGATGCGATTGGTTCAGCATACAATGGCTTCTCTATTAATTCAGATGTAGATTTCTTAAATACGCTGTTAAATCGTGGCGGTATTGTGAATATGCTTGGATCTTTAGTTGTCATTATTCTCGGGCTTGGTTTTGGTGGCGTACTTGAATATCTCGGCGTCTTAAAAGTGATTGTCGCTACTTTCGAGAAGAAATTATATAATGCAGGAAATGTAACCTTATCTACACTTGTTGTTGCATTCTTCGCAAATATTTTTGGCTGTGCAATGTACGTTTCATTAATTCTTACACCGAAAATTATGGAAAAAAGCTACGATAAATTGAAAATAGACAGACGCGTTCTATCTAGAAACGCTGAGGTCGGTGGAACAATGACGTCTGGTATGGTTCCGTGGTCAGATAACGGAATTTACATGGCTGGAATTCTAGGCGTCTCGACATTCTCATATTTACCATTTATGTGGTTGAGCTTTGTTGCCATTGCTCTTGCCATTATCTACGGATATACAGGGAAATTCATTTGGTACGTCAAAAATCAACAAGACTCAGAAGAATCGGCTTCATAAGCCGTTTACAAAAGCCGCCTCAATTAGGCGGCTTTTGCTTGTCCTAGGACCGAGAGACTACATATGATATAAAGAAGATGATCGGGAGTTTAGACCCTTTATAAAAGAGGTCTAAAGGGGTAATGTGGAGCAGAACGAAAGCATATTTATCCCATAAAAAGGGTATAAATCCCTATTCAAACATGAGTCTTTGAACCTTATAATAACAATATTGGAAAAAGTGCTATTCACCTTACGCTCGTTTAGAGGAACTCTAAGCAGCGTTTTTATTTTTTGACAGGAGGAGGAAGCCATAATGAGCTTGTCGGATATGCTGTCTGCCCTAAACGGTGGCATTACAAGTAAAAAAGCAGAAATTGAAGAGAAAATCGCTCGACTTAAAAAGGCGAAAAGTAAGGTCGAACGTGAACAAGATGCGGCAGAAACAGACCTGAAGCAAATCAAGCAGCCAAAGCTTGGGGCCTCTTGGAAAGGTGAGCGAAGCAAGGATTTCAAATCAGAGCGGAATGAAGCACATGATGCGCTGCAAACGATTGTGAACGACAAATACCCACGCTACGTGAGCCGCATCGAATTCAAAATCAGTACATTAGAAGCTGAACAAACTGCGTTATCCTTTGCCAGTTCCTTAGCTGGAGACGCCGCACGTCTTGCTGAAAAAGGAGAAGACGCAGTAGAGGACGCCAAACGCTTGATCTCAAAAGCATGGAACAGTTTTTAAAGCTGCTTTCACACTGAACAATTCTGGAGGATATCACGATGGGACAAATTAAGTTAAACTACCAAACAGTTATGAATCAACTAGATGAAGTCTCCCAAGCAGTCGAAGCTTTAACGATGAAAAAAGCAGCAGATAAAGCGGGTGAAAACAGCCTTGAATTTGTGACCAAATGGACGGCACGTGAGGCAGAGGTGAACGAAATGGTCTCAAACTTTAAAGAAGCCTTAATCAAAAATGTCCAGGACACGCGCTCGAATGTGAAAACCTTAAAAGAACAGGACGAAGCGATTGCTGCAAAATAATCAGCACAATCGCTTTTATTTATGGATTACATTTGCATGATAAGAAATATAGTTCAATGGAATCATATAAAATTCAGGATGTACGACCTTGTATTATTCCGTTTTTCTTCCAAACACGTCACTAAAAGGACACCTTTTCCCTATTTAAGACTGAGGCTTTTCACCTTATACTATACTTAATGAAAGCGAAACGATAGAAATGTCAGGATTGGAAAAATCAAGTGAGTCGATAGCTTCCAAGGCTCTGACGCTGTGCTTTCGTATGAGGTCCGATAGAGGTGGATGACATGAGTTTATCCGAGATGCTACACCATCTGCATATGGGAATTGAAAACAGACGTGCAGAATTTGATGAAATGATCTCTCGGTTAAAGACAGCCAAAAGCAATATTCGAACAGAACAAGATCTTGCGCAGTCAGACATAAAGGAAATTAAGAAGCCTGCTCTAGATTCGTCATGGAAAGGTGAGAGAGGAACCGACTTTCATCGCCACCGAAAAGACGCCTACCATGTAATGCACGACATCGTGAACAATGAGTATGAAAAATATATAACCGAGATTGATCAAAAAATCTTGCACTTTGAATTAAAAAAAATGGAGCTGGCTGTTGCCAGTAATTTTGCCGGAAGAGCCCAGGACGTGATGGAAAAGGGCGAGGATTTTGCAAAGGATGTTAAACATTTGATTGAACGGGGCTGGAAAGCTCTTTAAAATAAAATATAAAACAGCCGTCTCATAAGCGAGCGGCTGTTTTTTTGTTTAGTCACATCCACCACCGCTATCGCCTGAATCTCCCCCGCAGGAGGCATCAGAAGCGTGATGAGTATATGAATCAGTATAGGTACTTGTCGTTGAACTGTGATGTGAAGAACGCTTAGCAGATGTACGTTTATCCTTTGATGTGAACAGGTGGGCAATGATTGCTCCTAAAGAAGCCAATATGATCATAACAACAAACATAAAAGAACCCATAATGCATCCCTCCTCTTGTTTCATCATCATACGATTGAGCCATATTGAGGTTCCCGATTTGTAAGAAAAACTGGGCAAAGAGTTCTATTTTCGTTTATGATGATAGGCAAAAGTAAATGCCAAGGGAGGAGAGCCCATGCTATCTTTACGTCAGGAGGAGCTCCTGAAACGCTTGATGCAAGCGGAGCAGGAACTGACAAGTGAAGAAATTGCCCGCGTGATTGGCGTCACATCACGAACCATCCGAACAGATATGAAAGCGCTTAAATCTATAATAGATGAACAAGGAGCCGCACTACATATCAAACGCGGGGCAGGGTATACATTGACCGTCGAGGATTATGGGGCATTTCGTACATTTTTGAAAAAGTCGCTGAGAGAAAGAAACGAAAAAAAGGAACAGGTCATTCCCAATCAGCCTAAAGACCGTGTGGCGTATCTATTGAAAAGGCTGCTCCTGTCTGAAGACTATATCAAATTAGATGGGTTGGCAGAGGAACTATTTGTGAGTGAATCGACAGTGAAGAATGATTTGAAAGCGGTCAGACATTTGTTTTCATTACATGGACTTTCTGTAGCACATCGCCCTAAATATGGATTGCGGCTGACAGGGGATGAAATGAAATTAAGATATTGTATGGCTGAGCATGTGTTTCAGCAAGAGCATGCGAACTCTGCGCTGTTACCTGAAGAAACGTATCAATTGGTTCAGGACATTGTGCGTTCACGTACAAAAGCAAGCGGACTTCATCTGTCAGAGATCGGTTTAAGTAATTTAGTCACCCACATCGCCATTGCATGCAAACGAATTGAAGAGAAAAAACTAGTCATGATGCCAGAAGCGGAATTGAAAGACATTCAAGTGCAGCCTGTTTTTCAAGTGGCTCAACAAATGGCAGAAGATATTCGGCATGTATTAGCTATTGATTTTCCGTTATCTGAAATGGCGTACATTGCGATTCACTTGATGGGTGCCAAGATGATGGCATATGGAGATGACGGCCATACGCTATTTCACCTTCTAGACGAAGATCACTTTCGCTTCACTCACCAATTACTTGCTTATGTAGAGGAGCACATGTCACTTGATATTCAATTTGATAAGGAGTTGATCGTTGGATTAAGTCTTCATTTGCGTTCCGCCATTCATCGTTTTAAGTACGATATGAACATTCGTAACCCCTATTTACCGGACATTAAAAGGCATTATCCCATTGCATTTGAAGCGGGTGTCTATATGGGGAGATGGCTGAAGGAAAAAGAGGGGGTCGAGATCCATGAGGATGAGATTGGGTATTTGGCGCTCCATATCGGTGCTGCAATCGAGCGGACAAAATCACAGCATGTGAGAAAGAGATGCCTTATTGTGTGTGCAACGGGTGTCGCCAGCAGTCAGCTCCTTCTTCATAAGCTGACGGCGGCTTTTAGCGGAAGGCTGGAGATCGCTGGAACTGCAAGTGTTGGGGATCTTCCTTCGTATGATTTGAGAAGCATTGATTTTATTATTAGTACCATTCCGCTTCAGAACACATTGCCGGTGCCAGTGATTGATGTACATACGATTTTAAGTGACGATGATATTGTACGGCTGAAACGTTTTGTGCAGGATCCACAGGATACAGGGGTTTTGCGGTATGTCAGTCCGGCGCTGGCATTTTATCAGCAAGACCTTCAATCAAGAGAAGAGGTTCTTCAATTTTTTGTGAACGTGCTAAAGGAACAACATCGCATCCCGGACGAGTTTGAACAATTATTGCTGGAAAGAGAGCAAGTGTCCCCAACATCGTTCGGTCATTTGGTCGCGATTCCTCATCCGATGAAGCCGGCAACAGATGACACGTTTTGTGCGATCTGCACGTTGAAAAAACCGGTGCTGTGGGGTGAAGATCGAGTACAAGTCGTTTGTTTGTTGAGTATCCAGAAGACGTATCAAAAAGAATTACAGTCGCTTTATCAATTTCTTGTGCGGCTGACAGAGCGGAAGGAAGTGGTGGAACAACTCATCAAGGCCGCTTCATTTGAGGAACTGACGGCGGCGCTTCAAGTATTGGAGCATCCGAATGAAAAAACGGGACACCCATTTCCGCATCTGTGAGGAAAAAGATTAGATGTTAATGAAAGCGCTTTTAAAATAACATCAAAAAGGAGGATGATCACGAGTTTTTGCAAAGGGGGAGACGGATCATGAGCTTCAAGGAGAAAGCGGCAGACGTCATGGGGAATGTGGCTTATCGCATCACGAATCAGAAATATATTATGGCGATTAAACAGGCATTTGTCACATTGATGCCAATCATCATTACAGGGGCTTTTGCTGTATTGGTGGCAAATATGATCATGAGCCCGGAAACAGGGCTTGCTCATTTTGAGATATTCAGATTTTTAGCGGAGCTTCAGCCAATTATGAAGGCAATCAATTATGCCACGCTGAACTTTTTAACGATTGGGGCTGTGTTCCTCATCGGGATAGAGCTTGGGAAAATCAACGGGCACAAGTCCCTGTTCCCAGGGCTGATGGCATTGATTTCATTTATATCTGTTATTCCAACGACACTTCTTCTTGAAGTGGATGGATCGATGCGTGAGGTTGTAGATGTACTGGCAAGGCAATTTTCTGATCCAAAAAGCTTATTTTTAGGGATGATCATTGCGATCATATCTGTGGAAATCTTTTGTAAGCTGACCGAGGTGAAATGGCTTCAAATCAAGATGCCAGATTCTGTTCCATCGAATGTTGCGACATCTTTTTCGTCACTTTTTCCTTCGATCATTACGATTACGATCATTAGTTCATTCGGCTTTGCATTTCACCGTTTGACAGGCATTTATTTGCATGAAGCAGTGTATAACGTGGTGCAGCGCCCGCTAGAAAGTGTTGTACAGGGTCTGCCGGGGATTTTAACGTTGATGTTTGTGGCGCAATTTTTCTGGGTGATCGGCATCCATGGCAACCAGATGATCAAACCGATCCGGGAGCCGCTCTTATTAGGGTCGATTGCAGTGAATATGACAGCATTTCAAGAGGGAAAAGAGATTCCGAATATCATCACGATGCCATTTTGGGATGTGTATATGAGTATCGGTGGTTCAGGTGTGACCATTGGGCTTTTGATTGCGATTTTTATTGCTGGAAGAAGGGAAGAGATGCGAAGCATTGCCAAGCTCTCATCTGGGCCGGGCCTCTTCAACATCAATGAACCCGTTATTTTTGGCTTGCCCGTCATGTTAAACCCTGTGATGGCAATCCCATTTATCGTCACACCGCTTGTAACAGGGACGATTGGTTATATTGCGACGGCTACAGGATTTGCTGGAAAAGCAGTCGTGATGGTGCCTTGGACGACACCGCCGATTGTGAATGCATGGCTGTCAACCGCTGGCAGCATGGGAGCTGTCATTACACAGCTCATCTGTATTGTAGTAGCAGTCTTCATCTATTTGCCATTTGTTCTCTTGTCTAACCGCAAACCAGAAGCGGCACCAGATTCAGAATAAAAGGAGGGGCATGAATGAACATGCAATGTAGGTGGTATGGAGAGGATGATCCCGTTTCACTTGCGCGTAAATATCCGAAAAATGGCGCATCCACTTTGCTCATTGACGAAATGTCATCGTTCATGAAAATGGTGATTTTGAAGAGTCAGCGCACCTTTCGTCAGCAGGAAGTCTTGATATGGGAGCAATTGTGAAGGCTTTGTTTGAAGAGGGCTCTAATGGCTATGTCCGGTCGGATCATGGACGTATGATCTTTGGCGAGACAGGCAGACCTGGCTACGGTTTATATGATCGAGCACTTGGGGCTGTGTATTTGCAAGGAATTTGGGAGGGGCTTCACGTTCAAACGAGGAAAGGGAAGGTAGCGATATGAACAGAATCGAGATTCCAAGTGATTTTATCCTAGGTGCCGCGGCTTCTGCTTGGCAAACAGAGGGATGGAAGGGAAAGCAGGTGCATCAGGATTCGTACATTGATTCATGGTATAAGGAAGGATATCACGTGTGGCACGAAGGATATGGTCCGGCTGGTGCGACGAACTTTTACGAGCGCTATCCTGAAGATGTGGCCTTAATGAGAGAGATTGGACTGACACATTATAGGACATCGATCAATTGGTCGAGGTTTCTCATAGATTACGAGAAGGGGATTGTGGATGAGACCTATGCCCGTTACATTGATGACTTGATCAATGGATTAATTGCAGCAGGTGTAGAGCCAATGTTTTGCTTAGAGCATTATGAGCTTCCTGCCGTTTTGCTTGAGAAGTATGGCGGATGGTCATCAAAGCATGTCGTCGAGCTGTTTGTTCTCTATACGGAAAAAGTGTTTGAGCGCTACGGGGACAGGGTCAAACATTGGTTTAGCTTTAATGAACCAATTGTTGTCCAAACACGTGTTTATCTAGATGCCATCCGTTATCCCTTTGAGCAAAATACGAAAAAATGGATGCAGTGGAACTATCATAAAGCGCTGGCAACAGCAAAAGTGGTGAAGTTGTTTCGGGAGATGGGATTGAAGGAATCGACAGGTGCAAAAATCGGGGTGATTCTCAATCCAGAAGTGACGTATGCAAGATCCTCTGCCCCGCATGATCAAGAAGCGGCACGGATGTATGATTTGTTTTTCAATCGAATGTTCTTAGATCCCTCCATCAAAGGGGAGTATCCAGAGGAATTGCTCGATGTGTTGAAAAAGCATGATATTCTTTTTGATGCGACAGAGGAAGAGCTTCAGGTCATCAAGAATCATACGGTCGATGTCGTCGGGCTCAACTTATACTATCCGCATCGTGTCAAGGCGCCGAGTAAGGCGTGGAACGAAGGGACGCCATTTCATCCGTCTTATTATTACGATATGTTTGAGCTTCCAGGGAGAAAAATGAATCCATTCAGAGGCTGGGAAATCTACCCAAACATTGTCTATGATATGGGGATGAGAATAAAAGAAGAATACGGAAATATCGAGTGGTTTGTAGCCGAAAACGGGATGGGTGTAGAAAAGGAAGAACGGTTTAAAAATGAAGACGGTATCATTGATGATCAGTATCGCATTTCATTTATCAGCCAGCATTTGAAGCGGGCACTTCAAGCGAAAGCAGAAGGATCAAATTGCACGGGCTATATGCTGTGGGCTTTTACGGATAATGTCTCACCGATGAATGCCTTTAAAAACCGCTACGGATTAGTCGAAATCCAGCTGGAAAATGAACGTAATCGCCAGTTGAAAGCATCAGCGTATTGGTACCAGACATTAATCAAAACAAGGGAACTGAAGGTTGAAACAGAAGTCATCTATCGATAGGAGTGATGGAATATGAAACGAATCATTCTCGCTTGTGCCGCAGGAATGTCGACGTCCATTGTAGTGTCCAAAATGAAGGCTGCTGCAGAAGCTAAAGAGCTGGATTATGATATCTACGCCATACCTGAAGGGGCCATTGCGGATGAATTAGAAGAGCATGGAGGAGATGTTCAGGTGATTTTACTTGGACCGCAAGTAAGCTTTATGAAAAAGGCAGCAGAAAAAACCGCTGCACCTTATCAAATACCTGTCGATGTCATCAATGTGAGATTATACGGAACAGCGAACGGGGAAAAAATACTAGAGCATGCTCTGAAACTAGCAAATGAATCTTAAGTAATTGGAGGAGAAGCAGATGACGGTATTAGAGGAAATGCAGGGAGCAGCCTTTCAAATCATTGCTCATGCAGGCGAGGCAAGAAGTCATTATGTCGAAGCGATTCGTCTAGCAAGAGCAGATGATTTTGAAAAAGCACAGCAGTTGATTGAAAAAGGGGAGGAAGCGTTTCGAAGCATCCACAATCTGCACTTGCCGCTGATCCAAAAAGAGGCGGCAGGTGAGCAGCTTCCCTTTTCTTTACTGCTGATACACGCAGAAGATCAAATGCTCACAACAGAGACCATTCATCTGCTCGCCATCGAAATGATCGAAATGTGTAAAAAAATGAACGCCCTGTCAAAATAGATATCAGCTATTAACCAATTTCTGTTATAATCATTCGGTAGATAAAGAGAAAGCAGGATTGGTGGATGAAGAAAACATGTATGTTGATTGCAGTTGGTCTTTTGGCGCTGCTCATTTCGGGCTGTACGGGAATGAAGGAGCAAACGGAAGGAAACCAGCAAGTAGTCAAAGAGGAAAAGGGTCCATTACTAGCAAAAGAAACAGAAGAGATTCAGCAGACAAAAGAGGAAGTGATTGATACACAAAAATGGATTGAGCAAAAGGAGCCGATAGAGCTTCCAATTTTGATGTATCACAGCATCTCCAGCGGCAGCTCGCTGCGTGTACCAAAGAGCGAGTTTGCGGCTCATATGAAATGGCTGAAGGACAACGGCTATGTCACGCTGTCGCCAGAAGAAGCGTATCGCGTCTTCACAACAAATACGAGGCCAAGTGAAAAGTGTGTCCTCATTACATTCGATGATGGATATACCGATAACTATACTAAGGCATTCCCGATTTTAAAGCAGTATGGAATGAAGGCAACGATTTTCATGATTGCGCAATCCATTGGCCGCCCGAACCACTTAACGGATGATCAAATGGATGAAATGATAGCAAATGGGCTTTCGATTGAGAGTCATACAATTCATCATTTAGAGCTCAATCGTTTATCAAAGGAGCAGCAGAAAGAGGAATTAAAAGGATCAAAGGCATTCTTTGATCAACGATTTTCTCAGCATACGAGAATGGTCAGTATCCTGTTGGGCGCTATAACGAAGACACGCTGAAGCTAGCGAAGGAAGCCGGTTATCAAATGGCTGTCACCACTGAACCAGGACATGCGAAGAAGGAACAGGGCATGATGTCCTTGCACCGTGTTCGCGTGTCACCGGGACTTTCACCCGAAAGCTTTGGCAGATTGGTAGAGGGGAATCGATAGAGATCAAATCACAAATGTTTCACATGAAACATTTTACGACAAGTTTCACGGTGATGATTGGTGAATCGACATTTGGGTGGTTCAAAGGCGAAACAGAACTTTCATGAAGATGGAAGTTCTGTTTTTTTATCATTCATCAAAAAATTCCATATGAGCTTTTTCTTGCTTGTAATAATCGATTCGATCTTTCATGGTCCCGGTATGAAACTCAAATTTATGTCCATCAGGGTCCGTAAAGTAGATCGACTGATGATCTTTTTCATCTCTTGGACGGCCTGGCAAGATGTTGACGTTCAAATGTTTTAGCTTGTTGTACATGTGATCTACATCCTCTTCATCAATTGAAAAAGCGATGTGCGTGTAAGCGTGCTGAATGTCTTGACGAGGAATGTCTTTTTCCACATTCAGGGCAAGCCATAGCCCGTTCAAATCAAAGTAAGCTGTCTTTTTTCCTTTTACTAATAAAGTGGCGTCAAATACGTTTGTGTAAAAATCAATAGAGGTTTCTAAATCAGAAACAGAAAATAACAAATGATTGATTCCTTTTATCGACATCACATTCACCTCAAAACATATTTGAAAAAAAGCCTGTAGATGGGGTCTACAAGCTTGTTTATTGATAAACAGGATAGCCCGTTATTTTGATATCTTTCCCTAGTGGTTCTACTGAGAGTTGATCCAATTCGATGGCATCACTCATGAGGCGTATGCCTTCGCCTCCAAAAAAGGAAGGGGACAGCCGACCGCCAATGAGTTTAGGTGCCATATAGATGACCAATTTATCTACAAGCTGCTGTTCTAAAAATGAGGCATTGACCTGGCCGCCGCCTTCAATCATGAGGGAGGAGACATTTCTTTCTCCCAGCACTTGAAGCACTTCTTGCAGGGGCACCCGCGTGTCGCTATCTGTTATAAAGACACTGACGCCAGCTGCTTCTAAAGCGGCTCGTTTTCCCTCATTGGCTTGCTTTGTCGTAAAGATCCATGTAGGTGCCGTCTGATCAGTGACGATCTTTGCTGTCAGCGGTGTTGACAGCTTAGAGTCTAAGACAATTCGAATCGGATGATGCCCATTTGGAATCCGTGCAGTTAGTGAAGGATCGTCATGAATAACGGTTTGAGCACCGACCAAAATCGCATCATTGATACTGCGGATATGATGAGCATCATAACGAGATGTTTCAGATGTAATCCATTTACTGTCAGACGTAGCAGACGCAATTTTTCCGTCTAAGGTAATACCTGCCTTGAGCGTCACGAAAGGTGTTTTTTTCGTAATAAAATGATTAAATACTTCATTCATGAGAATGGATTCCTGTTCCAGTACGCCTGTAATCACTTGGATGCCAGCATCTTGTAAGATGGCAATCCCGCGGCCTGCGACAAGCGGGTTCGGGTCAAGCGCTGCCACGACAACGGTTTCGACGCCTGCTTTCACAAGTGCTTCCGCGCAAGGGCCTGTGCGGCCGTGATGGGAACAAGGCTCGAGGGTCACATAAATGGTGGCTCCTTTTGCCTTGTCTCCAGCCATTTTAAGTGCATGAATTTCAGCATGCGGTTCACCGGCTTTCATGTGAGCACCGACACCAACAATTTCATTCTCTCGCACAATCACAGCCCCGACGAGCGGGTTTGGAGAGGTCTGACCTTTCATTGCCTGTGCATTTTCAAGGGCTAGATTCATATATCGCTCATGATGTGGCAATCGTACGCACCTCTTGCTCCGCCTTCATGTGACCTGAGCGGTTGATTTTTGTCTGTAAGTATTTTTCATTAAACTCCGAGACATCACCCCAAAGCGGAATGCGTCCAGAAAGAGATAGACCTGCATGGCTGATGGCATCTGTCTTTTTCGGATTATTGGTAATGAGTCTGACTGGCTTTGTACGAAGTGTTTGAAGAACCGCGATGGCTTCTTCATATTGACGCGTGTCATCTTCAAAGCCGAGTGCTTCGTTCGCTTCTACTGTATCGTAGCCGTTTTCTTGAAGAATATAAGCCATGGCTTTACTGAAAAGTCCAATACCGCGGCCTTCATGATTGGCTAAATAGAACAGTGCACCTGCACCATTGTCTTCAATCATCCGCATGGACTGCTTCAATTGGAACCCGCAGTCGCAGCGCTTGCTTCCGAAAATATCACCAGTGTGGCAAATGGAATGCATGCGGATAAGGGCTTCGTCAGCGTGCTCGAACTCCCCATACACTAGAACGCTTGACTGCTGTTGATCGGCAAGCTGGCGGGACGAGAGGCTTTCAATTAAAGCGTCATCTGACAATGGCTCTTTTCCATCGTCTTTTAACCATGAATACCAGTTGAACATCACGGTTCTGCCGTCTAAATTCACTGGCAATTTAATGGGTCCAGTGATATATATATACCCGTCTTCT
This sequence comes from Bacillus sp. NMCC4, assembly GCF_002998555.1. Classification (NCBI taxonomy): domain Bacteria; kingdom Bacillati; phylum Bacillota; class Bacilli; order Caryophanales; family Bacillaceae; genus Bacillus; species Bacillus sp. NMCC4. Next base: position 712,236 of record NZ_PVRA01000001.1, on the reverse strand, counting down.
TGCTGTACTCGTTTGATTTTATCTTTTAAAATGGCTGTTTTAAGATCTGTGTGTTTGTCCATATTCTGCACCTTCTTTTTTGTCTGTTTCTTCAATCTGTAAACGAACGAGAACGCCAAATGGATCAACAAATTCGTTACTTTTCCCTGTTGTTTTCACTTGAGTGCCTGCTTTTGTCAGACACTCGACGACGGACTGTCTGTCTGCTTCTTGTGGGAATACCAGTGTATAGCTTCTAATTCCTGAAAAACGTGGATCAATGGCTCCTTTTCGTCCCCGTCCCCATGCATTAAAGGCAAGGTGATGGTGGTACACACCAGCGGCGATAAACAGGCTTGCTGGTGGAGCCATTCTGATGTGAAAACCGAGCGTATTGACATAAAAGGAATCAGCTTCTTCTGGGTTAAGATGGAAATGTAAGTGTCCCATAACTGTACCAGCGGGAAGTCCTTCCCAAGTTGTATCAGCGGCTTCTTGCAGGAGACCATCTCCATCAAGAGGTGCATTTCCGCCACCTTTCAGTTCTCCATGCTCACCTACCCAAACGTCCTCAGGGCGATCAGCATATATTTCTACGCCAATGCCGTCAGGGTCACTTAAATAAATGGCTTCACTGAAAAAGTGATCGCTTGCTCCAATTAAAGGATAGCCTTTTTTGATCACATGTGCCAGCCATGTGCCCAGGTTTTTTCTGGTAGGTAATAAAACAGCAAAATGATAAAGTCCTGGCTCATGATCAGGCTTCTCCTTGAGCTGTGCATCCTCTTTTAACAAAAGAATGGGTTCCTTTGCATTGCTTCCAAGAGTGACGGTGGATTCCGTCTGTTCTACTATTGTAAATCCTAAAATGTCTGTATAAAAAGGTAAAGAACGCTCAAAGCTGGACACATGTAACTCTGTTACACCCAATCTTAGCTCCTCAATTGTCTTCAAGCTCGGTCAGCTCCTTCATGATATATGCATCGGCATGTTCAAATGTTTTTGAAAATCTATAAAAATGAATACCTTGTTACTTAAAGTAACTAAACTATATAATAGTTAGTGACTTATTTCAAGTAATTAATTGTGCTATAATGAAAAAAAGAGAGAAAAGCGGGAGGGAGTAAGGTATGGCTCAAGTAGATGGCTGTCCAATCACAGATGCCATGGAGATTCTAGGCAAGAAGTGGGTCATTCTCATCATCAATCAGCTTCTGACAGGCCCTAAGCGTTTCTGTCAGCTTGAAAATGAAATGAACATCAGCGGACGATTATTATCAGAAAGGCTGAAGGATTTAGAGGCTGAAGGACTCGTTGAGAAAAACGTATACCCTGACATTCCAGTACGGATTGAATACGAATTAACAGCGCAAGGGAAGAAAATTGAGCCGATTATTCGTGAAATGTATGCTTGGTCTTTAGAACGTAATAACAGCAAAAAAGGGGAACAAGTCTCTTCCTAAACGATTTCGATCAGTCTGTCTGGTCGAAATTTTTTTTGTGCGATTTTCCAGAAATCTAAGTCAATAGTATGAAAAATGATGTTGACAATAAATTCATTCATCATATAATATCAAGGAGAAGAGGGTTCTTTTCCCTGTAATGGAATGGAGGTTATGCCATGGTATCATGAATGGGACAGATTACCTAAAACACGTTTCAAACCATCATTTAGAAACAGACATCTTTGGCTTTTAGGAAGCAAAGATTTATTTTTTCAACTCAATTGATAATGATTATCATAATCATCTATAAGTGTGATCCAGCGCTTATGAAGGTTATTTTTTTTATTATCTATTGAGAATAATTATCAATATCATTTAGGAGGGTTCACATGAAAGCCATTCGTTCAGCATCACACGTATTATTGTTCTTTAGTTTTGTTCTATTATTTGCCCTAGCCCCAGTTAGCTCAGCCTCAGCAGCAGGCTTAGCAGATGGTCAACATTCAGCACAATATGTGGTATGGAAGGCAGATAGCGATTCGACTTCAACAGCGAATACGTATTTTGAAAAACCAGCCAAGCTTGTCGTGAAGAATGGAAAAATCAAAGCACAAGTCACGTTAACGAATAGCTCTTGGATCACAAGCTTTAAAACACTTGATCAAGGTGTGTACAAAGATGCGAAGGTGATCAGTACAAATACAGCTGCAAATAAGAGAACGGTTGAATTCAACGTGAACAGCCTGACAGAAGTCGTACCAGCAAAAGTGAGCGTGACTGTACCGGTCATCGGATATACAGGCAATTACGACATCCGCCTCAAGTTTGATGCAGCATCTGTTCAATAGAAAGGGAGGAAATTCGCTTGATGAAAAAAATGATGAGGCTATCAGTCTTCATGACCGCTTTATTATTGGCACTCATGCTGCCTTTTTCAAACGCACAGGCTGCCACGTTAAAGGATGGTACATACTCCGTCAACTATACTGTGCTGAAGGCTGAAGGAAATGCGGTTTCCATGGCAAATGATTACTGGCTGAAGCCAGCAAAAGTGATTGCAAAAAATGGGAAGCTGACTGTACAAATGACCATTAAAAATAGCAGCTGGGTGACGGAATTTAAAGTGCCGGGAAATGGCAGCTATGTCGATACAACGGTTCTCTCAACCAATAAAAAAGCCAACACAAGGCTTGTTCAGTTCCAAGCTCAGAGCTTGTCTAAGCCAATCAAGTCAAAAATTCATGTCACTGTTAAATCTGCTGATTATGATCATGATTATACCATTCAGCTGAAATTCGATGAGAGCAGCATGAAATCGCTTTCGTCTAACAGCACAAACAAATCAGCGGGTGCAGCAGAAGATCAGCAGCCATCAAAAGAATCAACTAAAACATCTGATTCATCCACGACAAAACAGGAAGAGAATCCTCAAACTGGTGATACAAACCAGACAGGGTGGCTCCTTGTGCTTGCTCTATGCTCAGGCGGGTTTTTAGCAAGAAAGTGGATCATCAAGCATTAAGGAAGGAAGTGTCACCATTTGAAACGTCTTTTTCATCTAAAGGCAGCCATTCTGCTCGTTTTATTCAGTTTATTGACTGCGTTTCAGATTCCTCAAGGAACGGCTCAAGCGGCATCATTTGTTGATGGTGAATACACGGCCGGATTCACCATTTTAAAGAATGGCAGCACAGAAGCGTCCATGATGGATACCTATACAGAAAAGCCAGCTAAGCTGATTGTGGAAAATGGCAAGACAACAGCCTATGTCACGCTGAAGCAAAGCAAAGAGATTACAGATTTCAAGGTTGAACAAAATGGTGCTCTTGTCACCACTGAAACCGTCAGTGAGGATGAAACAGCCAATACACGTGTGATCAAATTTGATGTTGCTGACTTATCCGCCAAATTAAACGGCTGGGTGAAAATTTACTGGGATTTAGGCGGCTTTATTTATGACGAAGCGTATGACGTACAGCTTGCATTCGATCAAAGCAGCCTAACACTCGTTACACCTGCAAAGCCAGACGATAACGAAACAAAACCGGATGACCAAAATGGCACAAAGCCAGACGATAACGAAACAAAACCAGATGACCAAAATGGCACAAAGCCAGACGATAACGAAACAAAACCGGATGATCAAAATGGGACAAAACCAGACGATCATCAGGCAACACCTGGCAATAACAATGGATCAAAACCAGATGATTCTGCGCAAAATCACTTAAAAGATGGCGAGTACCGCATCAATTACAGTGTGCTGAAAGGGGATGAGAACGAGGCATCTCGGATGAACCAATACTTCTCACATCCTGCATCCTTAACCATCAAAAATGGAAAACAAACCATTTCCTTTACGGTGAAGGATCATACGTCTGTCGCTTCCTTGAAAACAGAGAAAAACGGATCTTATCAAGAAGTGAAGACTGTCAGCACAGATAAAGCAAAGAACACAAGAGTGGTGTCATTTGATGTCGCTGATCTGAAAAAAGCGGTCAAAGGGAAAGTACACATCGTGGTAGCAGCTGCTAACTATGACCAAACCTACGATATTCGTTTTCAATTCGATGCAAAGAGTATCGCTCCACTTAAGAACGGGCAGGTAGAGGAAGAAACACCGGCTGCACCAGAAACACCAAAACCAAACACACCATCACCAGAAACAAATAACGGCGGAGCTGCTCAAGAGACGGCTAAGCTTAAAGATGGTGTATACAAGCTGCCTTTCTCAATGAAGAAAGCAGACAAGGATGAGCCTTCTCGTATGAACGATTACGTCGTGAGCCCTGCGACATTGGTGGTGAAAAATGGCCGCCATTTCGTTTCATATACAGTGAAGAACAGCTCAGCCATCACATCCTTCCAAGTAGGGACAGGCGGGAAATATGAAGAGACTCTTGTCGCTAAAACAGATCAAAAAGCAGACACACGAGTGATTCAATATGAAGCCAAAAGTTTAAGCACTGCTCAAGCAGCACGCGTAAAAATTGATATTCCGGCTGCGAATTATCATGAGCAGTACGATGTCAAACTTGTCTATGACACAAAAGGAATCACTCTTGGTGAAGGAAGCGGCATTGCTACGGTAATCGGAGACGATGAGAGTATCGGCTTTGTCAAAAATCCAAATGATCGCGATTCTCAAACAAATCAGCTTGAAAATCTAGCGCCAGAGGAAACAGGCGCAGAGCAGATGACATTTACTCCATCAGATGACCAAACCAAGTCTGAGACTGGACAGTTGAATCCGAAAACAGGAGATACCTCTCTTCTTTGGGTGTATATTCTTTTATTCGGCGGGTCATTATTCGTACTCGTAAGAAAGTATCAAACAAGAACAAGATAGATGGATTAGTTTAAGTGAGATGCGCAATTTCTCTCGGCGCATCCACTCTCTTTTTTCGAAAGGAGGCTTCTGTTTTTGAAGCATCGAATGATATGTACCCTGATCGCTGCTCTTAGTGTGTGCGTGATCTTATCGGGCTGCTCACAGTCAGCCGAAAGTTCAGCGAAAGGCAAAAAAAGCGCAGAATCAAGTGCGCGCATTGTGGCAACGACTGTTGCTGCTGTGGAGATGATGGATGCTTTAGAGGTGGATCTTGTCGGGGTGCCAACAAGTCAAAAATCCTTGCCAGCTCGTTATAAAGGACTGCCGGAAGTCGGTAATCCAATGAGCCCGGACATGGAAATCATCCAATCACTTCAACCGACAGATGTCCTGTCTGTCACAACCCTTCAATATGATTTAGAGACACCCTTTCAGCAAGCAGGTGTCCCTGCCACATACTTAAATCTCGAGAGCCTTGGCAGCATGGAAAAGGCGATCACGAAGCTCGGAGCTCAGTATGACAGAAAGAAACAAGCCGAGCGCATCGTGTCTGACTTTGAACAAAAAAAGAAAGACATACAAGAGAAGACGAAGGGAAAGCGCAAGCCGTCTGTTCTGATTTTGCTTGGTGTACCGGGCAGTTATTTGGTGGCAACAGAGAATTCATATATTGGTGATCTTGTACGTATCGCAGGCGGAAAGAACATTGTCCAAGGTGAGAAAATGGAGTATTTGGCATCTAATACGGAGTATTTACAAAAAGCCAATCCAGATATCATACTCCGGGCCGCACATGGGATGCCAGATGAAGTTGTCCGCATGTTTGATCAAGAATTTAAAACAAATGACATCTGGAAGCATTTTCATGCGGTCAAACAAGACCGGGTGTATGACCTCGAAGAAAGCTTATTCGGGACAACGGGCAATTTAAAGGCAGCAGAGGCATTAGATGAACTAACGCGTATGCTGTATCCGTCATAAGCGGCGAATCTTAATGATAAAAGGACGTTCAAGATGAAAAAAACAGGGATTTTATTTCTGATAGTCAGTCTCTTACTGGTGTGCGTGTTTATTTATTCCGCCATTACTGGGAGCATTCATGTCACCCCGATTGAATTATTGGAAGGGCTCATCACCGGTCAACATGCACAGGTAGACATCATTAAAGATTTGAGAATTCCCCGCATGCTCATCGCAATGTTTACAGGGGCCGCCTTATCTGTCTCCGGTGTACTGCTGCAGTCGGTCATGAGAAATCCATTAGCTGATGCCGGCGTCATTGGAATTTCATCAGGAGCCAGCTTCTTTTCTTTAATGGCGATTACAGCGCTTCCTCAATTTTATTTCTACTCTCCTTTATTTTCGGTATTAGGCGGAGCCATTGCATGTTTCCTCGTGTACGTTCTGTCTTGGAAGGGTGGCTTAAGCCCAATCCGTATGATTTTGGTTGGGATCGCCATCAATGCCATGTTTACTGGAATGGCTGAAGCATTTGTGACCATTTGCAGCTATTTCAATATCACGATCAATCAGTCAGGACAGTCAAATCTCACGATGAAAACGTGGGGAGATGTCCGTTTAATCGGAGTCTATGGCGTCGCCGGCCTTGTCGTAGCACTTTTCTTCAGCAGATGGTGTAACCTCTTGGCTCTTCAGGACAAGACAGCGAAAAATTTAGGGTTGCGTGTGACCAGAATGCGCCTTTTGATTTCCATCACAGCGGTATTACTCGCGGCGGTGACAGCTGCGGTAGCGGGCGTGATTGCCTTTGTCGGTTTGCTCATTCCGCACATTTCAAGAAGGCTTGTTGGCTCGGATCATCGGGTACTCATTCCATTTTCTGCGTTAAGCGGGGCTTTGCTGATTTTGACGGCTGATACGCTCGGCAGGACGCTTGTAGCGCCAAATGAGATTCCTGCCTCTACGATCATGGCCGTGATTGGCGGGCCGTTTCTGATCTTTTTATTAAGAAGGGGGGACCGTCTCCATGGACATTCGTGAGGTGTCATTCTCATATGACCAGCAGAAGGACATCGTTCAATCGGTCACAACACAGATTGAAAAGGGGAAAATCACAACCATTATCGGTCCAAATGGCTCGGGGAAATCCACACTGCTTTCCTTGATGGCGAATAATCATTGTCCAAACAAAGGGCAAATTCACTTAGATGGACAAGCGCTGAATGCATTTAAGCCAAAGGAGCTGGCAAAAAAGCTGGCTGTCGTCCATCAGCAAAATGAAGCGCCGCTTGATTTAACGATCGAACGGGTCGTGGCATTCGGTAGAACGCCGTACCAGACGATGCGCGGGGGTGACAAGGAAGAGGATGAGAGAGCGATAGAGTGGGCACTGTCCAGTACAAAGCTAACGGAAAAACGAAAGGTGCCGCTCGCCTCACTGTCAGGTGGTGAGCGTCAGCGTGTATGGATTGCGATGGCACTTGCGCAAAAAACACCGATCCTTTTCTTAGATGAACCGACAACCTATTTGGATATCTACTATCAATTTGACATTCTTGAGCTGATCCGTGAGCTCAATGTCGTGCATGGACTCACGATTGTCATGGTGCTGCACGACATGAATCAGGCTGTCCGCTACAGTGACGTCATCATTGCGATGAAGGATGGACGAATTATCAGTGAAGGACAGCCAAACGATGTGTTAACAGAAGAGAATGTGCGGCACATTTATGATGTGTCCGTCACGATTAGACAGGATGCAGAAACAGGAATGTACATCGTGCCTGTTGGCATATAAAAGCAGGTGAGACAGTGTGAAAAGAGGAAAACGGGTCTGGCAGCGTCTGGTGACGATCGTCTGTTTAGGAGTATTCATTTATAGCGGTACAGCCATTGGCTTAGAACTGTTCGGCTATTATCAAAATCGTCAGGTGCTTGCAAAGGCTCAGACGATGTATGGTCAAGAGCAAGGAATGACTGAAAGCCGGGAACCGGGAACCACCCGTACGTCATTTGATGAGCTGCGGAAGGTGAACAACGACATTGTCGGCTGGATCAATATGAAGGACACGATGATTCAGTACCCAATCGTTCAATCTCGTGATAATGCGTTCTACTTAACCCGCAATTATTTAAAAAACGACACCCGGGCAGGCAGTATCTTTATGGATTATCGCAATGACGTCTTGCACGATAGCCCGAATACTGTGGTGTACGGGCATCGGATGAGAGACGGATCCATGTTCGCTGGACTCACAAACTATTTAAAAAAGGATTTCTTCCATGAGCACCGGACATTTCAGTACGATACGCTGTATCAAAGCTATGAGGCGGAGATTTTTGCTGTGTATGAAACAACGGTGGATTTCGATTATATTCAAACCGATTTTCAAGATCTAGGCGAATATGCGCACTACTTACAAGCTGTGCGGAAAAAATCAATCTACCAAACGAAGACAGACGTGTCCACAGATGACCTCATCCTCACCTTATCGACTTGTGATCATGTGCTTGCACCTAAAAATGGGCGTCTTGTCGTACAGGCAAAGCTAAAGAAAGTTTACTAGAAAAGGAGAGACAGACGGTTGAAATTTTCATATGTGATCTTCGCTGGACTCGTCTTGATGCTTCTCCTCGGCGGATGCAGTCAGGCAGCACCTGTAGAGAAAGGAAGCGGGCAAGGTGCGCTGAAGATAAAGGATTTTACTGGCAGAACGCTGTCGTTTGAAGAATCACCTCAGCGTATCGTCGCATTATCGACTGGAGACATGAGCATCCTGTATGCCTTAGGCGGTGAGGTAGTTGGCCGTCCGGCCGCCGAATTACCAGACAGCTTACAAAAGGCAAAGTCTGTACAAACGATTGGCACAACGCATCAATTTGATGTAGAGCTCATCACAAGCTTAACGCCCGATGTTGTGCTTGGGAATGAACAATTAAACAGTAAGGACATCTCTACAATAGAAGGAATTGGTTCACAGCTTCTTTTGACAAGTGCCAATTCAGTGAAGGATATTCAGCGTCAAATAACGTTATTCGGGGATTTGCTCGGAAAGCAGCAAAAGGCCAAAGCCCTCAATGAGCAAATCGATCAGAGGAAAAAGCAGGTCAAGCAGCCTCAGAAAAAAGTGAAGACACTCGTTGTATACGGGGCACCTGGCACATATATGGCGGCACTTCCTCAATCCTTAAGCGGAGATTTACTGCACATCGCAGGAGGGACGAACATCGTTGAAAATGAACCAGCACTCGAGAAATTCCCTCAATACGCTCAAATCAATGCAGAAAAGGTCATCGAAGCCGATCCTGATCTTATTCTGCTTATGACTCACAGCAATCCTGAAGATGTGAAAGCGGGCTTTATGAGTGAAATGAAACAGAATGCCGCTTGGCACGATGTGTCAGCTGTGAAAAATGGACACGTCGAGATTCTGCCTAGTGATCTATTTGGAACGAACCCAGGCGCGGAAGTGATGAGAGCGATTGATGAGCTAGAGAAAAGATTGAAGCGATTGTCATCATGAAAATGAATGCAGAGTTAGATTTTCAAAAAAGACAGTCGAGACGAAAATGGCTGATACCCGTACTATTTCTCTCGTTAGGTGTGGGCGCATGCCTAGGGCTTGCATTAGGTTCTGTTCAATTATCGCTGCCAGATTTGGTCGCTGCTTTGATGGGATCAGGCCAGCCTGTTCATGAGAAAATTGTGATGGATTTACGCCTGCCGCGCGTTCTCATCGGTTTCATCGTTGGGGCCTGTCTCGCAGCATCAGGGGCGATTTTACAAGGAGTCGTCCGAAATCCACTCGCTGACCCTGGCATCATCGGTGTGACTGCTGGCGGCGGATTGGCTGCTGTGCTCAGCATGATTGTGTTTCCGCAATTCACGTATTTGCTGCCAGCTGCTGCTTTCCTTGGCGCTTTATTAGCGGCACTTGTGGTGTATATGCTCTCATTTGATCAAGGGGTTTCCCCGCTGAAATTGATTTTGGCGGGAGTGGCAGTCAATGCCCTCCTTGGGGCGGTTATGAATGGGTTTATGGTGCTTTATAGTGAGCGTGTGCAGGCTGTTCTGCCTTTTTTATCCGGAGGATTAAATGGACGGAGCTGGCATCATCTAAGCTTCGTGTCGCCATATGCGCTTGCTGGGTTGTGCCTTTGTTTTTTTGCCATCAAGCCGGCAAACCTTCTTTTGCTTGGTGATGAATCGGCGCAGTTACTCGGCCTTAGAGTAGAGCGCACCCGGTTTTTCTTAATTGCGCTGGCGGCGCTTTTAGCTGGTGCAGCTGTAAGTGTGAGCGGCTTAATTGGATTTGTCGGCCTGGTCGTTCCTCATTTTATCCGTCTTTTAATTGGAGATGACTACCGGTACCTGCTGCCGATCTCAATGCTGGGCGGAGGCGTACTTGTGGTTTTTGCAGATACAGCGGCACGGGTATGGTTTACACCGGTTGAACTGCCTGTCGGTATCCTGCTTGCCTGCATCGGTGCACCTTTCTTCCTCTATTTATTAAAAAAGAAAGGGAGGGGTTAAGTTGGAAGTGATAGCTATGGATGACGTGAGTCTCAGTCAAGGAGGCTTTCGGCTGTCGTCTATTTCAGCAGCTGTTCCTAAAGGAAGTGTGACAGGAATTATTGGACCAAATGGATCAGGGAAGTCGACTTTTATTAAAGCAGCCGCACGTCTTACATCGATCGAAAGCGGCATGATATACATTCACGATATACCGCAAAAAGAGATGACAGCTCAGGAGATTGCAAAGGAAATCGCCGTTCTCATGCAGACGAGAACAGCCATCCCTTCTATGACCGTGCGGGAGCTGGTCGCACTTGGACGCAGTCCGCATCGTTCGATCTGGAAAAAGAGCTCGAAGACAGATCAAGAAGCGATTGAGTGGGCGCTTGATGTGACCAATAGCCGCATCAATGAAAACAGAATGCTGCATACATTGTCAGGCGGAGAAAGACAAAAGGCGTATATTGCGATGGCGCTCGCTCAGAAGACAGAGACCTTGATTCTGGATGAGCCGACGACTTACCTAGATATTGCACATCAGCTTGATTTACTAGAGCTGCTCAAACAGCTGAATAAGACGCATGGAATCACCATTTTAATGGTTCTTCACGACCTGCAGCAGGCAGCAAAATATTGTGACCGCCTCATTGCGATGAAGGGTGGTCAGGTTTATCAAATAGGGACACCAAACGAAGTATTAACAGAAAACTTTTTCAAAGAAGTCTTTGGGATTCAGGCTGAGGTTCACTTAGACGGTGAGCATCCGCTCATTATCCCAATCGCTTCAATCCAACAACAAAAGGGAGATGAACAGAAAATGATCATTGTCAACAACCAGGTAAGAGTAGAAAAAGGCAGTGCTGACCACCTCGTCAAGCGTTTTAACAAGCAGGGACAAGTAGAATTCATGGAAGGATTTTTAGGCATGGAAGTATGGGTCACACAGCAGACAACCGATTACGATGAAGTGACCATTCATACCCGCTGGAATCGAAAAGAAGACTTTGTGAACTGGACAAAATCTCAGGCATTTGGTGATGCGCACGCTCATGGGAAAGCGAAACCTGAAGGACTATTAAAAAACAAAATTACGTACTACGAAGTGCAAGTCACTAGACCAGCTTTACAGAAAAAAGCCTAAAAAAGAAACATAGCGCTGCGGTTCATGTGCAGCGCTATTTTTTTGCGTTTTTTTACTTTCTGTCACATATCTTTGACAAAGTATTCAAACAACTGACACAATACCATCCAATTTTTAGGTAAAATTTACTTTATTTTTGAAGCGCATGGGTGTAAAGTACAGGTATAAATAACTAACCGAATGAAAAGCAAGAGTAAAATTTCACCGAGTAAACCATTTCAAACAGGCTATTATTTGTGAATCATTGAACAAATAGTGAATATTTTGTGAAGTGGTGAGCATAGTTGTTTCGAATCATTCGGCATGTGAAAGTAAGGGAGGATGTAAGGCTGTGAGTGAGCTGTTTTTAGCAAGATTTCAATTTGCTTCAACGACATTATTTCATTTTATTTTTGTTCCTATGTCAATAGGTTTGGTGTTTATCGTCGCCTTGATGCAGACCCTTTATGTCGTCAAGAAAAAAGAGATTTATAAAAAAATGGCGAAGTTTTGGGGTCATCTATTCTTACTCAATTTTGCAGTAGGTGTGGTGACAGGGATTTTGCAGGAATTCCAGTTTGGGATGAACTGGTCAGATTATTCAAGGTTTGTCGGTGATGTGTTTGGTGCACCGCTTGCCATTGAAGCACTGCTCGCCTTTTTCCTTGAATCTACATTTATTGGACTTTGGATATTCGGCTGGGATCGTCTGCCGAAGAAGATTCATTTATTGTGTATTTGGCTTGTTTCTCTTGGTACGATCTTTTCGGCGTTTTGGATTCTACTCGCCAACTCATTTATGCAAGAGCCAGTTGGATTTGTCATTAAAAATGGCCGCGCAGAAATGAATGATTTTGGCGCTCTTGTAACGAACCCGCAGCTTTGGGTTGAATTCCCGCACGTTCTGTTTGGTGCGCTGGCTACAGGTGCATTCTTTATTGCAGGAGTTAGTGCCTATAAAATGATCAAAAAACAAGAAATCGCCTTTTTCAAAAAATCATTCCAGATTGCCATGGTCCTCGCTTTAATTTCTGGCTTAGGTGTGGCGTTCTCTGGACATGATCAAGCGAAGCACTTAATGAAATCACAGCCGATGAAGATGGCAGCAAGTGAAGCCCTTTGGAAGGATAGTGGAGATCCAGCGGCTTGGACACTATTTGCCAATATTGACACAGATAAAAAAGAAAACTCTGCGGAGATCAATATTCCGTTTGCTTTAAGTTACTTGGCTTATCAGAAGTTCAGTGGAGATGTGCCAGGCATGCTGACACTTCAAAAAGAATATGAAGCAAAGTTTGGCCCTGGAGACTACATTCCGCCAGTGAAAACAACCTTCTGGAGCTTTAGAATCATGGTTGGTGCCGGAATGCTGATGATTTTTGCCAGTATGATTGGCTTGTACTTGAGCTTTAGAAAGAAACTCGAAACGAACAAATGGTTTTTACGCTTCATGGTAGGGATGATTGCGTTCCCGTTTATTGCGAACTCAGCTGGCTGGATCATGACTGAAATTGGGCGTCAGCCGTGGACTGTCTTTGGTATGATGACGACGGCTCAATCGATTTCGCCAAACGTATCGTATGGCATGCTGTTATTCTCAGTCATTAGCTTTACGACGATTTATCTGATTCTTGCCATCTTGCTTGCCTACCTATTCATTCGAGAAATTAAAAAAGGTGCACATTCGGAAGAGGATACAGATCAAAAGGATGAAACGGACCTGTCTACAGATCCATTTGATGGAGGCGCATATCATGGCATATCTTAACGAGATTTGGTTTATTCTTGTCGCAGTATTGTTTGTTGGATTTTTCTTCTTAGAGGGATTTGATTTTGGTGTTGGGATGTCCATGCAGCTGCTTGGAAAGGATGCGCACGAACGCCGCATTTTAATTAATACGATTGGTCCTTTCTGGGATGCGAATGAGGTCTGGCTGATTACAGCTGGGGGCGCTATTTTCGCTGCATTCCCTCACTGGTATGCCACGATGTTCAGTGGATACTATATACCATTTGCGGTTCTCCTCTTAGCGCTCATTGGGCGCGGAGTCGCCTTTGAATTCCGAGGGAAGGTGGAGAAAGCCTCTTGGATCAAAGCATGGGACTGGGTCATCTTCTTTGGCAGTCTGCTGCCGCCGTTTTTACTCGGTGTGCTATTCACGAGTATTTTACGCGGGATGCCAATTGATCAAGACATGAATATGTATGCTGGTTTTACGGATTTTGTGAACCTTTATTCAGTGATTGGCGGGTTAGCTGTGACGGTTCTTTGCCTTCTGCACGGATTGATTTTCGTCACACTACGTACAGAGGGTGATTTAAGAGATCGTGCAAGAAAGCTTGGCAAGCGTGTCCTGCTTATTGCGCTGCCAGTTCTTGTCCTATTTGTCGGTGTATCTATCATGGAAACAGACATTTATACGGTACGCCCGATCATCACCATTCCGTTAACTGTCCTGATTGTGGTTTGTTACGTCGCGGCTCTATTCTTTATGAGAAAAGAACGTGATGGCTGGACATTCTTATTCACAGGTGCAGGCATCATGGTGACAGTGACGATGCTTTTCACTGCATTGTTCCCGCGCGTCATGATTAGTTCAATCAACCATGCGTTTGATCTTACCATTCAAAACGCTGCATCCGGATCATATTCACTGACGGTGATGACGATTGTTGCCATTTCTTTGCTGCCCTTTGTGCTTGGGTATCAAATTTGGAGCTATTACGTCTTCCGTAAACGTGTAAGCGGTAAGGAGCCAATGACCTACTAATGGACAAACGTTTGCTTCAATTAAAAGGAATAAGGGGGCTTCTTGCCCTTTTGGGTATTGTGTCACTCATCCAAGGAGCAAGTATTATTTTCCAAGCACAGTGGCTGGCACATGCCATTACTACGCTGTTTGACGGGAAAAGCCTTTCGCAGGCAACGCCTTATGTCCTGCTGTTTCTTGCTGCCTTTCTGGTGCGGCACGGTCTCACCTTGATTCGGGAGAAGGTCATGTTTACCTACTCTTCCCGAATTGGAGCAGACGTCAGAAAACAGCTGTTAGACCAACTCTTTCGTTTAGGTCCAGCTTTTACAAAGAAAAAAGGTACAGGAAAGCTTGTCACATTAGCGATGGAGGGGATTGCTCAATATCGTCAGTATTTACAGCTATTTTTACCGAAAATGGTGAACATGGCAGTGATACCGGCTATGGTTCTCATCTATGTTTGGACGTTAGACGAAACATCTGCCGTCATTTTAATCGTGACGCTGCCGATTTTAATTATCTTTATGATTTTGCTAGGCCTTGTCGCTCAGCGTAAAGCGGCCAAACAATGGAGATCGTATGAGAAATTATCCAATCATTTTACTGATTCTCTCCGCGGCCTTGAAACGCTTCGTTACTTAGGCATTAGCAAAAAACATTCCCGCAATATCGGGGAAGTGTCAAAGCGATATCGAAAGGCGACCATGAGCACGCTGCAGGTTGCATTTCTTTCATCATTTGCGCTTGATTTCTTTTCCATGCTGTCGATTGCAACCGTCGCTGTCTTTCTTGGCTTGCGATTAATTGAAGGAGAGCTTCTGTTATTGCCGGCTCTGACGGCGCTCATGCTGGCGCCGGAATATTTCCTGCCAGTACGTGAAGTGGGAAATGATTATCATGCGACGCTAAATGGGAAAGAAGCGAATGAAGCGATGCAGGTCATTTTAGAAGAAAAGGGCTTCCGCGCGCAGGAGACACAATCCGTGCAGCTAGACAAGTGGGGTGAACAAGCTGTGCTCACGCTGCAAGATGTTAGTGTCCAGCATGATGAACATGCCCCTTATTCGATTCAGGATGTAGACCTCACTGTCAAAGGGAAGAAAAAAATCGGGATCATTGGTGCCAGTGGTTCAGGGAAATCGACGTTAACCGATGTGCTCGGCGGCTTTGTTGAACCGACCTCAGGTCAAATCACGCTAAACGGCCAGCCGCTTGTTCATTTACAGATGAAGGAATGGCAAAAGGAAGTCGTCTATATGCCGCAGCACCCTTATTTATTTCACATGACATTGAGAGAAAACATTCGTTTTTATGAACCGCATGCCACAGATGAAGAAGTGGAAAGAGCTGTCTGTGAAGCTGGATTATCTCAGCTCGTAGCGCAGCTGCCAAATGGTCTCGATGAGGTCATTGGAGAACAGGGAAGAGGACTAAGCGGCGGACAGGCGCAAAGAATTGCGCTTGCGCGAACGGTGCTGGGCCAGCGGTCAATTATGCTGTTAGATGAACCAACGGCGCATCTCGATATTGAGACAGAGTATGAATTGAAGAAAACAATGCTTCCGCTGTTTGAAGATAAACTTGTGTTCTTAGCGACACATAGGCTTCATTGGATGCCAGACATGGATGAGATCATTGTCATGGATCATGGAACAATTGCAGAAATGGGTACACATGAATCATTGATGCAAAGAAAAGGCGTGTATTATCAATTGGTACAGGAGCAAATGGGGGCGGTCACACATGGTCAGTAAAGGCTGGTTTATACCTTATATCAAGGAGAATCAAAAGCTGTTTGCGCTGGTTTTGTTTCTAGGGGCAATTGCAGTATTCTCTGCTTCTATGCTGATGTATACGTCAGGATTTCTCATTTCAAAAGCTGCCACAAGACCTGAGAATATACTTATGGTATACGTTCCAATTGTAGCTGTACGGACCTTTGGTATTTCACGCTCAGCTGCCCGCTATGCAGAAAGACTGGCGAGCCACCAGCTCATTTTGACAATGATTGAAAAAATGCGTGTCCGTCTGTATGACATGGCTGAACGAAGTGCGAAACAGACAAAGCTGGGTACAGGTGAAATGCTTGGGCTCCTGTCAGATGATGTCGAGAGACTGCAGGACGCCTATTTAAAAACCATCTTTCCATCCATCGGGGCGCTGCTTTTATATGCCGCATCCATTGGGGCACTTGGTCTATTCTCGTGGCCTTTTGCTGGACTGATGCTGCTTTATATGGCACTTCTCGTATTTGTTTTCCCATACGTCACAGTGCTAGTGAACCGGGCGAGACAAATTCAAATGAAAAAAGGCAGAAATGAACTGTACAGCCATTTAACAGATGCAGTCATGGGCGTTAGTGACTGGCTGTTTAGCGGCAGGCAGAAAGATTTTGTTGATGAATATGAACAGAAAGAAGCGAAACTGTTAGCGCTTGAAGCAGCCAAGCACCGGTTTATCCGTCTGCGCCAGTTTTTTGCCCAGCTTATGATTGGAGGAGCTGTCGTGTTTGTCGTGTATTGGAGCGGTTCGGTCGTTCAGTCAGGCTCGATGTCACACACCCTGATTGCAGCCTTTGTGCTTGTGCTATTTCCGTTAACAGAAGCCTTTCTTCCACTCTCAGATGCAGCAGGTGATATTCCAGTCTATCAGCATGCTGTCAGCAGATTAAATCATTATGAAAAGCTTTCGTATGAAGGAGAATCTGAGCGCAAGACAGTGGATCAGTCAACCATTTCTCACGATCAAGCTGTCTGTTTTGATCAAGTATCCTTTGGGTATGATTCGCACCAACACGTGCTAAAGCATCTCTCATTTTCACTGAAGCAAGGTGAATCACTTGCTCTCTTAGGAAAAAGTGGTGCAGGAAAATCGACTATTTTGAAATTGTTAGAAGGAGCTGTCGTGCCAAATCAAGGAGCTGTCAGTATCCAGGGGAAACCGGTAGAAAGCATTCGAGAAACCATGTCCACCTATGTGTCAGTGCTCAATCAACAGCCGTATTTATTCGATACCTCTGTTTTAAACAATATTCGCTTAGGCTCTCCAGATGCGACAGAAGAGCAAGTAAAAGAAGCAGCGAGACAAGTGCAGCTGCACGATACCATCGAATCCTTGCCAGAGGGTTATCACACCGGTGTGCAGGAGACAGGGATTCGTTTCTCAGGTGGAGAAAGACAACGGATGACGTTAGCCCGGATTTTGCTGCAAAACACCCCGATTGTTGTATTAGATGAGCCCACCGTCGGACTTGATCCGCGCACAGAGCGTGAGCTGCTTGAAACCATCTTCCGTGTGTTAAAAGGAAAAACGGTCATTTGGATTACCCATCATCTCACTGGCTGTGAGGCATGTGACCGCATTATGTTTATTGAAGATGGACAAATTGAGATGCAGGGGGAGCATCAGGATTTACTGAGAGAAAACCTGCGCTATCAAAAATTGTATGAGATGGATCGTCCATTTTCTAAAATATAAATAAACGAAATAACAAGAACGTTCGGACAGAGATCTCTGCCCGAACGTTTTGTGGTTTTAAGGGTTTACCTTTCCAACACCAGCATTTGATACCACTTCTGATTTGACATTGTTTACGTTAAGCAAAGAGTAGTTATAAGGAGGGTTGTACGTACCTGTTGAAGACGTTGGCAGACTGCCTGTGCTGTTAATAAATGAGTTGTTGATGACATGCCATGTACCGACTTGACGGCTGTCCCAGCTGCCGATCGCATTATTTGTATTTTCAAATACGTTGTGCTCAATTCTCATCTTCGCGCCCATACGAGAGTTGATCGCTGTGGTATGAATGCCTTTATAGTAGTTGTTATACACATGACCTTCCCCGTAGCGCATAGACGGTACACGAGAATTCAGGTTTTCAAAACGGTTGTTATGGAACGTAATTTTTCGGTTGTAGTTGTCGTTATCAGAGCTGCCCATGAGCATCGTTTTCCAGCTGTCATGTACATAGTTCCATGAGAAGGTAATATAGTCGGAGTCTTTTTTCACATCAAATAATCCATCATAATCATCTTTCCCAGAGTTTAATGTGTTGTACAGCTCATTATGATCGACCCATACGTTTTTAGAAGCGCCTTCGATTCCGATGGCATCCTTGTCACCGATGTTACTGTGATGGATTTTCAGGTTGCGGATAATGACGTTATTGGAACGCCATACTTTGATACCAATTCCATTAAATTCACCTTTCGTGCCTTTGCCGACGATCGAGACATTGTTTGTATCTTTCACATCGATTTTATTGGCAGATGTATTAGAAGGGGCAATCGTCCCGTCGACAACAATTTTTAATTTTTCGTTTGTTCCTTTACTTTTGAGGGCAGCCAATAGTTCATTTCCAGTTTTGACTGTGACGGTTTTACCGCCTTCACCGCCTGTTGTACCGCCATTTAATGTGGAGAATCCTTGTTGATTAAAATTGGCCATAATAGAAGGGCTTTCTGGATACTTGGCTGCCGCTTTTGCCTCCCCATTAGGTGCAAATAATGAAGTCACGAGACCAACCGCTAACACACCAGCTAACATTGGAACTTTTTTCTTCAAAGTCAACATCTCCATTCTATTTTGTTTTAATGTAAACGTTTCCAAAAATAAGCTGCAATTCAACTGCTCCCCCTTTCTTCGCCAGTATCGCCTTTTTCGGAATGTAGGAAGAGCATAGCACGCAAAAAGGTATCATCGGCTAAGAATTGGCGCTGTGTATTCCATGATTTTCTAGGAAACTAAGGCCATGATTATTTTATTTTCATCTAAATGAGACAAGGATCATTGACGATAGGTATTGGGATGACCTAGTGATTATGAGGGAGAGGCTCTTCGCTTGATAGAAAATCAAGATGATTACGAACGCACCATTTTGTTAGGGACGAAAGAATGTCATAATCATTACATAAGAAAAAATTGGATATAAAATGAATCAAATACTGGATCAACAGGGAGAAAAGGAGCCAAGTTAAAAAAATTAAGTCTATTTTGAACGATGTCGTCATCCGTGTCGTCACATGAATAAGAGAAGAAAAGGAAGGAGGGGTGTGTTTGGAGCAGACAGAAGAGACATTATTGATTCAGCGGGCAAAACAGGGAGATGATGCTGCATTTACAGCCCTTTATCGTCATCATTATTCCTTTCTTTACCGTTATATAATGAAGCTCACCCTTCAAGAAGAGCTGGCAGAAGAAATCATGCAAGAAACGATGCTGAAAGCGTACATGAAACTTTCTTCATTTAGAGGAGATTCCTTATTTTCAACATGGCTCATTTCCATTGCATCTAGACAATTTTTAGATCACCAGAAGAAAAGAAAACGTGAACAATTAAGAGAAGGGAAGGCGAATCAAGAGACCATACGCCGCTTCAAATGGGACATTCAGCAAAAGGGCCGCACATGGCATGAGATGTGGGATGCTCTAAACGAATTGAAGGCACAGGAGAGAGCACCGATTATTTTGCACTATTATTATGGCTTTACTTATCCAGAGATTGCTTCAATGCTCGGTATGAGAGAAGGCACTGTGAAGTCGAGGGTTCATCATGGATTAAAGAAAATTCGAAAGGAGTGGTCTCAATGAAGGAAGATCAGTTCACCGAACGTTTAAAGGAAGAGTTACAGCAGCTAGATGAACAAATTGAAGTGAAAGAGCCAAGTGAGCAGGCTGTCATGATGATGCTGAAGCAGGCAAAGGAACAAGAGAAAAGGCGTTTTAAACAAGAAGTACTGGCGTACGTTCTCATCAGTCTGACCATTCTGGCACTATTTGTCGCTGCCATCACCCATTTGCCTATCATCTTCATTCTTCTTCAAGTAGTGAGTGTGCCGCTCTGCGTCGTTGTCGGCATCAAGGAATATCAACACATTAAAGGAGGGTCTTCCTTATGAGTCAGACGGAGATGATCATCTTATTGTGCGCATTGCCGTTATTGTTTGCGCAGGGGTTTCTTTTATTTATGGATGCAAAGAAAAGAGGGCGCTATAAGTGGTTTTGGGGCATTGTCGGTTTAATTAATTTCCCATCGTCTTCTATTTTATATTGGCTTTGTGTCGTGTACCCTGATCGAAAGAAAGATGAGAAGATCCGAAAAGATTGAGCGGACGGCCTATAAAACTTTAGGCCTTTTTTTCGGGTTGAAGATCAACTAGAAATCATTCATGATTCATCTATTTGTTAAAGAGTGCGGGATATATAACGTCTAAATCATCATTTCTAGCACAATAGTCATTCTGCAAGAGATACTTTCTAAAAACGATTGCTGCAGCTGCTTGATCCATCTCAAATCGGCATCATTTTCATCTGTTATCAGTATTGATCAGATTTTACAAATGGTGTTAAATTAATCTCAATATGCGTTAGAAAATCTAACAGGATAAATGTGTGAAGATATACAAAGGAGGCAGAAGAGACATGTTGACCTTAGATCGAGCAGCACAAACAGCACAAAGCTACATCGACCGTGTGTTAGAGGAGGTGGAAAAACGAAATCCTGGTGAGGAGGAATTTCAGCAAGCCGTAAAAGAAATTCTAGAATCACTCGTTCCTGTTTTTGCAAAACACCCAGAGTATGAAAAACAGGGCATTTTAGAACGACTCATTGAGCCTGAGCGGCTTGTGGTATTTCGTGTACCTTGGGTAGATGATGAGGGGAAAGTACAAGTCAATCGGGGGTTCAGGGTTCAATTCAATAGTGCCATCGGTCCTTATAAAGGAGGCATTCGATTCCACCCATCTGTCAATGCAAGCATTATTAAGTTTTTAGGATTTGAACAAATCTTTAAAAACGCACTGACTGGTATGCCGATCGGCGGGGGAAAAGGTGGATCAGATTTTGACCCTAAAGGGAAATCTGATGGAGAAATCATGCGTTTCGTCCAAAGCTTTATGAGTGAACTCAGCCGATATATTGGACCTGATCAAGATGTACCAGCAGGTGATATTGGCGTAGGGGCACGCGAAATTGGCTATATGTTCGGACAGTACAAGAAAATGCGCGGTGCTTATGAGGCGGGTGTGCTCACAGGGAAAAGTCCTGGATTTGGAGGCAGCTTAGCGAGAAAAGAAGCGACAGGCTATGGACTGGTGTACTTTATGGAAGAAATGTTAAAAGCGCATGGACTGCAATTTGAAGGGCATTCAGTTGTTGTGTCTGGATCAGGGAATGTGTCTATTTATGCGATGGAAAAGGTCATGGAGCTAGGCGGTAAGGTCGTTGCTTGCAGTGATTCAAGCGGAGCGATTTATGATCCTCAAGGCATTTCACTTGAGACCGTGAAGCAGCTAAAGGAAGTGAGCAATCAACGGATTGGGGCATACATAGACATTCACCCGCATGCCAAATTGATTGAAGATTGTGAACAAATTTGGTCTGTTCCTTGTGATATTGCGCTTCCATGTGCAACGCAAAATGAAATATCTGAGATGCAAGCGCAGCAGCTCGTGAAAAATGGTGTCATTGCGGTAGGAGAAGGAGCTAATATGCCCTCTACTCTTCAGGCAGTCAAAGTGTTTGAACAGAATGATATTCTATTTGCGCCGGCAAAAGCGGCGAATGCTGGCGGGGTAGGTGTCTCAGCACTGGAAATGGCACAAAATAGTGCAAGAATGTCTTGGACATTTGAAGAAGTAGATGATCAGCTGAAACAAATGATGCAGACGATTTATCGTCGGTGTACAGAGACAGCAGATGAATATGGACACTCTGGAAACTTAATCGTAGGAGCAAATATTGCAGGATTTCGCAAAGTGGCAGATGCGATGATCGCACAAGGCGTGATTTAACTCCTGCTCTCCCGCACCTGTTTATTTCATGACAAGATGGGGAATCGTCCTTGTAAGAATGACAATAAGGAGGCGCGGGAGAAATGAAAAAATGGCTGAAACAAATTGTCAAATGGGCACCAGTGATTTATCCAGTGGTGAGGAAAATATATAAAGAGCGAAAAGCATCTAAAAGTCGTAACGTATCAGCCGGATAATCCGGCTTTTTTTATGCAAGCA
The DNA here is from genome assembly GCF_002998555.1 of Bacillus sp. NMCC4. Taxonomy (NCBI): domain Bacteria; kingdom Bacillati; phylum Bacillota; class Bacilli; order Caryophanales; family Bacillaceae; genus Bacillus; species Bacillus sp. NMCC4. Next base: position 690,122 of record NZ_PVRA01000001.1, on the reverse strand, counting down.
TTACCGATTGTGTCCTGAACGAAAAAATAATAGATTTGAATGATCCAAGTCATGCCTCACTCCGTTAAGTACATAACAAACGGAAAGAGGAAGAAAAACAGATGAACATGAAAAAAGCGATTTTAACCATTCCACTTAGCGCAGCATTACTATTTCCGGCAGCTCATAGCGCAAGTGCACACGAAGGACATATGCATGGAGAGGCAAAGAAGACATCTTCGTCACAAGAGGTTTCAAACAAAGCAACCGTTCTTCGAGCAGCACTAGACCAGTTATTTTCGGAGCATGCCTACTTAGCAGTCATCACAATGCAAAAGGGAATTGACGGTAGCAAAGATTTTAAACAAGCAGCGGCAGCGCTAAATGACAACACAAATGACTTATCGGAAGCCATCGCTTCTGTGTACGGAAAAAAAGCAGGGAAACAATTCAAAGACATTTGGTCAAGTCATATCGGCTACTTTGTTGATTATGTACAAGCAACGGCAAAGAAAGATGAAGCAGGTAAAAAGAAAGCAGTTAAGCAGCTTGACCAATATCGCATGAAACAAGCCGATATGCTCGATCAAGCAACAGACGGAAGATTGAAAGCTAGCGAACTAGAAGAAGGCTTAAAAATGCACGTCAATGAACTGTTAAAAGCGTTTGATAGCTACACTGAAAAGGATTTTGATACGACCTATGAAACGGTTAGAAAATCCATTCATCATATGTTTGAAGTAGGCAAAGGCGTATCGTGGGCGATCACAGATCAATTTCCTGGGAAATTTGATCACAAATCAGTCGACACACCAGCAGCAGACCTTCGTGAAGATTTAAACTACTTGTTCTCAGAGCATTTGGCGCTTGCGGTCGTTGCTATGCAAAAAGGAAATGATGGCAGCAAGGACTTTGATCAAGCAGCGGCAGCTTTGAACGAAAACACAAATGATTTATCAGATGCGCTTGCATCTGTTTATGGTAAGGATGCAGGAAAACAATTCAAAGACATTTGGTCAAGCCATATCGGTTACTTAGTTGATTATGTCAAAGCGGATGCATCAGGAGACAAAGAAGCGAAAGAAAAAGCTGTGAAAAACTTAGATGCGTATCGGATGAAGCAAGCGAAATTTCTAGATCAAGCGACAGATGGACGTTTGAAGGCGGCGGATTTAGAAGCTGGCTTGAAAATGCATATTGATGAGCTGATCAAAACATATACGTCTTACCATAATGGCGAATATGATCAGCTTTATCCAACAGTGAGAGAAGCGTACGGTCATATGTTCATGGTCGGTCAAGATGTCGCAGCAGCGATTGTTGATCAGCATCCTGAACTGTTCAAATCCAACATGCCTAATGAAATGCCTAAAACAGGTATGGGAGGCACAGCCGGTCCTTTAGGTATGTCATATGAAGCATTTGCGGGAATGATCGCAAGTTTGATCCTAGCTGGCGGTGCAGCGGGTGCGTTCTTCCTTACTCGCCGTAAGACATCAAATTAAGCTCGTATAAAAAGGAAAGGGGAACGTGCACAATCGTGCCGTTCCTTTCTTTAAAAGGAGGCAGACTGACTTGATAAGGTGGTTGTTTGGTCTTCTGATGCTTCTCATCATCACGGGCTGCGCATCACAATCTATGGATGATTCGTCATCCTCTAAAACAACCTCATCTCCTGAAAAAATGACAACAAACCAAGCCGCAAAACAGTCTCATTCACAAGACATGTTAAAAGACGAACCGTCTGGTATTGTCCCGGCTGAAATTGCGATTCCGGCGATTAGTGGAGAAAACAACTTTATCAAAGGATGGCAGTATGGGCGTCCCAAAAAATACGGACAACACAGCTTGGTTTAAAGATGGTCCAAAGCCAGTAGATAAAGGAAATGCCGTCATGAATGGCCATGTTGATAATAAATGGGGACCTTCTGTTTTTTATCGATTAAAGGAGCTAAAAAAGGGAAACAAGGTAATCGTGACGTCCTCGTCAGGAAAAAAGCGAACTTTTGAAGTGATCAAAGTGCAAAGCTATCCGCGTGAAGAAAAGCCGAATGCGTTTTTCGGGTACGCTTTTACACGGAATCTCAATTTCATTACGTGTACAGGGACATTTGATCATGCAGCAGGGACTCATGAAAAGAGACTGGTTGTCTTTACCCAGCTGATCCCTTCATAAAAAAGGCGATGACACGGAGGTGTAGCGCCTTTTTTGATGGTTTCTGCCAGAGTCCTACAAAAAGATTCATAGGTCATTAGATATGGTTTGTTGTATAAATAGGGGCGTTTGTCATATAAATGAGTTGGCAATTTTTATTTCTTTTCAGTAGAATATGAGTAATGAAGAGAACTGCAAGCGTATACACCCTGTCCAGACAAGGCAGATTCTCCACCCTTACATAAGGAGGCCGATCTGATGCTGAGTAAAAGACTGGCGCACATCTTAAGTCAGCTCATGGCAGCGGAGACCCCGCTCACAAGCGCTGCGCTTTCTGTCAGCTTACAAGTGACAAGCCGCACCATTCGTACAGACATCAAGGAACTGAACGACCGTCTCGCTCCTTATCAAGCGGCTGTATCAGCTGTTCGAGGAGCTGGCTATGAGCTGTTGATCAACGATGAGAATGCCTTTCGCCGTTTTATGAAAGAGGAGGTCGAACAGGAAGAGCCACTGGCTGTTCTGCCGGAGGAGCGCGTTCGGTTTATTTTAAAGAAGCTGCTTCTCGCAGAGTCTTATGTGAAACTGGAAGACTTACAGGGCCAGCTGTTTATTAGTAAATCGACGATGAGTAACGATATGAAATGGGTCAAACGCAAGCTTGAGCCCTTTGATCTGAAGCTGGATGCGAAGCCGAATAAAGGCTGCCGAATCAAAGGATCGGAGATGAAAATTCGTTATTGTATGTCAGAATATTTATTCAATGAACGCCGTTCCTGCCAAACGATGCTGAACACAGCAGTCACCATTTTGCCAAAACATGAATTGGAATTGATTCAGAAAACAATGATTGATTATATCAATGAAGAAAGAATGAATCTATCAGACATTTGCATGAATAATTTAATCGTTCATGTTGCGATTGCCTGCAAACGGATTAGACACGGAAACTATGTATCTGTTTTGCCAGAGGAAATCAATGAGATACCACAGGCAAAGGAATATAAGGTCGCTAAAAAAATGGTGGAATGCCTTGAAGGACTGCTGGACGTCTCTTTTCCACAAGAGGAGATCGTCTATATCGCCATTCATTTATTAGGAACAGCCAAAATGGTACAGTCCTTTTCATCGAGTGGTCAAAAACAAATTGTGGATGATGACACGAGCCGTCTTGTTCAGCTTATGCTCCAAGCCATTGATCAAAAACTGCAGCTTGATTTAGCCGGCGATGCGGAATTAATGATTGGACTGAGTCTGCACTTAAAGCCAGCCATGACCCGGTGTAAATATGGAATGAACTTAAGAAATCCGATGCTTGATGAAATAAAGGCGGGGTATCCACTTGCTTTTGAAGCAGGTATTATCGCCAGCAGGGTCCTAGAAGAAGAGGAGGGGCTGAGTATTCATGAGAATGAAATCGGATATATGGCGCTTCATTTTGGTGCGGCTTTAGAGCGGAGGAAAATGGAGATTCCGCCGAAGCGATGTCTCATTGTCTGTGCATCTGGTGCAGGGAGTGCAAGGCTGCTTCAGGATCGTTTGCGGTCACAATTTGGGTCAAAACTGACCATTTTAGGAACAGCAGAGCTTTATTCGTTTCCGCATGTGTCTTTACATGCCCTGGATTTGATTATTACAACGGTCCCGATTCAGATGGATTTACCGATTCCAGTCATACAAGTAAACACCATTTTAGGAGGCGGCGACTTTTTAAAAATTGAAGAAGCCCTGACGAGTGAAACAAGGGTGACATTGGCCTCTCAATATATGAAAAAGGAATTGGTCTTTACAAAATGCGCCTTTCAAACAAAGGAAGAGGTCATCACCTTTCTCACGGAAAAAATCATCGATATGGGTTTAGCACCAGCAGAGCTTACACCTTCTGTGATGGAAAGAGAAGAGGCTGCTCCTACATCCTTCGGGCATTATACAGCCATTCCGCACCCTATGACGCCGCTGACAGAAGAGACGTTTTGGGCGATATGTACATTAGAAAAACCGATCATATGGGGAGAGAAAAAAGTTCAATTTGTCTGCTTGCTTTGTGTCGAAAAAGAGAATGCCAAAGATTTAAAAGGGATGTACCGTCTGCTGGGCGAGCTTGTGCATAATGTGAAATTCATTCAGCATCTCATCGCCTGTGATACATTTGAAGACATGCTGGATACCATGTATAAAAAGGTCCCTTCGTACAAGAACTAACAGTGTGATCTTAACTTTTTCCGCTTCCTAAAGGAAAAAGTATAGGTGTTTATGAAAGCGGTTTCATAATATGATGAATGTGTAAAGAAAAGCTTCACACTTTCAAAAGGGGGCGTTTACACATGAACATCTTATTGGTTTGTGCAGCAGGTATGTCAACAAGCTTACTAGTAACAAAAATGGAGAAAAGCGCACAAGAACAAGGAAAAGACTATCGTATTTGGGCAGTATCTGGAGATTCAGCAAAAAGTCATATTGATCAAGCCGATGTGCTTTTATTAGGACCACAGGTTCGATATTTATTACCACAAATGAAAAAGCTCGGAGAAGAAAAAGGAATTCCAGTCGACGTCATTAATACCGTGCATTATGGCGTATGTAATGGGGCTGAGGTTTTAAAATCTGCTGAACAGTTAGTGAACGGATAAAGGAGGCGGAAGGGATGAATGGATTCAACCGATTTCTAGAAGAGAAGGTCATGCCGTTTGCAGGGAAGATTGCCGCTCAAAGACATTTACAAGCATTGCGTGACGGAATTGTTTTAACCATGCCTCTCATTATTGTCGGTTCACTGTTTCTCATTTTAGCCAACCTTCCGATCCCAGGATACAGCGATTTTATGGCAAGTATCTTCGGAGCTGAATGGGCCACGAAACTATCCTATCCTGTTAATGCAACCTTTGACATTATGGCACTTGTTGCCACCTTCGGGATTGCCTACAGGCTTGCTGAAAAGTATGCAGTGGATGCCCTATCATCTGGTGCGATCGCTGTTGCAGCTTTCCTTTTGGCGACACCATATCAAGTTCCTTTCACACCTGAAGGCTCAACAGAAGCCATCCTAGTAGGTGGGGGAATTCCAGTCACATTGATGGGCAGTAAAGGGTTATTCGTTGCCATGATTATTGCCATGCTTTCAACTGAAATTTACCGATTCATTGTCCAGCGGAATATCGTCATTAGGATGCCTGATGGTGTACCGCCAGCAGTGAGTAAATCGTTTATCGCACTTATTCCAGGTTTTGTGGTCATCACGCTGATCTGGGTCGTTAGACTTGTGATTGAGATGACACCATTTGAGAGTATTCATAATATCATCACGGTCTTAATTGGCACACCGCTTTCCATTCTTGGTGGAAGCTTAGGCGGAAGTATTGTCGCCATTGGTGTGCAAATGCTCCTCTGGGCATGTGGTATTCACGGAGCAACCATTGTCGGCGGCGTCATGGGCCCAATTTGGCTCGGTGCGATGGATGAGAACCGTCTCGCATTCCAAGCAGGAGAAGTGCTGCCAAATATCTTCACAGCGCAGTTCTTTGAAATCTTCATCAATGTCGGTGGAAGCGGTGCAACGCTTGCTTTAGTGCTGACGATGATCTTACGTGCCAGAAGTAAACAAATGAAACAGCTTGGCCGACTTGCCATTGGGCCAGCCATCTTTAACATCAACGAACCTATCATTTTTGGAATGCCGATTGTCATGAACCCAATGCTTCTCATTCCGTTTATCCTTACGCCAATCATGATGATCATCACCACGTATATCGGAATGAGCACAGGACTTGTAGCAAAACCGGCGGGGATTGCTGTCCCATGGACGATGCCGCCCATCATTTCAGGCTATCTCGCCACAGGAGGCAAAATCTCTGGTGCTGTCATGCAGCTGATTAACCTGGCGTTGTCATTCGCTTTATACTACCCATTCTTTAGAATGTGGGATAAGCAGAAATTAAAAGAAGAAAGTGAGCTAGAAACAAAAGCATCAACTGATGAAAATGTCGTCAGCATGTAATAGAGGAAATAAGGGGGATGCGGCCGATGGAAATGGAACAAATTGTGTTTCAACTCATCTTACATGGCGGGAATGGCAGAAGCTCTGCGATGGAGGCCATTACAAGTGCAAAGCAAGGAAACTTTGATGAGGCGAAGCAAAAATTGCAGGAAGCACAAGACGCGTTAAATGAGGCGCATCACGCACAGACAGAGCTGATCCAAGGAGAAATTAGAGGAGAAAAGACCGACATCAGTCTCTTAATGATCCATGCGCAGGATCATCTCATGAACGCAATGACCGTCAAGGAGCTCGCAGCGGAAATCATCGAGCTCCATGAAAAAATGAAGCAACTCGGAGGTGTCAATTCATGAAAGATGGAATCAAAATTGTCACAATAGGCGGAGGATCGAGCTATACGCCTGAGCTTGTCGAAGGGTTTATCAAACGATATCATGAATTGCCTGTAAAGGAATTATGGCTAGTGGATATTGAAGCGGGTCATGAAAAGTTAAACATCGTGGGCGCTCTTGCGAAACGCATGGTTGAAAAAGCCGGTCTGCCGATTGAGGTACACCTGACGCTTGACCGCCGGGAAGCCTTGAAGGACGCAGATTTCGTGACGACACAATTTCGTGTAGGACTGCTGGAAGCACGGGCAAAAGATGAGAGAATCCCGCTTAAATACGGCGTCATCGGTCAGGAAACGAACGGACCAGGCGGTTTATTTAAAGGTCTTCGGACCATCCCGGTCATTCTAGACATCGTGAAGGATATGGAAGAACTTTGTCCAGATGCATGGCTTGTGAACTTTACAAATCCGGCAGGCATGGTCACAGAAGCTGTGCTGCGCTACACAAATCTAAAAAAAGTAGTCGGTCTATGCAATGTACCAATTGGGATCAAAATGGGGATTGCCAAGGCGCTTGATGTGGATGTTGAACGGATCGAGGTACAGTTTGCGGGCCTCAATCACATGGTCTATGGATTAAACGTGTATTTAGACGGGGTCAGCATTATGGATCAAGTGCTCGATGAATTGGGAAATCCGAATAGTCAGTGGTCTATGAAGAACATTGAAGCGAAAAACTGGGAACCTTCTTTTGTAAAAGGCTTAGGGGTGATCCCATGTCCGTATCATCGCTATTACTATAAAACAAAAGATATGCTGGAAGAAGAGCAAAAAGCAGCCCAAGAAAAAGGAACAAGAGCAGAGGTTGTACAGCAAGTCGAGCAAGAATTATTTGAGCTTTATAAAGATCCTGATTTATCGATTAAGCCACCGCAGCTCGAAAAAAGAGGCGGGGCGTATTACAGTGATGCGGCATGTAACTTAATCAGCTCCATCTATAATGATAAGCATGACATCCAACCTGTCAATACAGTGAACAGAGGGGCGATTGCCAGCATTCCGGCTGAATCAGCGGTTGAAGTGAACTGTATCATTACGAAGGACGGACCAAAACCAATTGCGACGGGCGATCTGCCTGTAGCTGTGAGAGGGCTCGTTCAACAAATCAAATCATTCGAGCGTGTGGCAGCAGAAGCGGCTGTAACAGGAGATTACGAGACGGCTCTTGTGGCGATGACGATTAATCCGCTTGTCCCATCTGATGAAATTGCAAAGCAAATTTTAGATGAAATGCTCGAAGCGCATCGTGAATATTTACCGCAATTCTTCAAATCAGTCAAAGCGTAAAACAAAATGGCCCCTTTATGGGGTCGTTTTTTATCATTGCCCCATATGGAAATTCGAGAAAGAAGTGTATGATAGAAAAAAACAGCATGTATGGCTTCAAAGAAAGGACTGTTTGAATATGGTTGCAATTGGTTTAATGCTTTACGGCTTTATCGTTCAACCACTGATGAGTTACGGCACAGTGGTCTTGTTTTTGTATGGCATCATTGCTTCATTTATTGGTCTTATTCGTCATAGACAGTATGTGTGGATTTATGTTCTCCGCCTGCTCGTTTGTTTTACCATTCCAGTGACCAACCTGTTGATGTATTTCGCAACGATTGGTGGAGATGAAAGAGACTTTGATTTCCAGCCCATGCCGCTTGTTTATTATCTTGTCTTTATCCTAGAAATCATCATCGTCTTTTTACCAGAGATCTTTTTACTGATCGAAAGAAAGCGGAGCATAAAAAGGAAACAGTGGATATATGCAGGGGCGATTGTGGGGGTATCGGTCTTGTTTTGGTGCACGATTTGATGGGCGGCTGACTGGACATCTGAGTCTATTTCGCCTTTTTTTTGTGTAGCCTCTTTCGTCTAACCTTTACAAAAGTAATGGAAAGAACAAGGATAAAAATCCCGAGAACCTTAAATAGAAACCGGGTGAGGAACGGTGAATCGTCGAAACCTGTAGCTATGATCATCGATCCGATGCAAATACCTAAGAACGCTAGTAGATAAGTAAAAAACATACCATCACTCCTTATACGTATGATTACCATTATAAGGTATATTGGAGGGGTAAATAAACAAAAAAAGAACCCTTCATGACTGAAAGGTTCTTTTACATGCTTATGCCTGCTTGACGACCGAGTCGACTTCTACTGTCCAGCCGAAGATATCTGGCTGTGTTCCTTTTTGAATACCGGTAATGGCCTCATACAATTTCTTCGATACTTCACCTGTTTGACCATCTTGAATCACATATGGCTGATCGTGATAAATTAATTCCCCGACAGGAGAGATGACGGCCGCCGTTCCAGTTCCAAAGATTTCTTCAAGCTCACCTGATTGATGTGCTTCAATTAACTCATCAATCGAAATTTTACGCTCTGTCACTGGAATACCCCAATGTTTTAACAGCTCAAGTACAGAGTTACGGGTGATGCCTTCTAAAATGCTGCCGTTCAATTCAGGCGTCACGATTTCTCCATTGATTTTAAAGAAGATATTCATACTCCCGACTTCTTCAATGTACTTTTTCTCGACTCCATCAAGCCAAAGAACCTGTGAAAAGCCTTTGGTTTCAGCGACTTGCTGTGCCTTGAGGCTTGAGGCGTAGTTTCCAGCTGTTTTGGCATTTCCTGTCCCGCCCTTAACGGCACGGACAAATTCGTTTTCAACTGCAATTTTGACCGGGTGGATGCCTTCTTTATAGTAAGATCCCACTGGAGATAAGATAATCAGCAGCTTATACGTGCTTGACGGCGCAACGCCTAAATACGGCTCAGTGGAAATAATGAATGGACGGATATACAAGGAAGTGCCCTCTGCATCAGGTACCCAATCCTTATCAATGCGAATGAGTTCATTTAAGCCCTCTAAAACCGTTTCTGTATCAATTTGCGGGATACACAGGCGGTCATTGGATCTGTTTAAGCGTTCCATGTTCTTTTCCGGACGGAATAAGAGAATTTTCTGATCCTCAGAAACATAAGCTTTTAAGCCTTCAAAAACAGATTGCCCATAATGGTAGACCATCGAAGCTGGGTCCATTGGAATGGCCTGATAAGGTATAATTCTGGGATCGTACCAGCCTTGATCAATGGAATAATCCATCACAAACATGTGATCTGTGAAGATTTTTCCGAATTCAAGTTGATCAGATTGAGGTTTTGGTTTTTTTGTTGAACTAAGTTCAACACGGATGGGTTGTTTTGGCATCGTAAATCTCCTTGCTGTTTGATTATTTGAAAATTCTAATAATATGAAATAATTATGATTCTATTCTATACCTTCACAAAATATTAGCAATAGGTTTTCTGGAATTCAGATAAGAAAAATCTGTTAAAGCGCTTTCCTTCTCTCTGCCGTCAGTCTGCCTCATGTCACCCCTTTTTAATAAAGAAATAAAATCCAAATGCATTATTAACTGATTAATCTGACAATTTAAAAGCGGATGATTTTCCTGTAAGATATTCTTTCAACCATACACCTTTTGACTAGTACATTGCAAGGGGCATTCTCATATTTTAATCCTCTTTTTTTTAACCGATAAAGGAAGAAGAGAAGTGAAAGGAGCAAACAAGAAGATGAAACGAGCGATACTAGGCATTTTACTTATTTTATTCATGACCGTGATCAGCTTCGGCTGTCAAGCGATGACAGAGGAGGCTGGCGCTAAGCAAAGCACAGCCTATTACGTAGCGACAAACGGAAACGACAAAAACCCAGGAACGAAGCAAAAACCTTTTCGCACGCTGAAAAAAGCGGCAAGTATGGCGAAAGCCGGGGCAGCCATTTACATGAGAGGCGGCACATACAAAGAGAAATTGATTGTCCGCCATTCAGGTACAAAGAAAGCACCCGTTATCTTTCAAGCTTACGGAAAAGAAAAACCTGTCATTAGCGGGGCTTCTCTTAAGGGAAATCAAGCAGATGGCGGTCTTGTCACGATCGATCAAAAAAGCTACATCACCCTCAAAGGTCTGACGGTGGGACATCTCAAGACGAATAAGGAAGATGTGACACCAGTCGGTATTTTCATCAAAGGAAGCGGCAAAGGCGTCAAACTGCTCAACAACCGAGTGTATGACATTCAGACGACACACAAAAATGGGAATGCGCACGGTATTGCGGTCTATGGAACAAAAGCTCCTGCGGCCATTGAAGACATTGAAATCAAAGGAAACACTGTTGAAAAATTAAAGCTTGGCTTCAGTGAAGCGCTTGTGCTAAATGGGAACGTCAAAAAATTCCGTGTGACACATAACACGGTTCGCCACACAGATAATATAGGCATTGATTTAATTGGTTTTGAGAACGTAGCACCTTCTAAAAAGTACGATCAAGTCAGAAATGGTGTCGTATCTAAAAACAAAGTATATGAGATTACGAGTGCAGGGAATCCAGCCTATGGCAAAGACATCTCCGCTGGCGGAATTTATGTTGATGGCGGAAAGGACATTGTGATTGATCATAACATCACACATCACAATGACCTGGGGATTGAAGTCACAAGTGAACATAAAGGAAAAATGGCAGATCGCATTCGCATCGAACACAATCAAGTGTATTTGAACCGTTATACAGGTATTTCAATTGGCGGCTATGATAAAAAGCGAGGCGGAACAACAAATACGACGATCTCACATAATATTTTGTACAAAAATGACACAGCCGGCTTAGAAGGCGGTCAATTGTTGATGCAATATCAAGCGGTGAACAATCGAATCACGAATAATATTATGACAGCGAGTGCGTCGCATTACTTAGTCGTGAATCTTTATGGAGTGAATCAAAAGAATACCTTCCAGAAGAACGTGTATGACGACCGAAAAGGTGCAAAGGCATCACAGTGGGTATGGCGCGGGAAATGGATGGAAGGCTACAAAACGTATCTCTTGAAAAGCGGCCAAGATAAAGGATCAGCACACCTCAATCCACAATTTGTGAATGAGAAAAAATATGACTTTCGCCTGAAGAAATCATCACCTGCTAAGAAAATCATCGGAAGTTAAGCATGTATGAACCACAAATGTATTGTTTTAAATTTTCAAAAAAATCATTGACATTGTTGTCACATCACATTAAGGTAAAGAAGACATTTTAACTAAAACAAAATTTCATAACGGATCTCTTATCAAGAGAGGCAGAGGGACTGGCCCTATGACGCCCGGCAACCGTTTCTACTATAGAAATTGGTGCTAATTCCTGCAAAGCTGTTACAGCTTTGACAGATAAGAGAGGAAGATTTCCCGATACATGTTTCATGCAACGGTGATCAAGCCTCTCTTTCCAGGAGAGGCTTTTTTCGTCTCTTTTTCAAATGAAAGAACAGTTTACTGGCGTTTTCCCACTGTTTTACCTAGTTTTCCGATGTGAAAAATAAAAACAACTTGAGGAGGAACAGCAATGAAGCGTAAGCATTTTACATCATGTCTTATATTATTAATGGTATTGACAATCCTATTAACGGGCTGCGGCACTGGATCAAGTGCAGGCTCAAAGGCAAATGCGAACGAAAAGGTCTCCTTTGACAATGTACCGAAGCGATTTGCAAAGGGACAGGGAGCAAAAATTAAAGTCATCCGTAAAATCGGAGGAGATGATCATACAGCGCAGTTTTTAGCTGGGACGAAGGCAGAAGGTGAAGCGCTTGGCTTTACGGTAGATGTCTACACCGCAAACGGGGATACAGCGAAATTCCATGATGCGATCTCTCAGGCGCTGGAAGAAAATTATGATGGCTTTATCATCTCTCATGGGGACGACGAGGCGACCGTCGCTGACGTGAAAAAGATCACAGCGAAGGGCATTCCAGTCGTAGCGTTTGATTCGAATCCTAAGCTGAAGGACATCAAAGGGGTCACAGTGACGTCTCAAGATGACGAACAATTAGCGAAAAAATCACTAGACGCACTCGTGTCTGATTTTAAAGGAAAAGCAAATATTGCATACCTCTGGGTAGATGGGTTCCCGCCAATGGTGAGACGAAACAAGGTCTATCAAGAAACGCTCAACCAACACAAAGGGATCAAGGAACTTGACCGCTTTGGCATTGCTTCCTCTGATACGTCTGTTCAAACGCAAAATGCAGTAGCAGCCATGCTGAATAAATATCCAAAGGGTAAACTTGACGCTATTTTTGCCACGTGGGATGCCTTTGCCATTGGCGCAGCAAGAGCGCTAAAGGAAGCAGGAAGAACAGAGGTGAAGATTTACGGGATTGATGTGTCAAATGCTGATCTTCAAGAAATGACAGCGAAAGAAAGTCCATGGAAGTACACAGCAGCGGTTGATCCGAAGCTCATCGGCGCTGTTGACGTGAGAATTCTTGCGAAGAAAATAGCGGGCGAGAAAACACCATCTTCCTATGACCTTGAGGCCTCTCTCATCTCGCAAAATCAGCTTCAACAAGCAGGAAAAGCCATCAATATGGTCAATCTTGCAGACGAAGTGAAGGGGTTCGGCTCATCGACTGCTTTTGAAGAAGATTGGATGAAGACCTTGAAGAAGCATTATACAAAATAAACGACGTGCACTCTCTTCCATAGAGGGTGTTTCGTTTTTCAGATGATGATCATGAGAAGGAGGACACCTATGACTTCGCCGCTTGTTTGTATGAAACATATTTCGATTGAATTCCCAGGAGTAAAAGCGTTAGATCAAGTGAATTTTACATTAAAAAAAGGGACGGTTCATGCGCTGATTGGAGCGAATGGTGCTGGGAAGTCCACGTTAATGAAAGTTCTTTCTGGCGCTCATTCGCACTATGAAGGAAGCATCCATATCAATGGTCAGGCGGCATCCATTCAAACCCCAAAGAATGCGGCCTCATATGGTGTGCAGACGGTCCATCAAGAAGTGGATACGGCGCTAGTTCCCTACTTAAGTGTTGGTGAGAATATGATGATGCATCAGATTGAGAAAAAAACATTTGTCGGCTGGAAAGAGCTGCACCGTAAGGCAGCTCAACTATTAAAAGAAATGGACATCGACATCTCCACAAAACGCCTTGTGAGTGATCTGACCCTTGCAGAAAAACAGATGGTGCTCATTGCCAAGGCCGTTTCGATTAAATGCAGCATTTTAATCTTAGATGAACCAACGGCCCCTCTTAGTCATACAGAAACAAGCAAGTTATTCTCAATGATTGATCGGCTGAAACAGAATGGAACGGGCATTGTGTTTATCTCCCATCGCATGCCTGAAATTTTCACCATCTGTGATGAACTGACAGTGATGCGAAATGGAACCGATGTCGCAAAACACCTCGTTCAAGATACAAATCCGCAGCAGATTATTGAAGAAATGCTAGGTGCGCCATTAGAGGAGCAATTCCCGCTCCGTACACCTTTGAAGGATGCACCTATTGTGCTTGAAGTGAAGCAGCTAAACGACCAGCATAAATTACGCAACATTCATCTTCACGTGAAAAAGGGAGAAATTCTCGGAATTGCAGGCCTTGTCGGTGCTGGAAAAACGGAATTGTGTAAAGCCCTTTTCGGCGCCTCAGAAAAAAAGACGGGAACTGTGCAGCTTCATGGTCAAACCGTTCGCATCACATCGCCTCATCAAGCCGTGAGAGCTGGAATGGCCCTTGTGCCGGAAGAACGTAGAAAGGAAGGGGTTCTAACAGAAGAGAGCGTGGGATGGAACTTAACGGCTGCAAGTCTTCGTTCATTCTCAAGAGTGTTCAGCTTCTTACATCGTTCGAAGGAAAAGCGGGAAGCAGACGTAATCGTCAAACGGCTTGGTGTCAAAACCCCATCTCTTGAAGCAAAGGTGAAGCATCTATCCGGTGGAAATCAACAGAAGATTTCCATAGGAAAATGGCTGCTGGCTGAAGCGGATATCTATCTCTTTGATGAACCAACAAAAGGCGTTGACGTTGGAGCGAAAAAAGATATTTTCACCCTGATTGCAGAGCTTGCCGCCCGCGGGAAATCTGTGATTTATGCGTCAAGTGAGCTGTCGGAGATTGCAGGTATCGCAGACCGAGTCTACGTGCTGTATGATGGCAGCATTGCCCGGGAAATGACTGCGCCAACGACTGAGGAAGAGCTTTTATATCATTCAACAGGAGGACAATTATGAGTGAACGACAAATTCCAGTCCCTGTGCAGCAAATGAAAAAACAGCGGCCATCCTTTCATCTATTTGATTTCTTTTATCGATATGGCACGATCTTAACCATTGTCGTATTGATTGTGGTATTTGCGGCAGCGAATCCAGCGTTTTTGCAATCAGGGAATATCATCAATATATTACGGTCTATCTCCATTGTGACCATTATTGCGGTGGGCCTTACCATCTCATTGGCAGTAAACGGCTTTGATTTATCAGTCGGATCAGTCGCAACGTTATCGAATGCAATTGTGATTTCTATGTTCGTGTGGTTTTCGCAAAACCCGCTGATTGCGATCCTCTCTGCGCTAGCGGCTGCCCTTATTGTTGGTTTACTCAATGCCTTGATGATTGTCAAAATGAAAATTCCAGATATGCTCATGACATTAGCTATGATGTTTATCATTCAAGGACTGGCTCAAACGTATACGAAAGGGGCGACCATTTCTGAAAACATGGTGCTGTCTGACGGTACATTCTCAACGGGCACAATCCCCGCCTTTTTCAGCAAAATCGGCCAGGTGCCATATATCATTCTCTTAATGGCAGCCATTGTGCTATTTGCACATGTTTTCATGACCTACACAAAGCACGGCCGATTTATGTACATTATTGGAGGGAATAAGGAAGCGGCTCGATTGTCCGGTATTCATGTAAACAAATATAAAATCGCAGCATATCTGCTCTCGGCTTTATTTGCAGCAATCGGTGGTATTGTGCTGGCATCAAGGGTGATGACAGCGGAAATAAATGCTGGCGCACCTTATTTAATGGATGGCGTAGCGGCAGCTTTTATCGGTTTTTCCGTCATGGGAGCAGGAAAGCCAAATGCATTTGGTACGTTTATTGGGGCTGTGCTCATCGGTATTTTGCAAAATGGACTTGTGATGATGTCTGTCCCTTATTACGCGATGGATATTGTGAAAGGCTCTGTACTCGCGCTTGCGCTGGCGTTAACGTATTACAAACAGCGAGGCTGACGACGTATTTTTTAAAACCTTTTGAGTCTTTTCTCCGTCTAGTAAACGGAAAGCGGTGCAGCCGCCGTTTCCCAAAAGGAGATGACAAAAAGAAATGAATATGTCAGCAACTCATGTAGAAGATTTGAAAAACGTCATGGAAGACTGGAAAAATGAATTATTAGTATATAAATTTGCATTAGATGAAATGGATACAAAGTTTTCAATTATCAGCCAGGAATATAATTTAATCCATGGACACAATCCAATAGAGCATACAAAATCACGAATCAAATCCTTTGAAAGCATTGTAAATAAATTAGCAAGAAAAGGATGCGACATCACAACACAATGTGCCAAGGAGTATATCCATGATATCGCAGGTGTCCGTATCATCTGCTCTTTTATTCAAGATATCTATAATATTATGGATGTATTGAGGCAAAGAGAGGATCTAAAAATCCTTGAAGTGAAGGATTACATTCAACATCCAAAACCAAATGGCTACAGAAGTCTTCATTTAATTGTGGAAATCCCTGTGTACTTAACGAATCGTGTGGAGCATGTGAAGGTTGAGATTCAGGTGCGGACCATAGCGATGGATTTTTGGGCGAGCCTTGAACATAAAATCTATTATAAACTGCAAAACGATGTTCCTCATCAGCTGACCGATGAATTGAAGGAAGCGGCAGATATCGCCCATTACTTAGATGAAAAAATGCAAAATATTAAACGAGAAATTGATTAGCGCATAGAAAAGAGCAGCTGTTATATTCACAGCTGCTCTTTTTCATTTTTAAGGATTGGTGCCGCGGTCTCTCTTTTGAATGATATCTTGAGATTGTGCAGATTGGCTGTCTTTTTGGATAGAAGCGCCAATGGAAACACCTGTTATCAAGAGTGTCAAAATCGCAGTTGTGATAAACCATTTTTTCATCATACATCACTCCATATTTTTAACAAGTTTTTAAGGACAACGCCTTGTTCCAGAAATAAGTGGATTCTTCATGAAGTCCAAGATCCGTTAAGTAAGCAGCTGCATCCTGACAGATGGCTTCAAGATCGACAAGGAAATTCATAGATTCTAATTGATCACAATAAGATTTGATTTGCTCCATCATGTTGTCTGGCTGAAGCATAAGTGTTTCTAAAATGGATAATTTAAGTGAAATGTTTCGTTGTTTTAAATTTTCTGCTTTTTGTAGTGAAAGCTGTACATAATAGTGGAACAAACCAGGCTTTTTCAGCTTGAACAGTGCTTTTGTATAGGCATACATGGCAAGTAAGTAGCCGCCTGGAGAAGACGTTTCAAATGTCTCGATCAATAAAGCTTTTTCTAGGAGCGGCACAGCTTCACTGTATTCATTTCTAAGACTTTTAATAAAAGCTGCATTGCAATACGCGTGACCAAGTAAATCTGGGTCTTCCATTTGTTCTAGTGAATGAATCACTTCTTCAAATAATGACTCTGCCTCATCATATTTCGATTGATCAGCATAATTCAAAGCGAGCATCATTTGACAGCTGATTGATTTTTTCACATAACATGGATCTGCGTCATAAATAGATGAAGCCATCTTTAAGTGGTGTATGGAGAGAAGCGTGGACCTTATATTATAGTAAAGACACCCTGTTTTATAATGAAATTCTGCTTTTTCAATGTCATCGTGCACGAGATCTAATTTATCCTCGGCCAATTTTAAAAGGTGAAATGCCGTATCCTGATTGCCTCTGCGCATTTCATACATCCCTTTAAAGAAATAGAAATAGTAACTGAGCATGTCATCTGTACGGATCGCATTTTCATCAACAAAAAGACTATGATCCAACGAAGCTGTATCTTCGATGAGATCCTTAAAACGGTACTCTAGCAATTGATAGTAAAGTAAGACGTCTTGATTCTCTTCCATTCGATCAAACGCTTGAAGAATCTCTTCTTTTAGCTGGATCGCACCTTGTATTTCTCTTTTTTTCATCATGACATACCAGTCATTTAACATATTCGCTACATCAACGGACGACAAAACACCTGTTTCGGCCAATTTATATCCTCCTTTCTTCATCTATCCATCTAGTTCGATGTCCATTCATCTGAATTCACTTTCCATATTCAGTATCTTCTTATATTTTAAGCGCTCTCTTGCAATTTGTAAAACATGTTTTTTGATGTAAATTCAACCAGTTGTGAAAGAAATAGGGATCATCCATCTTTTTGTATGCGTTTACATATTTTTAGGTAAAAAGAGGGTTTTGGAAAAAATATATTACGATATCAATAGAGAGAAGAAGGTAATTCAAGAGTCTGTTTTCGTATGTTAGAAAAAACGGAGATTTTCAAGGTGATGTCTCGTTTTTTCGTAAGATTATCTCACATCATGATTGTGAATCACTCTTCTTTTAGAATAAAATGAGTTATTCGCAAAAAAGTAAAATTTAAAGAGACTATTGATCTAGTATTGTATGGATCTTTGGTATTGATAAAAAATATCACACGCTATAGATTTAGCGTGGTATAGTATTATTGGTATTGCGAATATTTAGACAAAACTGATAATAGGGGGTCGTGTTTTATGAAAAAATCGATGTTACTGATCATGGGACTCATTGTTGTGCTCGTCATGGCAGCCTGTGGATCAAAATCTGACAGCGGTTCGGGAGAAGGCAAAGGCACATATAAAATAGGGATAGATACAACATATCCGCCGTTTGAATTTGAAAAGGGCGGTAAATATGAAGGAATAGACGTTGATCTGATTAACGCAATCGCGAAAGACCAAGACTTCAAAGTGAAACTTGAAGCTATGGACTTCTCAGGCATTATTCCAGCAATGCAGGCAGGCCAGCTTGATGTAGGAATGGGCGGGATGAGTATTACAGATGAGCGTAAGAAGAAGGTAGATTTCTCAGATCCATACTTCGACGCTGGACTGACAGTTGTTGTGAAAAAGGACAGCAGCATCAAATCAATTGATGATTTAAAGGGGAAAAAGCTAGCTGTTAAAAATGGGACGACAGGTGCAAAATTTGCATCAGATAACGCAGATAAATATGGGTATGAAGTGGTTCAATTTAATGACAGCCCATCGATGTTCCAAGAAGTTTCAAACGGAAATGCAGATGCCTTAATAGAGGATTATCCTGTCATTACGTATGCAATCGCACAACAAGATTTAAAATTGAAAACAGTTGGAGACCGATTGAATGGAGACCAGTATGGTATTTCTGTGATGAAGGGGAAAAACCAAGACCTATTGAAAAAGATCAATAAAGGTCTAGAGAACCTAAAGAAAAACGGTGAATATGACAAAATTATTGATAAATATTTGAAGTCATAACACAAGCGAGGCGCGCTCCGAGCGCGCTTTCTTTATGTGGCACCGTATGTGAATTAGGGAGGGAGAAACATGGACACGATTATTAATGCATTTCCATATTTAATGGATGGTTTGCAAACCACTTTATATATCTTTGTTGTTGCCATCATTTTAGGATTTATCATCGGTTTGATTGTGGCATTATTCCGTCTGTCACCTTTTAAAATCTTAAACTTCATCGCACTTGTCTTTGTCAATGCCATTCGAGGCACACCATTTATCGTACAGCTATTCTTCATTTACTTTGGTTTGAATACACTTGAATTCATATCGCTTGATCGAGTGCCGGCAGGGATTATTACAGTAGCGATTAATGCAGGGGCTTATTTCTCAGAAATTATTCGTGCAGGAATTCAGTCCATTGATAAAGGACAAACAGAAGCTGCACGTTCCTTAGGTTTTACAGGGGGACAAAACATGCGCTTTATCGTCCTTCCGCAGGCATTCCGCCGCATGCTTCCAGCGATTACAAACCAAGCCATCATCAGCTTGAAGGACACGTCTCTCTTATCGATTATTGGAATCGCCGATATTATGCAGCGGGGACAAGTACAAGCATCGGCAACATTTGATCCTTTGAATGTCTGGCTCATTGTCGGTATCATTTATTTCGTGATCATTTATTTACTTTCTCTACTGGCTAGCTACGCAGAAAGGAGATTTGATATCAAATGAGTATGATTACGGTGAAAAATTTAAAGAAATCCTTTGGCGATCACGAAGTGTTAAAGGACATTAATGCAGTCATCGAGGAAAAGGAAGTAGTGTGTGTGATTGGTCCTTCTGGATCAGGCAAAAGCACGTTTCTAAGATGTCTCAATAAATTAGAAGATATTACGGCTGGCGAAGTCGTTGTCCACGGACATACGATTACAGATCCAAAGGTGAATATCAATAAAGTACGACAAGAAGTGGGGATGGTGTTTCAGCACTTTAATTTATTTCCTCATAAAACCGTTTTAGAAAACATCACGATCGCACCGATGAAGGTAAAAGGCGCCGACAAGAAGGCGGCAGTCGATAAAGCAATAGACCTGCTTGAAAAGGTCGGCTTAAAAGACAAAGCCAAAAGCTACCCTAACCAATTATCTGGTGGACAAAAACAGCGTGTCGCCATTGCAAGAGCCTTGGCAATGGACCCGAAAGTGTTATTATTCGATGAACCGACATCTGCTCTTGACCCTGAAGTCGTCGGGGATGTATTAGCAGTTATGAAACAATTAGCCGTCGAAGGCATGACAATGATTGTGGTCACACATGAAATGGGCTTTGCGAGAGAGGTAGGAGACCGCGTGCTCTTTATGGATGGCGGATATATTGTCGAAGAAGACAAACCGGAGGCTCTCTTTGGAAACCCGCAGCATGAGCGGACAAAATCATTTCTTAGTAAGGTGTTATAAAAAAAGAGTAAGGGCATATGGATGCTCTTACTCTTTTTCTTTTATGGAGCCTAAGAAATATCGCAGTTTATATGATGATAAAGGTAACTGGCCCCATTTCCTAGGAAATATTAGCGCTGGAAGAATTCGATCCATTCTTGGTCTGGGCCTCTGAAAAAGAAGTAGCAGTATCCATTTGGTAACGTCGTAATTTCTTCATCAATTAATTCGATTTGCAGCTTTTGAATACGATTGAATTCAGCATGAATATTGTCTGTTGTAAAGGCAAGGTGATGGACCTTTCCTTCAGATGGCAGGTCGCTGCTGTACCCTTGGATGAGCTCAATTTCCGTTTCTGTTTCATCTTTAAAACCGAGAAATGCAAGCTCAATGACTCCGTTTGTATGAGTGATGCGATCCTTTAATTTCATGCCCACGACCTTTTCATAAAAATCAATGGACTGATCAATATTTGTGACCATAATACCTGTATGATCTAATCGTAATGTCGTCAAAAAAAGAGCCTCCTCTATGGTGTGTTGATATTTTTCTCCTCATCTTATCATAATAGGAGTAACGTATACATTCATATGATAGGATAGAGAGAGTCAATTTAGGATAAGGATGACACAAATGAAAAAAATCTCATTAAAACAAACATTTGCAGAACAAGTGAAAAAGGGATATCCGCTCATTTCCAAAGATGCTGTATCTCATGTAAGCGGTGTGAAAGAAGGCGAGCTGATTGAATGGGTGGATGAGCGAGGCGCCTTTTTAGGAAAAGGATATTATGGTGTACAAAATAAAGGAATCGGCTGGGTACTCACATTTGATGCCAACGAAAAAATAGACCAAGCCTTTTTTGTCTCCAAGCTTGAGCAGGCAGCGAAAAGCAGAACGCATTTATTTCGTGATGCGCAGACGACTGCTTTCCGTGTGTTCAACGGAGAGGGTGATGGAATTGGCGGCTTCAAGATTGATCATTATGACGGTTTCTATCTCATCCAATGGTATAGCGAAGGAGTCTATACATTAAAGGCGGAAGTATTGGCTGCACTTGAGCAAGTATATCCAGACTATAAAGGCATTTATGAAAAGAAACGATTTGATACGTCTGGACAGTATATAGAAGATGATGATTTTGTGAAGGGAGAGAAAGGTGAATTTCCTCTCATCGTGAAAGAAAATGGCATGAACGTAGCGGTTTACTTAAATGATGGTGCGATGACAGGCATTTTTCTTGATCAACGTCATGTGAGAAAAGCGATTCGAGATCGTTATGCAAAAGGAAAGAGCGTGCTTAATACATTTTCTTACACAGGCGCTTTCTCCGTGGCAGCAGCGCTTGGCGGAGCGAGCCGGACGACAAGTGTAGATGTCGCAAACCGCAGTTTGAAAAAAACAGCTGAACAGTTTGAAGTCAACGATATAGATGTGGACGGGCAGGATATGAAAGTCATGGACGTCTTTAAATATTTTCCGTTTGCTGCGAAAAAAGGATGGACTTATGATCTTGTCATCTTAGACCCGCCATCCTTTGCACGCACGAAAAAGCACACATTCAGTGCGGCGAAGGATTATAAGAAGCTATTAAAAGAAGCCATCCAAATCACAGCTGAGAACGGCGTCATTGTGGCATCAACGAATAGCAGTGCATTTGGTATGAAGAAATTCAAAGGATTTATTGCGCAGGCCTTTAAAGAATCAGGGCAAACCTATCGTATCCTTGAAGAATATACACTTCCTGAGGATTTCCGTACAACGAAGAATTATCCTGAAGGAAATTATTTAAAGGTTGTCTTTATCCAAGCATAAGAAAAAGCCATTTTCCGATAAAGGAAATGGCTTTTTTATAAGGCAAACGACATGAGGAGAGGCGCTGCACATAATGTAATAATAGCTGAAAGAATCATCGACACACTTGAGATCGTCCCTGAGACGGAGCTCATTTCAAATGCCTTCGATGTTCCTGCCCCGTGTGCACCTGTTCCAAGCAGGACGCCCATGGCAATGTCATTATCAATACGGAAATAACGAATGACCATTGGACCGATGATTGACCCAAACAGTGCGGTTAAAATGACGAATACAGCCGTAACGGACGGCATGCCGCCAATCATTTCTGACACACTCATCGCCACCGGTGTTGTGACCGACCTTGGGACAAGACTTTCAATAAGGCCTGTATCCAAATGAAACAACTTGGCGATAAATGCTGTTGATAGGATCGCAATGACAGAACCACAAGCCACATTCAAAATAATTTCCACTGCATGCTTCTTCAGAATGTGAAAATACTTATATAAAGGAATGGCAAAAGCAACAGTCGCAGGCTGAAGCATATTCGTGAGCCATTTACCGCCTTGATTGTATGCATCGTAAGGAATGTTGACGATTAATAGCAAGACGACAAGGACAAGCGGCGTCACAAGTAATGGGGAGACATAGACCTTCGGATGCCGTTTATACACCGCTTTTGATCCGAGATATAAAAGAACCGTTAAGATCAGAAATAGTGCGCCAACTAACATAGCTTTTTTCGCTCCTTTCTTTTCGCAATCATTTGCGTCATGATACCAGTCGAGAGCATGACGACAAAGGTACTAAGTAAGACGACAAGGACAATACTTGTGCCAGATTGAGAAAGCAATGTTCCATAATCAATGACACCAACTGCTGACGGGATAAAGAATAGCAGCAGTTCTCCAAGCAGCCATACGGCGCCAAGTTCAATCCATTTTAATTGAATAATTTTAAAATGAAGTAATAAGAAAATGACCAGAATGCCTAAAATCGTGCCCGGAATTCTTAAATGCAAAAAGGCCGCGAGCACATTCATCAATTTCGCAAAAACAAACAAAGCCATAATCTGAAGGACAGCAATCAGCGGCGTTTTGAGCAATTTCACTTTCTGTTCACTCCTTTTTTTATATAAATTGTTCACTGTTTCACAAAAACATGACAACGTTCCAATTGATTAGCTTACTTTAAAGTGTACAGCACGTTCAGTTATAGGTAAAATACATATATCGAATAGTTAGTATTCCTTTTGTCTATAGGAAGGGTGAGTCATGTGGACATTAGACATTTAACATATTTCTTAGAAGTGGCGAGGTTAAAAAGCTTCACAAAAGCATCACAATCTCTTTATGTGTCGCAGCCTACCATTTCCAAGATGGTCAAAAATCTCGAGGATGAGCTGGGGGTGCAGTTGTTTTATCGAAATGGCCGGCAGGTTGAAATGACAGATGCTGGACAAACGATGTATACACAGGCGAGTGAAATCACACAATCATTTCAGAATTTAACGAGCGAGCTAAATGATTTAATGAATGTCAAAAAAGGACATATTCGCATCGGGCTGCCGCCGATGATTGGATCGAGTTTTTTCCCGAATGTCATGGGAGAATTCCGCCAGCAGTATCCAGATGTCACATTTCAATTGGTGGAGCACGGCTCTATTAAAGTAGAGGAAGGGGTCGAAGATGGTTCGTTAGATATTGGTGTCATTGTTCTGCCTGCAAATGATAAAATTTTTCATACGTACACCATTATTAAAGAAGACATGAAGCTCGTGACGCATCCATCACATCCGATGGCAGGTCGTGATAAGGTTGATTTAGCTGATTTAAAGGAAGAGTCTTTTATTTTCTTTCGAGAAGATTTTGTTCTGCATAGCCGGATATTGAATGAATGTATGAATGCGGGATTCCGGCCCAATGTCATTTATGAAACGTCTCAATGGGATTTCATTAGTGAGATGGTAGCCGAGAACTTGGGAATTGGTCTTCTGCCTGAGCGGATCTGCCGTGATCTTGATCCTGAAAAGGTGAAAGTCATTTCCTTAAACACGTCGATCCCGTGGCATTTAGGAGTCATTTGGCGAAAGGATCGCTATTTGTCGTTTGCGGCAAGAGAATGGTTAAAGCATACTAAATCCTATGTGTGGGGAGCAGAGTAAAAGGGAGGACGATACGGATGAAAACAAGCTGCGTGTCTCATTTATTGGAGAGGGTTCGAGCGGAAAATCCACTCGTTCATAATATCACCAATCAAGTCGTGACGAATTTTACAGCGAATGGTCTGCTTGCTTTAGGCGCTTCGCCAGTCATGGCAAATGCCAAAGAAGAAGTGGCTGAAATGGCGCAGTTGGCGGATGCACTTGTGCTCAATATCGGCACATTGACAAAGGACACGGTGGAGGCCATGGTTCTGGCTGGACAAGCTGCCAATGAAAATGGTGTACCTGTTCTATTAGATCCTGTCGGCGTCGGTGCGACAACGTTTCGAACGAAAGCGGCAAAACAGCTGTTAGAGCAAGTGAACATGACCGTTGTCAGAGGAAATGCTGCAGAAATGGCTCATTTACTTGGAGTGGATGGCTGGGAGTCAAAAGGCGTTGATGCGAAAGCAGCGAACGGAGATGTATCGGCACTAGCCAAACAAGCGGCAAGGACACTTCAGACCGTTGTGGTGATCACAGGAAAAGTCGATGTGGTGTCAGATGGAGAGGACGTGTTGCCTATTCATAATGGACATGAATGGCTCACCAAGGTGACGGGAACCGGCTGTTTACTGACGTCTGTCATCGGGGCATTTTGTGCAGTGGGTGAACGGCCTATTCATGCGTCAGCAGCTGCATTACTGTTTTATGGTGTCGCAGCTGAAAGGGCAGCTCAGTACACAAAGGATAAAGGACCAGGAACTTTTCAAATGGAATTTTTAAATGCACTCTCACAAACAAATGGCGATGATGTGTTGACATTGGGGAGAATAGGGGGAATTTCACATGACAAAGGCTGATCAACAGCAAATCAAACAGCAATTATCGGTTTATTTTATTATGGGAACATCGAATACAAGCAGACCGCCGCTTGATGTCGTAAAAGAAGCCATTCAAGGCGGAATCACCATGTTTCAATTTCGAGAAAAGGGCGAGGGAGCCTTGCAAGGAGGAGAGAAGAAACAATTGGCTCGTCAACTTCAAGTGCTTTGCCAAGAAGCAAATGTTCCTTTTATTGTGAATGATGATGTACAGCTAGCGATAGACCTTAATGCAGATGGCGTTCATGTTGGACAGGAAGACACAAATGCAGAAGACGTCAGACAACGGATCGGGAATAAAATATTAGGTGTGTCTACGCATAACCTAGATGAAGTGAAACAAGCCATGAAGGACGGCGCAGATTATGTCGGCATGGGCCCAGTTTATCCAACAGAAACGAAAAAGGATACACGCAGTGTCCAAGGAGTATCTTTGATCACTGAAGTACGTCGTCATGGTCTTCATATTCCAATTGTTGGCATCGGGGGTATCACATACGACAATGCTGCACCAGTCATCCAAGCAGGGGCAGATGGTATTAGCATCATTAGCGCCATTAGCCAGAGCGCTGATCCAAAAAAAGCAGCAGAAAAATTGAAAGCACTTGTTGCATCAGAAAAAGCATCTCTTTAACCTGTAGGAGACATGGATTGACTCAATTCATGTCTTTTCTGATTTCTGGGAAAATAGACAGGTGAGAAACAATTGTGTACAATTAAATTGTTCGATTATTTTCGAAATGACAGGTAAATAAAGGAGAATGAACAATGGAAGTGCTCGATACGTATTTTCGCCGCTACGATGAAGCAGGAAAAGGACAGGAGCAATTGAATGAATTGCTAGCATTGTTTTCTGACGATGTCATGATTGTCTTAAATGGTGCCGAGAAGCCTGGCATCCAAGCGTTTACACAGTTTTTAAACACGTTTTTCCACGTGCATGAAGACATCAAGCATATGTGGGATGGATGGAAAAAAAGAGAAGACGGAAAGTATGAAACGAACTGGGCTGTTTGCGGGAAACTTTCGGATGGCCGTGTCTATACAGCAGAAGGAATTGACATTGCAGAACTGGACGACAAAGGAAAGATCGTTTATTTAGAAAACGTTCCGAAAAATCCAGAGTTATTTCAGCGCTATTAAAAAGCCGGCTCGCTGCCGGCTTTTCCTTATGAATCAGTATCCATATGCATGCCTGTATGTGCCTTTACTTGAATTTCCGTAAAGGTGTCATCATCTGCTTTTTCAGAGGAGAATATCGTGCCTAAGTAAGCGGCAAGGAATCCGAGTGGGATCGAGATAATTCCAGGGTTCGACAGCGGGATGAGCGGATCTCCTGTAAAGATGGCTGTTCCCGATGGGTCCCAGACGCTTGGACTGAGCGAGACGATGATCAGTGCGCTCAACAGTCCTACTAAGCTCCCTGCAATGGCACCCGTAGAATTAAATCGTTTCCAAAAGACAGTGAAGATAATCAATGGTAAATTTGCACTTGCTGCCACGGCGAAGGCAAGTGACACAAGAAAAGCGACGTTTAAGGATTGGGCAAATAATGCAAGAATGATGGAAAGAATGGCCACGCCTATGGAAGCAAAGCGTGCCGCCTTCACCTGTTCCCGTTCACTCGCTTTCCCTTTGCGGATGATCTGACTATAAAAGTCATGGGCAAAGGCAGACGCTGCGGATAAGACGAGACCAGTTACCACTGCCAAAATGGTCGCAAAGGCAATAGCGGAAACAAAGGCAAATAATAAATCACCTCCAAGGGCTTGGGCGAGCAGAGGAGCGGCCATATTTCCTGCTGCATCTGCTGCTGTGATCGCTTCTGTTCCAACAAAGGCAGCAGCACCGAAGCCAAGGAAAACCGTCATTAAATAAAAAATGCCGATGATCCACGTAGCGGATAAAACAGATTTACGCGCAGAAATGGCATCCTTTACCGTATAAAACCGGATCAAAATGTGCGGCAAACCTGCTGTCCCAAGCACTAAAGCAAGGTTCAAAGACAGTGTCTCTAAAGGCACATCATATTTATTTCCCGGGTGAAGAAATGCCCCACCGAGCGGGGTCGCTGTTTTCATCTCCTCAAACATCTTCAGCAGACTAAAATCAAACTTTGCAAATACAAGCAGTGAAATAATCAGGGTCCCAAGCATGAGAAGCACAGCCTTTGTGATCTGTACCCAGCTGGTAGCGATCATGCCGCCAAACACGACATAAATGGTCATCAAGACACCTACGACCAGCACAGCAATCCAGTAATCAATGCCAAGAAGCAGTTTGATTAATGCACCTGCCCCAACAAGCTGTGCAATCATATAAAAAGTAGAGACTGTGATTGTGTTAAACGCGGCAACCCCTCGAATGGCAGGACGCTTAAATCGTGCAGCAATCATATCGGCCATCGTATATTTCCCTAGATTTCGAAGCGGTTCGGCCACAACGTAAAGAACGACAAGATACGCCACTAGAAAGCCAATGCTATAGAAAAAGCCGTCAAATCCATTTAACGCGATCATTCCAGCGATCCCTAAAAATGATGCGGCAGACATATAGTCCCCGGCGATGGCAAGGCCGTTCTGAAACCCAGTCAAACCTCCGCCTGCTGTGTAAAAATCGCTCGCATTGCTCGTTTTTTTCGCAGCAAAATATGTGATGACCAATGTGAGCCCTACGATCGCTATGAATAAAATAAAAGCGGTCATGCTCATTCGTCATCACCTCTTGATTCAGTTTTTAAAGCGCTTACATATTTGTCAAACTGAGCTGCTTTTCTCGCATAAAGTCCACATAATACCCAGGTCATCACAAATTGTGTGAGGGCGAATAACCAAGCCCATGAGATCGCGCCAATTGCCGGCGTGTTCAAAAAGGTGAAGTAGGATGTAGCAACCGGAAGTGAAAAGTAAAAGAGAAAAAAGAAAATCGTCATCGGTACGATAAATCTGCGTTTTTCCTCGAGAAGTTTTCGAAAATCCTCTGAAGCGGCAACCTTCTTATAATGAACTTTTTTGTCTGCCATTGTTTCCTCCTTTGTACGAATTAGGGACAAGGTACTCCAATGCATATGAGACGATCTGGTTGTTTATGACAGTATATCATAAAAAAGGCACCCGAAAAGGGTGCTGAGCCTGATCAAAACATGACTTTATCTTGAGGTATTGTGTTAAGTCGAGAAGGGGCAAGCATTCTATTATATGAAATATCGGCCTTGGAAGAGTGAAATATGGAAAGGTTACTGACCGTCTTGCAGGCGCAAGACGGTATTTTTTGCTTCGTACTGGTTTAGTAATCTATGATAAAATTGTTTGGGAATTAATGGGTTTATCCGGTTGTTAGAGGGGGAAAGGCAAATGGTTAAGGCAATCTCAAGAAATGACCCGTGTTTCTGTATATAAAAAGTGTCATAGTGACATTCATCCTGAATCAAGAGCTGCACGGCTTATCCAAACACAAAAAAAGTACGAACGAAAAATAGAGGATTATCAAAAATCAACAGGTAATATTCCTCCATGTCAAGAGGGGTGTTATAACTGCTGCTATGAGGATTTTTCTATAACTGAAATTGAGTTTGAATTTATTATGCGTGAGTTGAAGACTTGGAGCAAAGATCGAGCAGAAAAAATATATGATACTGCTTTGGATCAGTGTGAAACAATTAAAAATGAAAGACCTGACACATGGAGAAATTTGGAGATATATACAACGAACGATGGCACAATAATTGTTGAACAAATGAAGAAGCACATGGCAGTTGGACGGAATAGCTTTCCTTGTCCACTACTTGATCCAGAAACAAAATCATGTTCAATTTACGATTCTCGCCCTCTGATTTGCCGTTCTTTTGGTTCGACTCATCATAGCATCAATCAAGATACTCGTGTTGAGATATGCGAGTATATACCTGATTCTGTGGAACACGCTGCAATGACTCCTAATGTTGAAGATGAAACGGCAGAGACTGTTGAATATGTACATTTACGTTTGCCAGACGGAAGTACAATTCAACAAAGGCCCTATCCGATCTATTACTGGTTTAAGATTTTCTTCGATCGGACCGGAAAAAAAGAAGCGCAGTATAATCATTATGATAGCCCAATCAATTTTAATCAGTCACTTGAACAGGCAAACTTATACACTTTAAAAGGATTTAATCTGATTTAAACGAGATAAAAGACAATATTCGTGAAATCGTTTCGCTTGTATAGTTGGCCACACTTTTTCATTCGTGTTTTAGCTCATTTTGGATCTTCCAGGGCAGCTGTTTTGTTCGCATTCTCTCCACACAACAAAAAACTGAAATTCGTTATTTTAACATGAAACTTAAAGGAGGATTTAGACATGGCAATTATTAAAGAACAATATTTAGAGCAGCATACAGAATTTAAACCACCATTTCAAAAGGAAGAAGCAACAATCATTATTCAGGAACAGAGTAGCCAACCGACTTTAGACTTTGCTTTAGCATTGTTGCCGACATTAGGAAAGGTCACACGTATTACGCATTTTAGAAATGGTCAAAAAGTGAGATATTATACGTATGTGGAGACTGTTGCCTATAAATTATTTATTTACCAAGGTTTAGCCAGTAATTATAACGGCGAAGGCAGCCACGCTTTTCAGTCATTTTTAATAAATGTGGGAATTCCAGAAGAAGAGGTTTCTTTCATAACAAAGTCCAATGGTGAAGATGTGGCCGTAATTGAAATAGCTTTATAAAAAGGGTATTTTGAAGTCGAGGATCAAGGAGAAAATCGTATTATGGAATATAAATTAGTACCGGTACACGCCGGCATACCCGAAATGGAATAGTCGCGCGCTATAATCTTTATTGAAACATACAAGGATGGTATGTTAGATAAAGATGATAAAAATTCATTCCAGAGAGGTTTTCAACTGTGCCTTATAGATTTCGGATATAAAATAGTGGAAAAGTGAAAATCAACATAAGAAGCCGTTAATGGCTTCTTTTTTATGTAAAAAGGGTTGTTTTACTAGGAGAAGAATGTGAGGGCTTACCGATCGTCTGCACGCTGCAACACTTTCTATACGCTTACCACTAATTAATGCAGAACCAAAATATTTTCAGGAATTTCAAAAATTTTGTGTTGAAGTCTTATATTAAGAGTAAGCAGGCTCTTACTGGAGCCTGCTTTTTTTATTTATTGTTGCTTAACAGTTATTTTTAAGGTATTTTTACAGTATATGCTAAATTAACAAACATAATATTTACGCCTACATCAACTTTCTTATATTTGTTTTTAACTGCCCATGCAACAGCACCAGAAGTTCCAGCAGTAATAGCCGCAGCTGCTCCAGCACCCCATGGTCCGGCAGCAGCAATTCGACTTGTGTACCAACCGATATATCCGGCTGCAAATCCACCTGCTACTATGGCATTCATGCTTCTAACTTTCGGTCCTAATTTGAGGTGTAAACCTACAAAACCTAAAGTCTGCATGTCACCTTTTTTCTCATTCTCTTCAAAGCTAAATTCTTCTGACTTCATTGAAGTCATTAGTAGACTGTCGTGTTCTGAAATTCCCATTTCCATAAGGGTTTCTTTATCAGCTGTAAAATGAATATTTCCATCCTTATCTAATTCGAAGTAATTAGATAGTTTCTCTGCTAATTCCAATTGTTTTTTATCTACACTGACTGGAGGGGTCTCATTATTACCTTGACTGGCATGACTAATCATTGGAGAAGAGAAACCAAATGTAATAGTAAGCACACATAACACTACTAGAAATTTTTTAAACATACGTACCACTCCTATTTGTTTTTTGGGGTAACGCATACATGATATTTCCTTCTATTGGGGTGGAATACTTAGAGGTTAAGGAGAGTAATAAAATGTATTTATTCTTATTCACTTTGATTTATTGTGTAATCACACAGATGTTGAGTTTTTCCTTTGAGATGTCTTTTGGTGTGTACTTGATAGGTTTAGCTTTAATCAAAGGACTTTCTAGTGTGGAAATTAAAGACATCTTTAATTTCAAAAAGACAAGGGACGTGTTCAAAGAAAACAGATTTATAGATTCTTTGATGGAATTGTTTTCTTTGGTAATAGTGTTTATTAATGCATACATAATTGATTATGAACCATTCTCTCCCTTTGAGTTTGTTTATACTTTTTTCTTGCTTGTAATTCTGTACAGGTTCCTATTTTGGGGGATCATAAGAGAGTCAAAAAAATGGTTGCATAAAGAAGCATAGGAGACATGGATTTATAAGAATCACTCACTTTCTTTGATATATTTCCATGCTACCATTTATTTCTTGATAATTGGTAATGTGATGGAAAGTTTCTTTTTGGGTTGCGGTGACCGCAATATAGGTTCTTTTATTAGGGAGGATAATTTATGATGACTGTAATACCAGTATTGATGATGTTAATTGGTGCTTCTTATTTTGCTGTTTATATGAAAAAACGTAAGAATAATAAAGAAAAAGAGATGGGTTATAAAGTTGTTTTTGCCGTTGTTTACTTTTTACTGAGTGTCCCATTCATCAATATGGTCATCACTGGATAATAAAGAACAGGCTAAAGAGCCTGTTTTTTTGTTTCTTAAAAAACATGGCACCTATTTTAAAAACACCACCAAGAGCGTTCATATTCGTTTCTAAGCATCTTTATTTATGCTCGGGTTTTTCATAGTGTGATGCTTCAAGAACGCTTATATGGGATTTAAATGCGTTAACTGCTGTGATAGCATCTAAAAACCGATATGTCTTGTGTCCTACTTGCTTAAAAAGTGTTTGCGTCATGCCGAAAATTTTACATATGAATGGATAAATAGGGTTTTATTAGGAATTCTTGTGCTAACATTTATTAAAAATTGGTTTTCTAGGGGGGGATTGTAGATGGCGTCTATACCGTCTCCAGTTGTAGCGATCAAGATAAATGAATGGTATAAGCATATAAAAAGATTCAATGTTAAAGAGGCCCAGATGCTAAGGGAAGAGGTTAGAAAAGATATAGATGTCATGGAAGAAGATGAACAGGCGGTTCTTTATTTTCAGTTGATGGAGTTTCGTCATCAATTGATGACAGACTATGTGCAGCCTTCTAAAGAACCACTTGAAAAATCGGATTACTTGAAAGCTGTAGAAGGACAAGGAAAAAAGATGTCAGCCATTCTTGAATACTATTTTAATTTTTTTCAAGGCATGTATGAATTCAAAAATGGTGAGTTTATTAGAGCTATTGTGTTCTATAAGCGCTCGGAAAAGCGCCTGGAGCAAGTAGGGGATGAGTTAGAAAGAGCGGAATTTTATTACAAATTATCTGAAGTGTTTTATCACATGAAACAGACACATGTGTCTATGTATTACGTTGGTCTTTCTTATGATACTTATAAGGCGCATAAGAGCAATTCCCTTTATATGATTCGAGAAATTAATTGTCTAACTGTTATGGCAGGTAATTTCATTGATTTTGAATGCAGAGAAAAGGCGCTTCCTCATTTATTGTCAGCTTTAGAAAAATCTAAGGCAATTTCTAATAAGCCAATGATTGTGAAGTCATTATTTAATATTGGGTGTTGTTATAAAGGATTAGGTGATTTTAATAGGGCACTAGCTTATTTTAATCAGGTTATTCTAGAAGGAGAGCCTATTAATGCTACAGAGTTGCTTTTGGTTTTTTATGAATTATCGTTATTTCATTTGAGTCAAAAGGAATTTATTGAGGGTGAAAGATTTTTCAAAAGAGGCTTGGAAGAAGCGAAGAATAGAAAAAATGATCTGTTTTTATCGTTGCTGATGGTATTGGAAATTTTATTTTTAAAAACAGCAAACCTAAGTGAAGTCTTGAGCTCGTTGGAAAAATTAGAGAATGAGAGGGGTTATCCATATATGGAAGACCTAGCGCTTGAAGCGGCTCGGTACTATAATGAGAATGGGCGTATGGATGAATCTGTAAAAATGTATGAAAAAGTGATGTACGCCCGAAAACAAATCCAAAGGGGCGACTGTTCATATGAATTTTAAAACGGTTCTTACTGGTTTTTTGAGTGCTTCAGCATTGCTAGGTGTGATCTCTTTATCATCTGTCGATTTTGATGTGAATTCAAGAAATGCTACTTCTCCAGAATCCACTGATCTGACTGTAAGGAATGCTACAGGCAGTAGCGTTACTACTGAGGATTTTCCTCTTATAACTTTATCTCAACAAGATAACGATTTTGCTGTGAGGAATGGAACCCGTTCTAGTGAAAATCCTGATGTTCGTTTTGGAACACGTGATTCTAGATTATCTACTTGATGAATCAAACAGACCTTTAGGGTCAGGCTGTCGAGAAAATCTCGACAGCTTTATTTTCCCCCTTAAAATTTACATTTCCCCATTTTATAATAGAGAAAAGCATATTAAAGGAAGGTGTTTTTCTCATGTTCCACATTAGACATTCTTCTCAGCACGAAGCTGAATTTGTATGACTAGATCAATTGGTTGAACACGATCACTTGCTTCGTAAAATTGATCAGTACATTGATTTTTCATTTATCATAGATAAAGTAAAACCGTATTATAGTGAGAAATAAGGTCGTCCTTCTCTCGATCCACTTATTTTGTTCAAAATGATGTTTTTCGGGTACCTAACATCATGACGTGGAAAATAAAAAAGAATGTAGAAAAACATGAGTTTCTCTACATTCTGGTCACCCGAAAAGGGTGCTTTCTATCGATAATTCGCAAGAAATGTTTGTCTCGCTTTTTCATATGTTTCTGCATCAAAATGATCTCCGCATTTGTGGATACACCAAGGCTCTTCTTGTCTCGCAATTCCAACCTCATAGCCCTGCTGGACGAATTCAAAGGACTGCGAAACATCATAAAAATGAAAGCCATCAAAGAGATCCTCACGCCACTTCACATCATACTGCGTCGCCATGAAAAGACCATCAATCGCCGAAGCGTTGATATAATCTTGTGTTTCCGCCTGTTGTTGACGACCTCTTTCAAACGAAAGCAGCTGATAGGTGTCGTGACGATATTCAATGACTTTCCCCCTGCAATGAGAACTCTCCCACCAAATCCCATTGTCAGGCACGCTTTCTGCACCTATGACCCCAACCATCCCAAGTGATGGATGCTGTAAAAAAAGCGGGATCAACTCAAGCAGCATATGCTGTTTGACAATCAATGTATCTTGATGAAGATAAATTTTAAACTGAGCTGGATGGGTGATCGCTTCATTATAAGCAGAGGTCATACTGGATGCATGTCTAATCGGCAAAACCTCTACATGATATCCATGAGGAGCAGGAAGTGAAGCGAGCTGCCG
Source organism: Bacillus sp. NMCC4 (assembly GCF_002998555.1). Classification (NCBI taxonomy): domain Bacteria; kingdom Bacillati; phylum Bacillota; class Bacilli; order Caryophanales; family Bacillaceae; genus Bacillus; species Bacillus sp. NMCC4. The sequence continues at coordinate 655,659 of NZ_PVRA01000001.1, read as the reverse complement.
AAAGCAAGCCTGAAACATGGACTCATCATTTACACATAAAACAAACAGGATGGTGGGGTTACTCATGAAGCTGAACCGCCTCAACCACATACTGATAGGCGGTAGCGGCCTCGTGAAAATCTGAACGAATGCCATGCTTGATGAGTAATTCATGTAAATCACTCATCACGCTTGCATAGGAAGGATGCTGTACGCGAATGGTTTCGAGTTCGCGAATACGAAAGCCTGCTGAATGAAAGAGTGCATGAATTTCATGAAGGGTGAAGAAACGTAAATGTGTTTGATCCATTAATCCTGCATCTGTATAAGTGAATCTGCCGGCTAGTAATTCTAAAACTGTTGATATGTGACCGATATTCGGAATGGATGACAGGATGGCTCCTTCTTTTTTAAGGAAGGGTTTGACCTTCTTTAAAACGGCCCACGGATCCAATAAATGTTCAAGGACATCTCCGAAAATGATGCAGTCAAAGTGTTCATGTTCGTAAGGGAGAGTCATCTGTTCAATATTTCCGCATAGAACATGATCTAGCTCTTGCTCAGCATCTTTTGCTGCATCCTCAAACGATTCAATTCCATAAATGGTCCGGCCCTTTTGTTTCAGGACTTTTCCAAGTTTGCCTGTGCCGCATCCGATATCCAATAAAGACGTCCATTCCTCACGAATACGGCTGACAATGACCGGGTTCAAGCCATGATAATACTGATCCTTTTTTTGGTGATAATAGGAAAGGGAATCTGAACTCACGCTCTACCCACCTTTCTGCTTTCTCATTGTTTTCATGCTTAATATATGGGTGGGGAGCTTGGTTTTATAACGTGAGAATGACAATTTTCATGAATAGCGGCTATAAAGGGATCATATAAAGAACGGGAAACGGACTGTCCTCCTAATATAGAAAGACAGAACCCCATGAGTGGAAGGGATTGGTATGAAGGGGTGTTCAATTACTGTAGCGTATCGTCATGAAAGGATTTTCAAAAGGTCAATTGACAAGTCAGAACTTTTAGCCAAAGCAGTCTGAAAGACAAAGGATAACGGCGTTGATTTACGGTTTGTTTATCATCTTCTGATCACCGTTGGATGTTAAAAAAGCTTGTATTTCTTCGATGCCTAGTCCAATTTTTTTCGCTTCCTGAATCAAATAAACCCACTCTTCGTCAACTCTTCTTTTCACTTGCGTATCCATAATATCCTCCAGTTCAATAAGACATATTCATCTGCAACCAATGACTTGAACAAACCGTCTAGTAACTGTACGTGTGGATGAAAACAGCGCAAAATAGATTTTGTCGAAAAATGATGACATTTAACCTATTTTGTAAAATCTATCACCTACCACGTTCCTAAAAAAATGACTAAAAAACCCATAAATATTGATTTCTTACTTCTAATAATAAACAATTGTAAAGTCAGTTAAAAGATTATAAATTAAAATAATGAAAAAGACCTAAATCATTTGGCTTATATAAACCAATTAGGTTGACATTTGCCATCAAGTAGAACAAATTTCATCTGTGCAGGACGTACATATTGTTCGTTTGGGAAGTTCTTCTCAAGATGGTATTCTAAAAGAAACAGAAACCACCAAGAAGGAATGAAGAAAGACATGTATAGCCTTTTTCAAAAGTATCAAGAAGTTGTCATGTATCTTGTGATGGGTGTGTGTACAACCATTGTCAACATAGTCAGCTTCTACTTATTCGTTGAGATGTTTTCCATGGATTATAAAACAGCTACAGTTGTTTCATGGGTATTTGCTGTTCTCTTTGCTTATATCACCAATAAGAAGTATGTCTTCAAGCAAAAGGCTCGTGATACGAAAAGCCTTATGCGTGAGCTTTCTTCATTTTTTAGTGTTCGTCTCATGTCTCTAGGTGTAGATCTGGGGCTGATGATTTTATTTGTGAGCCAAATGGCGCTCAATGAAACCGTCGCAAAAATTCTTGTCAACTTTGTGATTGTGGTCGTGAATTATGTCGCCAGTAAATGGTTCGTCTTCAAGAAAACAAAAGAAGATGCGATTTAACACATGAAAAAAGATAGGTGATGTGAAATGAGCAGCAGGCCAGACGAATTATATGATGTTATATATCAGCAAACAGAAAAGCAGCATGAACAAGTGCTGAGGCTAGTCAAAGAAATGACCGCACATCCAGAAGCGTTTTCGGAACAAGAAAAGGAAAAGATCAACCGAATGGACATTGCGCTTCAAACGGCAACGGACATTTTAGAAAACTTAATGACACCTGACACGCAAATGACCATTGTTTTAAGACAAGGGAGAATTCATGTTGACCTGACGAAAGCGTAAAAGAAGCAGCCAATTGTGAAAGCGGCTGCTTTTTATTATGCATCGCTTGTTTCCCGCAGTTGCTTTGGAGACATGCCGATTTTCTTTCGAAAGACTTTATTCAAGTAATTCGCATTTCGGTAGCCGCACTGTATGGCGATTTCTTCAATCGAGTATTTTGTTGTTTTCAGTAACGTTTCCGCCTTTTCTAACCGGATATTGGTTAGATAGTGAATAGGTGTGAAGCCAGTGGCCTTTTTGAATTCCCTCGTAAAATGACTTTTGGATAAACGTGCCGCAGCTGCCATATCGTCCGGGCCAATTTCCTCGTGAAAATGATGGCTGGCAAACAAGGCAGCTTGAACGATGGGCTCGGGCCATTTCTCCATTTGTCCCTCAAGCTTTGGCAAATATGAATATAGTTCCATGACAAATTGATAAGCAAGGCTAGACCCCTCAAATGGATTGGTAATCCGTCTTTCACTGGCTTCATCATAAATGTTCTTGAGCAGGCGGATCGGTCTGGAATTTGGGTGAAAACGCATGACCTGCTTTCCTTGGTCAATAAATTGGTCAAAGCAAAGATCGCAGGCTTCCCCGTAAAGCGTTAAATAAAGGAATTCCCAATGCTCACTGTCCTCTGGAAAATAATATTGATAGGCACTTGGGCTTTTCACGAGAAAGGCCTGACCCGGCAACACTTTGAAACGTTTCTCTCCGATTTCAATCATGCCATGTCCAGACAGTGTGAGCTGAAAGATGCACTTGCCCTGATCTTTCCGCTCCACGCCATTCCAGCTATATAACGAAGATGATTGTACTTCCCAGCCAACAGACCATATTTGCGCCGGCAATGTCACATCAGAATGGTGAAAACGAAATGCAAATGCTTCCTTCTTCAAATTGGAAACCCTCCTTCACAGCAAAAAACAACCTTTTTCTATTTAGAATCATGTTACACCTCATATCACATCGTACCATTCACAGCAAAAAAAGGGTATTTTTTAACGGTTTTTTTACCATTGAACTGATGCTGCTGGGACAACTAAAATAAAAGTATCAGAAGAGAAAAGGGGAATGGATATGATCGAGACGTTACGCGCGGCATTTCACCAGCAATTTGGAGATGGAGAAGAACTTCGCTATTTTTTTGCCCCAGGAAGAGTGAACTTGATTGGTGAACATACAGATTACAATGGAGGCCATGTGTTTCCATGCGCACTTACTCTCGGAACGTATGCTGCTTGTGCGAAGCGTTCAGATGGCCGCGTGAGAATGTATTCCTTGAACTTTGATAGCGATGGTGTGAAAGAATTCAACCTTTATGAAATCGCTTACGTGGAATCGGACAGCTGGGCGAATTATCCGAAGGGTGTGTTCAATCAGTTTATAGAAGCAGGGATGAAGATAGAAGAAGGCTTTGACATTGTGTACAGCGGCAATATTCCAAATGGCGCAGGTCTGTCTTCCTCTGCCTCCATTGAGCTTGTCACCGCTGTTCTCATCAACGAATGGCATTCATTCAGCGTTTCAAATGCCCGTCTTGCCCTCCTCTCACAGCGTGCAGAAAATGAATTTATTGGCGTCAATTGCGGGATCATGGATCAGTTTTCGATTTCCCTTGGAAAAGAAGATCACGCCATTTTGCTCAATTGTGACACCCTTGCCTTTGAATACAGTCCTTTTCGGCAAGAGGGACTGGCGCTTGTCATCGCCAATACAAATAAAAAGCGGACACTGGCTGATTCCAAATACAATGAGCGTCGGGTAGAGTGTCAATCAGCTTTAAATGATCTTCGGAAAAAAATCGACATCACCCACTTATGTGAGCTCACTGCGGATGAATTTGCAGCACATGCCCACTTGATTGAAGATGACATATGCCGCAAACGGGCAAGACATGTCGTGACGGAAAACGAGCGGACGATGAAAGCAGTAAATTTTCTGAAAGATGATAAAATGGAAGAACTAGGTGGGCTCATGAAGGCTTCTCATCTTTCTTTAAAGAATGATTATGAAGTAACAGGACTTGAACTAGATGCACTGGCTGAAGCAGCTTGGCGGCACCCGGGGACGATTGGCTCCCGTATGACAGGTGCAGGCTTTGGCGGATGCACGATCAGCATTGTGAAAGAAGAACTGCTGGGTTCATTTATAGAAGAAACTGGTGCGATATATCAAGAGAAAACAGGCATTCAAGCCTCTTTTTACACAGCTGGAATTGGAGGCGGCGCAAGAGAACTCACAAAGGAGGAAGTGTGATGACAATTTTAGTTTGTGGAGGAGCAGGGTACATAGGTAGTCATGCGGTGGCGGCTCTTCTAGCGAAAGGTGAACGAGTAGTGGTAGTGGATAATTTGCAGACAGGCCACAAAGAAGCTGTTTTGGAAGGAGCTGTCTTAGAGGAGGGAGATTTACGGGATCACGTCTTTTTAAGACAGGTTTTCAAAACGCATCAAATAGAAGCGGTCATGCACTTTGCGGCAGATTCACTTGTCGGGGAGAGTGTGACAGACCCGCTTAAGTACTATGACAACAACGTCGGCGGAGCAACCGCTTTACTACAAATAATGAATGAATTTGATGTGAAACACATCGTCTTTTCTTCAACTGCTGCTGCATACGGTGAACCGAAGTGCGTGCCGATTGTTGAAACGGATGAAACGAACCCAACGAATCCTTATGGAGAAACAAAATTAGCGATTGAAAAAATGCTGAAGTGGTCTGAGCAAGCGTATGGAATAGAATACGTGGTGCTTCGGTACTTTAATGTAGCTGGTGCCCATACAGAAGGACTTGTCGGAGAGGATCATCAGCCTGAGACACATCTCATTCCAATTATTCTGCAAGTTGCTTTAGGAAAACGGGATCAGATCATGATTTACGGTGATGATTATGAGACAGAGGACGGCACGTGTATTAGAGATTACATTCATGTGATGGACTTAGTAGAGGCACACATCTTAGCCGTTGATCGGCTGCGTGCTGGAAAAGGCAGTGCTACCTACAACTTAGGGAATGGAACAGGTTTCTCCGTGAAGCAGGTCGTAGAAGCTGTCAGAAAAGTCACGGGGCATGCCATCCCGGCACAAGTGGCAAAAAGACGCGCGGGAGATCCAGCAAAGCTGATTGCTTCTTCTGAAAAAGCGCTGCAAGAATTGGGATGGACACCTCAATATGCTGACCTTCACACGATCATTCAGAGCGCGTGGGATTGGTTTCAGAAGCATCCAGATGGCTACCAAAGTGAATAAAGCGTAACAGGCAGGCAAGAGAGGGGACAGAGGGAATGGCGATTGATATTTTTGAAAAATTGGAACAGCTGATTCAATACGGGATCAATAAAGAGCTGATGACATCACTAGATATCGATTATACGAGAAATCGGCTGCTTGAGGTGCTCGGGCTCGATGACGCTGAAGCAAGAACAGTCTCAGGAGAAGGAGACCTTGAAGACATTTTAATGCCGATGCTGGATTGGGCAGTAGAAACAGGCCTTATTCCTGAGGGGACGGATACGTATCGTGATTTACTAGATGCGAAAATCATGGGCTGCTTGGTGGCACCTCCAAGTGTCATCTATGCGAAGTTTGAAGAAAAACGCCAACATGAGGGACCAGAGGCAGCTACAAGCTGGTTCTATGCGATGCAGCAGCATGCCCACTATATTCATACAGGCAGGATCGCCAAAAATGTACAGTGGTTTACACCAACAGACGATGGTGTGCTGGAGATCACCATTAATCTATCAAAACCGGAAAAGGACCCCAAAGCCATCGCTGAAGCTAAGAAGCTCAGTCAAAAGCAATACCCTCTTTGTCTCCTTTGTAAAGAAAACGTTGGCTTCGAGGGGCGGATCAACCATCCAGCGAGACAGAATCACCGGATTATTCCTGTGACACTCTCAGGTGAATCGTGGTTTCTGCAATTTTCACCTTATGTGTATTACAACGAGCACTGCATAGTGTTCAAAGGTAAACATGAGCCAATGAGCATCACCAAAAAAACCTTTGAACGACTGCTTTCCTTCATATCTATATACCCGCACTATTTCATCGGGTCGAACGCCGACCTTCCGATTGTCGGAGGCAGTATATTAAGTCATGACCATTTTCAGGGCGGTGCACATGAATTTCCGATGGCGAAAGCAGAGATGGAAGAAGTCTTTTCTCTCAAAGCCTTTCCGGATGTGCGAGCTGGCATTGTGAAATGGCCGATGTCTGTGATCCGCCTTCGAAGCAGCGAGCGGCAGTCGCTCGCGGACGCAGCAGACTTTATCTTACATGAGTGGAAATTGTATTCAGATGAAGAGGTGGGGCTGATCGCTCATACAGGAGAGACTCCGCACAATACCATTACACCTATTGCGCGACGCCACGGGGATGACTATGAATTAGATTTAGTGCTGCGTAATAACCGTACAGACAAGCGGCACCCAGACGGCATTTTCCATCCGCACGAAGAAGTCCACCATATTAAAAAAGAGAATATCGGATTAATTGAAGTCATGGGCCTTGCTGTCCTTCCTGGCAGATTAGCAGAGGAGTTAAGCCAATTAAAAGAGGCACTGCTATCCGAAAGTCCTCTTGAAGAAATCAAAGCCCGTCCTGCTATCATGAAACACGAAACATGGGCAAAGCGACTGCTTGAAGAGAACACCTTTACAGAGGACAATATCGAAACCATTTTACAACAAGAAATTGGCTCTATTTTTTCTCGAATTCTCTCGCAGGCGGGTGTGTTTAAAAGAACTGAGCAAGGGAAAACAGCTTTTAACCGTTTCATTCAAACACTTCATACAGGCAGGTGATTAGATGATTGAACAAGTAAGAGAGCTAATGGAAGAAAAGCAGCTTGATGGTGTCTTGATTCAAAAGCGAAATAACTTCTCCTGGCTGACAGGCGGAAGAAGGAATCACATTGTGTTAAATACGCCAGAGGGCGTGTGCCAGCTGCTCGTCTTAAAAGACGACCTCGTCCTCATTGTGAATCAAATGGAAGAAAAGCGGATCATTGAAGAGGAAATGGCGTATGTCGATCATCCCTTTCAGGTGGTCACAATGGATTGGTATGAGGATGAGACCCCCTACATTCAAGAACTCACAAAAGGTAAACGAATTGGGGCGGACATTCAAATGGATGGATTCGAATGGATCGAGCCGGATTTGTCACATGTTCGATCGATCCTTACTGCCTCGCTGCTCAGTCAATATGAAATCCTTTGTCATGAAACAGCGGTCATTGTAGAAAGTGTCTGTCAAGAAATCGTGCCAGGGCAGACCGAACACGAAATTGCTTCGCTTATTGCTCAAAGAGCCATTGCACAAGGGATGACGATAGAAGTCCTGCTTGTGGCAACGGATGACCGGATCCATCAATACCGTCACCCGATTCCAACAGAGAAAGCACTTCAAAAGCACGCGCTTGTTGTCCTCTGTGCAGAACGGCACGGGCTCGTAGCGAATGTCACAAGGTCTGTTTACTTTGGTCAGCTTCCAAAGGAGCTTGAAGAGAACAAAGAGCGGCTTGCACGAATTGATACAGTCATGAATGCCGCCACACGTCCTGGTAAAACATTAGGAGATGTACTGAAAGCAGGTATTGCTCAGTATGAAAAAGAGGGCTTCCCTGATAGCTGGAAAAAGCTTCATCAAGGGGGAAAGACGGGATTTGTATCTAGGGAAATCATTGCTGTTCCCTCATCGAAGGAAGAAATTCAGCTACATCAAGTGTTTACGTGGAATCCTTCATTGCCTGGACTGAAATCAGAGGATACGATAGTAGTAGAAAAAGAGGGCAACCGCTTTTTAACCTATACAGGCAAGTGGACGTACATGGACATTGAACATGAGGGAGAGATCTATAGACGACCTGACATCTTAGTGAGAGATGAATAAATGCAGAGTGCCGGCGCTGAGCCGGTTTTTTGCTGGAAGTCTTTAGCGAGATTCCATTAATTCAGCATCATTACCAATTCTTACAGCGTATCGCAGAGAATCGATACTTTCTTTTCTTGTGAACTTGCGTTAAAATGAGTAAGGTTTTTGTTAAATGTGGGGATACCTATTTCAAAATTGTTTACCTAGATAAAATTTCATTAAGTTAAATTGAAATTCGACCAAACTTTTTTATTGTGGTAAACCTAAATTTGACAAAGTTCTTGATTGTTTGTCCTTTGCCTTCAACTCTCAACTTTTCAAAATCCTAGAAATTTATTGTGTGTGCAATAATATAAATTTATGTCGAATTTATGACATTTTAATAGAAATCTGTTGAAAAATAAATGAACTTTTGAAAAAAGGGAAGCTAACTCTAACAGATTTTGATAGCATTACAAAGGGAAGAAAAGTTTTCGAAGGCAGATGGCTTTTCACAATTATTCAGCAATTTATACATTATCTAAGGAAGGATGGTGATCTTCTTGTTCAGAGCCATTAAACCTATGCTTTTATTAGCGATGCTCGTGAGTGTTTTTTTATTAGGAGGTTGCAGCAATATCGCTGTTTTAGATCCTAAAGGACCTGTCGCAGCACAACAAAAAGACTTAATCCTTTTATCCATTGGATTCATGCTCTTTATCGTTGGTGCGGTATTTGTACTGTTTACCATCATTTTGGTTAAATACCGTGAGCGTAAGGACGTTGGAAACGCCTCTTATAACCCAGAACTACACGGGAATACGCTTCTAGAAGTTATCTGGACAGTGATCCCAATATTAATCGTTGCTGCCCTTTCGGTTCCAACTGTAAAAACAATTTACTCTTTGGAAGAGGCACCTCAAGCAACAAGCCATAAAGATCCACTTGTCGTTTATGCTACAGCTGTTGATTGGAAATGGATCTTTAGCTATCCAGAGGAAAATATTGAGACAGTGAACTACTTAAACATTCCAAAAGATCAGCCGGTTTTATTCAAAATCACTTCCGCTGATACAATGGCATCACTATGGATTCCTCAGCTAGGCGGGGAGAAGTATGCGATGGCTGGAATGGAGATGGAACAATATCTTCAAGCTGATCAAGTTGGCACATATGAAGGAAGAAACGCCAACTTCACAGGCGAGGGCTTTGCTCAGCAAAAATTCAAAGTCAATGCGATGACGCAGTCTGACTATGATAAATGGGTAAGCAAAACGAAGAAAGAAGCACCAAAGTTAACGAAGAAAACGTATGACTACTTGATGCTTCCGGATGCTGCAGATGTGCAGACATTCTCATCAACACATTTATCCTTTGCGAAGCATGGAGAGGATTCTGAATACGCACTCCAAGCACGCAAACGTTTAGGTTACCAATCAGTTTCTCCGCATTCCAAAACAGATCCTTTCGAGAATGTGAAGAACTATAAAAGAAAACTAGATAATGAATAAACTGACTAAGGAAAGGAGGAGGCCGTTATGCATTTGAAATGGGATGAGTTTTTTGTAACTGGAGACCCATTAATTCTTGGTGCGCAAATTTCTATCGCTCTTACTTCCATTGCTATCGTGTTTGTTTTAACCTACTTTAAAAAGTGGAAATGGCTCTGGAAAGAATGGCTAACATCAGTTGATCATAAAAAGCTTGGGATCATGTATATCCTTGCTGCTGTGATTATGTTCTTCCGCGGTGGGGTAGACGGACTGATGATGCGCGCACAGCTGGCGCTTCCTAATAATACGTTTTTAGATTCCAACCACTATAATGAAATTTTCACAACGCATGGTACGATCATGATTCTATTCATGGCGATGCCATTTTTAATTGGTTTAATCAACGTCGTTGTTCCTCTTCAAATTGGTGCACGTGACGTTGCATTCCCTTATTTGAACAACCTTAGCTTCTGGACATTCATGGTTGGAGCGATGCTGTTCAACATTTCCTTCGTCATTGGAGGATCACCAAGTGCAGGCTGGACGAGTTACATGCCGCTAGCCGGAAATGATTTCTCACCAGGACCTGGACAGAACTATTACTTGCTCGGGCTCCAAATTGCAGGTATTGGTACACTTATGACAGGTATTAACTTCATGGTGACCATCTTAAAAATGCGTACAAAAGGTATGACACTTATGCGTATGCCAATGTTTACATGGACAACATTGATTACGTCTGTCATCATCGTATTCGCATTCCCTGTATTAACAGTTGCTTTAGCACTTATGACATTTGATCGTTTATTCGGTTCTGCATTCTTTACACTCGAAGCAGGCGGTATGCCAATGCTTTGGGCGAACCTTTTCTGGATTTGGGGACATCCTGAGGTATATATTGTCATCCTGCCGGCTTTCGGTATTTTCTCAGAAATCTTTGCGACGTTCTCAAGAAAACAGCTGTTTGGTTACAAAGCGATGGTTGTATCGATTGTGGCAATCTCTGTTCTTAGTTTTCTTGTGTGGGTTCACCACTTCTTTACAATGGGGAACAGTGCAGCGGTTAACTCATTCTTCTCGATTACAACAATGGCGATTTCTGTACCAACAGGTGTGAAAATCTTTAACTGGCTCTTTACGATGTATCGAGGCCGTATCAGCTTTACTTCACCAATGCTTTGGGCACTTGGTTTCATCCCGAACTTCGTTATCGGTGGTGTCACTGGGGTTATGCTTGCGATGGCAGCTGCGGATTACCAGTACCATAACACGTACTTCCTTGTATCCCACTTCCACTATGTATTAATCGCAGGTACTGTTTTTGCTTGTTTTGCTGGCCTTGTTTTCTGGTATCCAAAAATGTTTGGTTACAAGTTAAACGAAAGAATCGGCAAATGGTTCTTCTGGGTATTCATGATCGGATTTAACATCTGTTTCTTCCCGCAGTACTTCTTAGGACTGCAAGGAATGCCAAGACGTATTTATACGTATGGACCAGAAGATGGCTGGACTGCACTAAACTTTATTTCAACAATTGGTGCATTTATGATGGGTATCGGATTCATCATCCTTTGCTACAACATCTACTACAGCTGGAGACACGCGAAACGTGAAGTGTCTGGAGACAGCTGGGGAGATGGACGTACTCTTGACTGGGCGACATCTTCTGCAATTCCGCCGCATTATAACTTTGCAGCACTTCCAGAAGTGACAACACCAGATGCATTCCATCATTGGAAGCAAAACAACGTAGACGTTCATCCTGAAAAAGAATTCAAGAAAATTCACATGCCGCACAATTCAGGCAGACCACTCATCATGTCTGCATTCTTCGGACTTGGTGCATTCGGTCTTGTATTTGAATGGTACTGGATTGGCGTTATTGGCTTAATCGGTGTATTCGCAACAATGATTTTACGCTCATTTGAATATGACGATGGCTACTATATTCCTGTTGAAGAAGTGATTGAAACAGAGAAAAAGAATAAGGAGGCGCAGAAGTAATGGGACATAATGATAGCAGCTATGCAAATGCACCGCTTGAATATCAGTCTGAAACAGGACGTTTAAACATCCTTGGTTTCTGGATATTCCTTGGCGCGGAAATCGTGTTATTCTCAACACTTTTTGCGACCTACTTTGTTCTTCATGGCAGAACAGCTGGCGGCGTTTTACCAGCTGAACTGTTTGATATGAAGCTTGTATTGATCATGACATTCCTGTTATTGGTTAGTTCATTTACATGCGGGATTGCTGTTCATGAAATGCGCCGTGGAAGTACAAAAGGGGTTGTCATTTGGACGATTCTGACACTGCTTCTAGGTGCAGGCTTCGTTGGCTTTGAGATTTTCGAGTTCTTCCATTATGTACATGAGGGTGCGAGTATCCATACAAGTGCGTATTGGTCTGCATTCTTTGTACTCTTAGGAACTCACGGACTACACGTATCCATCGGTATCTTCTGGATTACCGGGGTCTTGTTCCAAATTAAAAAACGTGGATTAACTCCACAAACAGCAGCGAAGATTTTTATCTCAAGTCTATACTGGCATTTCCTTGATGTTGTATGGATTTTCATCTTCACAGCTGTTTACTTGATCGGATTAGGGGGGCTTTTGTGATATGGCTGGAAAAACACATTCCTCAGCAGAGCACGAACACTTCCCTTGGAAACACGTAGTTGGCTTCATCCTATCCATTGTGCTAACAATCTTAGCATTCTGGATTGCCATTGGAGCTGAAATTGGCAGTTCTGCAAAACTATGGATTATCTTTGGTTTTGCCTTCATTCAAGCGTTCTTGCAGCTATTCATGTTTATGCACATGACAGAAAGCGAGAACGGAACTGTTCAAGTCGGAAATACATTGTTTGGTCTGTTTTGTGCGATTATCTTCGTTATCGGATCTGTTTGGATCTTTGCGGCTCACTACAGCCACGGAGAGAACAGCAAAGACGGTTATTCACCTTCTGCGCCAAAGCAGTCTGAGCATTCAGAGAAATAATAAAAAAACCACTCATCCCTCAAAGGTGAGTGGTTTTTATCATGATGTTGATTACGCCTCCAATAGGTGGTGCGTGATTTATCTGGTGCTGCTGAATCTTTTGCGAATGAATGGAAGTCCATAAATGAGAAACGCTGCAATGTGTGCCAAAATGACGTTAATGGCAAAGAATGCGATCATGAAGGTATGTCCTGCTGGAGATAAACTGCTCGTCATGTAAAGACCGAAGAAAATCCACATAATCATAATGGGTGGAATAGAAGCTAGTGCAATTTTTCTGTTTTCAAGCCATAAAAACAGGGGTGTAGCCGTTGCAATACATAGGTACGCAAAGAACATATCCATCGTATCCAACTCCTTTGTAAGTTGATATCCAAATCAAATGAGAGGTCAGGATGCAATTGTGTCTGTTTTTAGGAGATATTGTGAACATTTTGTTACAAGTATTATACCACAATTGACTTTGAAGTAAACTCAATAATTGGAAAATGGGCCTTATTCCGTAGAAAGTGGCTTTTTCCTTTTCTCTCCGTACAGCTTATGCTGGCTTGATAATTGCTTGTCATATCGCCACATAGGTCATTGAATTTTCCCCTTAATATCTGTAAAATAATCTTTTTAAAGGACTCATGATCGGATGAATGGAAAGAGTATAGAGGAATTTTTTCCTATTGTTAGAAAGAAAAGTATTTCATTTTTTGAAAAATGATTGGAACCTTTCGGATGTATCTTCCGTCATATTTAAGGTGAGTTGCTTTTGTGAAAAATTCAATCTAATATAAATAAGGGCTTTTATGTTTTGTAATAAGGGTGGTTAGTTCATGAACAAGCAGAATACATCTCCGTACTATCAAGGGGATTTAATTTTTATATTTTTAGCCTTCTTTGCCATCAGTGTCATTGCGATTTATGCTGCGGGTCAATTTGGACAGTATGGATCTAATGCATGGACGAGGCAGATTATTTACTACATGGTCGGAGTTATATGTATTGTAGCCATAAATTACTTTGATTTGGAGCAATTAGAGAAGCTAAGCCTCTATATTTTTATAGGTGGCATACTGTTGTTACTTTTTCTGAAAGTCGCTCCTGCACAAATCGGAGGTCATGATTTTGCTCCAATTAAAAATGGTGCAAAAAGCTGGTTTGTGATACCAGGGATTGGGACACTTCAGCCTTCAGAGTTTATGAAAATTGGTTTGATTATGATGCTTGCATCTGTCATCGGTAAGTCAAGCCCTAGAGGAAAACGGACATTAGAAGATGATATCTTCCTACTATTAAAAATTGCCGGTGTAGCAGCCGTTCCAGTTGGACTGATTTTCTTACAGGATGCAGGTACGGCAGCTGTCTGTATGTTTATTGTCGTTGTGATGGTGTTTTTATCAGGGGTCAATTGGAAGCTGATTTCTCTCATCGGTTCTGTGGTTGTGCTTTTAGTTGCCGCTGTGTTAGCCGTGATCATTCTCTTCCCTGATGTTGCGAAAACAATTGGCATTCAGCAGTATCAGATTAACCGGATTACCGCTTGGCTGCCTGATAGCTCTACGTCAGCCAACCAAGCGCAGACTCAGGATGCGTCTGGGTCTGATAAATATCAAGTAGACCAGGCCATTATGGCTATTGGTGCTGGACAGATTTTTGGGAATGGGGTTAAAAACTTAAAAGTCTATGTCCCAGAAGCACAAACAGATATGATTTTCTCCATTATAGGAGAAGCCTTTGGCTTTGTCGGATGTGCGTTTGTTGTGATCATGTTCTTCTTCTTGATCTACCGGCTTGTCGTGCTGATCGACCGTATCCATCCATATAGCCGGTTTGCGTCATTCTTCTGTGTAGGATATACAGCACTGATTGTGATCCATACGTTCCAGAACATTGGAATGAACATAGGCGTGATGCCTGTAACAGGGATTCCGCTCCTATTTATCAGCTTCGGAGGAAGCTCTGTCTTATCTGTCCTTATTGGATTCGGGATTGCTTATAACGCAAGTGTTCAATTAACGAAATACCAAAGTTATTTATTTAAATAAAACGGGTAAGGGCAGTCTAAGTATAGACTGTCTTTTTTCATGCGAGTTTTAATTTTTGAAAAGCCATATGTCTTTGTCATATGATAGTACAAGTGAAGGAGGTCTTCGAATTGAACAAAACGATAGAAACGATATTAAATCATCGGTCCATCCGTTCGTTTACAGACGAGCGTTTGTCCGAAGAAGAGGTGCTGACACTCATTAAAAGTGCACAGGCTGCTTCGACATCAAGCTATGTACAGGCGTACAGTATTATTGGTGTGACAAATCAAGAGAAGAAGGCCAAGCTTGCTGAACTAGCCGGGAATCAGCCATACGTTAAGAAGAATGGGCATTTCTTTGTCTTCTGTGCAGACTTGAAACGCCATGATGATATTGCAAAAAAAGCAGGGGAAAATCATCAAGAGGCGCTTGAGAATACGGAAGCCTTTCTCATTAGCGTCATTGATACGGCGCTCGCTGCGCAAAATATGAGTGTAGCCGCAGAATCAATGGGACTTGGGATCTGCTATATTGGCGGTCTGCGTAATCAACTGAAAGAAGTGTCTGAATTACTTGAAACGCCATCTTATGTGCTGCCGTTATTTGGTCTGGCTGTCGGACATCCAGCGAGTCAATCGTCACAAAAGGAACGGCTGCCAGTTGAACTCATTTATCATGAAAATGCATATCAACAAGATGAAGCGCATGTGGCTCGTTATTTAAAAGAATACGATGATCGTATTTCATCATATTATGAAGAACGAACAAACGGAGAGAGAAAAGATACTTGGTCTAAGCAGATGCTTCGCGGCTTTAGTCAGCCAAAGCGTGCCTTCCTTGGAGAATTTGTTAAAGAGAAGGGCTTTAATCGAAAATAAATAAGACATCCCCCCTTTCGATTGAGAGAGGGGGATTTCTGTAAGAGGTGCAGCATGATGAAATTAAGTATACTGGATCAATCTCCTTTGATCGGAGATGCAACACCTGCTGAAGCATTGAAGCAAACGGTTGAATTGGCAAAGCAGGCAGAGAAGTGGGGCTATCACCGTTTTTGGGTATCAGAGCATCACTTTTCAAACCGGCTTGCAGGGTCGAGTCCAGAGGTGCTTCTCGGTCATTTATCAGCCGTTACGTCACATATTCGTATTGGCTCAGGCGGTGTGATGCTGCCTCACTATAGTGCCTATAAAGTAGCAGAGAACTTCAGGGTTCTCGAAGCAATGGCTCCTGGCAGAATTGATCTTGGGATTGGACGTGCTCCTGGTGGTATGCCCATTTCCTCCATTGCCCTTCATCATGGTGAACGAAAACGACTAGGTGATCAATATCCTGAGCAGGTAGAAGAATTGAAGGTCTATTTACACGACCTAGCGGATGAATTTTACCCGCTGCCCCATTTAACCGCTTCTCCGAAGGTAGAGACTGCACCAGAGGTATGGATGCTTGGTTCCTCTGGAGGGAGTGCAAGACTTGCGGCGAAAGCAGGTGCAGGCTATACGTTTGCTCTATTTATCAATGGCGAAGGCGGAGAAGATTCTGTGGAGCAATACATCAACCGGTTCGAACCTTCAGCATTCGGTGATGAGCCGCGCGTCAGTCTTGCGGTCTTCGTTTTATGTGCTGAAACAGAGGAACAGGCAGAAAAACTGGCAGTCAGCTTAGATTTATCCTTACTCGCCAATGAACAGGGGCAAAACCTCGGGGGCTTTCCTTCATATGAAAAGGCACAAGCTTATTCCTACAGTCCATATGAACAAAAACGAGTGGCTGCCAATCGTCAAAGGATGGTGGTTGGAACGCCATCTTCTGTGAAAAAGCAGCTGACGGCACTAGCGAAAGCGTATCGTACAAATGAAGTAATCGCTGTGACGATCACTCACCACATGCAAGACCGGCTCACATCGTATCGTTTATTAAAAGAAGCCTTTGATGCATAACGTATGTATGTCTAGGGGGAAAAGGAGCATCATGATGAAAATAAACGCGGCTGTCACCAGCAAACTAAGCGGGTAAATGAAGGACACATAGACCGTCAGCTCGCATGCTTGATGAAAAGGACGAGGATGTTTCGCGTGTAAAAGGGTGAAAAAATACACCAAAGTGATCGTTAGAAAAAAAGCAGTCAAAAAAGAAACGATCCATAGCAATATCAACATCAGACTCTCTTTCCTCCATATATAATCGAAAAGCCTTGATGAGCTAATCCGCTCATACAAGGCTTTTCTTGTGATTCACGTTTATTCAGGATAAATATCGAAGGGTTCCTTCGTTTGAACAGTGTCTGATTTCCCTTTCAAACTTGCATACGCAAGCATTGTATACTCACCAGGTTCCAGCTTTTGACCTTGATTGATCGTGCCATTCCATTTTACGCGGTGTTCTCCTTTATCAACATGTTGATAAACACCTGCTTCACCTATATACTCTCCATCTGTCGAGTAGACGAGAAATGCAAGGTTCTCAGCGCCACCAGGCAGATAGCTGCTAATGACATAGCTTCCAGCACGGTTATCCGGCTCGACGGAAACCGAAGTGACGCGCGGATAATCAGGCTCTTTTACAATCAATAAAGTAGGAATCTCTGTGACCTTTCTGCCATTTTCACGAAGGGTAATGCTGCCTTGGTACGTTCCTTTTTTGGTTTTACCGTATTTCACTTGTACCGCGGAAGTAAAGGACCCAGTGGAATTCCCTTTGACAGTGATTTTTTTCGTTCCGTTTGTGCTGATGCCGCTGCCATTGAATTTGTAATCAATGGTATACGTTTTCGGTGCTTTTGAAAGGTTTTCTACCTTGAATTTCTTCGTTTTGATTTGAACGCCTTTTTCTTTCAAGAAAGTGCCGTAAGAATAGCTGGCATCAGAAACGATAGATGACGCTTGGAGTGATTCGATGATTCGAACACTGCCTGTCCCTTGTGTGTTATGAGGGAATGGGCTGCCATTTGCATCAAATAGTTTTTCTGCTGTATTCATCATCAGTGCTTTGATCTGTTCAGTTGTGTACGATGGTTTTGCTTGCTTGATGATCGCTGCGACCCCTGCCACATGCGGTGAAGCCATGCTTGTTCCTTGCTTTGAGCCATATCCATAAGGCTGAGAAGGGTTATGCGTTGGAATCGTACTCACAATGCTGACGCCAGGTGCTGATAAATCAGGCTTAATCATCCAAGTATCCACAACTGGTCCGCGAGATGAGAAGTCAGCGACTTGCTCACTAAGTTCTTTGACAAATTGAATGGAGAAAGTTGTTGTATTGTTTCCAGCCTCAATGGCTTTGACAAGCGCCGTTCCTTCAGCTTTTGAAAGCTTAATCGTAGGAAGAGCGAGACCCGGTACATCGACTGGAATTTCTCCATCGGTGTTGTTATACATCACAACGCCGATTGCACCAGCAGCTTTTGCATTGTCTACTTTATCAACAAAGGCAATGGCTCCTCGTTCGATCACGGCAACCTTTCCTTTAATATCGATGTCTTCAAATGCTTTTTCGTCACCGATACCTGCATGGACGAGTGTGACTTGTTTTTGGTCAAGTGCTTTTAAATCACTCTCTTGGTAGTAGCCCATCACTTTTGCAGTAGAATAGTTCGGGAATTTCACACTATAAAGGCTGTACGGAAGTTGAGTTGCTCCGACAGAAATGGCATCTCTTGACGTGCCGGGAGAACCGACTGTCCAGCTGTTCGGTCCGCTGTTTCCATTCGATGTGACAGCGACAACGCCTTCAGACATGGCCCAATCGAGTGCGATGCTTGTGGCATAATCAGGGTTATTCACACTGTTTCCGAGAGAGAGGTTCATGACATCTGCTCCATCAGTAACAGCGCGGTCGATGCCTGCAAGAACGTTCTCAGTTGTCCCAGACCCGCCTGGTCCAAGTACACGGTACGCAAGAAGTGTGGCATCCTTTGCGACACCTTTAATTTGTCCATTGGCAGCAATTGTTCCTGCGACGTGTGTGCCATGGTCTGTCGATTCACCTCTAGGGTCTCCTTTAGGCGTCTCTTGCGGAGAATAATCGTTATCAACAAAATCATAGCCTTTGTATAAACCAAAGTTTCCTTTTAAATCAGGGTGGGTATAGTCTACTCCAGTATCAATGACAGCGACTTTTACCCCTTTTCCAGAGTAGCCGGCATCCCAAGCTTTTGGTGCACCGATAAATGGAGCGCTTTTATCCATAAGAGGGGAGACATCTTCATTTGGAAGTTGAATGCTTTCCTTTTTCACTTCATCTGTTTTATATGTAACATCCGGATAAACGGCTTTTACTCCGTCAACTGCGAGCAGCTTCGGAATTTCGTTTGCAGGAAGTTTCATAGAGAAACCAGAGAAGACTTTTTCATATTCTTGACGAACACTCGCTTTATCAATTTCTTTGAGTGCTGCATTTTTTACTTTTGTTCGAGATTTTTTGAGGGAGGCCTTTGTTTGAGCTTTGCCTTCTTGCTTGGCTTCAACTAAGGATTTTTCCTTTAATTCAACAATGACAGTGGTGTGTTTTCTAGAGTTGACATTGATTTCACCGAAGATTTCTGCTTTTTCTAGTTCCACCTGTTTGTTCGATGGAGCGGCAGCAGCCTGTTGACCTGTAAAGAATGTGGATAAAATAAAAATAGTAGAGAACAATAGAACAGAAGAACGAGAGATGACCTTTTTCATTAATTTTCCCCTTTCTAGCTGTGTTTTTAGGGAGATAGCCTTTCTTTTTGTGGATAAATAGGAAAGATTCACTGCCCGTTATTAAGTATTCAATACGATGAAAACAATTCCTTTACTAAAATGGTCTTATTTTACATAGTTATAAAGAGCTATTTTGTTTATAAAGTCTCACTTATGCACAAACTCCTGTTGATAACTCAATTATTTAGATATATATATGGAAAATAAAAAAATCGCATACACAAAATCTAGTAATGGGGTGTTGATATGTGGATAAACTCTGTTGATAAGGTGTGCTTATCTTTTGGATAGTGTGTGTATAAAATTTTTATTCAAACATCATCGTACGTGATGATCTTCTGCACTTTTCAACAAAACTTCTGAAAACTAGTTTGTTTTTTCACCCAGATTGTGACAAACCTCTCTTTTTTCTCGGGATATGATAGGAGCAGTTGTTTTGCTAGAACTGCTAGATTCTAAGAAAAGCGGAGGGATGTTCAGTGAGGAAATTCAAAAACTGGTTGAGTGTATGGTTTGGTTTCATGATGAATGTGCTTGTGAATCCTAGTGTGATGATGAAGCAGCAACGTTTTCAGGCGGCCGCGGTGGATGATCGTTTCTTTCAAGTCGTGAAAGAGAGAGAGCTAGAGAAGCTGGCAGAAGAAAAGAAGAAGAAGCGCAGGTCAGAGAGAGCGTTTAAGCAAAGTCTGATGATGCTTGATGAGAAGACGGCGAGAGAGGCGCGTGCTGGTCCGCTCTTACCTTTACATGGGAGATGAAACAGGGTAAAATCCCACATAAGAAACGTTATCTGGTGGGAGAGGATACCCCTTGAAGATATATAAGATATTGAATAACAATGCAGTGATTGTAAAGGAAGGTGATCAGGAGAAAATTGTGATGGGGCCTGGAATTGCTTTTCAGAAGGGGAAAAATGACGTCGTTCCCGTTCAAAAAATAGAGAAAATCTTTGTTGTGCGTGAAGAAAATGAGAAATTCAAACAAATTCTTGCGACATTGCCAGAAGCGCATATTGAGGTGGCAGAGCATATCATCAGTTATGCAGAGGGTGAACTGATGATGCCGCTTAGTGATCATATTCATATATCACTGACTGACCATTTATCCTTTGCCATTGAGCGCATTCAAAAGGGCATTGTGCTATATAATAAATTGCTTGGTGAGATCAAAGTCTTATATAAGCAGGAATATGATATTGGAAAGTATGCCATTCGTTATGTAAAGGATCGGCTTGGGGTTGAACTGCCGGACGATGAGGCAGGATATGTGGCACTCCATATTCATACGGCCAAAATGAATACGGAGTCTATGAAAAAGACCGTGAAATATACAACGATGATCAAAGAAATGATCGAGCATATAGAAAGCTATTTTCAGCATTCAATTGATGAGGATAGTATTTCCTATCAGCGGCTTGTGACACATTTGAGGTATGCATTAGGCAGGTTGGAATCAAATGAGGCATTTCAAATCATGGACGATGACATGCTGAGTTTTATCCAAACAAAGTATGATTTGGCTTACCGGTGTGCACGTGGACTCGCTGATTTGTTGAAAAATGAATATGAACTTCATCTCCCTGAATCGGAGATCGGCTACATCACGCTGCATGTCCAGCGTCTGCAGGATGCCGAATTGGTTTAGTGGTTGTGCCTGCATGCAGGCTTTTTTTTATGCACACTACTCTTATTAGTGTATATGGGTCAATTGATTCGAAAAAAGAGGTTGACGCACGTCTCTCTCTTATACTATGATGAAAGCGTAATCAAAATTTGATATCGTGGGATTGTGACTGCCAGGCAGGCAAGACCTAAAATTTGCGTAACGAGGGGACGTGTATGTCCTTTTATCGTTGGTGAATTTTAGGTCTTTTTTGCTTTAAAAAGGAGGAGACAACATGGATTATCAAAAAACAGCCAAAGAATTAACAAAACGATTAGGCGGCAAAGAAAATGTCATCAGTGCCACGCATTGTGCAACAAGACTCAGATTGGTGATAAAAGATGAGGAACTGATTGACAAAGAAGCCATTGAGGAACTTGAAGGGGTGAAGGGGGCTTTCTCAAGCTCGGGACAATTCCAAATCATTTTTGGAACGGGGGCAGTCAACAAAGTATATGAACCATTTGCTCGTGAGACTGGTCTTGAGACAGGAGACGAGAAACAAAAGCCTGTCAGCCATGATGAAGCAGTGAAACAAAAAATGAATCCACTTGCACGTTTTGCAAAGACGTTATCAAATATTTTTGTACCGATCATTCCAGCAATTGTTGCAAGCGGTTTATTAATGGGCCTATTAGGCATGATGAAAGCCTTCAAATGGGCTGACCCAAGCTCTGCGATCTTCCAAATGCTTGATATGTTCTCAAGTGCAGCCTTTATCATTTTGCCGATTTTAATTGGGGTCAGTGCAGCGAAAGAGTTTGGTGGAAATCCGTATTTAGGAGCCGTTATTGGGGGGATTATGATTCACCCGAACCTGCTCAACCCGTGGGGGCTGACGGATGCGAAACCAGAGTATATGCATTTATTCAATTTTGATATTGCTCTTCTTGGTTACCAAGGAACAGTCATTCCAGTCTTATTGACTGTGTACATCATGTGTCTTGTTGAAAAGAATTTAAGAAAAGTGGTTCCGAACAGTATTGATTTACTTGTGACCCCGTTTGTGACGGTGATTGTGACTGGATTTGTGACGTTTATTGCAGTTGGACCGCTTGGAAGAATGCTCGGTACTGGAATTTCGAATGCATTGACATTTATTTATGATCATGCAGGCTTCTTAGCAGGACTCATTTTCGGAGGAGCCTACTCTCTCATTGTGCTCACAGGGGTTCATCATAGCTTCCATGCGATTGAAGCAGGACTGCTGAATGATATTGGGCGTAACTATTTGCTGCCAATTTGGGCCATGTCCAACGTAGCTCAAGGCGGGGCGGGATTGGCTGTCTTTTTCTTAGCGAAACGCGCGAAAACAAAAGAAATCGCACTTCCTGCAGCTTTCTCAGCTTTCCTAGGTATTACCGAGCCTGTCATATTCGGTGTCAACCTCCGCTATCGTAAGCCGTTTATTGCCGCGATGATCGGAGGCGCATTAGGCGGGGCATTTGTTGTCTTCACGAAGGTTGCAGCCAACGCCTATGGTTTAACGGGTATTCCGATGATTGCGATTGCCGCGCCATACGGTGTGCAGAATGTGGTGAATTATGTGATTGGTATGTTAATCGCTGTTGCTGTTTCATTTACTCTCACCATCATCTTTAAAGTAAAAGAAGTAGAAAAATAATCAAGGAGTGGTCACAGTCATGACAACAACTGACGCAGCACTTCGTCAAAAGGTAGCAGACCGTATTCGAAACTATGAGCATTTGGTGAAAAAAGATGTGTACCGTCAGCATTTTCATTTAATGCCGCCAGTTGGTCTTTTAAATGACCCGAATGGGTTGATTCAGTGGAAAGGGGTTTACCACGTTTTTTATCAGTGGCAGCCATTCAAAACGGGACACGGCGCAAAATTTTGGGGCCATTACACATCGACAGATCTAGTGAATTGGCAGCACGAGGAAGCCGCCCTTGCCCCAAGTGATTGGTTTGATCAAAACGGCTGTTATTCTGGCAGCGCAGTCATTGACGATGGACAGATGTATGTGATGTACACTGGAAACGTTCGCGATGAACAAGGAAACCGTGAGACATATCAATGTTTAGCTGTTTCAGAAGATGGCATTCATTTTCAGAAAAAAGGTGTCGTGGCGACGCTGCCAGAAGGATTCACCGCCCATTTTCGTGATCCGAAAGTATGGAAGCGAAATGGCCAGTGGTACATGGTTCTTGGTGCACAAAGCCTGGACCTGAAAGGGAATCTCGTCTTGTTTACCTCTGATACTTTAGACAATTGGACGTTTCAAGGCATGATTGCTGGCAGTGGAAAAAATGGATTAGAGGATTTCGGTTATATGTGGGAATGTCCAGATCTATTTGAATTAGATGGCCGGGAAGTATTGATTGTGTCGCCGCAAGGGTTAAAGTCGGATGGCTTAAAATATCATAATACACATCAATCAGGCTATTTTGTTGGGAGATTGGATGATCATACCTATCAATATACGCACGGAGCGTTTGAGGAGCTGGACCGCGGCTTTGACTTCTATGCGCAGCAAACCTTTCTAGACGAATCAGGCAGACGTCTTTTAATCGGATGGATGGGGGTGCCTGATCAAGGAGAAGAGCATCATCCAACGATTTCGTATCAATGGATACACTGCCTCACGATCCCGAGAGAGCTGCGTTTAGATGATAACGGACATCTGATTCAAAAACCAGTCACTGAGCTCCAGGCGATGAGAACCAATGAACAAGAGAATGTTTTTCATATCAAACGCTCCGTCCAATCGATTCCTGTAGATGATATTACAAGCGCAGAGGTATTCATTGATCAAATTGACACACAAAAAGGGTTTGAATGCTGTATTCGAGCGGCAGCCCGTATCATTTATGATAAAGATGAAGGCAAATTAACATTAGAGCGAGATCGATTTGAAGATCGAACAAAAGAAGTTCGAGAAGTGGCAATAGAGGAATTACACGACCTTCACATCTTTATCGATGCATCGTCGATTGAGATTTTTGTAAACGGAGGCCGAGAAGTATTTACTGCACGTTACTTTCCTTCCCCGGGAAATAAATCAATCTCGATCAGTGGCAGAAATGAAACAAAGCTGAAACTGAAAACATGGCATTTACAAAGAAAAGCAGATCAATGATCTGCTTTTTCTAGTGAAATCCGCCTGTATCTTAGAACCTATAACGTGTATATACAAGGGTGGTCTGAAGCGGTTTGATGACGTTTTACATATATGATAACAAGTGGAATTATGGTATCATTTTAAAATATATACAGCTGAGGCTGACGTTTATCCAAATGCGGAAGGACAAAAAGGGGTTGTTTACTTGAATTCAAAACAGCAGCCGACGACTAGAAAACGCTTGGAGACAATGGCAGATCATGTTGAAGATAAACGTGAAGAATATAAAGAATTGCTCATTCAAGTCCAATCTATTCTCGGTGAACCTTCTCTAGAGCAGGAAGAATTAAAAGAGAAGCTGTCAGATACGTATAAACAAATGAAAGAATATGCCTTATTTGTTGAATCCATTGAAGCCTTTATTCGAAAAATGGCGAAAGAATCTGATCAGCAAAAGTAACGAAATGTGATGTTTTGTTTCATTTTTATTTAAGTTATAGTGTGGAAAAAAATTATTTATAACTATCTTAGCCTGTGATTTATCATTAAGATTTTTCATTTTAGTTAGAAAAGAGAGAGAAAGCCCAATTCATAAAATTATATGATTTGGGCTTTTTTTACGAATATGTTAAAATTAATATTTACCTAAAATGGTAGGGAATAATTTGTAGTTTTGTTTTTCACTATTTTAAGAAAGAGGTAGTATTAATGAGAAAAAAAATAGCTGTCGTTCTTTTGTTTACTTTAATGATTTCTTTATTTGCACCTTCTGTTTATCTTAAAGAAAATGATGACTACTCGATGCCGCCATCAAAAATGGCTTTAGTTCTCGGTCAAGAAAATAGTCATTTGGAAATTGGCTATAAAGAAACTGACGCATTTTGGGTGTTAGTCGGTCGTTTAGTATTGCAAGGTGGCTCTAAATTAATTAAAGTAGGAACGAAAACGTTTAAAAAAGCACCTAAGTCAAAAGTTGTAAATAGTTTGAAAAATTATAAAGGTGCTACATATAAAGCAGGATCAAAAACGTATAAGATAACGAAGAGTGATATGAAGCATATGTTAGAAAGGCATCATCCTAAGTATTGGAATGGAACATCTAAAAAGACCCAAACTTTTTTTGATAGTCGACTTTCTGTTAAGGATATAGAACGTATAGCAATTAATGTGGCAAAACAAAATAGAACGAAGTTATCAAAAATAAAAGTTTCAGGACAAGTAGAAGGTAAAGTAGATGGAGTGAAATATGTCCTAGGCGTTTCTAATGGTCATATGCGTCAGTTATATCCTAAATCTTAATGTTAAAGGAGATTATAAGGTGAAAATTAAAACATATATTTATATAGAAAATGAAGAGAGATATGTATCAATTCGTGACATTGAGAGTATCAAGAAATTCGTTGCTAAGAAAGAAGATTTTATGGAACAAGGGTTTACTAATTTAGAAGGGACAATCACGTTCGATCATGGAAAAAAAGGAAGAATTGAGGATTTTGAAAATCCTGATTACATAGAAGAGTTGTGGCATTATTACACAAATATTTTTGAGGAATATGTGGAAGGAGGGTATGGAAAAATATATTATCCGAGTGTTCCATTAGAGATACAGTTAGAAAAAAAATCTGATCATGAAGTGATGTTATCGCTTGAAAATCAAATTTTGATTGCCGATTATAAAGAATTTGTGCGTCATTTCATTGATTCTGGTCGTGAGTTCATTCGCTTTCTAGAAAACATTGCACCACAGGTAGATCATTCTGGTTTCACCAATCAATTGAACGATCTAGAGAAAACATGTTAAAAACAAAACCCGATTCGCCCATTAACAAGGCGAATCGGGTTTTTCTGTTCTATTTGTCAACACGATGAGCAGAATGCTTTGTTGGTCCGATGTATTCGTTTAGCTGGAAAGAGCCTTTGATGGCAGCTGTGATGAATTCTTTTGCTGCATAAATGGCTTCTTTCACGTCTGAGCCGTTTGCTAGTTCAGCTGTGACTGCTGCTGAGAATGTGCAGCCTGCGCCGTGTGTGTATTCTGTGTCGATCTTATCTGTTTCAAGGCGTTCGAAGGTTTGTCCATCATAAAGCAAATCGATCGCTTTATCTTGGCTTAGCTTACCGCCTCCCGTGATGACCACATACTTGGCACCAAGTTCGTGAATGCGTTTTGCCGCTTCTTCCATTTGTTCAATCGTTTTGATCTCACCGATTCCGCTTAATTGACCTGCTTCGAAAAGGTTAGGCGTGATGACGGTTGCCAGTGGTGTGAGTTTTTCGCGCAGTGCTTCAGCGTGCTCTGGGTAAAGGACTTCGTTCGCACCCTTACAAACCATAACAGGATCAATGACGACATTTTTTAGGTCGTATGTTTTGATGGTGTCAGCTGCAAGTTCGATCACGTCGACCGTTGGGAGCATACCCGTTTTCAGTGCATCTACCCCAATGCCTTCTACAATGGTAGAGAGCTGCGCACGAATCGTCGCCGTATCAATTGGAAACACCTGATGATCCCAATGGTTATGAGGGTCCATTGCAACGACAACGGTTAAAGCTGTCATCCCGTAGACGTTTTTTTCTTGAAACGTTTTTAAATCTGCTTGGATACCTGCACCGCCGCTTGAATCCGACCCTGCGATGGTGAGTGCTTTATTCATAGACATAGTTGCTGAACCTCCAATGTGATGTGTAACAGTTACTGTTCTATCCCTTATTATAATCAGCTTTTCCATTTATCACAATGAAACGACATAAAAAAGCGTTCCACCCTAGGAGGAACGCCTTTCTCCTTACCTTTTACAAATCACCAATTTTCCTTTTTTCAGTTCGTCTAAAAGTGTTAAGGCTAATTCCTGATCCGCGCCAACCGACATCATTTTGGC
This sequence comes from Bacillus sp. NMCC4, assembly GCF_002998555.1. Lineage (NCBI taxonomy): Bacteria > Bacillati > Bacillota > Bacilli > Caryophanales > Bacillaceae > Bacillus > Bacillus sp. NMCC4. Next base: position 628,687 of record NZ_PVRA01000001.1, on the reverse strand, counting down.
CATGAGCTCGTCATCCCGGGTGCGGATGACATTGGCGATTTGATCTAAAATCCCTTGATCGACCGCTGTCATGCTTTTGGCATTCGTATGCTCTGTGACGGTATCAGAGCGTTCTGGATCGTACGCAAAAACGAAAATATCATCCTTTGCTGAACGTATTTGTTCAATGGTCTGTTTGGCTTCTTTGCTATTTTCTACTGTGAAGTATTCCATCGTGATCACTCCTTTCCATCAAAAATTCCCATTTTCCCGTCACATCAAACCGCCTTTTATATCATGAGAAGAACGTCATTTTATGTTTTAATGGAAAAAGACGAATCTATTAAAGGAGTAAGCTGAATATGAAGATTTCCTTATTAATTGTGACACATAACCGGCTCAGCGCACTGTGTGAGCTGCTTGAATCCATTACGAGACAAACTGTACAGCCTTTTGAAATTGTGGTCGTGAATGATGCAGGAGAGCGAGTCGACATCATCCAGGAACTCTACTCTGAACTTCCGATCCGCTTGATCCATTTAGATGAGAATGTCCAGCATGTGAATGCTAGAAACGTGGGGGTGCGGGAGCTGACAGGCGATGTCATCATGCTGAGTGACGACGATGATTACTTTACACCTTGTCATATTGAACGTATGAGTAAGGCGCTGGAGGACGCCGATTTTGTCTTTTCTGATGCAGAAATTGTGTCATTTGAAGAAAAAGGCGCGACCCGCTTCCCGGTGTCGAGACGTTTATTTGCTTATACAGCAGCTATTGAGGATATGCGTGTTTTTTCTACCTATGTTCCTTCCGGCAGTATGTACAAACGCTGTATACACGATGAGATTGGCTACTTTGATCCAGCGATGCATCATTATTGGGACTGGGACTTCTTTTTGCGTGTATCACAGCATGCTCGTGTCAAACGAGTGCCAGCTGCCAGCGTGATCTATGCGTTTTTTGACGGCGGTGGGAATCAGTCTAGTGATCTTGGTGAAACAAGAAAGAACTACTTAGATGATCTAAGTGAAAAGCATGAGCTGGGTGACCTGCCGACAGCTAACTTTGCTGTCTTATTAGAAGAACCAGCGATGAAAAAACGAGAATCAGAGAGTGAGATTGTGTGGGATGGAAAACCGATGATCTCCAGACTAACGCAGCAGATAGAAGGAGGAAAACCCCAATGAAGCCATTTTTAAATGATAGCTGGTGGGCTGTGATGAAAAGTGAATTTGAACAGCCGTATTATCAGGAATTACGTGAATGGATGAAGGAAGAATATCGCACGCAGACCGTTTTTCCGAAACCGGATGACGTTTATCGTGCGCTTCATTTGACGTCTTATGAAGAGGTCAAAGTGGTGATTTTGGGACAAGACCCTTATCATGGCCCAGGTCAGGCACATGGATTAAGCTTTTCTGTTCAGCCTGGCGTGAAGCATCCGCCATCATTGAGAAATATTTTTCAGGAGCTAAAGGATGATCTTGGCTGTCCTGTTCCAAATCATGGCTCACTTGTGAGCTGGGCAGAGCAGGGTGTGCTGCTCTTAAACACTGTGCTGACCGTGAGAAAGGGCGAGGCGAACTCGCATAAAGGCAAGGGCTGGGAACGTGTGACAGACCGTGTCATTGATGTGCTGAATGAACGTGATCAGCCCGTCGTTTTTGTGTTATGGGGAAGACATGCTCAAAATAAGAAAGAACGCATTGATCAAAACAAGCATTACATCATTGAGTCACCTCATCCAAGTCCTTTTTCTGCAAGAAACGGCTTTTTTGGCAGTCGTCCGTTTTCAAAGGTAAACGCGTATTTAAAGCAAATGGGGATCGAAGAAATCAACTGGTGTATCCAAGGTATTGAGTGAAAAGAGGACGAGGGGAGAGCCCCTTCGTCCTGTTTATTTTAAAAATTTTCGAACCAAGTCGAGTCCGTTTTTCGCATTTGGATAACGGAAGGAAAAATCGAAGCGATTGGTTTGGCGCAGGACGCTTTTTTCATGTGTAAAAGTAAAGAAGCTTTCTTTCCCGTGATATCGTCCCATGCCGCTTTCGCCCACGCCTCCGAATGGCAGGTAAGGAGTAGCGACATGCATGAGCGTGTCATTGATACATCCTCCGCCAAATGAGAGATGGTCTAGGATATAGGATTCTGTTTCTTTACTTGTTGTAAATAAGTAAAGAGCAAGCGGCTTCGGCCTTGTTTTGATCATATGCGCTGCCTCATGCAGAGAATCAAAGGTCATGACAGGCAGAATCGGTCCGAAAATTTCCTCCTGCATGACGGGATCTTCCCATGTGATGTGGTCTAAAATGGTCGGAGCGATTTTGAGCTCGTGTTCATTGCGCTGTCCACCCGTGACAATCGTTCCATTTGAGAGGAATTGTGAGAGTCTGTCAAAATGACGCTGGCTGACATTTTTCCCAAAGTGCGGATGTGTTTCAGGGTGTTCACCATAAAAGTCCCGGATACAAGCTGTCATTTCCCGCAAAAGGACCTCTTTAATGGACTCATGAACGAGCAAATAGTCTGGCGCAATGCATGTTTGCCCTGCATTGGTGAATTTGCCGAAAGTGATTCGCTTCGCCGCTAGTTTGATGTCTGCATCAGGCATGACGATGCAAGGGCTTTTTCCGCCAAGCTCAAGTGTGACAGGTGTCAAATGCTTTGCGGCGGCTTCCATGACGATTTTGCCGACTGCCACACTTCCTGTAAAGAAGATATAATCAAAGGGCAGTTTCAGCAGCTCTGTACTGACATCTACACCGCCTTCTACGACAGCTGCATGGTCTTCTTGAAATACACGTTCCACCATTGCGCTGATTATTTGTGAGACTTGCGGCGTCAGCTCAGACGGTTTTAAGATGACGGCATTACCCGCAGCAATAGCTCCGACTAATGGAGAAAGAGCCAATTGGAAAGGATAGTTCCAAGGGGCAATGATGAGCACACTGCCGTAAGGTTCTTTGATGATCATGCTTTTCGATCCGATATGAGTCAGAGGTGTTCGCACGCGTGTTGGCTTTGCCCATTTGTGAAGATGCTTGATGGTATGATTGATTTCTTCATATACCATCCCAATCTCTGTTGTATAGGCTTCTTGTTCGGATTTATGTAAATCATGGGCTAAGGCTTGTAAAATATCCTTTTCATGCTGTTTGATTTCTGCTTTTAAGTCTTTAAGGAGGCGGATGCGTTCTTGAACCGGCGGCTTTTGAAAGACTTTTTGTTTCTGAAAAAGAGCAGTGAGTTTGTCCATTATTCAATCCTTTCATAGACGATTTTGTTCCTTTTATTATGTGTGAAGGGCTATGACGGGTCAAATAAGAGAGGCGGGAGCGCACTGCTTTGAAAAAATGAACCCATTTCGTTTGTTCATTTGGTAAAATAATGTTGAAAAGAGACTTTTTTAGATTGGAGGGTCTACCCTTGAATATTCATATATCAAGCCTGCTTCAAAAAATGGAGGAAGCGGTTCAAAAGGCGAAACAAAGTGGAAATGATGAAGAGGTGAAACGTCATGTGGCAGCGATTTCTTCACTATGTGAGGTCATTCTCGATGCACCATCACAGGTGCAAATGCCGCAGTCGCCGGTTATCTCTCCACCTTCTTCGATACAGACACCGTCTGCGCCGCCCGTATCCTCAGATCAAGCCATGCTTGAGAAACTGATGGGTGCGAGTGGTGCGAAGAAATTTCAGCATCAAGAAGAGGGGCAAAAAGAGAAGGATGGGAATGGCGACTCTATCTTTGATTTTTAATGGTCTTGTCACGACAAAGGGAAGGTGATCGGTTTGAAACTATTTTTGGGCGCCATTCAGTGGATGGCATTTTTTATCGCAGCTTCTATTGCCGTACCTATTGCGATTGCACAAGCGTTTGAATTGAACCAAGTGCAGTCAGCGGAGCTGATTCAAAGTACATTCTTTTCACTTGGTCTTGTGGCGATGGTGCAGTGTTTATGCGGCCATATGCTGCCGATCAATGAAAGTCCAGCAGGGCTTTGGTGGGGTGTGTATACCCTTTATGCAGGCATGACAGGAACAATTTTTGCGACGTATCCTGAAACCCTGCAAGCCTTACAGGGGGCTTTAATTTTTAGTGCCGCTTTCTTTTTTATTTTTAGTTTATTTAAAATCATTAATTGGCTCGCGTCTTTATTTACGCCAGTCGTCACAGGCATTTACTTGCTGCTGCTAGTTGTGCAGTTAAGTCAGCCGATCATGAAAGGGCTGATGGGCATCGGCTATCGAGGAAATCAGGTGGACGGGCTTGTCTTTTGCTTATCGATCTTGATTATTATCCTTACCTTCATGATCAGCCGCTCAAAATGGCAGTACTTAAGGCAGTTTTCTGTGTTATTTGCCCTTGCAGGAGGCTGGCTGTTATTCGCTCTACTCGGGTTGGCAAAGCCGGTTCGAATTCCAGAAAAAATCATCGAGTTTCCGAAGCTGTTCCCATTCGGCATGCCGGTCTTTGACAGTGGACTACTTGTCACGTCCTTTTTCATTACGATCTTACTCATTGTGAACATGCTGGCAAGTATTCGAATTGTGGAAAGTTCAGTGAAGGCATTTGGTGAACTGCGTGAGCGGAAGAGAGCTCGGCCGGCTGGTTTTGTCGCAGCATTTGGTCACTTACTGAGCGGATTGATCGGTGCCATTGCGCCTGTACCTATTTCCGGGGCAGCAGGATTTATACAGACAACGAAAATTCCATCGAGAAAGCCATTTTTCATAGGAAGTCTGCTCATTGTACTCATTAGTTTGTTCCCGCTGCTCATGAGCTTTTTCTCCGCACTGCCATCACCTGTGGGGCTTGCTGTAAACTTTGTGGTGTTCTCCTCGATGATTGGGATTGCGATGTCTGAGTTTGATCAGTATGAGAAAGAAGAAATTCCGCGGATTCGCTTTGTCCTAGGGATTGCCGTTTTAGCAGGTGTAGGGGCGATGTTTGTACCGCAGGGAGCCTTGAAAGGCATGCATCCTGTGCTCATTTCATTATTAAGCAATGGTCTTGTTCTAGGTACACTCATTGCGATCGCGGTCGATCAAGTCCTGTTACGAAAGAAAAAGAAATCCGACAATCTCGTGTCAACGTAAAGGGAAAGTTGAATGTCGTCTGTCACCCGCGCTATGATAAACATAATTGACGAGATAAGGAGAATGACGAATGAAACTATTTTTCATTTTAGGTGCGATTAATGCCATGCTAGCTGTTGGACTCGGAGCCTTCGGTGCGCACGGTCTGGAAGGGAAAATCCCTGAAAAGTATATAGACATATGGAACAAAGGGGTTCAATATCAGATGTTCCATGCGATTGGATTATTTATTGTCGCCTTTCTTGCAGATAAGCTGTCAGGTGTTTCTCTAGTTCCAACCGCTGGCTGGGTGATGCTTGCAGGTATCCTTTTCTTCTCAGGAAGCCTTTACGTGCTGGCATTGACACAGGTGAAGATTCTAGGTGCCATTACCCCAATTGGCGGAGTGGCGTTTATCGCTTCTTGGATCATGCTTGTCATTGCAGCAGCAAAAAATTTATAAGCCAAAAAACCGATGCTCTGAGAGGGGCATCGGTTTTTTTCTTAATTCCAGTAAGGGGCATAGTTTGGCGGTGCTTGATAATAAGGGATGTAGTGAGACGGAGGGACAGGATGCGTTTGTGCCTCCTCTTCTCTGTGGCAAAATGGTCCGATAAACACACTCGGCTTCACAGGCTGCGTCGCCTGCTTCCACTGTGTTTCGTTCATGCAATACGTATGTGCCATGATGTGAGGAGGGGTGAGGGTGAGAAGGTCTGAGCCTAGGATCACTTCTGGCGTAGATGAGTTAAAAATGGCTAACAAATGAGTTCTGTCTTGAAGGGCAACTTCGTAGTGCCACCAGCCTTGAGGTACGTTTGCCACCTGTCCAGGGGTGATGGTATAGGTGTGCAGTTTTTTTGTAAATGGATTCAGCATCGAGACGGCAGCAGAACCGGCTATACAATAAACAAGCTCTGCGGCATTTTGATGATAATGAGGCTCTACGACTTTGCTTTTACTCAAATATATATCCAGCAGGGATACTTGATCCAACGAGTTTAATTGTTTTTTTCCTAAAACATTAATCAGGTTATGCTGATCGTATTTCACAAGTGGGCTTTGATTCAGATCGTATGAATATTTAACATTCGGTGATGTATAATCCAGCTCAACAGTCATTGATGTCACCTCTAGGCGTTTGATAAAAACTACTAGGCATCTTATGACCAGCGCCCTAGAGGTGTGTCAAAAACCTAGTCAAAAAAAAGCAAGGGCGCCTGCTCCTTGCTTTTGCTATATGTGGCGTTATCTATCTCGGAGAATACGTGGACATGGAGTATGGATAGTCGTATTGAATTTCCCCATCAAATGTAATGTAATCAAGGTAGATCGTTAATAGTAAGTATCGTGTTCCTGTCTTGTTATCACTAATGATAATGTGGTCACGTCCTGCAGCTTCAATGACGCCTCTAAAAATCTTCGAGTTCCATTCCTTACTTGCCTCAAATGTCATATAAATCGTGGCTACCTTGCCGCGGTTCAATCGTAAAATATTTTCAATATAGGACTGCTCAATAGGCAGCTGTCCGGTGACATTCTGCTGATAAATCGGTCCAGAAGGAATTTGATATGGCTGCCCGCCGCCCTGCGTTCCTTGGCCTCCTTGTGAAGTGCCGGTAGATGGCATTGGCGAAAACCCCTGCTGCATTTGTCCTTGCATTTGACCCTGCGTTTGGGGAGGGACTGAATAACCCATCTGCTGCGCAGGATACGGATTTGCTCCATATTGCTGCTGGCGAAAATCTTGACCTTCGAAACCCGAACCTTGCCCAAATTGATTTTTCAATTTCATAACGTTCCTCCTCTTTCCTCATGGTGTTCTAAACAGAAGGCGCTTAAGCACCTGTTGTTTCCATAGCATTCTTTCTCTCTTTCACACTATGAGACAGGAGGGCAGAATATGTACATTGAACGAAAAAAAGGAACTGCTGTGCAGTTCCTTAGGCGTGGGCAAACCCTCGCGTTCTTTGTCAGGTCTGCGTTTCGTTGCTCACGAATATGATGCTCAACCTTCCTTACATCATCCAATTTACAGCGCGCTGGACACCAAATAAAAGTGTAATGATAAGAAAACATGCCGCAAGCGGTGTGATCACAATGAGAAAGGCTTGCCATAATCTGAGCTTCATCACAGCGACAATGCCTAAAACAGTCATTCCAAATATCCACGTCTTTGCATAAGCATCAATCAGTGTCAAAAGATCGAGATAATACCAAACTTCATAATGCTGATCTAAATAAGGTGAGATTTTGACAAACGTATACGGACCAAGCATTCCAATAGTGAAAATCCAACTGAGTGAAAATAAAGCGGAAGGGAAAAAGATCGTCAGCGTGCAGGCTTTGAGCACATCTCGATATGCTGTTTGACTGCCAGAAAAAAGATGCCCTAACCACTTTAGGATGAGTACACCGAAAAATAGAACCAGATTGCCTGCAAGAATACCATATCCCGCTCCTTGTAACAGAATAAAAGGGAACGGAATATGATTGCCCATATACTCGCTAAAATAACCTTCGTAGACCCAGCCTGTACCAGCGATACTTGCAAGGAGCATCATCAGCCAAATTGGAATAGAGGAATGTTGATATGAGCGAATAATCGTTTTTGTTGCGACGAAAATTTTAAAAAATCGAAAAAAACCTTTTGCTTCCTCTTCTTGGGAGTGATCATTCTTCATAGCTTCCAATGTTCTTTACTCCTTTAATACACATAAATGATTACTTATATTACCAAAAAGTTCGCGTTTTTCAAAGATAGATCAATAAAAAAATACAATTTTATAAAAAATAGGTCACTCTACAGTCTCTTTAAGAGGAGACACATATGATAAACATAGTTTGAAAGAGACCGAGGTGAAAACTTTGACAAAAGTAACTGTCATTATGACGAGCTACAACAAGGCGGCTTACGTCGGCAGATCGATTGAAGCGGTCTTGCAGCAGACGCTTTCAGACTTTGAACTATTTATCATGGATGATGGTTCAAACGAAAAAACCCTTGCTGCGATTGAGCCCTTTCGCAAAGATCCCCGTGTTCATTTTATCCAAAGCGGTGTCAAATCGCTGGAGGAGAGAACAGTGAAAACCCGATACGCCGTCCTGATTAATCAAGCATTAGAACTGGCAAAGGGCGAGTATATTTCCTATGCCACAGATGACAATGTCTATGCCCCGGACCGTTTAGAGAAGCTCACTCATTATCTAGATGCACGACCAGGTGAGGATATTGTCTATTCTGCATCGAAAGTAATCTATTTAAATAGCAAAAAAGAGCCAGTAAAGGAAACGATTCGACCTGCGCAAACGGTGCAATGGAATGCACCCTGTGCCATAGATCATTGCTCGGTCGTTCATCGTGCATCTATTTTATCAAAGATTCAAGCTGAATTTGGGTCTTACTGGGACGAGAGTCCGCATTTTTATCGAATAGGAGATGCCCGGTTCTTTTTTCGATTAAATCATTTTTATCCGTTCTATCCCTTTGATGAAGTTTTAGATACAAATTACATCACAGAACAGTCGATTCACTATCAGCTGGCAGAAGAAGAGAAAAGTGCCTTTATTCAAGCACTTCCTGAGCAGTCTACCTGCTGGGAGCTCCGCCACATATTAAAACAAAGACATGGGAGGTGACCTGAAGTGTCGCACTATATTCATCATTATTGGCAGGTGTACTTTGAGTATGTGAATCTCATGAAGGATTTGTCCTATAAACAAATTCCTCTTGGGTTGATCAGCAATTTCTATCAATATATCAGTCCTGAAGTAAGGGAACGCATGGAGGATGAAGCATTCGGTCAAGAATTGACAACCGATTGTCCATTGCCGGAAGAGATTCAGCCATTTTTTGATCAACATAAACAGCAGATCAAGCGAATTGCTTATCGTCCGGCGAATGGAAAGGTATTGCTTCACTTTGAACATCTGCGTTTTACTGAACAAAATTACACGCGGTTCCATCCGAGTCAAACGGTGGTGCTCGCTCGCTGGAAGAAGGCAGATTATTTCGGTTTACCTGTCATCAGCAAGCCGGAATTAGCCGGAGAGGTTAATAAAGAAGCCCATGCTGAATATATTGAAAAAGCAAATGCTCTCCTTAAACCTTACGCAAAGCACCCCGTCTTTGGCAATGTCTTTTTTAGAGAAAAGCTTCGGAAGGACATTGTGCAATTTATTGATGTGATTGACCAGACAGAAGTTCTATTTCAGATGGAGCCAATTGCAGCCGTCATTGTGGGGACGACGGAGGATGCTTACAGCCGCGTACTGGCACTGCAAACAGTGAAACGCCAGCTCACGAGTATCTGTCTTCAGCACGGCGCACTTATGGGAGACGAAGCCTTTTTGCCGATTTTCACGACGTGCCATGGGGTGTTTGGAAAGTATGAAAAGGACTGGTATGTAGACAAAGGCTGTCAGCCGGAACAGGTGGAGATCACAGGTCATCCGAGGTTTGATTTGGTGAAGGATCGAACGCCGCTTCAACAGGAACTCATCTTTCGTAAATTGAACTTCAATCCTGCCAAAAAGACCGTGCTTGTGGCAACGCAGCCGTTCTCAGAAGCCTTCTATGGTGATGTTCTTAAAACGATTGCAAAACGGAAAGACATTCAGTTGATCATGAAGCCGCATCCGTGGGAAATTGCCCGAAACCGATTAAATGAGTATGTGTCCATTGAACGAGCTGGAAATCATGTGAGATTGATTAAAAAAGATATCGACTTATATGACCTGCTGCCATATATGGATATGGTCATTACGCTCACATCAACCGTCGGTCTTGAAGCAATGCTCTTTGAAAAGAGTGTGCTGATCGGGAAAATGACAGAAGGCAGAAGATACCCTTATTACGAGTCGCTTGGCAGCTATCATATGGAAAACCCTGTTGAACTGGCTGAGAAAGCCATTCGTATTTTGTCGGATGATCAAGAGATGAAGCTGGCAAAGCAGCAAGGAGCTCAATTCATTAAACAACATTATCCGCATGCGCGATCGACCGATGTTCTGCTTTCTCTGCTTAAAACAAAAACAGGTGTGGATTTTCAGAGATGAAGATAGGGGTGTGCAAGCGATATGGAAAAAAAGAGAGCGCAATTTCTTCCTTATGCCCTGCCGTTGATTGAGCAGGAAGAAATTGACGAAGTCATTGGAACATTAAAATCCGGCTGGCTGTCAACCGGACCAAAAGTAAGACAGTTTGAAGAAGAGTTTCGGCAGCTGACCGGTGCAAAACATGCGATCGCTGTCAATTCATGTACGGCTGCTTTATTTTTAGCCTTAAAGGCTAGAGGGGTTGGGAATGGGGATGAGGTGATTACAACGCCTCTGACATTCTGCGCAACAGCCAATACGATCATTCATACAGGGGCAGCACCTGTATTTGTCGATATTGACCCAGCGACTCTCAATCTCGATGCAGAGAAACTAGAAGCGGCGATTACACCACATACAAAAGCGATTGTCCCTGTTCATTTTGCTGGTCAATCGTGCGATATGGACCGGATTTTAGCCATTGCCAAAAAGTACGATCTATTTGTGCTCGAGGATGCCGCTCATGCTCTGTATACAACGTACCATGGCCAGCCCATTGGAGCGATTGGTGATGCGACTGCCTTTAGTTTTTATGCGACGAAAAACATAGCGACTGGAGAAGGCGGCATGCTGACGACAAATGATGATGCACTTGCCGCACGAATCAGAAGACTAGCACTCCATGGGATGAGCAAGGGAGCGTGGAATCGTTATGGAGAAAAAGGAACGTGGTACTACGAGGTCGAGGAACCTGGCTATAAAATGAACATGTTTGATGTGCAGGCATCATTAGGGCTTGTCCAGCTAAGTCGTCTGGATGATATGCAGGCACGGAGAAAACAAATTGCGAAAACATACAATCAGGCATTTCAAAAAGAAGCAGGGCTGATCCTGCCGCCTGTCCATCATGAGGGAAGACATGCATGGCATTTGTATGTACTGCAAGTGGATCCAAAAGAAGCATTCATCACACGCGATGAGCTGATTGATCAGCTGCAAAAGGAGTATAAAATCGGCACGAGTGTTCACTTTATCCCTGTTCATTTGCATCCATACTATCAACAAACCTACCACTATTCACCAGAGGATTTCCCTGAGTCACTCGCTTACTACAAGCGGACACTCTCACTGCCTCTTTATCCAAGTATGACCGATGAAGATGTGCAGGATGTCATCACTGCGGTGTTGTCTATTTTAAAAGATCAGAAGGCATCTTCATGAAGGCCGTTCATGCAATAGACGATCAGGTGCTGTCCGCTTGGCTGGAGAAATACGGCCAACAAGCTGAACAAATGAAAGGCTTCAAGCAGTTTGGTCTTGTCAGTGGCGCCCAGCTCAAAGCGGTGCTGTTATTCGACTGGTCAAAATGGGAAAGCGGCATATTTGATCAGCATATTTTTCATGTGAAGTTTGCGGAAGCTGAGTCATCATCTGCTTTTCAAGAATTGATGGAGCGCTTCATCAATTGGATGAGAACAGAAAAATGCGATTTTTTCTTTTTACGTCTTGAAGCGGCTGATCTTGAAAAAAACCGCATCGTCCAAAGGCTGTCACATGTGTACTATGTGGGCGGTCTCACTCGGCTTGAGGCGCCGCCGGTTCACATGGAGGTGCCATTAACAGGTGAAGATGTGGTGATAAGTCTGCCGGATGAAAAGGAATACGATGAGGCGGTTTCACTTGGTCATCAGGCTTTTGTGAAAAGCCGGTATGCACTCGATCCATTTTTAGACCAGAATGTCGTCCAGCATTTCTATCAAGAATGGATGAGAAACAATTTGCTCGGACGTGCAGATATCAATCTCGTGGCAAAGGTGAACGATGAAGTCGTGGGCTTGATACAAGGGATGACCAAGGGCGATGAGATGGCGCTTGAGCTGTTTGCGATTAGACCGGATGTACAAGGAAAAGGGATTGGGAAAAAACTGTTTATCGAGATGATGAAGGTCTCTTATGAGAGAGGGCATCGATTTATTTCTGCCGGAACACAGCTGCATAACACAACCGCCATTCAGCTTTACGAAAAGATGGGCTTTAGAACAACAAATGCCTTCTTGTATTACCATGTATGGCCGAAAAAAGGAGAGAGATAAGATGGCGCATTTCTATATTGGAGATCGCAAAGTGGGGGATGGTGCGCCTGTTTTTATCATTGCAGAGGCAGGCATTAACCATGATGGAAAGCTGGATCAGGCGCTTGCTTTAATTGATGTGGCAAAAGAAGCAGGTGCCGATGCAGTGAAGTTTCAAATGTTTCAAGCTGATCGGATGTATCAAAAGGAACCGGGTTTATACGAAACAGCCAAGGGAGAAGAGGTATCCATTTTTTCTTTAGTCGAACAAATGGAGCTGCCGCCAGAATGGCTGCCAGCTTTATTGACGCGCTGCGAGGAAAAAGGGCTGATGTTTTTAAGCACAGTGTGTGACGAAGAATCTGCGGATCTATTGAATCAAACCGATCCGCCGGCTTTCAAACTGGCATCCTATGAAATCAATCATTTGCCTCTTTTGCGTCACACGGCTTCTTTTCAAAAGCCCATCATTTTCTCAACAGCCGGAGCCACTATTGCAGATGTTCATGAAGCATATGAGGCGATTACAAGCGAGCAAAACCATCAAGTCGCCATTATGCATTGCGTAGCAAAGTATCCAGCACCTAGAGCTTATACGAATCTTCGTGTGCTTCAAACCTTAGCCTCGGCTTTTCCTGAGGCAGTCATTGGCTTTTCTGATCATAGTGAGCATCCAACTGAAGCCCCTGTTGCCGCTGTGAAGCTTGGGGCAGCCATGATTGAAAAGCATTTCACGGTAGATAAGACGCTGCCTGGGGCCGATCATTCCTTTGCGCTCGATCCAGAGGAATTAAAGGAAATGGTTCAGCATATTCGAGCGGCGGAAAAGGAACGAAATCAATCAGAAGCAGACACTCATTCTGTGTCAGAGGAGCTCCTTGGCAGTTCTTATAAAACGACAGCAGCCATTGAAGGGCAGATTCGTAAATTTGCGTATCGAGGGATTTTTACAACAAAAGGTATTGCAAAGGGCGAGACTTTGACAGCACAAAACATAGCCGTATTACGTCCAGGACAAAAAAGCCAAGGTCTGCATCCGCGGTACATGGAGATTTTACTTGGTGCCAAGGCTGTGAGAGACATCCCAGCCCATACAGGCGTTTCGTGGAAAGATGTGCTCATGCAGGAGTCCGAGCATGATCAATGATGTGCTCTTTGTCATACAAGCTAGAATGGGCTCAACAAGGCTGCCAAAAAAGGTGATGAAACCGATCGGCGGTATGGCACTGATCGATTTCATTGTTGAACGGGTAAAGCAATCAGATCATTACAATCACAAAACCCAGAACCTCATGATTGCCACAACAGTCGAGGCAGAGGATGATCTGTTGGCTCAATATTGTTTATCAAAGGGCTATAAGGTATTTCGCGGTAGTGAGATAGATGTACTGCAGCGATTTGCGCAGATTGTCCGTCATTTTGAACCGCAAACCATTGTCCGTTTAACGGGAGATAATCCATTTATAGATCCAGCGCTTTTGTCGAAAATGGTTGAAGAACATAGACAGAAGAAGGCTGATTACACGTATACGACTGGAACGCCACTCGGTATTTCCGGGGAAATGATCGACGCATCAATTTTACGTGAAATCGACAATTTTCCCCTTACGCAGCCGGAGCGTGAGCATGTCACTCTGTATATCCGAAAGCATCCTGAGCGATTTCAACTGCAATTATTCACACCGCCCAAAGAACTCGCATATCCTGCTTATCGATTCACGATTGATACAGAAGAAGATTATGTATTTGCCACCCGTTTACTTGAGAAAGCTGGTGGATCTATTGCTGTGCCTACGGCTGAGCTTATCTCCATTTGTGAACAAGATCCTGATATTGTTCGGTTGAATCAATTTGTGAGACAGAAGGATGCTGAATGAATAAAAAAATCATGATTGTTGTGTACGGTGGTTTTTTAAGAGGGATGGGGCATGTCGCCAGAATGAGACGGCTGGCAAAAGAATTGTTTCAAGAAGGAAACGACTTATATTTCTATACAAATGAACAGATTTGTGTAGAAATGCTCTCGCATCCAGCTTGGCACGTTCATTTAGTGCAGGAACCAAACGTATTCCTTCAAATGGAGCAGGACATAAAAGAGCTGAATCCTGATCTTCTGCTGATTGATGTGCTTGATTGTGACCTCCAGTTTCTTCGATCGATCAAAGCGTCCTCCGGCTCTGCAAGGCTGGTCTTATTTGAAGAAGAAAGAGCAGAAGCCTGTCAGCTTGCTGATGCTGTCGTGAACGGCATTTATGGTGGTCTGGACGAAAAGCGTCTGCAAGTAAATGGAACGGACTATTTTTATGGAACACCTTATTTATTGTTAGATCACGAGATCAGCAGATTAAAAGACACATATGAGGTTCGAAAAGAATGCAAAAAGGTGGTTATCAGCCTTGGAGGCAGTGATCCAGGCGGATTGTTATCAAAGGCTGTATCAGCACTCTTCGAAGCTGGCCATTTACACATTCTAGCGGTTACAGGAAAAGCCTCTCGCATCGAAGAACAAATCGAGGCTGCGCATATTCAATTCATTCGCCATACGGATCAATTACCTGCCCGTCTTGCAGAAGCCGATCTGGCGATTGTTGCTGGCGGGATGACGTTATATGAGGCAGTTTGTATCGGGGTGCCCAGCATTGTCCTTTCGCAAGTAGACCACCAAGCAGTGACAGCCACTCGTTTTGCACAAAAGGGAGCCTGCCACCATCTTGGATTAGGTGACCTTGTGGATGAAAAGGATATATGGCGTGCTGCTCGAAGACTATCCGCCAGTTACTTTCTCCGCAGGAGCATTCATCTCAATGGACGGTCACTCATTGATGGAAAAGGAACCGAACGAGTGAAAAACATTCTTATACACCTCATGAATCATCACCAAAAAGAACATAAGGATGTGTAGATGTGAAGGGAGTTATTTTAGCAGGAGGAAAGGGATCACGACTGGCACCTTTAACGAAGATTTTCAATAAACATTTATTGCCGGTTGGTCCATATCCAATGATTTATTGGTCTTTGTTCAAACTGAAAGAAGCAGGGATTTTAGATGTGATGGTCATATCACAAGAAGAACAAATCCCGCTGTTTCAAAAGCTACTTGAAGGCGATCAGGAACTCGGGATGAACATTGTCTATCAGGTACAGCCTGAAGCTTCTGGAATTTCGGACGGTTTATCCTATGCAAAGCCCTTTGTAGAAGAGGAGAAATTTGTGCTGATGCTAGGTGATAATGTATTTGAGGATTCGCTAAGCCCTTTTGTTGAAGCCTTTCAGCAGCAAGAAAGCGGAGCGAAGGTTCTGTTGAAAGAAGTGGCAGATCCAAAGCGGTTTGGCATTGCAGAAATTGATGCCGCTCACCACCGGATATTATCAATTGAGGAAAAACCGGAGCATCCGCGTTCATCTTACTGCGTCACAGGCATCTATTTTTATGATCAAGAAGTCTTTCAATATATAGAGAAAATCTCGCCGTCAGATCGAGGCGAATTAGAGATTACAGATGTAAACAATCTCTATATCTCAAATAGCCAGCTGACCTATGATATGTTAAAAGGGTGGTGGATTGATGCAGGAACACATGAATCTCTCCACCAAGCATCTACGAAAATGTTTGAAACGATGAAGAAAAAAGAGGGATACGAATGACGAAGTCTTATTTAATTACAGGCGGAGCGGGATTTATTGGACTAAATTTTGTGAAGCTGCTGCTTCAGGAAACCGATGTCCGGCTCACTGTTTTTGACAAGTTAACATATGCCAGTCATCCAGAGGAGATGGATGAATTATTAAAGCTGTCTCATTTTCGTTTTATTCAAGGGGATATCACCCTTCAGCATGAGTTGGATCAAGCATTTGATGAAGTCTATGATGCCATCATTCATTTTGCAGCGGAATCCCATGTTGATCGCAGTATTGAATCGGCTGAGCCCTTTATTCAAACCAATGTGCTCGGCACCTATCGTATGCTGGAGGCAGTCTTAAAAGGAAAGGCGAAAAAACTCATTCATATTTCAACAGACGAAGTATATGGAGATTTGGAGCTGGATGATCCTGCTTTCACAGAACTAACACCACTTTCACCGAATAATCCTTATTCAGCAAGCAAGGCGAGTTCAGATCTGCTTGTGAAATCTTATATCCACACTCACCAATTACCCGCGATGATCACACGATGCAGCAACAACTACGGACCGTATCAGCATGAAGAAAAATTAATACCGACTATTATTAGAAAAGCGATCAATGGTGAAAAGATCCCGATTTATGGAGACGGCCAGCAGATTCGCGATTGGCTGTATGTAGAGGATCATGCGAGAGCTGTAAAGCGGGTCCTTGAAAACGGAACAGCTGGGCAGGTGTACAATATTGGCGGCGGCAACGAGAAAACGAATCTCGATTTGACCCAGACCATTCTGACGCAGCTCGGGATCAGTCATGACCGTATTGCGTTTGTTCAAGATCGAAAAGGGCATGACAGACGGTATGCCATTGATGCCAGTAAGCTGAAACGGGAGCTCGGCTGGACGCAGGAGACGTCATTTGAAGCAGGTATTGAAAAAACGATCAATTGGTATTGTGCCAAATTTGATCAGGGCGAAGAAGGGTGACGGATGAAAGTTTTAATCACCGGTGCAGGCGGGCAACTAGGGAAAGAATTGAGCAGACAGCTCAAGGAAAAAGATATCACCGTCATTGCCTTAACGAGGAGTATGCTCAATATCGCAGACCAGCAAGCAGTCAGACACGCAATGAGACACTTTCAGCCTGATATTGTTGTCAGTGCAGCAGCATATACATCTGTTGATCAATGTGAAACAGAAACGGAAAAGGCGTATCTTGTCAATGGCATTGGCGCCTATTATACAGCGCTGGAGGCAAAGAACGTGGGGGCTGATGTGTTACATGTCAGTACAGATTATGTATTTGACGGGCAAGCAGACAGCCCTTACCAAGTCGATGCACAAGCAGATCCTCAAACCATTTATGGAAAAAGTAAAAAGCTTGGTGAGGAATTGATTCATCTCGTGTCAGACGAAGTGAAAATCATCCGTACATCTTGGCTATACGGACATGAGGGACATAACTTTGTGAATACCATTCTTAGGCTCGCAGAAACAAAGGATCATTTGCGCATCGTGAACGATCAAGTAGGATCACCTACTTATACAAAGGATGTCGCAGAGGCAATCATTCATTTGTTTGATCAAAAAGCAGGGATTTATCATGTCAGTAACCGAGACAGCTGTTCTTGGTTTGACTTTGCGTCAGAAATTGTCGCAAAAAGCGGCCTGTCTACGACCATTGAGCCAATTTCCACGGAAGAGTACGGCTTCCAAACGCCTCGTCCAGCCTATTCTGTGTTAGACCTTCAAGCGATTGAAGCCACAGGCTGGCAACCAAGACATTGGAAGGATGCACTTCATGAATATTTGCAGAAAGAAGGGAGATGGCATCAGCATGATTGATGGTGTACAAACGAAAAAACTCATGAAACATTGTGATGATCGCGGCTTTTTTGCAGAGCTCATTCGAGATGATGAGCCGATGCTGAAACGCTTTGGGCAGGCATCGTGGTCGAAAAGCTTTCCAGGAGTGATCAAAGCCTTTCATTATCATGAAAAGCAAGACGACGTTTGGTTTTTCCCAGCAGGTCATGCCCAGGTCGTTTTATACGATTTGCGTGAGGATTCTCCTACAAAGGGTGAAACCGACGTGTATTATATGGGGGAAGACAATCCAATGCTGCTCCTCATCCCAAAGGGTGTCGCACATGGCTACCGGGTACTAGGCGAGACGCCGCTGCAAATTGTGTATTTCACGACAGAATCCTATGATCCGAAAAACCCAGATGAAAAGAGAATCGCTTGGAATGATGAGACGATCGGATTTGATTGGGAAACGACATTTAAATAAAGAACAGAGGCCTTTCGCAGGAGAAAGGTCTTTTTTTGTTGAAATACATTCTATATGTGTCATTGTATGTATGTTTACTAAGTTGAGTAGAAAAGGGATGTGGATGAGTTTGTCTAAAAGAATTGCATTTGTCACAGGGGCAAGTACCGGGATTGGAAAGGCAATTGCTATAAAGCTTGCCGCCCAAGACCATGTAAAAGTCATCATCAATTCTAGAAATCAATCCTCACTAGAAGATGCGCAGCAGCACATTGGGCGTATGGCAGAAACAAAAGAGCCGGTGTCTCTTTTCTGTGGCGATATGTCCCATGAAGGAGTGCGAGCTGAGGCCTTTGCGGCAATAGAAAAAGAGTTTGGCAGACTGGATGTGTTGATTAATAACATTCCAGGAGGGAAGCCAGATACTTTTGATTCATGTGAAAGTGAGCAGATGCTGGCAGCATTTTCTCAGAAAGCCATTGCGTACATTGATACGATGAAACGTGCGGCAGCGATGATGAAAAGACATGAATACGGCCGGATCATTCAAATTGTCGGGAACCTCTGGAAGGAACCTGGTGACCAAATGTTTACGAACAGTATGATGAATGCAGCGATTATCAATGCTAGTAAAAATGCAGCCACACAGCTTGCGCCCTCAGGAATCACAGTAAATTGTTTAAACCCAGGATTTATTGCTACAGATCGGTATGAACAATTCATCGGAAACATGATGCGTCAACAGTCATTATCACGCGAAGAAGCTGTAAAAGCTGTTGCGTCAGGAATCCCGATGCAAAGAGTAGGTTCAGCGAGTGAAATGGCTTCATTAGCCGCTTTTATCGCATCAGAGGAAGCCTCCTATGTCACCGGACAGCAAATATCCGTCGATGGTGGTTCAATGAAAAGTATATAACATGAAAAACCCGCTATATGCGGGTTTTTTGATGAAAGCGAATCGGCAGTATATGGAGCCGATCGATAAAAAGGGCAAGCTGTTCAATTGGCGCCACCATTGAGATGCGGACATGACGTCTTCCATGTGCTCCAAATACACCCCCAGGCGTCACGACGACATCTGCATGCTCGAGTAAATAGTCGGCAAAAGCATGAGAATCCTCGAAATCATCAGGGATCGAAGCCCATAAATAAAAGGCGCCGGCTGGACGTTCAATGGTCCAGCCAAGCTGCTTCTCCGCTTGACGGATGAAGAAATTCATTCGTTCAAGGTAGACTTCTTTCAAGGATTGAATATGACAGTCATCACTTTGTAAGGCAATGGTGGCGGCTTGTTGAAATCCGCCATACATACTGACAAACACATGATCTTGGAAGGCGTTTATGGCATGAATGATGTCCTCATTCCCTACAGCAAAAGCGACTCTCCATCCTGCCATATTGAATGTTTTGGATAAAGAATATAATTCCACGCCTACTTTTTTTCCAAGAGGTGCCTTTAGAAAGCTTACTGGTTTTTGCTCATAATGAAATGAACCATAGGCAAAATCATGAATCACATGCAGACCGTGAGCTGAGGCAAATTCCGCAGCTTCTTCAAAAAATGCTTCACTTGCCACAGCACCTGTAGGGTTATTCGGATAATTTAAGAAAAGAACCTTTGCCTTTTTTAACACGTCTGGATCAATTGACGGGAAATTCGGCAAATAGCCATTTTCCTCTTCCAGTCGGATGCAGTATGGCTTTGCGTCCGCCATCAAGATGCCTGAATGATATTCTGGGTATCCAGGATCGGGGACGAGGGCAATGTCCCCTGGATCAAGCAGGCACTGACTCATCACATAAAGGCCTGTTTTCCCTCCATTGAAAAGGGCAATCTCCTTCTGCGGGTCAACCTCAATGCCGAATTCCTTTCTGTAGAAATCTGCAATGGCTTGCTTGAAAAAGTCAAAGCCTCTAAAAGGAGCATATTGCTGAAATTGCAAAGTGCCTGCTGCCTCTTGAAGGGCACTCACAATATGGGCAGGAGTAGGAAGATCGGGATTTCCCTGACCAAGGTTCACAATGTTCGCTCCGTTTTGTGTTTTATGTGCAATTTTCTCAAATACGGTTCCAAATTTTTGTTCTGGCAGCCGTTCAATCATGTTAGATGGTAAGATCTTCACCACGTTACCCTCTCTTTCTATCCCTTCACTAGTTCATCCATTAACTGAATGGTTGCCTGCTTCTGAATGTTACGGATGGATGCGGCAACATCCTGAGAAGACGAGCCTTTTAATTCAAGAGACACGATGCCATTAAATGCTTCAAATAAAGATAGGTCCACAAAGGTCCCTTTAGGTGGGACGGATTCACTGATGATGACAGTATCTCCAACCAAAGTGTCCTGCGGAATATGCACATGATCAATGGTGATGTGTGTGACCTCAGGCGGAAAGTGTCCGCTCTCTTTGAAATGCTGAGGGTATAAATGACAGTCTGCTAAATAATGCGTATGTCCAGAAAGCAGTTCTTTTGGCAAATCAGCCTTTTTTCCATCGACTAATACATCAATCAGCAGCTTGGCCATATCTACCCCAAAGACCTTTTTGATATTCGGAATCATATTCCAGCCAGCAAATCTAGCTGCTGATTCGATTAATCCGGTTTCTCGATTTTTCATGAGCTTGATTTCTGTATGAGTGGCACAGTTTTCAAGACCTAGCCCTTCATTTGCCTTCTTTGCTGCCTCAATGATGAGTTGCTGGGCTTCATTGTCTAGGATCGACGGAGTAATATGAGCCGTTTCTGTAAAACCGATTTGAGGGGTCTTATCATGAATGACAAAAGGGATATATTCACCCTCAACGACTAACCCTTCAACACTGACATAATCAGCGTAGCCGTCCTCTTGATACCAATCCTCGTAAGCACCCTCTAAGTATGTTTCAGCGACAAACGGAGCTTCATACGTCACAGCGTTTGGAACGGGAATGGTTTGCAAATAGGATTGTACGTTTAAAAAGAGATCATCACTGCCGGCTCGGTCATGAAAAAGGGTCACGCCAATGGAGCTTGCTAAGTATGTAGGCTTTAAAATAAGCGGTGTCCCGATATGTTCAATGGCTTGCTGGAAATCAGCTAAAGTAGTGACAGGCTGAGTTTTTACTGCTTTGACCCCAGCCGCGTTGAATGCAGCCCTCATTTGACTTTTATCACGCGCTAATTCAGCTGCCTTTACCCCAGCGCCGCGCAGTCCAAGACGCTCAGCTGCTTTTGCCATTGGTGCAATGAATAATTCATTATTGGTGGTGATCGCATTCGCTTTGAAAAAGGAAGCCACACGAACTAGGTCGTCCACCACCTCTTCCTCGGATTTCAGATAATCGTCATGTGCCCAGTAAATAGAATCTGGGTGTTCAAAAGAAGGGTTTGTGTCAAAATAATCTCGATCTTTGATGACGGCAATGGAGTATTTTTCGATTAGCTCAGCGTGTCCCTTTGTAATAGCAAAGGGTCTCGGGATATAAGAAACGATATGATACGATGCAGCCACGCTTTCGTAAAACATATGGGGCGGGCATCCTCCCAGATCAGCAATGACAAGTACGGTTTTTTTACTCAATGAAAGCACTCCTTTTTATCTAGCGGTGTAACCGCCATCTGCTGTGACAACACTTCCAGTCATATAACTGGATAGATCAGAGGCGAGAAACAGCATGACGCCCGCAATTTCTTCGGGTTTTCCGAGACGAAGTAATGGGTTCACCTTTGCTTTTTCTTTTTTGACAACCTCAAGACTTTCTGAATGATTGTCTAAAAAGGATTTTTCATTTAATGGCGTATCAATAATGCCCGGGGCGATACAGTTCACCCTGATTTGATGGGCGGCATAGTCGACCGCCATGGATTTGGTTAGCTGGATGACACCGCCCTTTGTTGCGTTATATGCAGGGATGTCAGGCCAGCCGACAAGACCCCCGACAGATCCTGTATTGATAATACTTCCGCTTTTCTTTTCAAGCATATGCGGCAATGCATGCTTACTCATAAGAAATACACCCGTCAGGTTGACCTGTACAATGTGGTTCCAATCCTCCAGCGTCATCTCGTGAACGGGGGAGACAATTTCGATGCCTGCATTGTTAATCAAAACATCAATTTTTCCAAAACGGTTCAGCACGAACTGAACGGTTTTTTGACAGTCAGACTCATTCGTAATATCTGTTTTGAAAAACGCAAGATGCTCGTGCGGCAATGATTCGACGAGTTGTTTGCCGCTCTGTTCATTGATATCAGCCACTGCTACTTTTGCTCCATGCTCAAGGAAAAGCTTGACTGCGGCAAGCCCAATCCCTGATGCACCTCCTGTAATCAGGACGACTTTTCCGTCGAGGTTCATTTCTTCACCTTAGACGCTTTTGGCTTCAACCGATTATAGCGGGGAGGGAAGAAGAGATTAATAGACTTTGATGCTTCCGGCTTTGGATTTATCGCACCATGATCTTCCTTTGGATCACAGAAATAAGTGGTGCCAAATTCCATTTTCTCTGTAAAGCCTTCAATGGTCATATCATAACCTCCGCTGATGCAAATGCCGATTTGTTCATTGCGGTGTTTATGAAAAGGCATTTCACCGCCATTTCCAGGAATGTTGGCAATCATGAGCTCCATCCAATCCTCAACAAAAAAGGTGACTTCCATGCCAGGGAGTAAATCCCGTGTTTTGAAAATATCTAAGAAATAAGTAGGAGGAGCCGTATATTCCTCGCCCTCTTTTAATCTCTTAATATCAATGGCGATCGCTTCCTCATCTGTCAGGTTAGATGCGCCGTGAGGGACAAAAGGTGGTGCGATATAGGCTGATTCTAAAGGGGTGAGCAATTGGGTCGATGGGCCGACCGTCATTTGAAGCTCGCCTTTTAATACGATGCCGATTTGTGCTTCGGGATGCTCGTGAGGTTCTATGATCGTGTGAGGAGGGACGTATGAAATTAACACTTCCGTATCACCTCTGACCGTGGAATATTGTGTGACACCATTCTCCCATTCTACTTTTTTGGCTTGAGGAAAATATCGTTCTTGCGTCTTTTGTTCAGTTTGCATATTATATCTCTCCTTTTCCGAATATGGACCAGCTCATTGGGATGCTTTTAAACGTTCGAATGAAGGTGAGGCCGTATGTGGCTCTGGCTACCTCATTAGTTAAAGCGAAATCAAATTCGCCGTCTCTTACTTTTTTTGCGGCAGTACTTGTAGAATTGACTAGCTCAAATTCAGCATTTTGGTGAATGAAATATTGAATCAAATTGACAGGTGCAGGGTGAGAGACAATTTTTAAATGGTGGAGCATTTGTTCTTGAAATGGGAAATCTGGTCTGACAGCCAAACCATACATGGGTGTGTCACATCTGAAAATTTGTAAAAGCTGCAGGTCAGGTCTCATGTAGAAGTGTTTGATTCCTTCGTATGCGTGTGGAACGAGAGTGTATTGGAGTGCGTTAGAGAGAGTATGTTCAATGCAAGTTTCGAACGTGTCGTAAAGGGATAGTTTCGTATGAGTGCCGAGTGTAGTGGTGGAATGAGAGATGAAATGTTTTGCTGCATATTCACTGCTTGTCCCCTCAGGGCCTAGTGTATTGACTGTAAACATCTTAGGTGAAACGATGGGCTCTTCTTTGAAATGAAAAACATCATTCTTTAAGATCATGTTTACCATCCAATCTTTTTCAAATTTTTACTAGATTATAAAAAATAAAATTGGCAATTGTCAACAAAATTTATAAAAAATGTATTTTATGATGATATTAAAAATTGATCTAAAAAACTGCACATACCGAGATGTGCAGTGAAATGAGCTTACGTTTCAAATGTGTTTTTATGTTTCTGCTGTAAGGTTCGTTCACGTTTATAGCTGGCGAAGCTAATGAGAAAACCAACAAGCGTAATGAGTGCACATACAAGCCCTACCGTATGATAGCCGAAATGGACATAGACAGGTCCCATAAGAGCGGAACCAAGCATAACGGCAAGATTGGACGCAAGGCTGTAAAAAGCCATCACTTTGCCTCGGTGGGTTTGGGAGCAGTCGCTTAGGACAGTGCTCAAAAGCGTGACAGATAAACTTTGCATGGCACCCCAAATAAATAGGGCGAAAATCAGCAATGTCCATGAGAAAGGTGCATAAGGAAGTAAGGCGAGAACGAGCGTAATGCCGCCCAGCACAAAGAAAAGAGAACGTGTTTTGCCAAACCAGTCTGCTAATTTCCCTGTAAATACACTCATGGAAAAACCGACGCCGTAAGCCATGATCAGAAGTCCTGCCGTCGATTGCCCTCCAGAAAACAGACTTTGCAGATAAGCTCCTAAGAACGAGTACATGCCATAAAATCCTAGCATATTACAAAATGTCACGGTCAAATAGGCGGGGACACGATCAATTTTCAAAGCGCCCCATATAGAGCCAGCTTTCTCCCTAGCTTGAGGTGCTCCTGTATTCGCTGTGGCGGTTTGTTTACGAGATTCAAGGATGACGAGCAGCAGGACAATGAGACTCATGATGGCGAAAATCCAAAAGGTCCATCGCCAGTTTAAACTCTGCCCGATGAAGGCGCCAATTGGTACACCAAGGACAAGAGAAAGAGACCAGCTCGACACAATGAGCCCCATCACTTTGCCTCGATATTCGTAAGGAACCCGGTCGCCTACAAGAGCATAGGCTGTTGGCACAAATACACCGGTCGCCAGCCCAGAAATGGCACGGCCAGCAAAAAACACTGCCAAATTCGGGGCAGCCGCACACATCACGGTTCCAATCAAAAAGAAAGAAAGCCCGATGATCAAACACAGTTCCCTTGAATACCGGTCCCCTAAAGGAACAAGCAGCGGGGCTCCAACCAGCACAGCTAACCCATAAATGCTGATGGAAAGGGCGAGAATATCAAGAGAGTGCTGAAAGGAGTTTGATAAATCAGGCAGCAGTGGTGAAATCACCAGTTCTTCCGATCCCGCCGCAAAGACGCCAAGTGTGAGCGCGATGGCAAGTGTGATGGGAAACGTTTTAGAAGCCTTGCTGTCTAAAGATTCTTTCATCAGGTGATCCCTCCATACTTGCTTTTTCATTCAATTCCGTTAAAATAAATTCTACCATTATTTAGTTTTATTTTACATTTCGAATCATAAGTATTATCATAAAATACTTTTCAAATGGAACGACTTTCGGATAGGAGAGGTACGAATGAAAATCACCGATGTTGATGTGCATATTTTAAATGAATTGAAAGAAGATGCCCGCTTGTCTATGAGGGAATTGTCCAAACGAGTCAACTTATCCGCACCTGCGGTAGCAGAAAGAGTACGTAAATTAGAGGATGCAGGAATTATTGAAGGGTATTCGGTTCAGGTTAACTATAAAAAATTAGGGCTTATGATTGACTGCCTGCTGGAAGTCACAGTGCTAAACGGGGAGTATCAACGTTTTGTGGCTTTTATGAATCAGCACCCACGCGCTTTTTTTGCTTATCGAGTGGCAGGACAGTCATGCTTTTTCATTAAGCTGTCAGTCGCTTCTCTTGAAGAAATTGAAGCCTTTATTCAGGCAGTGTCTGGGTTTACAAAAACCGTATCTCATATCGTCTTATCCGAGCACTCCTTTTCCCATCCAGTACAGGAACGTGTGAAACAAATAGAAGAGCCAGAAATGACCGTGATGAAATAAAAAAGGACCTGACTCAGGTCCTTTTTGTTCGTCTATCTGACTGATAGCTCATAATCGTAATGATGAGCCCAATGAAGGTTACAGCTGCAGCAAATAACGGAACAAGCTGTAAATGTGTCAGTTCGATGGCGAGACCGCCAAGCGCTGCACCGCCAGCATTCCCAATATTAAAGGCAGAATGACTAAGCGTCGATGCGAGTGTCGGTGCTTCATGTGCCATGTTCATCGTGCGGTATTGCAAGGTAGGAACAAGAATAAATGAAATGATTCCCCAAACAAAAATGGTCAGCACAGCAGGTACTTTGAATTCGGAAGTGATTGTAAACAATAACAGGACAGCCATCAGCAGGATCAGTGTCACCATAATACTCGGCATCAGCTTCCAATCGGCAAGCTTTCCGCCAACTAAATTCCCGATGGTCACCCCAAGCCCGAAGAGAACAAGGATGAGCGTCACCCCATTTTCCTGAAAACCAGTCACTTGCAGCAGGATCGGGCTGATATACGTAAAGGCTGTAAACACACCTGCAAAACCAAAGATCGTCATTGCAAAAGAAACGAGTACCTGTGGCTTTTTCAAAACAGACACTTCATTTCGAATATCCAGTACTTCTTCCTTCGATTGATTGGGTACTAAGCTGATGATACCGATTAAGGAAATGAGACCAATGACGGCAATGACAAGAAACGACATACGCCAGCCAAATTGATTTCCGATGAAGGTACCAAACGGCACACCCAGTACATTGGCGACCGTCAGTCCTGTAAACATGAAGCTGATCGCACTTGCACTTTTCTCCTTAGGCACAAGCCGCGCAGCCATTATGGCTCCGACGCCAAAGAAGGTTCCATGAGCAAATGACGTCAAAATACGTGCGGCCATTAATAGACCGTAAGTGGTCGATACAGCGGCAACAGCATTTCCCGCCACGAACAGGATCATTAATAGAATGAGAAGACGTTTCCTCGACATTTTCCCAGTTGATAATGTTAAAATAGGTCCGCCAACTGCGACACCAAGTGCATATCCAGTAATCAGCTGCCCTGAAGCAGAGATGGATACATGAAGGTCGTTTGCGACGTTTGGCAAAAGCCCCATAATGACAAATTCAGTCATGCCAATTGAAAACGCACCGAGCGTTAAAGCAAAAATAGCGATGGGGAAGTTTTTCATGATGTGATCACCTTTCTAAAAAAATACATAAAAAGGCTTCGGAAAGATCCGAAGCCTTAAGAGTTTATCATACATGAAAATAAGACGCCAGCTGCTCGTTTGCTAATCGGTTTCCGACAAAGAAGGAACCAAATTCGCCGTAGCGTGCACTGACTTCATCAAAGCGCATTTCATAAACCAATTTTTTAAATTGAAGCACATCGTCAGAGAAAAGAGTGACGCCCCACTCATAATCATCAAAACCGACGGAGCCTGTAATGATCTGCTTTACTTTCCCGGCATAGCTGCGGCCAATTAAGCCGTGGCTTCTCATGAGTGATTTACGCTCATCCATGGAGAGCATGTACCAGTTGTCATTGCCAGAACGTCTTTTATCCATTGGATAGAAGCACACGTATTGAGAAGAAGGGAGCTCAGGGTATAGACGCGCACGTACATGCGGGTTCTCATAAGGATCTCCGCCATCTCCGCCTCCAGCTAAGTAGTTGCTGAGTTCCACAACTGAAACGTACGAATAAGCTGGGATCGTAAACTCTGCTAGTCGTGTCTTGTTGAATTCAAGTTCAATTTCACCCAGTTCTTCCATGGTTGGACGCAAAATCATGAGCATAATATCTGCTTTTTGGCCGACAATACTATAGATTGTTTGGCTTCCCGCCTTATCGTGCTCAGCTGTTTTCCATTTTTCTAATAGACCTGTGAACTCATGAAGAATCGCTTGTCGCTCATCACTTGTCAGCAGCTTCCAAGCTGTCCAGTCAAAGGTTCTAAAATCATGCAGTGCATACCAGCCGTCCAGTGTTTGAGCTGCTTCATTGGTTGTATGTTGTTCGCTCATTTATTTCACTCCTATTTACAGTTTTCCATCTGTTCCAACTATAACATAGTTTGTCCAAATGAAGATGTGATCAAAACTTGAACGACGAAAACAACTTTTATGGAAATTGGTTAAATTAGTTTGAAAAATAAGAATTTAATTTGTAAGCGCTATAATGTAAGTTGGTAGTTTGAATTTATGTAGAAGAAGAGTATGCTTAAAAGAGAACGCTTTTTTTGTAAAATCAAGGAGGGTATATAAGTGGCAGATATTTTTTCAACAGTTCAGGAAAAGGTTGCAGGTAAAGGAGTAAAGATCGTTTTTCCTGAGGGAATGGACGAACGCATTCTAACAGCCGTTCAAAAACTAGCAGATGGCAAAGTATTGCAGCCAATTGTTGTAGGTAAAAAACAAGAAGTTGAAGCAAAAGCAAAAGAATTAGGTCTTACACTTGATGGTGTTGATGTGTATGATCCTCATACATATGAAGGTTTTGAAGAGCTTGTACAAGCTTTCGTAGAAAGACGTAAAGGCAAAGCAACAGAAGAGCAGGCAAGAAAAGCATTACTAGATGAAAACTACTTCGGTACAATGCTTGTATATAAAGGTCTTGCAGACGGACTTGTGAGCGGTGCAGCACACTCAACTGCTGACACAGTGCGCCCAGCACTTCAAATCATTAAAACAAAAGAAGGCGTAAAGAAAACATCTGGCGTCTTCATCATGGCTCGCGGCGAAGAGCAATATGTGTTTGCTGATTGTGCAATCAACATTGCACCAGACAGCCAAGATCTAGCTGAAATTGCGATCGAAAGTGCAAACACAGCCAAAATGTTCGACATCGAACCACGTGTGGCAATGCTTAGCTTCTCTACAAAAGGCTCAGCAAAATCAGACGAAACAGAAAAAGTATCTGAAGCAGTTCGCATTGCAAAAGAAAAGGCACCTGAGCTTGTACTTGATGGAGAATTCCAATTCGATGCAGCTTTCGTTCCTTCAGTAGCAGCGAAAAAAGCGCCAGATTCCGTCATCAAAGGCGATGCGAGCGTATTTGTTTTCCCTAGCCTAGAAGCTGGAAACATCGGCTACAAAATTGCACAGCGCTTAGGTAACTTTGAAGCTGTAGGTCCAATCTTACAAGGCTTAAACCAGCCAGTAAACGATCTTTCAAGAGGCTGTAATGCCGAAGACGTTTACAACCTTGCGCTCATCACAGCAGCTCAAGCACGATAATAGTTACGATCAAAAAAGCTAGTTTCGTTTTCACACGAAGCTAGCTTTTTTTGCGCGTGTGAAATAGGTATAAAAACCCAATACCTACGATTCATTTTTCGTTGAATTCGTTTTCAATCATATGCCTCTTGTGCTAGGAAATGGTAACATAACGGAGGACTATTTGAGGAATAGAGGTGTTTGACGATGTCTGGAGCTATCATCGGTTATACAACAGCCTTGTATTCGTTAAAGGCAGACATATCCATAAAAAAAGAACAAATCATAGAACTCAACATGTGTCGAAAAGAAATAAAAGAAGCAAAATCGGCTCTGGCAGATGCTAACAAGAAAATCACTCATCCTGATCTGACATCACATACATGGTTTGGCCGTCTTGCAGATACGTTTGATGACATTCGAGACGAGATGGCATCTGCCAGTCAAGAGATAAAAGGTGTACAGCTGACCAATTTAGTGAATCGAATTGATGAGAAAATCAGTGACCTAAAATCGGAGATCCATTCGTTAGAACATGAGATCCATTCCGTTGAAAGAAAAATAGAGAAAGAAAAGCAGAAACAATTGGAAGAAAAAAGAGGGAAGTCACATGAGTAGAGAAATCAAAATAGATGCCAGTGAAATCAATCGAGTTTTACAACAGGCCAAACAATCAGGCGCTCAAATGAATGCAAAACTTCCAACAACCATCAAAGGGAGAAACCAGCTCCTGGCAGCAGACACATTAGAAAAAATCAACCAACAGTTGAACGAATTAAGTACATCCTACATAGGCATTCTTCAGAAACAGCTTGTACAAACAGAACAAGCGGTGAACACCATGATTGAAACGGACAAGGCGCTTGCCTCCAGCAGTAAAAGAAAATAAAGGAGAACGCAATGAAAACCCTTGACGCCTTTGCGCTAATAAACGGAATTGACCAAACGCTGAATATATTAAAGCAGCAATCACAACAAATCAGCTCTTTAGAAAAACAAATTCATCATATCATTTCACTCGATGGTGCACTAAAGGGAGAGGCGGGACAAGCCATCCGCACCTTTTATACAGAATGTCATATTCCCTTCCTGCAATTCTTTCAGATCGTCATTGAGGAATACAGCACTGCGCTGAAAAACACAAAACAGGCGCTTCATGCTCTTGAATCAAATCAGCACGGCTTGATCTCACAATCATTTATTGAACACGAACTAGATCAAGGACTAAAAAAAGCAGAGCGCACGATATCCGAGATTGTAACAGATGTAAACCATGCCATCGGTAGCATTAGTCATATTGTTCATTTGCCAAATGTAGACGAATCAGCTTTTCAGCAAAACTATCAAAAGGCATGGCTCGAGACCTCAAGAACCATTGGTCTGCTTCATGCATTTGACAGAGAGCAGACAAGCGCTTTACAAGAAACAAAAAGCGCCCTTCAAACAATGAAGCAATACATCAACACGTTAAGCACCATGTTCACCGGCCCAAAAATCGACATCACCACCTATCAAAAAGGGTCTATTTTCAAAAATGGAAAAGAAGAAAAAATAAGCAGCACCATCAGTGGATTGAATGACAAAGTAGATAACCCGAAAGACAATCCGATGACGCTCATGCTGAAGAAACTGAGTGAGAAAGAACGGGCGAATGTGGAGACGGTTGTCCACGAAAAGCCGTCTAGTAAAATCAATCAAACGACCGTGACCTTAAATGGAAAAGTATATCATATAAATGAGTACAAAAAGATCAACTTCGAAAATGCCAAAACGGTTGAGGTCATGCGAGACGGAATGCTGTATCGGTTACGAATATCTGAAAAGAACAAAGTAACAATTGAGAGCGTTAAACCGATGTCAGATGTAAAAACAGGCGATCAACCCCAAAACATCTTAAATACAGCGGTTGAATTTACAGGAATAAACGACGCCATTCGAGCGATTACAGGAAGAGATCCTGTAACAGGTGATAAAGTCGCTGATATGGATCGTTTAGTATCCGGGGTGTACATGGTTCCAAGTACCAACATTGTTAAAGTGGGGAAATATGTTTTTAAAATTATTAAAGGGGAGAAGGTAGCTAAGAGGGTTGAGAAGAGTGCTGGAAGTGCGAGGAATGGGGCTAAAGATTTTGAAAAGTCGTTAGTGAAATTGCCTCCAGCAGAGCGCGTTGCAGCTGTAAAAATAAAAGTAAAAGAAGTTGCTAAAAGTAATGGCTTAATAAAAGATTCAAAATTAAGTAAGATTAATAGTAGGGATGTATATAAAGACCCTAAAACTGGAGATTTATATTCAGTAGATACGCAGCATGGTCGTTTTGAAAAAACAAATAACAAGGGGAAGCATCAAGGAGAAGTTGATTTTGATTTCAAACAAACTAAACCTGCTGATGCATCTGGTGGTCATAATTTAAAAATTAAGTAGAGAGGATGTAATAGAAATGATTGGGAATGATTGGATATCTGTTCGTGAAATTGAAGACGATACTCGAATTTGGGCTGGAACTATAATCAGAGTTTTTAAGGAGGAAATAAATAAGGACAACATAGAAGATAATTTCTATGATTACATCGTTTCTTTTATTTATGATAACAATGAATATTTACAATTAACCTGCCTAACTCAAGGGGAGGGTGGAAATATTGTTTGTATATTGCAAACAGAACCAAATTCTAATTATTCATTAGGTAAGGAATTGAAAAGAATGATGGATGATGGTTCAAACTCTGTTTTTGTGAAATTTTCACCTGAATGTATCGTTAAATAAACCTCTAATATGAGTTGGACAGACCAGATTCTTTTCAAAATAAATGAGAATAAATGAGAATAAGTGATAGAAAAGGTGAGTTTACAGAGATGTCGCTCATCTTTTTTCTATCTAAGTTAGTTTTATGATGGCACAATACAAATCGATAAAGTGATTGGATATTTTGAAGGAACTGATACAGAAAAAATCAAATCCGCAGCTGCGGAAACGCCAAACGCATATTAGACGGTGAAGTCGTCTCAACCACCGAAAACATCATCCTAGAATACAGCGGCATCTACGATGGCTATCGAGCCGTCACAGGCAAAGACCCCGAAACCAGCCAAAACATCAGCAGCACAGACCAAGCTCTGTCCGCAGCTTCTATTATCCCAATCACGAAAATAGTGAAGGTTGGGAAATATGTTTTTAAGATAGATCAAGGGAAGAATGCGGTGAAGAGGGTTAAAACACCTACTTACGGTAAACAATCCGTACCAAAAGGACCGTATTGTGAAGTAAATGGTTTCCCTGCAAAAGTAAAATCAGGAGCTCAAGAAAAACATATTCCAGAAACACCAAATTACAAGCAAGAAGTAGCTAATGGAAAAAAGAAAAGCATTTTTTATGGAGATAATAAAAAGGCACAAGAATTACTTGATAAATATGCTGGATCAGGCAAAGAATTGGGTAAAAATAAAGAAAGGATAGACTTTGGCCAAGCGATAGGAAAATACTATGATATAAACACTGGAAAGTATGAAGAGACTACTAAGGGAATGATTCATTATGGAAAAGATGGAGCTCACATAGTACCAGCGAGACCATAAAATGATGAGGTGAGGTAAAAAATGAGTTATGATCCTTTGATTGGAACATTAATAAAGCATGAAACAAAAGATATGATATTAGAATGGAATAGCGGATTGAAAATATTAGGAAAATTAGATGCAGTTTTTGAAACAAACAATATGTTAGATGAAGATGATATTCATTTTACAGAATATATTGCTGCCGCTTTCCAAGTAAATGATATACTATCTCATCCCGATGAAAACAGTGGAAGTGTATACGATTGGTTAATTCAAGGGAAAAGCTCTTTAGTTGAGATATCTCTTTATGATGATCCACCAAATAAGATTTTGGTAGATGGTCAAATAGTATGGAAATTGACAGATGAATAACAATTGACATCTTAGAATTTTAAATTCAAGCCCTCGTGTAAGAGGGCTTTTTTATATTTATGAGTTAGTGAAATGCTCGAAGTTGACCATAGGCAAAACTGATTTCTGAAGGTTCATAACTGGGTCAGTTTAAGCTGAAATATGGTAACGTATATGTATCATCAACTTCCCATCAATATGAATCACGGTAAAGTACCATTGACTGATCTGAAAAGTAGGAGAGTTCAATGAACAAAAAAGAAGAGCTAATAAATCAAATTCAAACCCTAATAAACTTTTTAGAAAAAGAATATTCACAAGAGATAAATCAAGGTATTCTCCAATTAATATACAAAAGAAATAAAGATGCACAAATTTTTATTCAAAACAATGGAGATCTCCAAAAGATCTTAATCATTGGAGGGGTAAGAGCCTATTTGGATAGTTACAATGACTATTTAAATCCCTTTCTAGATGAATTGCATAAAGCGGAAATTTTACTAAAAGAAATGCTGTATTAGTTTGGACTGCTGTCTATAGTTCCAGATTATCGAATGTATAAAAGAATCATGAATATAGGAGGCTCTCAAACATGATCAATTTCCCTCAAAACCCAAACAGTCACATGAATGAACCAGCAAGTGACAAACACATCAAAGAGGCAGCATCCCAGCTAACATGGTGCTGCCCCATGCTTATAAGGCCTTGCTGAAACAGACAAATGGATGTTCCATTGGAGGCGATGTCCTACTATACGGCACTGAGGACATTGCGGAACGCAATGCAACGTGGGAAGTCTATCAGTATGCAAGCAGCTATGTAGCGATTGGCGACGATGGCGGCGGACAAGTACTTCTCATGCGGCTGGTTGAAGATGAGAAAAAGGTATGGATTGTTGATGCTGGTGTAATGGACCCTCAGCATGCTGAGTTGATGACTGGAAACTTGCTGAAATGGGTGAGTGAGGGATGTATCATTGAATGATCACACTGCTTGAATGCATGAATCACTGAAAAGTAAAACCAAATCATCCAACTGAAACGCTCTGTGACGCCAAATGTCATGGAGCTATTTTGATGATATCTCTCTCATTCTCCCTCCATTCATCCCATGTTATAATAAACACAGTTTATGAACGAGAGGATATGCAGGACATGAAAAATGAACCTATTGAGTTACTGACACAGCCGAAATGGCGAATCATAGATCAATCGAGCCTCGGTCTTTATGTGGACCCGAAGCAATCCTTTGCGATGGATGATACGCTTTGTGCGTCGGTTGGGAAGGGTCTCTCACCAGCGACAGCGCGTTCTTGGGTACATCACAATACGATTGTGCTTGGGATTCAGGATACAAGACTTCCATTTCTGCAAGATGGCGTGAAACTGCTTGAGGAAGAGGGCTATCGCGTCATTGTACGCAATTCAGGCGGCCTTGCTGTGGTGCTGGATGAAGGTGTCTTGAATGTGTCATTAATCTTTGCAGAACAAAAGAAGGGCATTGATATTGACCGCGGGTATGATGCGATGGTGGAATTGGTCCGCCGGATGCTGTCGATGTATGAAGTGGACATTGAAGCCTATGAAATTGTCGGCTCTTATTGTCCGGGCAGTTATGATCTAAGCATCAATGGAAAGAAATTTGCAGGCATTTCTCAGCGTAGATTACGCGGTGGAGTCGCTGTGCAAATTTATTTGTGTGCAGATGGAAGCGGGCGGGAACGTGCCGACTTGATCCGCCGTTTTTATGACGCCGCCTTAAAAGACAAACGAGAAGAAGTGAAGGCAGTATTCCCTGATATACAGCCAGATACGATGGCGTCTTTATCAGAATTAACTGGAGAACCAATTGATTGTGCGCTTCTTATGCGTCTTTTGCTAGAAGAGCTTCAAAAGCTCAGTGATCAGCTGACAGCGTCAGGACTGAACGCAGAAGAACAGCTGGAATTTGAGAAAAACATGACGCGGATGATTGAGCGGAATGAAAAGGTGTTTTCGTAAAAAGAAAGGAAGGGTTCTGGTGAAATCCAAAAACGGCGGTTACCTCTATTTACTATGGCTTCCTGTCATCATGGGAGCCGGCTACGGCATTTCGCTTTTGGTGCCGTTTCTTCAGCCTGTACTGACACTTGGCATCGCAGGTCTTTATCTTTTTATATTTGGTGATTTTCAGGTGAGACAAGTCAGGTATATTTTTATGTTCGTCTTTTTAATTAATGTCCTTTTTAGTGTGATGTTATTTTTGGGTATTTAAAAAGTGCTTCCCGCAGATGGGGAGCACTTTTGGTTATTCTGCCATTTTTTCGAGGTTGCCGTTCCGGTCCATTTTAAAGGTTGGAGCGGCAGTGTCGTCCTCTTCAAACAAAACTAGTTTTCTTGCACGGTTCATGATTTTGACGAGTGTTTCATAATCTTCTTGAATGGTGAGCTGATCCTTTTCAAGCTTTTTCACTTCCGCTTCTAGCTGTGTGACTTTATGTGAAAGTTCGTTGTTTTCTCGTTTTAACCGGCTGTTTTCCATGCGTAAGGCAGATGATTGCTGGCCATCGCCTTCATAGCGGCGCAAGAAATCAATGACATCTTCGATGGTTAAATCCTGTTGCTGCCTAAAAGGATTGGCTTCTGGCTTTTTCTCTACGACATGAGAAGCTTGTGACAATAAATGTGATAAACTAGCTAACTCTTCATTGTAGCTTTGATCCACAAACTGAAGCTGCTCGGCTGTTTCAGATGCTGGTGCAAACGTTTCTTCCTGCGCTGGTTCCAGCTCCTGTGAGAATTCCTCTTGCGTGACTGTTTCTTCTACTTGCGGCTGATAAAGTAATCGTTTCTTTGCAGGCTGGCCATTGCCAAGTGCACGCATCCGTTGTTTTCGCTGTTTTTTGGCAAGAGCTAACGCTTTTTCATATTGATGCCTTACAACAGCATTCCATCTAAAACCGCATGCCGCTGAGGTACGGTTCAGCTTGTCTCCTACTTCTTCAAACGCATTCAGCTGTGTGCTGCCCTCTCTGACGTGACGTAAGACGGTTTCTGCCAAAAGGAGATCATCTTCCTCTGACCAAGCATCTTGTCTTTGTTTTGACATGTTTAAACCCCCATATGATTTGATGGTATTAGATTAGCCAAGTTCAAGAAAGTTTATACAAGTTTGCTAAAAGGATAGTGGAAAATACTAGCTTTTATGTAAGCGCGTATCGGCGGTTACAATGCGTCTTGCAAGTCCAGCCGCTTCGATGTACAATGTTGGGTGGTATATTATGACTCTTGGTTGTCCAACTGTTTCATATAGAATGAAGTTCATCATTGAAAGGAAGCGTAAGACCATGGCTAATGAGTTTCGCGTATGTGACGATTGTGATGCGACGAACCTAAAGACGTTGCTGCCTCGACTCAAATCGGTTGACCCTGATGCAAAAATTGAGATTGGCTGTCAATCCTATTGTGGTCCAGGACGAAAAAAGGCTTTTGCGTTTGTAAACAATCGCCCATTATCCGCACCAACAGAAGATGAGTTACTCGAAAAGGTTCAAAAAAAAGTCAAATAAATGTCACTGAATGTGTTCAGTCGACCTAAAAAGAGGTCCGTCCCTGTCAGGTCGGGCTTTTTACGTCCGTGCAATCTTTGAGAACACATTCACCAGCAAATTCAAGGATGTTTTCGGGGAAAGTTACCCGATATAATAGAAACACGTCTTAAAAAAAGAGGGACGAAACGATGGCGTATCCAAAAGGGAAATTATCTGAGGAAAAGGTATTTAAAGATCCTGTGCACCGTTATGTTCACGTACGGGACGCATTAATATGGGATTTAATAGGAACAAGAGAATTTCAGCGCCTGCGACGAATTAAACAGCTAGGAACCACTTACTTGACGTTTCATGGTGCAGAACACAGCCGTTTCAATCATTCACTCGGTGTATACGAGATTGTGAGACGGATTGTGGATGATGTATTCAAAGGTCGGCCGGAATGGGATGAGGGAGAACGCGAGCTGGTACTGAGTGCAGCCTTGCTTCATGACCTCGGACATGGTCCATTTTCTCATTCCTTTGAAAAGGTCTTCCACTTAGACCATGAATCGTTTACAAGAGATATTATTTTAGGGCAAACCGAAGTCAATGAAGTGCTTCGCCGGGTTAGTGATGATTTCCCGAAGCATGTGGCAGAAGTGATTGCCAAAACGTATCAAAACAAGCAGGTGGTCAGTTTGATCTCAAGTCAAATTGATGCCGACCGTATGGACTATTTGCAGCGTGATGCCTACTATACAGGCGTCAGCTACGGCCATTTTGATATGGAACGTATTTTGCGCGTGATGCGTCCGAGAGAAGATCAGATTGTGATGAAGCAGAGCGGGATGCATGCGGTCGAGGATTATATTATGAGCCGCTATCAAATGTACTGGCAAGTTTATTTCCACCCAGTGACACGCAGTGCGGAAGTCATTTTAACGAAAATTCTCCATCGTGCAAAAGAGCTGCATGAAACGGGCTATATTTTCACACATGCCCCTGTTCATTTTTATTCGATCTTTGAGGGGAATGTCACCACAGAGGACTATATTAAGCTGGATGAATCCATTGTCTTATTTTATTTTCAGGCGTGGGAAGACGAAGAAGATCACGTGCTGGCTGATTTGTGCCGCCGTTTTATGAACCGCCGATTGTTCCAATATACAGAGTTTAATCCGAATGAAGAAATGACGAAATATTTCAAGCTGACCGCCTTGTTCAAGGAGGCAGGCATTGATCCTGACTATTATTTAGTCGTCGACTCTTCCTCTGACTTGCCCTACGACTTCTACAGACCAGGGGAGGAAGAAGAGAGACTGCCGATCCACCTTTTGACGCAAAGTGGTCATATTAAAGAGCTGTCGAGACAGTCAGATATTGTTGACGCCATTTCCGGTAAACGAAGAACCGATCATAAACTTTATTTCCCGATGGACTTAATTGTAGATATGTCGGAAAAAGCTGAAGAAAAGAAGGCGATCATGAAGCTGCTTGGATTGGGATAAGGAAGTACTGAAAAAGGAGATGTCGGGAATTTGTTGAAAGAGCATGCAAAGTTGATGAAGGTATTCTCTGAATCAGGGGAAATCGTTGGACGGAAGAAGCTGCAAAAGATGATTTACATAGCAAAAAAGCTAGATTTGCCTTTTTATGAGAAATACGATTTTCATTTTTATGGCCCCTATTCAGAGGAGTTGACACTCAGAATTGAAGAGCTGTGCAACCTTGGATTCTTGGACGAAATGAAGGAAAAAAAGGGCGGATACTATCAATATCGCTATTCGCTGACGGACAATGGGAAAGAGTTTCTCGATCAGTGTGAAGTGGACATGCCTGACCTCAAAGTACTGACGCAGCAGATGAACGAGCAGTCGTCTCGTTTCCTAGAGCTCGTCTCCACAATTTTATACTTTGATGACCTGCCAGAAGATGAGGTAAAGGAAAAGGTCTTCACTATTAAAAGCAAGCAGCGCTATACGGACGAAGAATTTGAGGATGCGCTTGCTTATATTGATCAATTGAAGGAATTGAACTAGTTTCGCAAAAGCCCAGCATTTAGGGCTTTTTTTGTTTTGTAAGACCCAGACCAAAAGCGCTATTTTTCGATGAAATGTGTGCTGAAATATCCGAAAAATTAGTGAATATGACGTATTTCGACTTTTTTCTGTGTATCTAATTCCCTGTTTTTGACTGAATAGAAGGAAAATAGTGAATTTTCAGTGAATATATAACCTTGTAAAAATCAAAGGAGGGATAGGAATGAAAAAGCGTTCAGTCTTTTTGTCATTTTTATTGGTAGGTAGTTTGTTACCGGGAGTAAGTTCAGCTTCAGCACCAGTCGCGAGTGCTGGTCATGGGCATGATCATGGTCATGCGCCGTTCGAAACACATATTAGTGAGGGGTTGCCAAAGGCAAACGATTTTAAAGATTTGACGAAAGCACCTCCAATTGAACGAGATGTGAAAACAAAGGTATTAGATGAGTCTGGTAAGCAGGTAGGCTCTAGAACCTTTAAGGCGAATACAGGAGATTCTATTTCAACAAAGGCAAGTACAGGCAGTCAGAAAGTAACGGTCTATGCTGTAGCAGATGCGCAGTATCGTGCGAAATATAGTGACTGGCAGACGCGGATTGTCAGCATTATTGAGCAAGCGGACGTCACCTTTAACCGTGACCATGATGTAGACTTTGTCGTACAAGCAGTAGGATCTTGGACATCTTCTGGATCAAATGCAGAGCAAATCTTGTCAAACCTTCAGCGCAGCTTTGATGGCAGAGGATACGATTTTGTCACAGGATTTACAGCAAATCCAAACTTTGATGCGGGCGGAATCGCATATGTATACAATAGTGCACCGAGCGGAAGTGCATTTGCCGTCAACCTTGATCAAGGAACAGCGAATACAGCAAAAGCGGCTACGCATGAATACGGTCATAACTTTGGCTTACCGCATGACCCTCAAGGCAGCGGCATTGTCTGCTTAATGAATTATGATTATTCCTACACAGTCGATTTCTTTGATGCGGCTCATAAAAATCAAGTGAACCGTAACAAAGCGTGGTACAGATAAAATAAGAGACAAAAGGACAAACACCCTATGTGCTTGTCCTTTTTTTATGCTTACAGGTCGCTGATTCGTTTTCCTGCTACGGCATAGTGTTCTTTTTTCATTTCTTCAATAATGACAGAGACTTTTTCTGCACCTGCGCCTGTTGTTTCAACAACAGCATCAGTGACTTTCTCTACAAGAGCTCTTTTCTGCTCGTCAGTTCTTCCTTCTAGCATTTGAACGGTGACAATCGGCAATGCGAAAACCTCCTTTTTCCTTTTCGTGCTACGCTTCCCTTTAGTTTAAGGGACTTCTTATAGTATACTGAATGAAGTAAATCATTGTATAGAAAGAAAGAGGGATTCAGGCCTTTGGACCAATTTCTTGTGTATCCATTAGAACTTATTCCATATGTCGCCATTACGCTTGTTGTTGCATTTACGATGCACGAGCTGGCGCATGCATATGTTGCGTATCGTTTCGGAGACCCGACAGCTAAGAACCAAGGGAGACTCACATTAAATCCACTGAAGCATCTTGATGTATTTGGGACGATTTTGATCTTTGTCGCCGGGTTTGGCTGGGCGAGACCTGTGCCGGTCAATCGTTACCATTTTAAAAACCCGCGCTTAGCAGGAATCTGCGTCTCGATTGCTGGTCCTTTAAGTAATTTGGTGTTGGCGTTTCTAGGCTTTTTCGTGTACGTGCTTCTTCAGAAATTTGGTGGGGAGACGCTCATGCGCTTTGAGCCGGGAGTCGATTATTTCTTCCGAATCTTTATTAACTTAAACGTCATTTTGTTCCTATTTAACTTATTGCCACTTCCACCGCTGGATGGGTATCGTATTATTGAGGACGTCGTCAGCCCTCGTATCCGGGCGAAAATGACGCAATTCGAACAATATGGGATCATTATTTTTCTCATATTCGTGATCACGCCGCTAGGACAATTTATTTTTGGTCCATTGATCGGAATGCGGGATCAAATCATTCAATGGTTTGGACTTATTTTGAAGCCGCTGCTTTAGGAGGTTTAATGAATGGAAGGTAAAAAGAAGAAACCAATTGGTTTTAATATCATTAAAAAAACAGATGCAACCGACGGACACGGAGGCTTTGGAGCGGGTGCGCTCAGCCTAGATAACATTTCGCCAGTGATCATTGACGTAGAGGAAAAGGAAGCGGTCATTGATATTGGTGCAATGCATGCGAGAAGTGCCGTGGAAAAAGGGATTAAATTCTTGAAAAGCAAAGAAGAGGTACCGAACGGAAAGCCGTATTGGCTCGTATGGGTAACCATTGACCGCAGAGAAGAAGGCCCTTATTATGCGGGTGTCACGGCTTGCGAAATGACCGTCGACCGTTCAATCCGCCGCGGGTATAAGTCGCTTCCAGAGCATGTGAATTTAATGGATAAATCAATGAAGCGAAAAATCGTCGTCAGTCATATGGATGACGTCTCGAAAAAGGTGCTGGCTGATTTCTTGAAGAGTCATAATGAAGCACTATGGGAAGCATCCACAGATGAATTAAAAGAAGGATTGTCTGTCTCTGAATAATTGTGAAATTTTTGTGAAGAATGGTGAATTGCTACCAATTCCAGCTGGTTTTTGAGTAAACTGGTGTTAAAGCTAGGACATGGAGAATCCCGAGATGCAGATCTCGGGGTTTTTCATGTCTTTTTTTAACGTTTCAGCCACTTTTCCCACCATTTCTTTGGCCTTTGATCTTGAACCGGATCTTCCTCAAAAGATTTATCCTCCGCACCGTAGCAAACACCTGTCGGCTCCGTTCCTTCTATAAAATAGGTGAATACCTTTGATTCACACCCTGGACCCGCAAGATCGCCAGTTTTTGGATTGATATACACACCTTTTACACCGTCTGGCGGCATGAAGGAGGACGCTGGCTGCTTCGAGAGGGCTGATTCCATAAAGGATGCCCATATCTTTTTTGCATAGGCTGTTTCTTCGACTGAGTCAATGGTACGCCCTTTATCATAGCCCGTCCACACACCTGTGACGAGCTGGGGAGAGAAGCCGATCATCCAGCTGTCCGCTCCTGTCGTTCCTGATTTCCCTCCGTATGTTCGTGTGAGATCCTTCATAATGGTGCGGCCAGTGACACTCGTATAGCCGTTTAACTGATCATTGAACATTCCTGACATCATATCGGTGGTAACAAATGCTGCCTTTTCATCTAGGACTTGCTCTCGTTTTTGTTTTTCTTCAAAAAGCACGTTGCCTTTTGCATCCGTTACTTTTGTAATAAAGGTGGGTTTGACTCGTTTTCCGCCATTGACAAGCATTGCGTAAGCATTGGTCATTTCAATTGGTTTGACAGGGGACGTGCCTAGGGCAAGTGATGGCACTTGATCTAGTTTTTCGTTGATGCCAAATGTTTTGCCAGCACGTACAAGCTGCTCCATTCCTAAAAATAGATGGGTTTTCACGGCATAAATATTATCAGACAGCGCCAAGGCCTGAAGCATGGTAATGCCATCATTGGCGTAATAGCCATGATAATTGCTTGGTGAATAAGCAGCACCGCTTCCTTGATCATCGAGCTCAAAAACCGTTTCTTCACTGCGCATGACGGTTGCTGGTGTAAACCCATTTTGCAAGGCAATGTAATAGAGAAGAGGTTTCATTGTTGAGCCGGGCTGTCTTTTCGCTTGTGTCACTCGGTTGAATGGACTTTTCTCATAATCTCTTCCCCCTATGAGGGCGAGTACATGACCTGTTTGGGGATGGATAGCAGTAAAACCGATTTGGATATCTGATTTCGAATAGATTGTGCTTTTTAACGTCTTCTCTGCAATTTTCTGTAACTCTGGATTTAAAGTCGTTTGGATATGAAGGCCATAGGTTTCGATCTGCTCCTCAGTTAACCCCAAGCTTTGTTTCAACTCACGAATTACATCATCATAAAAATACGGGGCTTGCTTTGCTTGCAGCTGCTTCTTCTGCAAAGGGCGATAGGACAGTTTTTCTTTCGCGGCTTCAGCGGCTGCCTTTTTCGTAATCATGCCGTCCTCTTGCATGTGCCTCAAAATCATATTCTTTCTTGCACCGGCTTTCTCTTCATTCACATAAGGCGAATAGAGAGAAGGGCCCTTTGGGATACCGGCAAGTAAGGCAGATTCGGCGAGGGTCAAATTCTTCGCTTTTTTCCCGAAATACAGACGGGACGCCGCTTCCACGCCATACGCTCCGTGACCATAATAAATGGTGTTCAAGTATCCTTCTAAAATCTCATCTTTTGTATAGTTTTGCTCTAAGCGGATCGTGTAAAAGGCTTCATTCCATTTCCGCTTCCACGTTTTATCATGATCTAAATACAAATTTCGTGCATATTGCTGGGTGATCGTGCTGGCTCCTTGTACCTTAGCCATGGCACGAATATCAGCCACTGCAGCACCTGCCATCCGTTTCACATCAAAGCCATGATGCTCATAAAAAGTTTTATCCTCAACAGCTACAGCTGCCTGCCTAATATGAGGGGACATGTCCTTTAATGGCACCCAATATCTCTTTTCTCCAAAGCTGGATTCTCCAAGCTTTGAACCATCAGATGCATAAATGGTCGTGGATTGGGGAACTTGAACAGAAGGGGCACCTTGCCATTTGGCTATTAAAAGAATCGTCAAAAAGACAGTGCCTGCAAATAGAAAAGCGAGCAAGCCGATAAAAAAACAGGCTCGAATCGTTTTCACGGTCATGCGGATTTTTTTATTACTCATGATTGTGTCCATGCAAAGCCCCCATTTTGACGGTTTTTTATCAGTATGGAACAAAGAAAACCGTTTTAAACAAATGATTGCAAGAGCGTGCATTAAAATTGAAGAGAACTCATGCGGTTCTTTACAATTTGATATGAATCCACTATACTTTTTTCTTGGACAATCGATATAGTCATAGCCGATAAAGGCGCTAACAATAGATGTTTGTTTATTATTGGATGAGAGGAAGATGGACAATGAGCGAACTTTGGTATACAGAGAAGCAAACGAAGAATTTTGGTATTACATTGAAGGTGAACAAAACCCTTCACACAGAACAAACAGATTTTCAGCATTTAGAAATGGTGGAAACAGAAGAGTTTGGCAATATGCTGTTTTTAGACGGTATGGTGATGACATCTGAGAAAGATGAGTTTGTATACCACGAAATGGTGGCACATGTTCCTCTTTTCACTCATCCAAACCCGGAAAATGTTCTTGTCGTAGGCGGAGGAGACGGCGGTGTCATTCGTGAAATCCTGAAGCATCCAAGTGTGAAAAAAGCGACACTTGTTGATATTGATGGCAAAGTCATCGAATACTCGAAGAAATTCCTTCCTTCTATTGCTGGGAAACTAGACGATCCTCGTGTAGATGTTAAAGTCGGAGACGGCTTTATGCACATTGCTGAAGCTGACAATGAGTATGATGTCATCATGGTGGACTCAACTGAACCAGTTGGACCAGCTGTGAACCTGTTCTCTAAAGGATTTTACGCAGGAATTTCAAAAGCACTCAAAGAAGACGGTATTTTCGTGGCACAAACGGACAACCCTTGGTTCACACCTGAGCTAATTACAAATGTACAGCGCGATGTGAAAGAGATTTTCCCAATCACGAAGCTTTACACAGCGAATATTCCAACGTATCCAAGTGGTCTTTGGACATTTACCATCGGTTCAAAAAAATATGATCCACTTGCTGTAGAAGACAGCCGTTTCTTTGATATTGAGACTAAATATTACACAAAAGAATTGCACAAAGCGGCATTCGTTCTGCCGAAATTTGTGAGTGACTTAATCAAATAAATCAAGCGAAGTGGAAATGCGCAAATGACAGTTTGCGCATTTTTTGAAGCGTAAAAGGAGGAATCTTGCATGAGATTCGACGAGGCTTATTCAGGAAAAGTGTTTATTGGAAGTCATCCGACATGGGAAGATGCAAAAGTCATTTTATACGGCATGCCGATGGACTGGACCGTCAGTTACCGCCCAGGCTCACGTTTCGGTCCGAACCGCATTCGTGAAGTATCGATCGGTTTAGAGGAGTACAGCCCTTATTTAGATCGTGAGCTTCACGAGGTGCCATTCTTTGATGCCGGTGACATTCCACTTCCTTTTGGAAATGCACAGAAAAGCTTAGACTTAATTGAAGAGTATGTCGACAGCATTTTAGAAAAAGGGAAGTTTCCATTAGGAATGGGCGGTGAGCATCTTGTGTCTTGGCCGGTTTTCCGTGCGATGCATAAGAAATACCCTGATTTGGCGATTATTCATATGGACGCACATACGGATCTTCGTGAGGAATATGAGGGTGAGCCGCTGTCTCATTCAACACCGATTCGTAAAGTAACAGG
Source organism: Bacillus sp. NMCC4 (assembly GCF_002998555.1). Taxonomy (NCBI): domain Bacteria; kingdom Bacillati; phylum Bacillota; class Bacilli; order Caryophanales; family Bacillaceae; genus Bacillus; species Bacillus sp. NMCC4. Next base: position 583,937 of record NZ_PVRA01000001.1, on the reverse strand, counting down.
ACTTATTGGACCTGAGAATGTGTTCTCTTTCGGGATTCGTTCTGGGATGAAGGAAGAATTTGAATGGGCAAAAGAAGCGGGCATGCACATTTCTAAATTTGAAGTGCTGGAGCCATTGAAGCAAGTATTGCCAAAGCTGAAGGGGCGTCCAGTTTATGTGACGATCGACATTGATGTATTAGACCCGGCTCATGCACCTGGTACAGGCACGGTGGATGCTGGCGGTATTACATCAAAAGAGCTGCTTGCATCTATTCATGCGATTGCAGGTTCTGATGTCCAAGTAGTCGGTGCAGACCTTGTTGAGGTAGCACCTGTATATGATCATTCTGACCAAACAGCGAATACAGCGAGCAAGCTTTTACGCGAAATGCTGCTTGGATTTGTGAAATAACACCTTGATAGAGGAGCTTGTCATCTCATGTGGACAAGCTCTTTTTTTACATGGAAAAGGAGGCAGTTCATGTTTTCTTCTATATTGATGGTGCTTCTCGCTTTATGTGTGTTAGCGGCAGGCATTCTCACGCTGAAACGAGAGCTCAAAGCTGAGCCGCCCGTTTTTGCTTCGAAAAAAGAAGCAAAGGAAGAGATGTTGGGGCTGTTTCAGGATCGAGGCTTTTTCTATCTGACGGCCATTGCGTTATTCATGCAGGTGGTATGTAAGCAGACGCAAATCGTGCCATTTGATTTTTTTTAGGTATTTTTGGCAAGTTCAGGCGTACAAGCTCTTTTTTATTTAATCAACAGAAAAGACTTGGGCGTAAAGGCTGGATTGGTGGTATTAGTGAGTGTCCTGTTTCTTTTTTTCTAAAGGGATGGCGGAAGATCAAAAACGAAGTTTAATCGCCGTGAAGAAGAGAAATGATGGTATGATAGGCGATCATGAATATGGTATACTATTTTAGTTAAACGGGTCTTAGCAAAGGAAGTGCAAAATGACGCAAAACCAAATTTCAATTCATGTCAAGTCAGTGATGAAACCAGAGACGGAGCCGGCTGAAACGACCGAATTCCGCACGACTGGAACGTATCAAGAGAAGGATGACAAAACGTATCTCACTTACCATGAAGAACATGAAATGGGTCAAGTAAAAACCGTTGTGAAAATGAGTGAAAAAGAAATTTTTGTCATGAGATCAGGGGCCATTCAAATGAAGCAGCGCTTTCTCATCGGAGAAACGACCGTCACACATTACACGATGCCATTCGGTACACTACAGCTTGATGTACACACACATGGCATTGATCTCGATGTGGACAAGGGACTGCTGCACATTACGTACGATATGCTGACAGGGGAAGATCAAAAGCATTTACATACATTATCGATTTCGTATAAGGAGGATTTACGTTCATGAATATCGCAGAACAGGTCAAAGATGCGTTAAAAGAAGAAATCATTGCGGCAGTCGTCAAAGCAGGACTTGCTGATGAAAGCCAGGTACCAGATGTCCTTTTAGAAGTGCCGAAAGACAAAACTCATGGTGATTACTCCACCAACATGGCGATGCAGCTTGCCCGCATTGCGAAAAAAGCACCTCGCCAAATCGCAGAGGACATTGTCAAAGCGTTTGATAAAGGGAAAGCTTCTATTGAAAAACTGGATATCGCAGGTCCAGGATTCATTAACTTTTATATGAACAATCAGTATTTAACAAAGCTCATCCCAGCTGTCCTTGAAGCAAAAGAGGCATATGGCGAAACGAATACAGGCGGCGGCCAAAAGGTGCAAGTCGAATTCGTCTCAGCCAACCCAACAGGTGACCTTCACCTTGGACATGCCCGCGGAGCAGCTGTAGGTGATTCCCTTTGCAACATCCTTGATAAAGCAGGGTTCGATGTGAGCCGTGAATACTATATCAACGATGCAGGGAATCAAATCAATAACCTCGCTTTATCTGTAGAAGTACGTTACTTTGAGGCACTCGGTCTTGAAAAAGAGATGCCTGAAGACGGCTACAGAGGAGAAGACATCAAAGGCATCGGGCAAAAGCTTGCGGATGAATTTGGTGACCGTTTCGTGCATGAGCCAGAAGAAGAGCGGATGAAGTTCTTCCGTGAATACGGATTAAAATACGAATTAGAGAAATTGCGTGTAGACCTTGAGAATTTCCGTGTTCCATTTGATGTATGGTATTCAGAAACCTCTTTATATGAAAACGGAAAAATCGAACCAGCGCTGGAAACACTTCGTGAAAAAGGCTATGTCTTTGAAGAAGACGGTGCAACATGGCTGCGTTCAACTGATTTTGGTGATGACAAGGACCGTGTGCTGATTAAAAAAGACGGCAGCTTCACTTACCTGCTTCCAGACATCGCATACCATAAAGACAAACTAGACAGAGGCTTTGACCAGCTCATTAACATTTGGGGAGCGGACCATCACGGCTATATCCCCCGAATGAAAGCGGCGATTCAAGCACTTGGATATCCAGCTGGCAAGCTCGAAGTAGAAATCATTCAGCTCGTTCACCTTTACAAAAACGGTGAAAAGATGAAAATGAGTAAGCGTACAGGAAAAGCTGTCACCATGCGTGACCTGATTGAAGAAGTAGGCTTAGATGCCACTCGTTATTTCTTTGCGATGAGAAGTGCGGCGACACACATGGACTTTGACCTAGACTTAGCCATCTCTACGTCTAACGAAAACCCTGTGTACTACGCACAATATGCACATGCGAGAATTTGCAGCATGCTGCGTCAAGGTGAAGAAAAAGGCTACGAGCCGAGCCTTGAAAAAGCAGATTTCTCTCACATTCAATCGGAAAAAGAATACGATCTTCTCAAAATCATTGGCAGCTTCCCAGAAGTTGTAGCAGAAGCAGCTGAAAAGCGCATTCCGCACCGCGTGACGAACTATATTTATGACCTTGCATCAGCCCTTCACAGCTTCTACAATGCCGAGAAGGTTATTGATGTAGAAAACGAAACAAAAACAACAGCACGTCTTTCACTCATGAAAGCAACACAAATCACGCTTGCTAATGCATTAAAACTAATTGGCGTATCTGCACCGGAAAAGATGTAATACAAAAAAGCCCCGCTCTACTATAGGAGTGGGGCTTTTTTATAAGAAAACACCCGCTATCTTCTAAGGACAGCAGGTGTTGAACATTACCCAAGCGTATTAATAATGTTAGAAATAGAATCGAATAATTGACTAAGTACATCAGAGAACATGTTGCCCCCTCCTCTCTTTTCTTTTTACATCTACTTAACGAAGGGGATGGAGGGTTGGATCACTTTTTTCTGAAAAAATTTTATAAAAGATCGTGGCATAGAAAAAAGCACCGTTTATTTGGGTGCTTTTTTGGCTCTGTTTTATGATAGAATGCGCAGCTGCACGGCTCCATCTTTACACGCTAGCTTCACGTCTCCGCCAATCGGTAAGGTGAAGACCGGCTGCGTATGTCCGATATCGACATCGTAGATCACTGGGATGTGTTTGAGCATTGGATGTTTATCTAAAATGAACCTCAAATGTTCCTCTGTCATCTCGGATTTCTTTTGGAAGCGTCCGATGATCAACCCTTTGATTGATTCTGCATGCTGCATGAGGGAGGTGAGGTCTCTGGCGAACATTTCAGGGAAGACCAACTCATCATCCTCTACAAATAAGATGGCATCCTTGATTTGAGGCATAAACGATGTCCCTTGCAGTAAGTTCAGTGTACAAAGGTTTCCGCCAAACAAGGTGCCTTCAGCCGTTCCTTCCTGATAGATTCCCCATTTCGTCGGATGAAACTGCCTGTTCGCTTGATCAAGATACCATGCATCATCACTCCATTTTGTCGAAGGGATCACATCAAATGGCTCACCGCCGCTCATCAAGCAGGCTTGAAACATAGCGGTCTGCTCCTCTTGCCCCTGCTCCATTTGGAAGCTGGAGAAATGGGGTCCAGAGTATGTCACCATATCACATTTGGCGGTAATGGCGCTTGCGAGTGCGGTGATATCACTGTAGCCGCAAAGAACTTTAGGATGCTGACGAATTAAGTCGTAATCAATGTAAGGCAAGAGTTCATTGCAATTGAAGCCTCCGATGGCTGTCAAAATACCGTCGACTTCATCATCTGTGAACGCCTCATGCAGATCAGACAAGCGGTGTTCAATGGATAACGAGGAATGAAGATCACATTCAAACGCGTGTTTTCCAAAAGAGACAGTGAAACCTAAGGTCTCTAAACGTTTTTTTGATTGAGAGATTCCATCTTCTGATAAAATGCTGGCACTTCGGCTTGGAGCAATGACACGAATATGATCGCCCTTTTTTAAAGGAGAGGGTGTATGCATAAACAAATCTTCCTTTCCATCACATATTTCTCCATTATATCGGATCAAATGGTCCAAGTCTGTAAAAGCTAGGAGAAAGGCATAGGCCGTGCGTTTCATACAAGCTGTGCAAAGGGTATGGAAGAGAAAAAGACAGAAACGAATGAGGGCGGAGAATGTGAAAAAGAGGAGACTGGAATTTTTATTTTTATATTTTATGATATTCGGGGCATATGTGGTATATTGGTGGCCTGTGCCAGCGTGGAGCATTCAGCTGTACGCGGCAGTTTATATCGCCATTATTTTATTTAGTATCATCTCACTCATGCTAGAAAACCGTACATCACAGCACACGTTGTTATGGATGTATGTGCTGATCTTTTTCCCGATCATTGGCTATATGTTTTATTTGTTCTCAGGACAGCTCTATGTGAAAGGTCATTTATTCAAATCAAAGAGAATGTACAACCGTGAAAAGTTACGCAGAATATCTGAGCTTGAGAGCAAGCCGGATGAATCGCGTCTAACCGAAAATCAGCGGACTTTTTTTCATTACACAGAAAAAGCAACAGGCATGCATGTGAACACAAATAGTGATATGGACATTTTAAAGAATGGGGAGGAGACTTTTCCCCGTATATTTGAAGAATTAAAAAAGGCAAAATCGTTCATCCATATAGAATACTACATGTTCAAATCAGATTTCCTCGGGCACCGGATGATGGAGATTCTGATAGAAAAAGCGAAAGAAGGGGTAGAGGTTCGCTTCATCTATGATGCGGCTGGCAGCATTCGCTTCTCCCGAAAAGATATTAAACGCTTGAAGCAGGAAGGAGTAAAGGTCGCTCCTTTTCTGCCTTTAAAATATGGTTTTTTTAATCAAAAATTCAATTTCCGAAATCACCGCAAAATCGTGATCATTGATGGGAAGACAGGGTTTGTCGGCGGGTTAAATGTCGGAAAAGAATATGTCGGACGTGATGAAAATATCGGTTTTTGGCGTGATACGCATACCATGTTAAAGGGTGAGGCTGTTCAAACCCTTCACTCTGTTTTTATGCTCGACTGGGAGTATGTATCAGATGAAGTATTAATTGATGATCCGAAGTATCATACGCCGCACTCTGTGACGGGAGAGGATGTCATTCAGGTTGTACCGACTGGACCCGATATGAAAGAAAGTATGAGTGATTTATATGATGCACTCATCTCAAATGCGAAACAATTTGTCTGGATTGCGACACCTTATTTTGTCCCAAATGAATCCCTTCGTACAGCATTAAAAATTGCTGCGACAAGAGGAGTGGATGTCCGGGTGATGGTTCCGGAGATCAATGACGGCTTTCTCACACAATACGCCACACGATCCTATTTTTCTGAGCTCCTAAAAGAGGGCATCAAAGTGTATCACTATCAAAAGGGCTTCATGCATCAAAAAGTGATGATCGCAGATGGAGAACTTGCCTCTGTCGGTACCGCAAATGTGGATATGAGAAGCTTTCAGCTCAATTTTGAGGTCAATGTCTTTACAGCCGCGAAAAAGCCCATTGAGCAGCTGATGGCCCATTATGAAGAAGATATGAAAGAATGTGAGCAAATGGGGCCTGTTCATTTTTATAAAAGAGGCTTAAAAGAGCGATTAAAGGAATCATTTGCTCGGTTGTTTTCTGGTGTGCTATGAGGCTTTCCAGTCGAAGAAATCATTTCCTAATCTAGTATTTTGAAGAGGATTCCTCTATAATTGAAAATGGTTATCAATTATAGAGGAAATGAGGTTCTTTTACATATGCTAAAACGCTTTTTCGCCTATTACAGGCCCTATCGAGGTCTGTTCTTTTTAGATTTCTTTTGCGCTGTTGCCGTTGGATTGATGGAACTGGGATTCCCGCTTATCGTGAACTACTTCATTGATACTTTGTTGCCAACAGGGAACTGGACAGTCATTGTCTGGACGGCACTTGCACTGTTTGTCATTTATGCCCTCAGCTCAGTTATGCAATTTATTGTGTCGTATTGGGGGCATATGCTTGGCATTAATATTGAAACAGATATGAGGAAGAAGCTGTTTGATCACTTCCAGCGCCTATCCTTTAAATTCTTTGACAACAACAAAACAGGTAAGCTCATGTCACGGATGACAAACGACCTCATGTACATTGGAGAAGTGGCGCATCATGGTCCTGAAGATTTGTTTATAGCGATTATGACGATTCTCGGTGCCTTTGCAGTCATGCTGATGATTAACTGGCAGCTGGCCATTTTAACCTTTCTCATCATGCCTGTCATCATTTGGCTCGCCCTTCATTTTAATAAGAAGATGACGAAGGCGATTACACAGCTCAATAATGACATTGGAGACTTTCATGCAAGGGTTGAAAACAATATCGGGGGCATTCGACTTGTTCAAGCCTTTGCCAATGAACATTTCGAGAAAAAGCGTTTTGCTGAAAACAACAACCGTTTTCGGAAAGCGAAGCTTCTTTCTTATAAAATTATGTCGGTCAATGGATCGATCAGTTACATTCTCACACGTCTTGTGACACTGTTTGTCCTTCTCGCAGGTACATGGTTTGTCCTGCAAGGTCAATTAACGGCAGGTGGCTTTATCGCGTTTGTTCTGATCACAAATGTTTTATTTAGACCGATTGATAAAATCAACACGGTCATTGAAATGTATCCAAAAGGCATTGCGGGCTTTAAAAGCTATGTCGATTTACTAGAAACAGAGCCGGATGTGAAGGATACAGAGGGAGCACGTGATGTATACGGACTGAAAGGTGAAATTGAATATCGAAACGTGACATTTGGCTACGATGAACACAGCCATGTGCTAAAGGATATCGATTTAAAGATCAAACAAGGAGAAACGGTTGCGTTTGTCGGGCCTTCAGGAGCGGGGAAATCGACCATTTGCAGTCTGCTGCCTCGTTTTTATGATGTGGATGAAGGGGAGATCACGATTGATGGTGTAAGCACAAAGTCTATGACATTGTCTTCTTTAAGGCAGCAGATCGGTATTGTGCAGCAGGATGTCTTTTTATTCTCGGGCACCATTCGTGAAAACATTGCGTACGGCAACCTAGAAGCCAGTGATGCAGAGATTTGGGAGGCTGTAAGAAGTGCGCATTTAGAGGAACTCGTTCAGCGTTTCCCAGAAGGGTTAAATACCGTGATAGGTGAGCGCGGCGTCAAACTATCAGGTGGTCAAAAGCAGCGTCTGTCGATTGCGCGGATGTTCCTGAAAAACCCGTCCATTCTCATTCTAGATGAAGCCACATCAGCACTTGATACAGAAACAGAAAAAGCCATACAGGATGCACTGAGCGAACTAGCTGTCGGACGGACAACGCTCGTCATTGCCCACCGCCTTGCGACAATTAAACACGCCGACCGTATCATCGTCGTGACAGAGGAAGGCATTCAAGAACAAGGCCGCCACCAAGACTTAATCCAAATGGGCGGCGTATACAGCAGACTGCACGAAGCGCAGTTTGGTCATTAAGAAGAAAGAGAAAGCCCTTTTGATAAAGGGCTTTCAGCGTGTAGACAAACCCTCGCATTCGTTGTCAATCCTGCGCTCTGGTGCTCACGAATGTTCAATTCGCTCCGCTCCAGTGCTCGTCCTTCCTAGACTGCAAAGGTTTTCTATCACGCTGAAAAAAGATAAAGGACTAAAATAAAGATCATTATAGCCCTTTGTCAAAAATCTGAAAGCCCTTTTGATAAAGGGCTTTTTTTGTTAGGATAGAAAAAACTCGTGTAGGAAGGATCTGATGGAATGAAGGGGCTTCGGCGATTACAAAAGGGAGATAAGATCGGTATTTTTTCACCTTCAAGTCCTGCATCAGCGACCTCGCCTCTTAGGTATCAGCGGGCGAAGAAGTGGCTTGAGCAAAAAGGATTCATTGTGGTACCAGGATCATTAACAGGGAAAGAGGATCACTACCGTTCAGGTACAATTAAAGAACGAGCCGATGAGCTGAATGAGCTAATGGCTAGAGAGGACTTGGCGTGTGTCATGTCAATGATTGGCGGGACAAATTCAAATAGTTTGCTGCCTTATCTTGATTTTGCGCTGCTGAAGCAACATCCGAAAATCATGATCGGTTATTCAGATGCGACAGCAATTCTTTTAGCCGCTTACGAAAAAACGGGACTGCCTGTATTCTACGGACCGGCGCTTGTCCCATCTTTTGGAGAGTTTGAACCGTTCGCCGCTTATACATATCAGTCGTTCGAAGACATCCTGATGCAGCCTCAAACCATTCCTTATCAGGTCAAAAAACCACCTTTTTGGACGGATGAACGAATCAATTGGGAAGAAAAGATGCGTGATAAAAAGCAGCGTCCAAACGATTGGCTGTGCGTCATAGAGGGACAGGCAGAAGGCAGATTGATCGGCGGGAATCTGAATGCCATGTACGGCATATGGGGAAGTGAGTTCATGCCAGCCATTCAAAACGGAGACGTCCTCCTTATTGAAGATTGCATGAAAACCGCTTCGGTTGTAGAAAAAAACTTCTCTTTATTGAAAGTAAATGGAGTGTTTGAGCGGGTATCAGGTATTCTTTTGGGAAAACATGAGCTGTTTGATGATGAGGGAACGGGAAAAGAACCTTACGAGATTTTACTTGAGGTGCTTGGAGAGACAAAGAGACCGCTCATCGCAGATTTTGACTGTGCCCATACACACCCGATGCTTACGATGCCAATCGGGGCACAAGTGAAAATGGATGCAGCTTCAAAACAAGTTTGGTTGACAAAAGAGTGGATATAACAAAAGAGCGGCCTGAGGGCTGCTCTTTTTTATGAAACCTGCTCTTTTTCAAATGGCTGCAAGAGATCTTGCGCTTTTTTTCCCTCTACGACAATTAAGTAGTCAGACTCTAAATGAGTGAGCCTGAAGGTTTCAAGCTCTACGATGTTCTTGATGTTGCACATTGTTTTTTTAGAATACACATATAGACGATGTTGAGCCTGGTGGCATTTTTGATAAAGAGAAATAAGCTTATGTAAATTCAATGCTTTCGCAGCGATTTGGATTGAATAGATTTGAGACATCTTCATATCCTCCTGTTAATTACTTTCTCACAATAGCTTTGTTACCCCTGTTTGCATAGGGATAAACCTTTCTCTATGATTTCCACTCAAAGGTTCCTCCGCCCGTTCGCTTATTGCCTCTTATCGCAGACAGCTCTTCGACAAGTCGGAGCAGTGCCTGATCCTTTAACTTCGCCTCAATCATAAAATCTACATCACGCCCATACGGTTTTAATGCATGAAAAAGCGGTAAGACAAAGGACATATCTACACCATCTGCATGACTGCGTATGGCTTTTTCTGATTTAGGTGAGGATAAATGGATTTTAGGCGGAATGCCAGTGCTCGTCCAAGTGTCGAACATTCTTGGCAGGATGTCTTCAAGCGCGGCATCGTCATCTTTATTGGCAACGTGATGATGGTAATCAAAAACAAATGGAATACCGTGCTTTTCACATACACCAAGGGTTTCTAACGACGTATACGTTTTGTCATCATTCTCAAGCGTCATTCTCGCCTTGATATGCGCCGGAAGCTTTTGGATATTGTCATCAAAACGTTGAAGCGCCGATTCTTTATCACCGTACGCACCGCCCACATGAATGTTCATATAGCCTTCCTTTTCGAGCTTCATCGCTTCAAGCATTTGATAATGGTACGCCATATCGATCACGGCATTTTCTGTGATTGAAGGCTTTGGGCTAGTAAACAAGGTAAATTGATTAGGGTGAAAGCTCACACGTAGCCCATGCCGTTTCACCAACTCGCCAATTTCAAGAAACTCCTTTTGAAAAGGTGTCACAAAGTCCCAGCGCACATCGGGATGGGTCGCGAGCGGGACGATCGAACTTGAAAAACGGTAAAGCGGGATATCATGGGCAATGGCGAAATAGAGCGTTCTTAATGTATTCACGAGATTGGCTTTCGTTATTCGCAATAAAGCCTCTTCTCTCTCTTCCTTTGAGAGCTTACTGTATCTTGCAAAGGTCAGCGACTTGGCAGGAGAAGCTTCCCACAAGGTGACGGCATTGGATACATAACCAAATCGATAACGCATAGGTCATCTCCTTTATAAAAAGTACGAGAACATGGCGCCAACCCATTCCAGCGGACGTGACAAAAGCGGACGCTGGGTCAATTTCTCCTCTGTCATAAGCTCAGACACTTCCATGTGCTCTCGAATTTTTTCCTCTACGTGTGCAGTAAAGCCGGCATCATCAATGGCCACGTCTACTTCCTCATTTAGAAACAAGCTGCGTTTATCAAAATTTGCCGTGCTAATCATACAGCGTCTCTGGTCAATTAGAATGGCTTTCGCATGATAAAATCCTTTATAAAAACGATACACAAGGCAGCCAGAGGCAATGAGGTCCTTCAAATAATGAAATCCAGCCTCTTTGACAAGTGGATGATCCGCTTTCATTGGGATGATGATTTCAACCGTGACACCTCGCTCTCGTGCATCAAGCAGTGCACTCAGAAGAGGGGCAGATGGAATAAAGTAAGGCGTACAGATGATGATCTGCTTTCTCGCCTGCTGAATATCTTTGAGAAACAAAGCTTCTAAAGAAAAACCAGCAGTCGCGCGTGTTGTGCATTGTAGTGTTCCCGGTTCCAAAGCAGGAAAAACCTCATATTGCAGCTGATGAATGCCAGATGACCGGTATAAATCATTCAAAAACACATGCTGGAGATCTGCGACAACTTGCCCTGTCATGCGCAAATGATAATCTTTCCAAATGCCAAACTGGCCATTTTTTCCAACATATTCATCGCCAATATTAAACCCGCCAATATAGCCAATCTTTCCATCAATCACCGTAATTTTACGATGATTTCTCATGTTTAACCGATAAATCAAAAAAGGGAAACGAGGCTTATTTAAAAAGTAAAATTGGATGCCGCTTTTTTCTAGCATATCAATGGACTTTTGATCAAACGGATAGGACCCTAGTCGATCGGTCAGCAAAAAGACTGAAACCCCTTGTTCCGCTTTGGCTTTCAGTGCTTGTAAGACCCTTTGGCCAATCTTGTCGTTCTTTACAATAAAGAACATCATATGAATAGAAGAAGAGGCCTGTTGAATATCCGCGAGCAGCTGATCAAAAAATGGTTCGCCATCATGATAAAAAGCTGCATCACCGCTTGTTTTATCAAAAGACCGTTCAAAAGCGCGGGTAGAAAAATATTTCTTTCCCATATAAAGGTCTACCATCACGAGAAAAACGATGGCAATGAGTACGAGTAGGATGATCAATGCGATCATGAAGCTTCCTCCTTTTTTGCATATTTCAATAGTGTACCCAAACGTGTAAAAAATATTGACTGAATGCTCATTCATTATTTATGATAGAGGTACAACATAGAAACGGAACAAAGTGGTTTTTGGGGAATGAAAGGGGGAGCAAGATGAATAGCCTTTTAATAATGAACTTGATCGCATTTGCGGCGGTGACCGCTTACGCTGTGTATTTGTTTATTTATCTCATTCGAACACGAGCGGCGTATATTCGTCTTGGTAAAAAAGAAGAATTTCAACAAGACATGAAGAGACGCTTAGAGCGTGTTTGGGTCAATGTGTTTGGGCAAAAGAAGCTGTTAAAGGACAAGAAGAGCGGCATCATTCATGTGCTGTTTTTCTACGGGTTTATTCTTGTACAGTTCGGAGCCCTTGATTTTATTATGAAGGGACTCGTTCCGGGCAGCGGACTCCCTTTAGGTCCGCTTTACGGTGTCTTTACCTTTTTCCAAGAGGTGGTCACACTTCTCATTTTAGTAGCTGTTGTTTGGGCATTCCATAGAAGGTATGTGGAGAAGCTTGTCCGTTTAAAACGAGGCTTTAAATCAGGTCTAGTGCTTTTATTTATTGGCGGCTTGATGCTGACAGTCTTACTGGGGAACGGGATGAACATCATTTGGCATGGACACTCTCTATCACCAACTGAGCCAATCGCCTCCAGTATTGCTTTCTTGCTGGGCGGAATTTCACCTCTTGCAGCAACGGTCGTTTTTTATGTCGCATGGTGGGTGCATCTCCTTATTTTGCTGACATTCTTAGTATATGTCCCGCAGTCAAAGCACGCTCACCTCATTGCAGGACCGGTGAATGTATTTGCCAGCAGATTAGACCCGCCAGGCAAGCTGCAAAAAATTGATTTTGAAGATGAGACACAAGAGACCTTCGGTGTGGGAAAAATTGAAGACTTCCGTCAGTCACAGCTGATCGACCTTTACGCCTGTGTGGAATGCGGGCGCTGCACAAATATGTGCCCGGCAACAGGAACAGGGAAGATGCTGTCTCCAATGGATTTAATTTTAAGGTTAAGAGATCATTTAACAAATAAAGGGGCCGCCATTACATCGAAGACACCATGGGTCCCGCAGCTTGCCTTCAGGCAGACAACAGGAAATCAGCTGGCGCTGCAGGCGAGAGGAGCAGGTGCAGAGGAATCGGCGGCCAGCTCAATGTATCATCCTTCTCTCATTGGTGAGGTCATTACAGAAGAAGAAATTTGGGCATGTACGACGTGCCGAAACTGTGAAGACCAATGCCCTGTCATGAATGAACACGTCGACAAGATTATTGATATGCGCAGATATCTTGTGCTGACCGAAGGGAAAATGGATGCAGATGCACAGCGTGCCATGACAAGCATTGAGCGCCAAGGGAACCCGTGGGGATTGAACCGGAAAGAAAGAGAAAATTGGCGTGAACTGAGAGAAGATGTGCATGTGCCGACAGTAAAAGAGCTGAAAAAAGCAGATCAAACCTTCGATTATTTATTCTGGGTTGGTTCAATGGGGGCATATGACAATCGAAGCCAAAAAATTGCGCTTGCCTTTGCAAAGCTCCTCAACGAAGCAGGGGTCTCCTTTGCCATCCTAGGCAATAAAGAGAAAAACTCAGGCGATACACCAAGAAGACTTGGAAACGAATTTTTATTCCAAGAGCTTGCTGCAAAAAATATTGAAGAATTCCAGAAAAACGGGGTCACAAAGATCGTCACGATTGATCCGCACGCCTACAATTTATTTAAAAATGAGTATCCAGACTTCGGACTTGAGGCAGAAGTGTACCATCATACAGAATTACTGGCAGAGCTAGTGAAAGAAGGGAAAATAACGCCTGTACATGAAGTGAACGAAGTGATTACCTTCCACGACTCTTGCTACCTAGGCAGATATAACGAAGTGTATGATCCGCCGAGAGACATTTTAAAAGCCATCCCTGGTGTGACGCTGAGAGAAATGAAGCGTCATCGTGAAACCGGTATGTGCTGCGGTGCAGGCGGGGGCTTAATGTGGATGGAAGAAGAGACAGGTACCCGGATTAACACTGCCCGAACGGAGCAGGCGTTACAGGTGCAGCCGTCCATCATCAGCTCAGGATGCCCTTATTGCCTCACCATGCTGGGAGATGGCACGAAGGCGAAGGAAGTAGAGGAGCAGGTAGGCACATTTGATGTCGCAGAACTTCTTGAAAAATCAGTGTTTGGTGAGGCTGGAAAGCAGGTTTCGTAAACAAAACAGGCCGATGAATAGGATATTCATCGGCTTATACATGGCGCTGTACATCAGCTGCCTAGATAATATGTAAGCGGTAACAAACGGGAGGGGACATACATGAGTAAGACGGTCATTGTATCTGGAGCAAGAACACCATTTGGAAAACTAGGCGGTGCTTTCAGTGGGTTGACTGCCGCAGAACTAGGCGGAATAGCGATCAAAGCTGCGCTGGAAAGAGTACGGGATTCACATTTTGTGGATGAGGTCATCATGGGAAGTGTTTTGCAGGGAGGACAAGGTCAGATTCCTTCAAGGCAAGCAGCAAGAAATGCTGATCTTCCATGGTCCGTTCCGACGCAAACTATCAATAAAGTCTGTGCATCAGGAATGCGCAGTGTGAGCACAGCAGATCAAATCATTCGAGCTGGAGATGCTGAGGTCATCGTAGCAGGCGGTATGGAGTCCATGTCACACGCACCTTATTTGCTAAAAAAAGCGCGATGGGGCTACAAAATGGGAGATGGTGCGGTACAAGATGCGATGATTTTAGATGGATTAACCTGTTCATTTACAGGCGTTCATATGGGTGAGTATGGGAGCATGGCTGCAAAGGAGCTTGGTATCACGCGGGAAGAGCAAGACCTTTGGGCACTAAGAAGTCATGAACGGGCCATCGAAGCGCAGAAAAACGGCTTTTTTCAACAGGAAATCACCCCAGTCACCGTCAAGACGAAAACGGGAGAGCGGCTGATCACAGAAGATGAATCCCCGCGGCGTGATACGTCATATGAACGACTGTCAAAGCTCATGCCTGTTTTTGATCAAACGGGTACCATTACCGCTGGAAATGCACCAGGTGTCAATGATGGAGCAAGTACGCTTCTTTTAATGAAAGACACATATGCGGAGCAGCATGACGTAAAGCCAATGGCAGTCGTGCTTGGGCATACGCAGGTAGCCGTAGAGGCAAAGGATTTTCCGAAAACACCAGCCTTTGCCATCGAGAAAATTTTACAGAAAACAGGCAAGCGTCTAGAAGATATCGATCTATTTGAAATCAATGAAGCCTTCTCAGCAGTTGCGCTGGCATGTGAAAAAATAACCGGGCTGGACCGGCGGAAAATGAATATCAACGGTGGTGCAGTTGCGCTTGGTCATCCCATTGGGGCAAGCGGAACACGTATCATCTTGACCTTGATTCATGCATTGAAACAAAGAGGCGGAGGCATTGGCATCGCGGCGATTTGCAGTGGAGGCGGTCAAGGAGATGCCATCATGATAAAGGTAGATTAAAAGGGAGGCGTTCATCGTCATGAGTACAGAAGAGACCGTCATGGTCGTTGGAGCAGGTCAAATGGGATCAGGCATTGCCCAAGTTTTTGCTCAGTCAGGCTACACAGTCCTGCTGCATGATGCATCTGAAAAGCAGATTCATCGAGCCATTTCCTCCATGACCAAACAACTGACGAAACGAGCAGAAAAAGGAAAGCTGGCCCATCAGGCAGTCCGAGATATTACGCAGCGGCTTGCCGTTTCCACAGATTTAAAGGACGTGCAGCAGGCTCATTTAGTGATTGAAGCTGTATCTGAACAAATGAGTGTGAAGAAACAAATCTTTGAAACACTTGATCAATTTGCAGAGGCGAAGACGATATTTGCAACAAACACATCTTCCTTGTCAATCACAGAATTAGCAGCTGTTACGGGGAGACCGGAGCAAGTGATTGGCATGCATTTTATGAATCCGGTGCCTGTCATGAAACTGGTTGAGGTCATTCGAGCGCTGCAAACAAGTGACGACACGTATCAAATCGTTTATGAAACAGCAAAGGCATTAAATAAAACCCCAATTGAAGTGGAAGACTTCCCAGGGTTTGTATCAAATCGCATATTGATGCCAATGATCAATGAAGCCATTTACACCCTTTATGAAGGCGTGGCAGATGCAGAGAGCATTGACGGGGTCATGACGCTTGGAATGAATCACCCAATGGGGCCGCTTCGTCTCGCTGATTTCATCGGACTAGATACATGTTTATTTATTATGAATACCCTTCATGAAGGACTTGGGGATAGCAAATACCGACCTTGTCCTCTTTTGAAAAAATACGTAAATGCAGGCTGGCTGGGCAAAAAGACAATGAGAGGTTTTTACACATACCACGACCACTCATAGGGGGAGTCAAGATGGATGTTTTGCTTACGGATCAACAGCGTCTCTGGAGAGAACAGGCAGCAGAATTTGCAAGACAGCGTGTATTCCCTGAAGTGGAAGTCATGGAACAAGGCCAGTTCCCAAGAACACTTTTAGCTGAAATGGGACGCCAAGGCTTTCTAGGAATTCCAATACCAGCTTCGTATCAAGGCTTAGGAGCAGATTTTACAACATATATCATTGCGATTCATGAATTATCCAAAGTGAGTGCGACTATCGGTGTCATTGTGTCCGTTCATACATCTGTTGTGACGATGCCTATTTTGGTTTTTGGAACGAATGAGCAAAAAAAATCCTATGTTCCGCTGCTTGCATCCGGGCAGAAACTGGGGGCATTTTGCCTGACTGAACCCAAGGCTGGCTCAGATGCCTCCAGTATTCAGTTAAGAGCGGAGCGGGCAGGTGACCACTATGTG
This sequence comes from Bacillus sp. NMCC4, assembly GCF_002998555.1. Taxonomy (NCBI): domain Bacteria; kingdom Bacillati; phylum Bacillota; class Bacilli; order Caryophanales; family Bacillaceae; genus Bacillus; species Bacillus sp. NMCC4. The sequence continues at coordinate 567,488 of NZ_PVRA01000001.1, read as the reverse complement.
TTAAATGGTACGAAAATGTTTATTACAAGCGGCGGGGAAGCAGAACTGTATCTTGTCTTTGCAGTGACAGACCCTGCCTCTGCGAAAAAAAATATATCGGCGTTCATTGTCGAAAAAGATACACCAGGATTTACGATCGGAAAAGATGAGAAAAAGATGGGACTGCACGGGTCAAAAACAGTCACGCTTCATTTTGATGGTGTGCGGATTCCAAAGCAGCAGCTGCTCGGTGCAGAAGGAGAGGGCTTTCACATAGCCATGTCTAGTTTAAATGCGGGGAGAATCGGTATCTCGGCTCAAAGCCTCGGCATTGCAGAAGCCGCTTTAACTGAAGCAGTGACGTATTTAAAGCAGCACCCAGCAGGTCTAGAAACGACCATTCGGCTGGGTGATTTGGCGGCGAAGCTTGAAGCAGCCAAGCTGCTCGTTTATCAAGCGGCTTCTTATAAAGAGGCGAATCGTCCGGTCACAAAGGAAGCATCAATGGCAAAGCTATTTGCGTCAAAAACGGCAGTTGAGATCAGTACAGAAGTGATCCATTTGCTCGGCATGGATGGTTATACGAATCGCTATCAAACAGAACGTTACTTTCGTGATGCGAAAGTTTGTGAAATCTACGAAGGAACAAGTGAAATTCAAAGGCTGGTCATTTGTAAACAGCTAATATGAAACGAGGTGGCTCATGATGCAGTTTCAATTAAGTGATGAACATGAAATGATCCGAAAAATGGTGAGAGATTTTGCGAAAAATGAAGTAGAGCCAACAGCAGCAGAGCGGGACGAGACAGAAACGTATGATCCAGCTATTTTTCGCCAGATGGCGGAGCTCGGTTTAACGGGTATCCCTTGGCCGGAAGAGGTAGGCGGGATCGGCAGTGACTATTTAGCATACGTCATCGCAGTTGAGGAGCTTTCAAGAGTGTGCGCCTCTACAGGCGTCACCCTCTCCGCTCACACATCTCTCGCCTCGTGGCCCATCTATACTTTCGGAACAGATGAACAAAAGGAGACCTATTTAAAGCCGCTTGCAGAAGGACAGAAGGTAGGGGCATATGCACTCACTGAGAGCGGTTCAGGTTCAGATGCCGGTGGAATGAAGACAACGGCAGTAAAGGCAGGCAGTGAATACGTCCTGAACGGTGCGAAAATCTTTATTACAAATGGCGGCATTGCGGATTATTATATTGTGTTTGCCGTGACAGACCAAGAAGCTGCATCTCGAAATACAACCGCCTTTATTGTAGAAAAAGAGACCCCCGGGTTCTCGGTTGGCAAAAAGGAAAGCAAACTGGGCATCCGCTCATCGCCAACGACTGAAATTCGATTTGAAGATTGCCGGATTCATGAAAGGAACCGGCTCGGACAAGAAGGAGAAGGATTCAAAATAGCCATGATGACGCTCGATGGCGGTAGAAACGGTATTGCTGCTCAGGCTGTTGGGATTGCACAAGGCGCTCTTGATGCGGCGGTCCATTATGCGAAGGAGCGCAAGCAATTTGGCAAACCAATCATACAGCAGCAAGGGATCGCTTTTAAGCTGGCAGATATGGCAACTGCAATTGAAGCCTCCAGGCTGCTTACTTATCAGGCAGCATGGCTTGAAACGAAAGGGTTTCCGTATGGAAAGGAATCAGCTATGTCAAAGCTCTTTGCTGGAGATACAGCCATGAAAGTAACAACAGAAGCCGTTCAAATCTTCGGCGGCTACGGTTATACAAAGGATTACCCAGTCGAACGATACATGCGAGATGCGAAAATCACTCAAATTTATGAAGGCACACAAGAAATCCAGCGCCTAGTCATCTCGCGCAAACTGCTAGATATGTAGAAACCAAGCAAAGACCACCTGACGTGAGGTGGTCTGTTTTGGTGCGATAATCAGTTCTTAAATGTGAAATCATTTCCAATATTGTCCCATGCTACCTTATCAATATGATAAAATGTGCAAAAGTATCAATATGGAGGTTATCATAATGAACACAACATTTATGGGTATTTTAGGATTAGTCACGATGATCATATGGATTATGGTCTCCACAGAGCTTTCAAAGTCTCCAAAAAAGAAGGAAGAAAAAGAAAACAGCCGCAGAAAACTATTTGTCCTCATGCCTGCGGGAATGGTATGTACGATTGCTATCGTTATCTTATTCATTCAGAGAATCCAGTTTTAAAATAGAGATGGACAAACTAAAAGACAAAAAGCATACCGTACACAAAAGCCAGACCAATTTCACGCAGATGGTGCGCCCCATGAGAAAAAATCAAAATTAACATGATTAAAGGTGGCATAAACTCCTCTAATTTGTTTATAATGAGAGGTATGGTTTGTCGTAAAAATAAGGGATAAACACTTATTATTTCACTGATAAATGGATACATACATGTAATAGAAAGGGAGTGTCTGACCTTGAGTTTGAAAGAATACTCACAGGAGCAGCTCAAGCACATGTCTTTAGTTGAACTTGCATATGAAATTTTCAGAGACAGCAAAACACCGATTACGTTTTCCGAGTTAATAGATGAAATGGTCCGTTTACAAGGGATACAAAAATCTGATCTTGATGATCGACTTGCTCAATTTTATACAGACTTAAATATAGATGGCCGCTTTATTTCGTTAGGTGATCAGAGATGGGGACTTCGCAGCTGGTATCCAGTTGATCAAATCGAAGAAGAAGTTCAGCCAGCTGTGAAAACAAAAGCGAAAAAGAAAAAAACAAAAGCAGCTGTCGTTGAAGAAGACTTCGATGAAATTGAAGAGGAAGAAGAAATCGAAGAGCTTGAAGAAGATCTTGATCTTGTTGAAGACGACGATGATCTCGACCTAGACGATGATGAGGAAATTGACGAAGATATAGAAGACTTCGACGAAGACGATGACGACGAAGATGATGACGGCTTAACAGAAATTGACGAAGACGATTTAGACGATAATAAGGAAGAAAAATAACCCTCACAAACCGGTCCTCAAAACAGGACAAAACCGTCTTGACTTTCGAGAGCGAACTATGTAGTATGTATTTTGGGCTCTCTAAAAAGAGTACGTAAAGATACGTTCATTTACGCTCCCTTTCATTTATTTGAAAGGGAGCTTTCTTATTTTTCAAGAGATTTAGGGATACACTCTAAAAAGGATGAAGCTGTGCATGTCTAGTCATGCAAGGGTAAAAAAGAGAGGAGCATACGAAATGACAAAGTATATTTTTGTAACAGGAGGAGTTGTTTCCTCACTTGGAAAAGGGATCACGGCTGCATCGTTAGGCCGCCTTCTGAAAAATAGAGGGATGGATGTCACCATTCAAAAATTCGATCCATATATCAACGTAGACCCAGGGACGATGAGTCCATATCAGCACGGTGAGGTCTTCGTCACAGATGACGGTGCTGAAACAGACCTTGACTTAGGTCACTACGAGCGCTTCATTGATATTAACTTAAATAAGTACAGCAACGTCACAACGGGTAAAATCTACTCTACTGTTCTGAAGAAAGAGCGCCGAGGCGACTATTTAGGCGGAACCGTACAGGTTATTCCCCATATTACAAATGAAATCAAAGATCGCGTGTACCGTGCCGGAAAAGAAACAGGTGCAGATGTGGTCATTACAGAAATCGGCGGAACAGTAGGAGACATCGAATCCCTTCCTTTCCTTGAAGCGATTCGTCAAATGAAGAGTGACATTGGCCGTGAAAACGTGATGTACATTCATTGTACCCTTGTTCCTTACATCCGAGCAGCAGGTGAACTGAAAACAAAACCAACACAGCATAGTGTAAAAGAACTCCGCAGCCTTGGTATCCAGCCAAACGTTATTGTGGTCAGAACTGAAATGCCAATGACCCAAGACATGAAGGACAAAATTGCGTTATTCTGTGATATTGATACAAAAGCTGTTATCGAATGTCAGGATGCAGACACGCTGTACTCTATTCCGCTTGATTTACAAAAACAAGGACTAGACAAGCTTGTATGTGAACATATGAAACTTGACTGCCAAGATGCAGACATGACGGAGTGGACAGCGCTAGTCGATAAAGTACAAAATCTCTCAAAACAAGTCACAATTGGTCTAGTAGGAAAATATGTTGAACTGCAAGATGCATACATTTCTGTCGTTGAATCACTTCGCCATGCTGGTTATGCATTTGATGCAGACGTTCAAATCAAATGGATCAATGCAGAAGAAGTGACAGCAGAAAATATGGCTGATTTCGCGCAAGATGTAGACGGCATCATCGTTCCTGGAGGCTTCGGAGACCGCGGAGTGGAAGGGAAAATCATTGCTACACAATATGCCCGTGAAAACAAAGTGCCATTCTTCGGAATCTGCTTAGGAATGCAAGTTGCGTCGATCGAATATGCGAGAAATGTACTAGGCCTTGAGGGAGCTCATTCAGCGGAAATTGATCCTGAAACAGCATTCCCAATCATTGACCTTCTCCCAGAACAGAAGGATGTAGATGATCTAGGCGGAACACTTCGTCTTGGTCTGTATCCATGTAAATTAAATGAAGACTCAAAAGCATTTGCTGCATACAATGACGAAGTGGTCTACGAACGCCACCGTCATCGCTATGAGTTTAATAATGAATTCAGACAGCAAATGGAAGCCGCAGGCTTTGTCTTCTCTGGTACAAGCCCAGACGGACGTCTTGTTGAAATTATCGAGCTGAAGGATCATCCTTGGTTCCTTGCTTCTCAGTTCCACCCAGAATTCGTCTCAAGACCGACAAGACCACAGCCATTATTTAGAGATTTCGTTGGTGCTTCACTGCAAGCATCTGAATCAAAATAAATCAAAAACTGCCGAGAATATGATCTTCTCGGCAGTTTTTTTATTCATATTCCTCAACGATTTCTTTCACAGTAAACGATAGAGCGTGGTAGACGTATAAGCATGTCATTAAAGCAGGATAACCGAACCTTGTTCCGTCATCAGCGGGCACAAGCGGTTTCTTGAGCTGAAAATCAATGTGGACATCACAATGCTCTTCAATCATGGACGGCTCCTTTTGTGCTGGACCGACACCAACAATGGGCGTACCTTGAGCGTGCAGCTCTTTTACAAGAGATTGAATCTCCTCGTCTTCTGGGTCTGAATAAAATAGCAGCACCCTGTCACTTGGATGAAGCAAGCTGAGCTCCGTTTGATCAAGCGGCAGTACTTTCGCACCTGGAAATGGCTCCTTGCTTTCAGTTGCCTCTAGGGCTACAGCAGCCAGTTCATTCTTTCCGTGAAAATAAACAGCATGTCCACTGACAACGGCTTGTGCAAGAAGGCGTGCACCATCCTCGATCGCTTCAGCCTGCTTTTCTCCAATACGTGAAAAAATACCTGATAACTGGGTCGTGAAAATTTTTAACAAGACTGATTTCCTCCTTCGGTCAGATCATTTTATAATAGAATATAAAGAGAATATTAGGAAAAATGCTCAGAAAATGTCGTAAAGTAAACTATTATAAATAAAGGAAATGTGAAAATCAAACAGAATTATTTAACAACAGCTCTTTTTATGGCGAAAAATGAAAGCAATGGGGTGTAACAGATGAATGAGAAAATTTTAATTGTCGATGATCAATACGGTATTAGAATATTATTGAATGAAGTGTTTCATAAAGAAGGCTATCAAACCTTCCAAGCAGCCAATGGACTTCAGGCGTTAGATATTGTGAAAAATCATAGACCAAACCTTGTCCTGCTTGATATGAAGATTCCCGGAATGGATGGTATTGAAATTTTAAAACGCATGAAATTAATTGATGAAGACATCCGTGTCATCATTATGACAGCCTATGGCGAATTAGACATGATCCAAGAATCAAAAGAACTCGGTGCATTGACTCACTTTGCGAAACCATTTGATATTGATGAAATCCGAGATGCTGTCAAAGAATACTTGCCGCTCGAAACAAATGGTTAGATGGAAATGATTGAATCGAGTCATTCTGTTGCCGATTTGTCGAATAATTGGTATCCTAGATAAGAAGAAGAAAGCGATCTGACTTTGAAAGTTTACATATGGCGAGAAATTCTGGTCATGCTAGGGTGGAGAGCTTTTTTTAGTAAGCAAATTAGCTACATAGGGAGGATTTTTCATCATGCCTTTAGTTTCAATGACAGAAATGTTGAAAGACGCAAAGGAAAAAGGTTACGCTGTTGGACAGTTTAACTTAAATAATTTAGAATTCACGCAAGCGATTTTACAAGCTGCTGAAGAAGAGAAATCTCCAGTTATCTTAGGAGTATCTGAAGGAGCAGGACGCTACATGGGCGGCTTCAAAACAGTTGTCGCAATGGTTAAAGCGTTAATCGAAGAATATAATGTAACAGTTCCTGTTGCGATTCATTTAGATCACGGTTCAAGCTTTGAATCTTGTGCAAAAGCAATCCATGCAGGATTTACTTCTGTCATGATCGACGCTTCTCACCACCCATTCGATGAGAACGTAGCAACAACTGCGAAAGTAGTTGAGCTTGCACATTTCCACGGTGTATCTGTAGAAGCTGAGCTTGGAACTGTTGGCGGACAAGAAGACGACGTCATCGCTGAGGGCGTTATTTATGCTGATCCAAAAGAATGCCAAGAGCTTGTAGAACGCACTGGCATTGACTGCCTTGCACCTGCACTAGGTTCAGTTCATGGTCCATACAAAGGTGAACCAAACCTTGGTTTCGCTGAAATGGAAGAAATTGGTAAAATGACAGGCCTTCCACTTGTTCTTCATGGCGGAACAGGTATCCCAACTGCTGACATCAAGCGTTCAATTTCACTTGGTACAGCAAAAATCAATGTAAACACTGAAAACCAAATTGCTTCTGCGAAAGCAGTACGCGAAACACTTGCTGCAAAAACAGAAGAGTATGATCCACGTAAATATCTTGGACCAGCTCGTGACGCAATTAAAGCGACTGTTATCGGCAAAATGCGCGAATTTGGTTCTTCTAACCAAGCATAATTTGATGAGAACCGAAAGCCGCCTGAGTCACAGGCGGTTTTCTCCATATCTTGAGAAAGCGCAATCAAAATTTACATTTCAGACAATTTATTGATAGGAGAGTGGCACGGTTATGTTATTTTTCGTAGATACAGCGAATATCGCAGACATCAAAGAGGCGCACGAGCTTGGCATTTTAGCAGGCGTCACAACAAACCCTAGTTTAGTAGCGAAAGAAAAGGACGTATCATTCCACGACCGTCTTCGCGAAATCACTGACGTCGTATCAGGTTCTGTCAGTGCAGAAGTGATTTCCCTTAAAGCAGAGGAAATGATTGAAGAAGGAAAAGAGCTTGCTGCCATCGCACCAAATATCACGGTTAAAATCCCAATGACAACAGATGGTCTTAAAGCTGTCAAAGCGTTAACAGACCTTGGAATAAAAACAAACGTCACTTTGATTTTTAGTGCAAACCAGGCATTGCTTGCAGCTAGAGCTGGTGCAACGTATGTCTCTCCATTCCTCGGCCGCTTAGATGACATTGGCCAAAATGGTCTCGATCTCATCAGCGAAGTGAAAACCATTTTTGATGTTCACGGATTAGATACACAAATCATTGCTGCATCCATTCGTCACCCGCAGCACGTGACAGAAGCTGCGCTTAGAGGTGCTCATATCGGCACAATGCCGCTGAAAGTCATCAAGCAGCTGACAAAACACCCGTTAACGGATGCAGGCATTGAGCAATTTTTAGCAGACTGGAATAAATAAGTGATTGTGGCAGGCGGGATTGTCTCCCGTTTGCCGCAGTTTTCCTTAAAAACGCTAAGAAATGTTTTGTGCAAAGAAGAGAACATCACAGCCTCGCAAAGCTTCGATTATTTTTCTTCCGACAAATTTCGTTTAACCTGTATTCTTTCTCTTGATATTGGCTAAATTTTGGACAAGACCTTTTAAAGCGCGACATCCACAAACAGTATAACTCCAACAGTGATCTTCTTTAAGAAGGGAGACAAATATGGAAAAGTTAAACATTGCCGGCGGTGACCCTTTGCGCGGGACCGTACATATTAGTGGTGCGAAAAATAGTGCAGTGGCACTGATTCCTGCCACGATTCTCGCTGATTCTCCAGTAACCATTGAGGGCCTTCCGCATATTTCAGATATTGACACATTACGAGATCTGTTAGAAGAGATTGGCGGAAAGGTTACGTTTGAAAAAGGTGAAATGATCGTCAATCCTTCTTCCATGATCAGTATGCCGCTTCCTAATGGAAAGGTGAAGAAACTGCGTGCATCCTATTATTTAATGGGAGCCATGCTCGGCAGGTTCAAGCAGGCTGTCATCGGACTGCCAGGAGGATGTCACTTAGGACCTAGGCCGATCGATCAGCATATCAAAGGCTTTGAAGCACTTGGTGCCGAGGTGACAAACGAGCAGGGTGCGATTTATTTGCGCGCTGAAAAATTAGTCGGAGCTCGTATTTACCTTGATGTTGTCAGTGTAGGTGCGACCATCAATATCATGCTGGCAGCCGTACTGGCTGAAGGAAAAACGGTGATTGAAAATGCCGCAAAAGAACCCGAAATTATTGATGTAGCGACACTGCTTGCAAGCATGGGAGCCAAAATCAAAGGTGCGGGTACTGATGTGATTCGAATCGAAGGTGTAGAATCTCTTCATGGCTGTAAGCATTCCATCATCCCTGACCGCATAGAAGCAGGCACATTTTTAATTGCTGGTGCTGCGATGGGAGATGAAGTTGTTCTTGATAATGTGATCCCAACTCATTTAGAATCAATTACGGCGAAACTTAGAGAAATGGGGTTCACCATTGAAACGAGCAACGATCAGATGCTGATCGTTGGCAGAAACGAAGGACTCAAGCCTGTCGATATCAAAACCCTTGTGTATCCGGGCTTTCCGACTGACCTTCAGCAGCCGATGACGGCGCTCTTAACAAAGGCGAAAGGCACGAGTGTGGTCACAGATACGATCTACTCAGCCCGCTTTAAACACATTGACGAATTGCGTCGAATGGGTGCAAACATGAAGGTCGAAGGTAGATCTGCCATTATAACTGGGCAAACGCAGCTTCAAGGAGCAAAGGTCAAAGCAAGTGACCTTCGTGCAGGTGCTTGTCTCGTCGTTGCAGGGTTAATGGCAGACGGTGTGACCGAAATCACAGGGCTTGAACATATAGACAGAGGATATAGTTTGCTTGAGAAGAAGCTTGAAGGCTTGGGTGCAACCATCTGGCGTGAAAAGCTGAATGACCAAGAAATAGAAGAACTTCAAAATTCGTAAGGCTTTGACTGTGAGAGGAGATTTGGACAAAAATGGAAAGAAGTTTATCGATGGAACTAGTACGGGTGACAGAAGCAGCCGCATTAAAATCTGCCCGTTGGATGGGAAGAGGATTAAAAGACGAAGCAGATGATGCTGCAACAAGTGCAATGCGTGATGTATTTGATACCATTCCGATGAAAGGAACAGTGGTCATTGGCGAGGGAGAAATGGACGAAGCACCAATGCTTTATATTGGGGAAAAGCTTGGGAACGGATACGGACCCCGCGTGGATGTTGCTGTTGATCCGTTAGAAGGAACAAATATTGTGGCAAGCGGCGGCTGGAATGCCTTAGCTGTTATTGCGGTTGCAGATCATGGCAACCTGCTGAATGCACCTGATATGTACATGGATAAGATCGCAGTAGGTCCAGAAGCGGTAGGCTGCATCGACATCGAAGCGCCTGTCATTGATAATCTTCGCGCTGTGGCAAAAGCAAAAAACAAAGATATTGAAGATGTCGTTGCAACGATTTTAAACAGAGATCGACATGAGAAAATTATTGCTGAACTGAGAGAAGCAGGAGCAAGAATTAAACTGATCGATGATGGTGACGTTGCAGGAGCTATTAATACAGCATTTGATCACACAGGTGTTGATATTCTATTTGGTTCAGGCGGAGCGCCAGAAGGTGTCCTTTCTGCTGTTGCGTTAAAGGCACTTGGTGGTGAAATCCACGGAAAGCTTCTTCCTCAAAGTGAAGAAGAACTAAGACGCTGTGAGAAAATGGGGCTGGATGTTGGCAAAGTCCTAAGAATGGAAGACCTTGTAAAAGGTGATGATGCCATTTTTGCAGCGACTGGTGTAACAGACGGCGAGCTATTAAAAGGTGTTCAATTCAAAGGCTCTGTTGGAACAACACATAGTGTTGTTATGCGTGCGAAATCGGGTACAGTTCGTTTCGTAGACGGCAGACACAGCTTAAAGAAAAAACCGAATCTTGTCATTCGTCCGTAATCTGAAAGCGGGTATTCATTACCCGCTTTTCATATAGGTGTCAAATGTATATCATTTTCTTTTTAAAGTTGAATATTCTCTGCAAATGAGGTAAAACTAAAGAGTGCTGCGAAATTTTCTGCGAATTTACTTCTTTTAAGCTTCAACAAGTTTAAAACTGCCGCATCATGACGATATACTCATTATCTTTCTCTATGTTGACAAAGCTCAATTTCACATTGTTCCTATCTTTTAAGATAAAACGAGTGGGAGCGTTACCATGAGAGCGAGGTCATTCCAACAAAAACGGAATTAAAAGCTAATCAAATACATTGGTCATGCATTTGTAATGAAATACATTGACTAGAAAAGTGTGGTGTCCATATTGAAAGATGTTTCGATTTCATCTTTGGAAAATATGAAATTAAAAGAGCTGTATGAGTTAGCAAAAAAATACAAAATCTCTTATTACAGCAAACTAACAAAAAAAGAATTAATTTTTGCCATCTTAAAGGCGAACGCTGAGCAAGAGGATCTCTTATTTATGGAAGGGGTTCTTGAAATTATTCAGTCTGAGGGATTTGGTTTCTTAAGACCAATTAACTACTCTCCAAGTTCTGAAGACATTTATATTTCAGCTTCACAAATCAGACGCTTTGATTTACGAAACGGAGATAAGGTGTCTGGAAAGGTACGACCTCCAAAAGAGAATGAACGCTACTATGGCCTCCTTCATGTAGAAGCGGTAAATGGGGACGACCCAGAATCAGCTAAGGAACGTGTTCACTTTCCTGCACTCACGCCGCTATTCCCTGATCGTCAAATGATTCTTGAAACACAGCCTAATCACCTGTCTACTAGAATTATGGATATGATGGCGCCAGTTGGATTTGGGCAGCGTGGTTTAATTGTTGCACCGCCTAAGGCTGGGAAAACCATTTTGCTCAAAGAAATTGCCAACAGCATTTCTGTAAATCACCCAGAGTCAGAGCTGATTGTCCTTTTGATTGACGAACGCCCGGAGGAAGTAACAGATATCGAACGTTCTGTTGCAGGGGATGTTGTTAGTTCAACCTTTGACGAAGTACCGGAAAACCACATTAAAGTAGCAGAGCTTGTATTAGAGCGTGCCATGCGTCTTGTTGAACATAAGAAAGATGTCATCATCTTAATGGACAGCATCACAAGGCTTGCTCGTGCATACAACCTTGTCATCCCGCCAAGCGGCCGAACGCTTTCCGGCGGTATTGATCCAGCGGCTTTCCACCGTCCAAAACGCTTCTTTGGTGCTGCGCGTAACATTGAAGAAGGAGGAAGCTTGACGATTTTAGCCACTGCGCTTGTGGATACGGGATCACGTATGGATGATGTGATTTATGAGGAGTTTAAGGGAACGGGGAACATGGAGCTTCATTTGGACCGATCTCTTGCAGAAAGAAGAATTTTCCCAGCGATCGACATTCGTCGTTCTGGTACGAGAAAAGAAGAACTGCTTGTACCAAAAGAGCATCTTGACCGTCTATGGGCGATGAGAAAATCAATGTCAGATACACCTGACTTTGCTGAGAAGTTCATGCGCAAAATGAGAAAAACAAAGACAAACCAAGAATTTTTCGATATTTTAACGCAAGAATGGAAACAAGCAAACATGTCTGCATCAAGAAGATAGCTTGTTGAAAAAATACATTTGCAATCATAGACTCACACTGTTATAATTTCATCATGTGCGTTTCAGAATTTATTCTGAGATATTAACTCTGTTTCCGAATTGGATTCAGGGCGGAAGGAGATGACAGTAGATGAAAACAGGAATTCATCCTAACTACAAAAAAGCTACAGTCAAATGCGCTTGTGGAAATGAGTTTGAAACTGGATCAGTAAAAGAAGAGGTACGCATCGAGATTTGCTCTGAGTGCCATCCTTTCTATACAGGCCGTCAAAAATTCGCTTCTGCTGATGGACGTGTTGACCGCTTTAACAAAAAATACGGTCTTAAGTAATAATAGATACAATAAACAGGCAGGAATCCGTTCTTGCCTGTTTTTTTACGTGGATTGATGGAACTTTAAAACGGGGGAGAAGACCTTATGTATGTGATGAAACAAAGCGGTTGGCTTGAAGTCATCTGCGGAAGTATGTTTTCTGGAAAGTCGGAAGAATTGATTCGGAGAGCCAAAAGAGCCACCTTTGCCAAACAAGAAGTAAAAATATTCAAACCAGCGATTGATAACCGATATAGTACAAGCTCAGTTGTCTCACATAACGGTTCATCAGTCGATGGGATTGCAGTAGCCTCACCAAAAGACATAATAACGCACATATCAGAAAGAACCGATGTCATTGGCATTGATGAGGTGCAATTTTTTGATGAGACAATCATTGACATTGTCACTCAATTGGCTGATAAAGGTTACCGAGTCATTGTTGCAGGCCTTGATCAAGATTTCAGAGGAGAGCCATTTGGTGTTGTTCCGCATTTAATGGCATGTGCAGAGCTTGTAACAAAACTTCAAGCAGTTTGTTCGGTATGCGGCTCCCCAGCGAGTAGAACACAACGCTTGATCGACGGTAAACCCGCATCCTATGATGATCCCATTATTTTAGTAGGTGCGCAGGAATCATACGAAGCACGATGCAGACATCACCATGAAGTACCAAGACTTGACGTTGGTACAACACTTGACAATTAAAAAAATAGCAAATGCCGCTGTGTTTCGTTTTTCGAGATTTTGGCTGAACACCCATCATTTGTACTTAAATAAATTAAATAACGCTACGAAAAAATTATCTAATTTTCAACGCTTGCGTTTTAGCATAAGCAGGCATAAAATGACTAACTGTAGTGTAAAGCATTTTAACGAAAAGTTCGATTTCTTGTCATAATTTTTTTGATTAAGGATTTTTCTCCTTAATCGTTCTTTAAATTAATAGTTCACTTTATTTATATTTTAGAAAGAGGGTAGTTTTTGATGAACAACGTGAAGAAAACAAAAGAAGGGTACCTCGAAACCACTTTGACAGGTAAAGATGTATTATCGATTCCAACGTTGAACAAAGGCGTTGCTTTCTCTGAAGAAGAAAGACAAGAGCTTGGTCTAGAAGGCTTACTTCCTCCAACTGTTCTCACTTTAGAACAACAAGCGGAGAGAGCGTACAAGCAATTTCTGGCACAGCCAGATCGTCTTCGTCAAAACGTATACTTAAGTGATTTGCAAAACCGTAACGAAGTATTGTTCTATAAGCTTCTAACAGACAAGCTTCGTGAAATGCTTCCTGTTGTGTACACACCAACTGTTGGTGAAGCGATTCAAGAATACAGCCATGAATACAGAAGACCTCATGGTGTCTATCTTTCAATCGACAACATTGACGGCATTGAGAAAGCATTTGAAAACTTACATGCAACAGCAGGAGATATTGACCTTATCGTTGCAACTGACTCTGAGAGCATTCTTGGAATTGGTGACTGGGGTGTTGGTGGTATCAACATCGCAATCGGTAAATTAGCTGTTTACACGGCTGCAGCAGGTATTGATCCAAGCCGCGTGATTCCAGTCGTATTAGATGTTGGCACAAACAATGAAAAATTATTGAATGATCCATTATACATCGGAAACCATCACAAACGTGTACAAGGTGAAAAATACGAAGAATTCATTGATGCTTATGTAAAAGCAGCGCTTAAATTCTTCCCGAAAGCCTTACTTCACTGGGAAGACCTTGGAAACAAAAATGCGCGTAACATCATGAAAAAATACAATGATAACATCTTAACGTTCAATGATGATATTCAAGGTACTGGTGCCATTACTTTAGCGGGTGTTCTTGCAGCTGTCAAGAAAACTGGTACTCAATTGAAAGATCACCGTGTTGTCATTTTCGGAGCTGGATCAGCTGGTATCGGAATCGCAGATCAAGTTCGTGACGCAATGGTCCTTGAAGGTCTAACGGAAGAAGAAGCAAACAATGCATTCTGGACATTAGACTACAGAGGTTTGCTAACAGATCAATTTGAAGATGAAGTGCTTGATTTCCAAAAACCATACCTTCGTTCTTCTGCTGAAGTAGAAGGCTGGGCACGCGATGAAAAAGGACAAATCTCATTTGCTGAAACTGTTCGCCAAGCGAAGCCAACAATCCTTATCGGTACATCAGGTCAAGGCGGTGCATTCACTGAACAAATCATTAAAGAAATGGCAGCTCATACAGAGCGTCCAGTGATCATGCCAATGTCTAATCCAACACCACTTGCTGAAGCAGTGCCAGAGGATCTATTCAAATGGACAGACGGCCGTGCACTGATTGCGACAGGAAGCCCGTTCGAAAACGTTGAGTATAACGGAATCGAATATGAAATCGGACAATCAAACAATGCGTTCGTTTTCCCTGGACTTGGTCTTGGTTCGATCGTAACAGAATCAAAAATCATCACAAAAGCCATGTTCGTCGCTTCTGCGAATGCAATTGCTGAAATGGTTGATCATGAGAAACCAGGTGCTGGTCTACTGCCAAGCATTGATAAATTGCAAGAAGTGTCAATCCATGTGGCTGTTGAAGTAGCGAAAGCAGCTATTGAAGATGGTGTCGCAAGAAAAACGCCTGACAACATCGAACAAGCTGTGAAAGATGCAATGTGGATTCCTGAATATAAAAAAATTGTAAGAGCATAATAAAAAGTGTAACGCGGCATTGTTTCGAGTAATCTAAGCAATGCCGCAATAAATAAAATAAGAGACATGTAAAAGATTCAAGGAGGAATAGTAAGATGGACTTTTTAAATATTTTGATCCTCCTAGCACCGATTTTTTTCGTTATCGCGCTGGGTTGGTTCGCAGGGAACTTCGGCAGCTATGACGCTAAATCTGCAAAAGGTGTAAGTACACTTGTTACAAAGTATGCTTTGCCAGCGCACTTTATCGCCAGCATTCTGTCAACACCAAAAGATAAATTCTATAGTCAAATTCCATTTTTCATTGCATTGATTTTCGGAATCGTTGGTTTTTATATCATTATCCTTTTAGTTACGAAATTTGCTTTTAAATATGATTTAACAGATTCATCTGTTTTCTCGTTAAACTCAGCACAACCGACCTTTGCATTTATGGGGATTCCGGTCTTGGGCAGTTTATTTGGGGCTCAAGAAGTTGCAATTCCGATTGCTATTACCGGAATAGTTGTAAATGCATTGCTTGATCCAATTGCCATTATTGTGTCAACTGTCGGTGAAAAAACAAAAGGAAAAGCCAAAGACGGCGAAAGTTTCCTAAAAATGACAACAAAAGCGATTTTGCACGGTTTATCAGAGCCGCTTGCACTTGCACCGCTAGCAAGTATCATTCTTGTACTTTTAGGATTTAAACTTCCTGAAATCGGACATGAAATGTTAGAGGAAATCGGAAGTGTGACATCAGGGGTTGCACTATTCGCAGTCGGTGTCACTGTAGGTATTCGAAAAATTAAACTGAGCTTACCAGCATTTAGTATTGCACTATTAAAAGTAGCTGTACAACCGCTTCTTATGTATCTTATCGCCATTCTTATGGGCCTTTCGGCGGATGAAATTACAAAAGCTGTATTGCTTGTTGCCTTCCCAGGTTCAGCTGTTGCAGCGATGATCGCCACACGATTTGAGAAACAAGAGGCAGAAACTGCATCCGCATTTGTGATCAGTGCCATCATGTCACTCATTACATTACCGATCATTATTGCACTTACCGTATAATATAGTAGAAGGCTGCCTCTTGAGGCAGCCTTTCTTAGCGAAATGAATGAAACAGAGGGAAGAGCACACGCTTTTTTTTGATGTCAGGGTGCGTGATTTCCTTTTTTTCTTCTATTTGAGAGGGTTGTTTTAATCTTTCGGTAAGAAGCTCAAGTTTAGTGGTCAGATCTTCAATTTCTCTCCGGTGCTGGAGCAGCTGGTATGATACACCTTCATCCGCTTTTTTAGCCAGTTTCCGTTCGAGTTCTTGCAGTCGTTTTTCTACATCAGTGCTGCGCAATTGCTGCTGAATGAGCTGATTCACTTGCTTTTCTAATGCTTCAATCCGCTTTGTGGAGGCATCTGATTCTACAGCAGGTGATAACTGTTGAACGGTTTCTGTGTGGATTGGCAGTCGAATGTCTTGAAGAATCACACCCTCACTCATTTGGTGTTTGACTTCTTTGAGCAGCTGTACAATATCTTCATGAAATTCATAATGTCCAAGTTCATTCCGGGCGACAGGGATGTTGAGCTGTTTGACCCAACGCTGAATCGTTTTTGAAGAAACGCCAATTTCTTTTGCAACCTCATTTGTATTCAAACCAAATGCCCTCCCTTTTTTCAATTATAAGTACCATTCTCTTCAAGGAGGAACTGTTCCTTCACGTTAGACAAAACAAGTAACCAATCGCCAAAGATCGTGTTTTCTAGCGAAAAATTGCAGAAAATCAATTGTTTTGGAAATTTTTTTGACTGTCATACCCCGCTATACTATAATTAGACTGTTACGCACAAAACAGAGGTGAAGACCATGTTAGACCGTTTAAAATCAATTGAAGAACGCTATGAAAAGCTAAATGAATATTTAAGTGACCCTGAAGTGGTGAATGACCCTAAGAAGCTTCGTGAATATTCGAAGGAACAATCTGATATTCAAGAAACTGTTGAGGTATATAGACAATATCGTGCGGCATACGACCAGTTGAGCGAAGCGAAAGCAATGCTGGAAGATAAGCTGGATGCCGAGATGCGCGACATGGTCAAAGAAGAAATTTCAGAGCTCACAGAGGAAACGGAACGTTTAGAAGACGAGCTGAAAATCTTGCTGATCCCGAAAGATCCGAATGACAACAAAAACGTTATTGTGGAGGTTCGTGGTGCAGCGGGAGGAGAAGAGGCCGCGCTTTTTGCTGGAAATCTTTACCGTATGTACAGCCGTTATGCTGAAATGCAAGGCTGGAAAACGGAAGTGATGGAAGCGAGTGTCACTGGCACAGGCGGTTATAAGGAGATTATCTTTATGATCAGCGGGAAAGGCGCATACTCCAAACTAAAGTTTGAAAACGGCGCACACCGCGTGCAGCGTGTTCCGGAAACGGAATCAGGCGGACGGATTCATACATCAACAGCGACAGTTGCTGTCTTGCCTGAGGCTGAAGAAGTTGAAATTGATATCCATGAAAAAGACATCCGTGTAGATACTTTCACATCAAGCGGACCTGGCGGACAAAGTGTCAATACGACCATGTCTGCTGTTCGATTAACTCACCTTCCAACAGGTGTGGTTGTATCCTGTCAGGATGAGAAGTCGCAAATCAAAAACAAAGAAAAAGCCATGAAAGTGTTACGTGCGAGAATTTATGATAAATTCCAGCGTGAAGCACAGGCTGAATATGATCAAACGCGTAAATCTGCTGTTGGAACAGGGGATCGTTCAGAGCGTATCCGTACGTACAATTTCCCGCAAAACCGTGTAACGGACCACCGCATCGGATTGACGATTCAAAAGCTTGATCAAATTTTAGAAGGAAAACTTGACGAGGTCATAGATGCATTAATTATGGAAGACCAAGCAAGAAAGCTTCAAAATGCAAAATAATCAGCGAACCATCTTTGAAGCCCTTAAATGGGCTTCTTCTTTGTTAACGGAAGCCGGTAGAGACCAAAACGCAGCAGAGCTCCTTTTGATGCATGTAATGGGCCTAAGCAGAAGTGAACTTCTTGCACGTTTTCATGATCTGCTGCCAGAGGAGCAAGATCGGTTGTTCAGCGAGTTTGTCACGCAGCATAAGAAAGGCGTGCCTGTTCAGCATCTAACGGGTATTGAATTCTTTTACGGCCGTCCCTTCGAGGTGAACAAACATGTTCTCATTCCTCGTCCTGAAACGGAAGAGGTCGTTTTGGCGGCGCTGAATCTGGTGAGTGACGTCTTCCCGCACGATCAGCCGCTCAAAGCAGTGGACGTTGGCACAGGAAGCGGGGCAATTGCGATTACGCTGGCTCTTGAAAAAGAAACATTATCTGTCACAGCAACGGATATTTCACATGAAGCACTTGCCGTAGCAAAGCGGAATCAACAAGCGCTTGGTGCAGACGTTGATTTTTTGCAAGGAGATTTACTTGAACCAGTCATGGATCAAGGCATCAAAGTGGATCTGTTTATTTCCAATCCACCTTATATTGCAGCAGAAGAAATGGACAGTTTGTCAGAGGTGGTTACGAAGCATGAGCCAGTGAATGCGCTGACAGATGGACGTGATGGTCTGTGGTTTTACAAGCGTCTCATTCGTGATCTTCACTGTGTACTTCATGAGCAGGCGGTCGTTGTCTTTGAAATTGGACATACGCAAGGGCAAGATGTAAAAGCACATCTCTTGCAGTCATTTCCCGCGGCAGATGTCCGCATCGTCAAGGACATAAACGGGAAAGACCGAGCTGTTTGCGCACACATTCAAAACGGAAAGTCCGGCTGAAAAAAGTCGGACTATTTTATTATGTAAAGATGAAACTTATGGTAAAAGAGAAACGTATATATAGAAGAATGAACATTCTGATCATGATTTTTTTACATAAATTTGTTTTGAAGGAGCGAATGGTGTGAACAGAAGGTATGCGATGGTGTTGGTCATCGTCAGTGTACTATTGATTGTGAGTGCTTGTGGTAAACCGAGCTTTAAAAAAGAAGCAGCAGCATTTGGAGAAAGCTATAAAAAAGCACAATACACAGTGAATCGAACAGATGACCTAACTGACATGAAGGAGAAGCTGAAGTTTTATTTAACTGAGCATGAATATCAAGAATATACACAAGACAGCATGTTCCCGAGCGTGTTAGAAGCAGCAAAGGATCAAGATTGTCAAATTAAGCTGAAGAAAATTACGTTTACGCCTTCAGATGAAAGCGATGACAGAATTGAATTTGACTATGAAATGATGATTCAATTTATTGATCAAAAAGGAAAGGTTAAAAAAGAAATCAAGAAAAAAGGAGCAATGACTGTCATCAAAACAGAATCAGGGTTAAAAATCAGCCGAGATTGGGATGGGAGACTGTACCCTTCCGATTACCAATCCTCACTCCAAAGCCGTTCTTAATGGGACGGCTTTTTTTGATTTGACTTATAATCTATTAAAAAAATCATTTTGTCTGTTTATGAGATGGGTTTCCTGGACACAATGTTTGTAGCGAAGAGAAAAAGTGGGGGGAACACATCATGTTTAAAAGTAAAATGATGATTTGTCTTTATATGTTTCTATTATTATGCGGTGCTTTTGCAAACCTTGGAAGGGAGGAGACAGCGGCTGCTTCTGCAAATCAGCCTGTTGTAATACCAGACGAAGCGATCCGCTTACGCATTTTAGCAAATAGTGATCGTTCAGCGGATCAGGATGTGAAAAGAAGCATTCGTGACGAGGTCAATGCCAATATGACAGAGTGGGTTAAAGACCTCACGTCCATTGAAGAAGCAAGACGTGTAATTCGGACCAAGCTGCCAGAAATCAATCGTATTGCCAAAGCGAAATTGAAGGAACAGCACATTGATCAATCCGTCTCAGTCAGCTTTCAAAAAGCCTCATTTCCAACAAAGCTATATGGGAATTTCGTCTATCCTGCAGGGGAATATGAAGCCATTTTAATTACACTTGGAGAAGGGGATGGAGCCAATTGGTGGTGTGTGTTATTCCCGCCGCTCTGCTTTATCGATTTTTCAAATGGAGAAGCCATCGCATCGCCAGAGGGGGATGAGGATAACCAAGTGACAGCGCAGCAAACAGATGAGTCTGTTAATGAGGTGGTGAAAGAAGAGAAAGAAGAGACCGGTGAAGTGAAATTCTTTTTATTCGAATGGGTCTCTAGTCTTTTCTCCTAAAAAAGGTATAAATCTGTTTTTGCCTCATAGAGTTGAAGTAAGAGATCAAAAAGAGGTGAAAGCATGTATTATCAATTAAGAATAGCCACAGAAGAAGATGCCCCAGCGATCAATGCTTTTCTTGAAAAGGGACAAGCGAAAGGCGGCGTCACGCTTGCAGAGCGTACGACATTTGTTGTCATGGAAGATGCGGACGGTCAGCTGGCGGGGTGTTTAGGTCTTGAACAGCTTAGTGAACAAGAGGGCTTGCTGCGGTCCCTTGTCATATCAGATAAACTAGGTCAGGGACACATCGTGTCTTTGTTCCAAAGTGTTCAAACGCTCGGAGGAAAAATAGGCGTGGATACTTTTTATGTCGTCGCAAACCACTCCTCCTCACATGACTTTTTGGCATTGATGGGCTTCACGCCATTAGAGGACATTCCAGAAAGCATGTGGGTATCTGCACATGCAAAAGAGATATTGGCGAAAGAACAAGCTGTGGTTCTTCATAAAAAAGGAAGTTAATCACAACATACTGGACTTATACACATACTTATCCACTGTTAAACAAGCGTTATCCACAAATTGTGGACAACGCTTGTTTTATTGATCATCATCTTTTATACTTTCAAAAGGATAATTGAGATATATCAACAGTTTTATCTTTTTTAAAAGGAGTTTGTATGATGTTAAATACAAAAAGGTGGTCTGTGGATTTAGAAAAGAGTTTATCCACATACTATCCACAAATTGAACAGGCAGCTGTGTTATTGCAGCAAAACGAAGTGGTCGCTTTTCCGACAGAGACTGTTTACGGACTAGGGGCAAATGCGAAAGAGACAGAAGCTGTCATGAAAATATATGAAGCGAAAGGGCGTCCAAGTGATAATCCATTGATTGTCCACATTGCGGAGGTTCAGCAGCTTCACGAATTTGCGCAAATAGAAAGTGAAAAAGCAAAGGCGCTGATGGAAGCCTTTTGGCCGGGCGCTTTAACCATTGTTCTTCCATGTAAGCCGGGTGCTTTATCAAAGCAGGTCACAGCAGGTTTATCCACGGTCGGTGTGAGAATGCCTGACCATCCGATTGCGCTTGAGCTCATCCGAGCAGCTGGTCTGCCGATTGCCGCACCAAGTGCCAACCGTTCAGGCAAACCTTCACCGACACAAGCTGACCATGTAGCGAGTGATCTCGATGGAAGAATCGCTGGAATTGTCGATGGCGGTTCAACTGGAATTGGCGTTGAGTCAACGGTTGTATCCTGTGTCGACGAGATTCCAGTGATCTTAAGGCCTGGCGGGATTACAAAAGAAGCTTTAGAAGAGGTAGTTGGAGCGGTCAGTATCGACCCGGGGCTGACAAAAAAGGACGAAGCGCCTGTATCGCCAGGAATGAAATACACACACTATGCACCTGAAGCTCAAATGTATCTTTTTTCTGGAAGTGATGAAGAGATGCAGCATCACATTCAAACATACCAGGCAGAAGGTCTAAAAGTGGGCGTGCTGACAACAGAAGAAAAGAAATCGTTGTTTGCGGCAGATGTTGTTTTCAGCTGTGGATGGAGAGGGAAACCTGAAACGATTGCGGCAAACTTATATCGTGTACTGAGACAATTTGATGAGACAGATGTAGATGTCATTATTTCAGAAGCCTTTTCAGAGCAGGGAGTGGGTTCAGCGATCATGAACCGTCTGCAAAAAGCGGCAGGAGGGCGTACCCTCTCTTCGTTCAAATAGTTCTAACCCTTCTTGGACAAACATAGGTTAAAGGAGAATGCGTGTCCAAGGGGGATTTACATGTACGAACTAGCTGGCGAATTGCTGACGCTCAGCATCATGGCTTTTGCACTGGGAATGGATGCTTTTTCGGTTGGACTTGGCATGGGGATGGTTCAGCTGAGGTTCCGCCAGATCATTTATATTGGACTTGTCATTGGGATATTTCATATGTTTATGCCGCTTTTTGGTATGCTGACAGGTCAGCTCCTATCAGGCTGGCTCGGTCTCCTTGCCACCTATATCGGCGGGGCGCTGCTTTTGGTGCTCGGGCTGCAAATGATCGTTGCGTCTATTCGCAAAGAGGATAAACCATTTATCGCACCTGTTGGGGCTGGTCTCGTTCTTTTTGCAACAAGTGTCAGCTTAGACAGTTTTTCCGTTGGTTTAAGTCTCGGAATTTACGGTTCTCACGTGTGGATGACCATTTTATTGTTTGGTTTTTTTAGTATGATCCTCACATGGCTTGGATTATTACTCGGTAAACAGGTTCGATCATGGGTTGGATCATATAGCGGGGCGCTTGGCGGAATCATTTTACTAGCCTTTGGTATCAAATTATTATTTCCGCTCTAGTCAGTCTCCTTACATAACATGTAGAATGAAATGCTATATAATAGAAGAAAAGGAGGGCGAAAGATGAAAATCTTATTTGTTTGTACGGGAAATACATGCAGAAGTCCTATGGCTCAAGCCCTTTTTGCTTCAATTGCACATGATAAAGGTTTAGAGGTCACTGTTAAATCAGCGGGCATTTTTGCCTCAGATGCTGGGAAGGCTTCTCCTCAAGCGGTCGAAGCATTATTTGAGAAAAGCATTCCACTGAACCATTCTTCATCAAAACTGACAGAGGATCTTCTGCGAGAAGCAGATTACGTCTTCACCATGACCATGCAGCATAAACAGTTGATTGTGGAGCAATATGCGCATGCAAAAGACAAGATCTTCACTCTAAAGGAATTTGCGACAGGAACAGAAGGCGATGTATCCGATCCGTTTGGAGGAAGTCTGTCTGTTTATCAGGAAACACGTGATGAACTTGAAGCATTGCTCTTTCAACTGGCTGAGAGATTGAAAAAAGATCAGACATCCTCATAATGGACAACCTGTAAAACCGTTGCGTCAACGGTTTTTCTGCTTTTGTTTGCAAATGACTAGGCAGAGGTTAAAATATAACTATAAATAAAGAATAAATGTAAGGCATGACAGATCAACTCACCCTTAGGAGGAATTGCCCGATGAAAGTAGCCATTGCATCCGATCACGGCGGAACGAATATTCGTGAAGAAATCAAACAACTGATGGATGAATTGAAGATTGAATACATTGATATGGGTTGTGAATGTGGATCAGGTTCTGTAGACTACCCAGATTATGCTTTTCCTGTAGCTAATATGGTGGCAAACGGAGAAGTCGACCGCGGCATTTTAATTTGCGGGACAGGCATCGGTATGAGCATCTCAGCAAACAAAGTGAAAGGAATTCGCTGTGCGCTGGCGCATGATACATTTAGTGCGAAAGCGACTAGAGAACATAATGATACAAACGTCCTTGCGATGGGAGAGCGAGTTATTGGACCTGGATTAGCACGTGAGATTGCGCACATTTGGCTGACAACAGAATTTACGGCAGGACGACATGCTGTGCGGATTGGTAAAATCGCTGATTACGAAGAAAAGCACCTATAAGGAGCGCTTAACATGAACATTGGTCAAGATTGGCTTGAAATGTTAAAAGAGTTTCATCAAATGGTCGAACTGCGTGCTGGACAAATTTTAGTCATCGGCTGCAGTACATCGGAAGTGGCTGGCGAGCATATTGGTACAGCAGGAAGTGAGCAAATTGCTGCGTCTATCTATCAAGAATTGGATCAGCTAAGACGAGAGACTGGCATTGAGCTCGCTTTCCAGTGCTGTGAGCATCTGAATCGTGCTCTTGTTGTGGAAGAAGAAGTGGCTTTCCGGCTTAACCTAGAGATTGTAGCGGCAGTACCTGTCCGAAAGGCGGGTGGTTCGATGGCGGCTCATGCGTATCAGCACATGGAACATCCTGTGTTAGTTGAATCCATCGAGGCGCATGCTGGAATCGATATCGGTGATACATTGATTGGGATGCATCTAAAGAGAGTCGCTGTACCTGTTCGCCTCAGTCGTCATCAATTAGGACATGCACATGTGACGTTTGCGAAAACGCGTCCGAAGCTGATTGGCGGAGAACGAGCGGTTTATACAAGATCATAGCTTAGATATATTTCTAATATAATGTTGAATGATGAAGACGCTTCACCGCTTGAATATTCGGTTTTTCGCAAAAAAAGAAGTCGATTTCCCAAAAAAACTTTTACATTTCACTCAAAAACCGTGTACAATGAGATGGTGAAAACATCGAATGGAAATAGATTGGAGAGGATTTCGCTGATGAAACATTTACCTGAGCAAGACGCACAAGTATTCAAGGCAATTCAACTAGAGCGGAAACGCCAGCAGGACAAAATTGAATTAATTGCATCAGAAAACTTTGTAAGCGAAGCAGTCATGGAAGCACAGGGCTCTGTATTAACAAACAAATATGCAGAGGGCTACCCTGGTAAACGCTACTATGGCGGCTGTGAACATGTAGACGTTGTAGAAGATATCGCACGTGACCGCGCAAAAGAAATTTTTGGTGCTGAGTATGTGAACGTACAGCCTCACTCAGGTGCTCAAGCGAATATGGCCGTATACTTTACCATTCTTGAGCATGGCGATACAGTGCTAGGTATGAACTTATCACATGGCGGGCATTTAACGCACGGAAGCCCTGTCAACTTTAGTGGTGTACAGTACAACTTTGTAGAATATGGTGTCGATAAAGAAACGCAGCATATCGACTACCAAGATGTACTTGAAAAAGCACGTGAACATAAGCCAAAGCTAATTGTAGCGGGTGCAAGTGCATACCCACGTCAAATTGATTTCAAAAAGTTCCGTGAGATTGCGGATGAAGTCGGTGCTTACTTTATGGTCGACATGGCTCACATTGCGGGTCTTGTTGCAGTAGGTCTTCATCCAAATCCAGTTCCATATGCAGATTTTGTGACAACGACAACTCACAAAACATTGCGTGGACCTCGCGGCGGAATGATCCTATGCCGTGAAGAGTTTGGTAAAAAGATCGACAAATCGATCTTCCCTGGTATTCAAGGTGGACCACTGATGCATGTCATCTCTGCAAAAGCTGTTTCTTTCGGTGAAGTATTGAACGGAGATTTCAAAACATATGCACAAAACGTCATTGATAATGCAAAGCAGCTAGCTGAAACCCTGTTATCTGAAAATATTCAGCTTGTATCTGGTGGAACGGATAACCATCTTGTTCTCATCGACTTGCGTTCTCTTGGCATCACAGGAAAAATTGCAGAAAATGTTCTTGATGAAATCGGTATTACAGTGAACAAAAATGCGATTCCTTATGATCCAGAAAAACCTTTTGTCACAAGTGGTGTACGTGTTGGTACAGCAGCAGTGACAAGCCGCGGTTTCGATCAAGAGGCGATGAAAGAAGTCGGTTCCATTATTGCGCTTGCTCTAAAACATCATGAAGATGAAGCGAAATTAGAAGAAGCGAAAAAGCGTGTATCTGATCTAACTGCCCGCTTCCCTCTATATAACGAATTAGATTATTAAAAAGCAGACCCATTTGCCTATTATTGGCATGTGGGTTTTTTTTGTAGGATTTGCGAATCATATTGAAAGATGACGTCTTTTTATGTAGAATTGTAGGAAGTGTGCAAAGTTCACCGGAAGATGACAGAAAAGGAGTTGTAGCAAGCAATGGCAAAGGTTTATGTATTTGATCACCCGCTTATTCAGCACAAACTTACATATATTCGTGACGTTCATACAGGAACAAAAGAATTTAGAGAGCTAGTGGATGAAGTCGCAACATTAATGGCATTTGAAATCACAAGAGACTTACCGCTTGAAGAGGTAGATGTAGAAACACCTGTACAAGTAGCCAAATCAAACGTGATCTCAGGGAAGAAACTCGGTGTTGTGCCAATTTTAAGAGCAGGTCTTGGAATGGTGGACGGGATTTTGAAACTCATTCCAGCTGCTAAAGTGGGACATGTCGGTTTATACCGTGATCCGAAAACATTAAAGCCTGTTGAATATTATGTGAAGCTTCCATCTGATGTGGAAGAGCGTGAATTTATCGTAGTAGATCCAATGCTTGCAACTGGCGGTTCAGCAGTCGAAGCATTGAACAGCTTGAAAAAACGCGGGGCGAAAAACATTCGCTTCATGTGTCTGATTGCTGCCCCTGAAGGTGTAGAAGAAATGCAAAAGCATCATCCTGATGTTGATATCTACATTGCAGCATTAGATGAGAAATTGAACGAAAAAGGCTACATTATCCCAGGTCTTGGTGATGCTGGTGACCGTATGTATGGAACGAAATAACATGTTTTAATAAAAGCCCACATGCAAACGTGCATGTGGGCTTTTTGAAATATATGACAAACGGTTGATATCGTTCTTAGAAAAATCAATGTATACTGAACATTAGCTGTTTTTTTCAATGAATGTCACGTGTCTCCTAAAGTTTGATGAAATTGTGAACATTTTGTGTGCTCTATCACTATAGAAAAGTTTTTTAACTTTCAACGGATTGACACATCATAGACGCTATTGTATGCTAAACGAGGGTATTATGGTAAGGTTTTCATAGCCTATAGCACTCTACTAATCCTCATTGTGAACCCTTTAATTATCAGGGTTTGTATCAGCGAATGAAGCAACATCCCATAGATCTTTAGATTTCAAGTCTGATTGTGCAATTAGACCGATGGGTGATTGATTTTTTTCGAACAGGACTGCTTATCATAAGCGTCTTCTACGCAGTTTTCATCACCATTTATCACCTTTTTTACAATATTTTTCATCGGGAGTCAGATGAATGAACGATCCAAACGCGATTTTCCGCAGACAGAGTAAATATATGTTCTATCTATTGGCAATTTTTGTGTTTGGCTATGCCATGCCTGGTTTTAAACCACTGTTTCTTGGTTTCATTATCGGCACAATTTTTGCTTTCTTTAATTTATTCCTACTTATACGGAGAATGCACGCTTTTGATCGAGCGGTTAAAAAAGGAAAATCCATTCGTTCAATGGGAAGTACAGCCAGGTGGGCCAACGCAATTCTCGCAGTAGCGATTGCTTGGCGTTACCCTAATGAAGTTCATCTGGCAGGTGTTGTTATAGGATTAATGACAATATATCCTGTCATTATGATAGATTCCTTCATTCAACTTAAACGTTCTACTATGGAAGAGAGGTGAATACTCTTTGGGTCACAGTTCAAAAACGACAGAATTTTTAGGGTTAACGTTCAACTTATCCAATGTTCTCATGATTACGATTGCTAGTATCATCGTTCTTCTCATAGCGGTGCTGACTACTCGTGTTCTGTCTATTCGTCCGACAAAGGCGCAGAACTTCATGGAATGGATTGTTGATTTTGTTCGAAATATCATAGGTAGTTCGATGGACATGAAAACAGGAGCCCCATTTCTAGCGCTTGGCGTTACATTACTCATGTACATATTTGTTTCAAACATGCTTGGACTGCCATTCTCGATTACGGTCGATCACAACTTGTGGTGGAAATCACCAACAGCAGACCCTGCAATCACAATGACACTAGCGATTATGGTCATGGGATTGACACATTACTACGGTGTCAAGGCAAAAGGAGTCAAGGAATATACGAAAGACTACTTCAGACCAATTCCGCTTTTAGTACCATTGAAACTTATTGAAGAATTTGCAAACACGCTAACACTTGGTTTGCGTCTTTATGGAAACATTTTTGCTGGAGAGATTCTTCTTGGTTTGCTTGCAGGACTTGCGACCAATTTCTACACGCAAAACATTGCACTTGGTATCGTTGGTACATTAGGTGCCATCGTGCCGATGATTGTATGGCAGGCATTCAGTTTGTTTGTCGGAACAATCCAAGCATTTATCTTCACCATGCTGACAATGGTGTACATTTCCCATAAAGTCAGCGATGAACACTAAAAAATTGAGAGTCCAAAAAGGACGTTATTTTAAAGGAGGAGCTTTTTAATGAATTTAATAGCAGCAGCAATTGCAATCGGTTTGGGAGCACTAGGAGCAGGTATTGGTAACGGTCTAATCGTATCTAAAACAGTTGAAGGAATCGCTCGTCAGCCAGAAGCTGGTAGAGAACTAAGAACACTTATGTTCATCGGGGTCGCTTTAGTTGAGGCACTTCCAATTATCGCTGTCGTTATCGCATTCTTGGCATTCTTTGGTTAATATGTGAGAAGCGTTCTAATATGAATTTTAATGGCGAAGATCAGATTAGTTCGAAACTTCGCCATTCCTTTATGTTTTGTTTCTTAACATATTATTTAAAGAAGGGAGTTGCCGTACTAAATGTCTCAGTTACCAGTGGTTTTAGGAGCAGGTGGCTTAAGTTTCAACGCCGGGGATATGTTATTCCAGCTTATCGCTATGCTCATCCTGCTTGCACTTTTAAAGAAATTTGCGCTTAAACCTTTATTAGGTATTATGAAGCAGCGTGAAGATTATATAGGAAATGAAATTTCAAGTGCTGAACAAAAGCACGTTCAAGCTGAAAAGCTTCTTGAAGAACAACGTGTCTTATTGAAAGAAGCACGCGAAGAATCACATACACTCATCGAAAATGCGAAAAAGATTGGTGAGAAACAAAAAGAAGAGATCATTCAAGCAGCACGTCAAGAGTCAGAGCGCTTGAAAGAGTCTGCTAGAACTGAAATCGTGAAAGAAAAAGAACAAGCTGTGGCTGCACTGCGTGAGCAGGTTGCATCACTATCTGTACTCATTGCATCTAAAGTGATTGAAAGAGAACTTGATGAGCAAGCACAAGAGAAATTGATTCAAGAGTATCTTAAAGAGGCAGGCGAAAGCCGATGAGCGTGACTATTGTCTCTAAGCGTTACGCTTCTGCTCTTTTTGACATCGTTCTTGCTTCTTCGGCAGTAGACGAAACTGAAAAAGAGCTGAATGAGATCAAAAAAGTTCTAAAGGCTGACCAAGAATTGAATGACTTTCTTGTTCATCCAAAGATTACGGCAGACAAAAAGAAACATTTGATTGCAGAAGCTTTCAAAGGTGTTTCGACACATGTATTGCACACCATGTATTTATTGATTGACCGCGGACGCACGAATATTTTCTCTGAAATGACGTCTGAGTTTGTGAAACTTGCAAACCGCACGAAACAAATAGACGATGCGGTCGTGTATTCAGTGAAACCGCTGAGCGGCGCTGAAATTCAATCTTTATCTGAAGTATTTGCCAAAAAAGCCGGAGTCACATCACTGCGTGTTGAAAATGTGATTGACAAGGATCTAATAGGCGGAGTGAAAATCCGTATCGGAAACCGCATTTATGACGGCAGTGTCAGCGGAAAGCTTTCCCGCATTGAACGTCAGCTTGCAGGCGAAAATCGTTAGAAGGGGTGAAACCTTAGTGAGTATCAAAGCTGAAGAGATTAGCGCGCTGATAAAGCAGCAAATCCAAAACTATCAATCTGAAATTGAAGTAAAAGATGTCGGTACAGTCATTCAAGTAGGGGACGGTATCGCGCGTGTACATGGCCTTGACAACATTATGGCAGGAGAGCTGGTTGAGTTCTCTAACGGTGTAATGGGTATGGCTCAAAACCTTGAGGAGTCTAACGTAGGTATCGTGATTTTAGGACCTTACAAAGATATCCGTGAAGGTGACGATGTAAAACGTACAGGTCGTATCATGGAGGTTCCAGTAGGTGAAGAATTAATCGGACGTATTGTGAACCCACTTGGTCAGCCTGTTGATGGACTAGGTCCAATCTTAACGAGCAAAACTCGTCCAATCGAAAGTGAAGCACCAGGCGTTATGGATCGTAAATCTGTACATGAGCCGCTTCAAACAGGGATTAAAGCAATTGATGCCTTGATTCCAATCGGACGCGGACAGCGTGAATTGATCATTGGTGACCGTCAAACAGGTAAAACATCTGTTGCAATTGATACGATCCTAAACCAAAAAGATCAAGACATGATCTGTATTTATGTAGCGATCGGACAAAAGGAATCAACGGTTCGTGGTGTTGTTGAAACACTTCGTAAGCATGGTGCGCTTGATTACACAATCGTAGTCACAGCTTCTGCATCACAGCCAGCCCCGCTTCTTTACCTTGCTCCTTATGCAGGTGTAACGATGGGTGAGGAATTCATGTATAACGGCAAGCACGTACTTGTTGTATATGATGACCTTTCTAAACAAGCGGCAGCTTACCGTGAGCTTTCATTATTGCTTCGTCGTCCTCCAGGTCGTGAGGCATTCCCTGGTGATGTTTTCTATCTTCACTCTCGTTTATTAGAGCGTGCAGCGAAGCTTAGTGACGAAAAGGGTGGCGGTTCTATCACAGCATTGCCTTTCGTAGAAACGCAAGCTGGCGATATCTCTGCATATATCCCAACAAACGTTATTTCAATCACAGATGGACAGATTTTCTTACAATCTGATCTCTTCTTCTCAGGCGTACGTCCAGCAGTAAACGCAGGATTGTCTGTATCTCGTGTAGGTGGTTCTGCACAAATCAAAGCGATGAAAAAGGTAGCAGGTACACTTCGTCTGGATCTTGCTTCTTATCGTGAGCTTGAAGCATTCGCTCAGTTTGGATCTGATCTAGACCAAGCGACTCAAGCAAAATTAAACCGTGGTGCTAGAACAGTTGAAGTCTTAAAACAAGACTTGAACAAACCGCTTAAAGTTGAAAAACAAGTAGCGATTCTTTATGCACTTACAAGAGGATACTTAGACGATGTCGCGATTGCTGATGTCAAACGTTTTGAAGCTGAGTTATTCATGTACATTGAAGAAAACCATAAAGACTTGTTTGACACCATCTCTCAAACAGGAAACATGCCTGCTGATGAAGAGTGGAATACAGCAATCGAAGGCTTTAAACGTACGTTTGCACCAAGCAACTAATTAGTAATCTTTCCGAGAGAAAAAGATTCTCTTTTTCTCTCTTTTCACGTAAATGAACACGGATTCCTGAAAAAAGGTGGTGAAATCTTTGGCCTCATTACGCGATATAAAGTCAAGGATCACGTCAACGAAAAAATCGAGTCAGATCACAAAAGCGATGCAAATGGTATCAGCTGCGAAACTGAATCGTGCTGAAAACAATGCGAAGTCTTTTGTTCCTTACATGGAGAAAATCCAGGAAGTGGTTGCTGCAATCGCAACTGGAACAAGTGCTAAGCACCCAATGCTTCTTTCAAGACCTGTCAAGAAAACAGGGTATCTCGTCATTACATCTGATCGGGGGCTTGCAGGACCTTTTAACAGCTCGATTTTGCGTGCCGCTTACCAAACCATTCAATCTCGTCATCAATCCGCTGATGAATATGCGGTGATTGTGATTGGTAAAATCGGACGCGACTTCTTCAAAAAGCGCGGTATTCCAGTTATTTCTGAAGTAACAGGGCTTGGAGACGAAGTAGCGTTTGCTGATATTAAAGAATTAGCAAGCAGTACAGTTCAAATGTTCTCTGATGAAGCGTTTGACGAACTTTACATGTTCTACAACCACTTTGTCAGTGCCATTTCACAAGAAGTAACAGAGAAGAAATTATTGCCGCTAACGGACCTTTCGGCCGCAGCGACACCAAATAAACGTTCCGCATCTTATGAGTTTGAGCCTTCTGAAGAAGAAATTCTTGAAGTTCTCCTTCCTCAATATGCAGAGAGTTTGATTTTCGGTGCGCTTCTTGACAGCAAAGCAAGTGAACATGCTGCAAGGATGACAGCAATGAAGAGTGCAACAGACAACGCAAAAGAATTGATCGACAACCTGACACTCTCTTATAACCGTGCTCGTCAAGCAGCGATTACACAAGAGATTACAGAAATTGTCGGCGGAGCAGCTGCCTTAGAATAGAAATAATTGTCAGGAGGGAATGCAATGAAAACAGGACGCATCAGTCAGATCATGGGACCAGTCGTAGACGTTCATTTTGAAGACGGTCACTTGCCTGAGATTTATAATGCGATCAGAGTTTCGCATAAAGCGGAAAGCGAAAGTGAAGTTACTATCGACTTAACTTTAGAAGTAGCACTACATTTAGGTGATAATACAGTCAGAACCATCGCAATGGCATCAACAGACGGTGTGAAGCGCGGTATGGAAGCTGTAGACCTTGGAAAACCAATTTCAGTACCAGTTGGTAACGTAACACTTGGACGTGTATTCAACGTACTGGGAGATAACATTGACTTAGATGAGCCACTTGGTGTGGAAGCTCAAAGAGATCCAATCCACAGACAAGCGCCTTCTTTTGATCAACTTTCTACAGAAGTTGAAATTCTTGAAACAGGTATCAAAGTTGTTGACCTTCTTGCTCCTTACATCAAGGGTGGAAAGATCGGTCTATTCGGTGGAGCCGGTGTAGGTAAAACCGTTCTGATTCAAGAATTGATCAACAACATCGCACAAGAACACGGCGGTATTTCTGTATTCGCTGGTGTTGGAGAGCGTACACGTGAAGGAAACGACCTTTACTACGAAATGAAAGATTCTGGCGTTATCGAAAAAACAGCCATGGTCTTCGGTCAAATGAACGAGCCGCCAGGTGCACGTATGCGTGTTGCCCTAACTGGTTTGACAATGGCAGAGCATTTCCGTGATGAACTAGGTCAAGACGTATTGTTCTTCATCGATAATATCTATCGTTTTACACAAGCAGGCTCTGAAGTATCAGCTCTACTTGGACGTATGCCTTCAGCGGTAGGTTATCAGCCGACACTTGCAACAGAAATGGGTCAGCTGCAAGAGCGTATCACGTCTACAAACGTAGGATCGGTTACATCGATTCAAGCGATCTATGTACCTGCGGATGACTATACGGATCCAGCTCCAGCAACAACGTTCGCTCACCTTGATGCAACGACAAACCTTGAGCGTAAGCTGACTGAAATGGGTATTTACCCAGCGGTTGATCCTCTTGCTTCAACATCTCGTGCACTTGCACCTGAGATCGTTGGTGAAGAGCATTATGCCATTGCGCGTGAAGTGCAGCAAACATTGCAGCGTTATAAAGAACTACAAGATATCATTGCCATTTTAGGTATGGATGAATTATCTGAGGACGATAAGCTTGTGGTACACAGAGCACGTCGTGTTCAATTCTTCCTATCTCAAAACTTCCACGTAGCAGAGCAGTTCACTGGCCAAAAAGGTTCTTATGTGCCATTGAAAGAAACTGTTAAAGGCTTCAAGGAAATCTTATCTGGTAAATACGATCACCTTCCAGAAGATGCATTCCGCTTAGTTGGACGCATTGAAGAAGTGGTTGAAAAAGCCAAAGAGATGGGTGTAGAGGCCTAATCTGGTCCTTAGGAGGGTAAAAGCATGAAGACCGTTCAAGTCAATATCGTTACTCCCGACGGCCCAGTGTATGAAGCGGATGTGGAAATGGTCAGTGTCAGAGCAGAAAGCGGTGAGCTTGGTATTTTAGCTGGCCACGTTCCAATGGTTGCTCCGCTAAAAATCGGTGCAGTTCGCTTAAAACATAGTGGATCAACTGAATTGGTTGCAGTAAGTGGCGGATTTGTTGAAGTTCGCCCTGAACAAGTAACCATTCTTGCTCAGGCCGCTGAAACATCAGATAAAGTTGATGTCGATCGTGCTAAATCAGCCAAACAGCGTGCTGAAGAGCATTTGAACCACCCGAATGAAAGTGATGTACGCCGGGCGGAACTCGCATTAAAACGGGCGTTAAACCGTTTAAATGTAGCAGGGAAATAAAACAGAAAATCCTTCTTATCACAATGATAAGAAGGATTTTTTTAGAATGACATGAGAGATTGGTACATCGACACATACGGGTGAGAATCCTGTTTTTCAAGATATAAGTGCTCGCAAAACTGCGTACTATGCCACGTTTTATTGTGCCGGCGCAAACCAAGCGTATATTGATGCGGAGAGTCCATATAAGGCCGCACGACCCAGTCAGCATCTGAATGATGACGGAGGACAACCTCTCCCATATACACACTCATCATCGCTTCTAATGCATCTATTGGCATTTTCCACTCAGCAAACAGCTGCTTGGTAAATGCATCAAAGTATAGTGATTCTAACTGATACAGGCTTTCCTCAGAATAATCCAAAGAAATGTTATGAAAATGACACAATTGCGCTAATTCTTCTAGCTGTGTCTGTCTATAATCAAAGTAGAAAGCAATGGCCTCCCATTCATGATCAAATGAGGGAACCAGTTCTCCGTACAAATCAACAAAGTCAGGAAAAGAATCTTTCAATGTGTTCAGCTCCTTCCACACGCAGTATATCATCTCCCTGGCACCAGGATAAGAGGGGATTTACTCTAAATATAGCTCTTTTTTCCAAATGATTCATCTTTCCGATTTTCGAGGATATAATGAAAGGGAGTTTTCCTTTACAGAAATAAATAAAAGGAGGATTCAACTGTATGGAAGACGTAGGACAACAAGCCATCGTGAGTATTGTGATCCACCTGTTTTTTATTGCGGTTACATGGTGGGCATTGCTTGCCGTAAATATTGATCCACTGATTAAAAAAGGGAAAATCGTTCAGGCAAGATTGCTGATGATGCTCATTACCATTGCCATCGCATCTGCAGTCAGCAATTTCTTCCTTGATTACTTAAATTTCTCTAGACAAATTCCTTATATGTTCTAACATAAAAGGTTTGGTCACTGCCTTATGCGGGAACGTAAAAAGAAGCGTCAAAAGTATGGCCTTTGATGACTTTTCCACGTATGCATAGACCTCCTTGCGGCAACACTTGTAGCAAGGGGGAATGACAAGTGAGAAAGTATGTAAAAGGTTGGCCATTATTTGCGTTTATTCTTTTTTTTGTTCTGATGATTCAAGGTGTTCGTGCGGAAGAATCTTCTCCGCTCGCCCAAATAGCAGAAGGTCTGAAAAACCAGCAAATTGAAGTAGATGGATGGACCCTTCACGCCAAAACAAATGTAGACATTTCATCCGAACAATTTTCAAAAAAAGTGCAACGTTTGAAAGACGAACTACGACAGTATGAGTGGACCGAAAAAGAAGAGAAACATGTCACCAAAGTCACAGGAATTTACAAAGATGAAAAAAATGATACTTTATCGAAAATTTTACTCGTGAAGACCGACACAAAATCCAATCAAAAGTCGTATTTATTATATGAGCAAAAAGGTGCTCGCCCACTGAATACCTGGGAGCATACATATGATCAGTTCGTACGTCATGCAAAAAGCATATTACAAGAGAAATTTGTAATTTTTACTTGTCTCGATGGTCATGTAAATGGTATGATGGATGTTGTTTTGCAAAAAAAAGCTGAAACGTTAGCAAATGAATTTCAAGCAAAACCAGTTGAGTATCTCGTTGAGTCTAATTTTGTGTCGCTTTCCGCTTACACAGATAAGTGGGAACAGTTCATTATGACTTCAAATGATAAAATGAATGTTCAAATTGCCATCAGAAGTTCGGAAATGAACGAAAATCATACGATTACGGTTGGCACACCAATCGTAACGACTGAATATTAATATAGAGAATTTGGGACGCGGAGGGGAAGACCTTGGAAAAAATCATCGTCCGCGGCGGTCAAAAGTTAAACGGCACAGTTAAAGTAGAAGGCGCAAAAAATGCCGTTTTACCAGTTATCGCTGCATCTTTGTTAGCAAGTACAGAAAAAAGCGTAATTTGTGATGTACCTACGCTCTCCGATGTATATACAATCAATGAAGTGTTACGTCATTTAGGAGCAGAAGTACATTTTGAAAATAACGAAGTATCAGTGGATGCATCTCATGCACTAGAAACTGAGGCTCCGTTTGAGTATGTCCGTAAAATGCGAGCGTCTGTGCTCGTCATGGGACCACTTTTAGCAAGAACAGGTCATGCAAGAGTTGCATTACCTGGAGGCTGTGCGATTGGTTCAAGACCAATTGACCAGCATTTAAAAGGCTTTGAAGCAATGGGAGCTAAAATTCAAGTAGGAAATGGTTTCATCGAGGCTGAAGTAAAAGGCCGTTTAAAAGGTGCGAAAATCTATTTGGATTTCCCAAGTGTCGGTGCAACTGAAAACATCATCATGGCAGCAGCATTAGCTGAAGGAACAACGATTTTAGAAAACGTAGCAAAAGAACCTGAAATTGTTGATTTGGCAAACTACATCAATGCCATGGGCGGTAAGGTTCGCGGAGCTGGTACTGGTACAATCAAAATCGAAGGTGTGGAAACACTTCACGGTGCAAAACACAACATCATCCCTGACAGAATTGAAGCAGGTACTTTCATGGTGGCAGCAGCTATTACAGAAGGAAATGTTCTTGTAAAGGGCGCAGTGCCAGAGCACATGACATCACTTGTAGCAAAGATGGAAGAAATGGGTATTCAGATCATTGAAGAAGAAGAAGGTTTAAGAGTCATTGGACCATCTGAGCTCAAGCCAATCGATCTAAAAACAATGCCACATCCTGGTTTCCCAACGGATATGCAATCTCAGATGATGGCGCTATTGCTTCGTGCGAACGGAACAAGTATGATTACAGAAACGGTGTTTGAAAACCGCTTTATGCATGCTGAAGAATTCCGCCGCATGAATGGCGATATTAAAATTGAGGGTCGCTCTGTGATTATCAACGGGCCGGTTCAACTTCAAGGTGCTGAAGTATCAGCGACTGATTTAAGAGCAGGAGCAGCACTTGTACTTGCTGGATTAGTAGCAGAAGGTCATACACGTGTCACTGAGTTGAAGCATATCGATCGTGGTTATGTGAACTTCCACCAGAAGCTTGCAGCAATCGGTGCAGATATTGAAAGAGTAAACGATGAAACAGCAGATGTGACACAAGAACAAGTTGTATCAGATCTGAACGCGTAATCATAAAGAAATCAGTGTGTCCATAGGGCATGCTGATTTTTTTTAGAATCATAGAATGCTTTATTTTTAAAGCTTATCATTAGTGTATCCAACCATCTTAAATTTTATTCATAAAGACGAACAGTAAAATCAGTTGATAAACAGCCTCATATCTTCATCAAAAGACTTGTCCACTGAATGAAAGAAGCTGTCATATTAGCTTGTCCCCGCCCATAGGATAAAAGAGATTCAATGACAAATGGGGGCAGCCAAATATGAAACCAATGATATGGACAATCGCAGGAATATGCATCATTATTTTAATGATTCCAACTTTACTTGTGTTGCCGACGTTTCAAGGGAAACCGGAGGTAAGCCAGCATGTATCAGCGGAGCCATCAGTTAAAAAAGAAGTGAAGGGTACAGTCAAATTGAAGCAATCACCCGTCGCTATCCCCGTCTATCGTTCAGCTCATCAGCAGGTAGAAAACATCCCCTTAGAAGAGTATGTGATCGGTGTCGTAGCGTCTGAAATGCCAGCTGATTTTGAAATGGAAGCACTCAAGGCACAGGCACTCGCTGCAAGAACGTATATCGTCAGACAAATGATCATCGATAAGACTGTCAAATCACCAAAGGGCTCTCTTGTAGATGACACCCAAATGTTCCAAGTTTATAAAAACAAGCAGGAACTCAAGAAAATTTGGGGGAAAGCGTACAATTGGAAGTTAAAAAAAGTCACAGAAGCTGTCGCCAGCACACAAGGAAAAGTGCTGACTTATGATGAGAAGCCAATTGATGCCTCATTCTTTTCAACAAGTAACGGAAAAACGGAAAATGCCGAAGCTTATTGGAAAAACGAAATCCCATATTTGAAAAGTGTCTCAAGTAAATGGGACGAAAAATCGCCAAAATTTCAAAATAAGAAAACCATCACAGTTAGTGAATTTCAGCAAAAATTAGGTGTGACGCTCACTCAGCAGGCTCAGGTAGGACAGATAGTAGAACGGACGCCAGGAAATCAAGTAGCGAAAGCCGTAATAAACGGTAAAACACTGACAGGCAGAGACATTCGAGAGTCACTAGGACTTCATTCAGCGGACTTTACATGGGAACGACAGGGCCAGCAAATTATCATTACGACAAAAGGGTATGGCCATGGGGTTGGAATGAGTCAGTATGGTGCGCACTATATGGCACAGTCAGGCAAAAAAGTAGAGGCTATCGTGAAACATTATTATAAAGGGATTCAAATTGAATCAGCTGAACGTTTTCTCAACACGTATATGGCTAAAAAATAAAGCAAAGTTGCCTCAGAAATGGGGCATCTTTTTTTGTGTTCCAAGAGGTTTGAACAGAATGTGTCAATTTGCGACTTAAGACGCACCTCAGGAAATCTTAAACATTTACGTCCCGACAAGAACCGATGGCCGATACAAAGCCCCTCGAAAGAAGGAGAAAACAAAAGAAAAAATGATGTGTTAGGTGAATATATCTAGACAACTGACAGATTTTTAGTGATTTTGATGAAAGAGAAAAAGGGACCGAGTCCTATACCATTCTAAGACAGAATATTTTACGATTAAGATGTTTCAATTAAATACATAAGGAGGAAGGAAAAATGATGTTGAAAAAAGTATTTACACTCGTAACCTTAGCTGTATTGACATTATCTATGTCAATCTCTTCACCAGTATTTGCAAAAGCATCTACAGTCAAAAAACATAACAAAGATGTAAGAGTTACTATCTTACTTGATGCAAGTGGAAGCATGGCAAGAAAAGTAGAGGGAGAACGCAAATTTGACCTCGCAAAACAAGAGGTATTTAAATTTGCTCAGTCACTTCCAAAAGACGCTAAAATTCGTATGAGCTTGTTTGGCTCTGAAGGTAACAACAAAAATTCAGGTAAAGCTCAATCATGTGAAGTCATTAGAGGCGTTTATGGCGTACAGCCTTACGAAAAAGAAAGCTTTGAAAACTCTTTAAACGGACTTGGACCAAATGGCTGGACACCGATTGCTCGTGCTCTTGAAAATGCAAAGCAAACGGATGAACAGCTTAATGGTGGAACAAAACATATTGTGTACCTAATCACTGATGGTGAAGAAACTTGTGGCGGAGATCCAGTAAAAGTAGCAAAAGAATTGCATAACTCAAAAGGATCGACTGTTGTTAATGTGATCGGATTAGACTTTAACGATGGCTATGAAGGTCAATTGAAGCAAGTAGCCAAAGCGGGTAAAGGCCAATACTACCAAGCAAGCACTGGTAAAGAAATGGGTTCTATCTTGTCGGCAGAATCATTAAAACTACACGAATAACTTGCTGAACAAAAGGGAAACGATTGATGTATGCTATCGTTTCTCTTTTTCTGTACAAATGTAAAAAGGGAGGTTTTTATGAATGAAACGAAATATTGTATTAACCATTTTGGCTAGTCTTGTCCTGCTTCTTTCTTCACCAGCTCATGCTGTGACAAAACAGGAGCCTGCTCATGTGGTGATATTACTTGATTTAAGCGGCAGCATGGCACAATCAGTTGAAGGCGAAAAGAAAATCGATATCGCCAAACGTTCTATTCAAAGCTTCGCAAGTATTTTATCAGAAGATACACAAGTCCTGCTACGTGTGTTTGGTCATGAAGGAACCAATAAAAATGCAGGAAAAGCAGTTTCTTGTGGAAGCTCTGAAGCCGTTTACGGATTTGGATCATATGAGCCATCAACATTTCAGCAAGCACTGAATGTGTATAAGCCGACCGGCTGGACACCACTTGCAAAAGCATTAACAGATACGAAACAAGATTTTGAAGATCACCAGGCTGAAGGAAAAAATATTGTCTATGTCGTCAGTGATGGTAAAGAAACTTGTGGAGGAAGCCCTTCACAAGCAGCAAAGGAATTACATGAAGACGGAATTGACACCATTGTCAATATCATCGGCTTTGACGTGAATGAAAAAGAAGCAAAAAGTCTAAAGTCTGTTGCAAAAGCGGGTGGTGGACAATATCAACCGGCTGCGAATGCCGAAGAATTGAATCACATTCTACAAAATGAAGCGAGCGCTTTTGGTCAGTAGGATATGAATGGGAGCTGGGGATTGTTTTCCCCAGCTGTTTTTTAGTTGAAGATCAATTCAAAGTAGTTTCTAATTCATCAATTCGTTTCTCCACGTAGTGCTGATCTTTTCTTGCATGAAAAGTTTCGGCTTTTTCTAATATTGCCGCCGTATTATACTCGGGAATCTGTGAGTAGCTCTCATACACACCCTTTGGAATTAAAACGTTCCCTTCAGGCCAATAAACAGCGATATTGCCACGTTTCAAATCCCCGAATTGAGCCACTCCTTGATAGGACCCATATTGATTAAACAAGACAACTGGATCACCTTCTTGGACATAAAGTTCTTTTGCATCTTCGTTATTCATCAAGATAGAATGACGCTTCCCACCATTAAAGGCATCCTTTTCACTATAGATCATGGAGTTGAATTGCTTTCCTCTTCTTGTCGTGATATTAAAATGTCCTTCCGTTTTTCGGTATTGAGGCAGCTGGGCAGGAAGAAGATGTCCTTTGCCGTCCGGTGTTGGACACTCCCCGTCTTCACATAGCCATGCGCCACCCCATTGAAAAACGTCTCCTTTATGACGCAAATGCTGGATGCCGTCATAGTTTCGATTTGCGACCGCAATCTCACGGCGAATGTCTTCAGCCGTTTCGAAATGAATCAGCTCAGCATCTTCTGGCCGGACTCTTTTTGCAAGATCAATATAAATGTCCCATTCTGCTCTGGCTTCCTCAATACGAGGTCCTTCAATTTCTGGACTGAAATATACCATGCGTTCCGTACTAGTTGATGTACCGCCGCCTGGCTGTTCATATCTTGTCATAGCAGGCAGAACAATTACCGTCTCTTCTGCCTCTACAAGTGTAGAGGTATTCAAAATGATATCTTGATGGACACGGAGTTCAAGCTCAGATAAAGCTTTTTCGATCGCATCTGGATTTGGCATCGTTTCTAAAAAGTTTCCGCCGCTCGTAAACAGCATTTTGAGTTTTTGCGGATGTTCTTTTGGGAGAGCCATTTTCTCAAAGGATTGCCCAATGGTGTCACCATGCCATTTCGGAATGTCAAACCCCCAAATTTTTTCGATTCTTTCAATATTCTCTTCATCAAAATCACTGCCCGGCAAAACGAATGGATCAGCACCCATTTCACCAGAACCTTGAACGCCGCTATGCCCCCGAATTGGCATGACACCACAATGTTTCCTGCCAATAAATCCACGTAACATAGCAAGGTTGGCGACCTGTGATATATTATCAGTTGCAAAGCGGTGCTGGGTAAGACCCATACTCCAAATAAAAACGCCTGAATTGGCATTGGCAAGGAGGATCGCAAATTCCTTCATTCTTTCTTTTGATAAGCCTGATGATGCTTCTAGGTCCTCCCACTTCAACTGTGCGACATGCTGCTTTAAATCCTGTATGCCGGTAGTATGGGCTTGAATAAATTCATGATCAAGAGCGGAATGGGGAGCATGCTGCTCCATGTCAAACCAATGTTTGATGACGCCGTTCATAAACGCAATATCGCCGCCTATATTGACTTGATAGAAATCATCCGCGATTTTTGTGCCGAATAGAGCACTTTCTGGAATAGAGGGAACCCAGTACTTTTCCATGGCAGGCTCTTTGTACGGATTGATGACAATAATTTTGGTTCCTTTCTTTTTCGCCGCATACATATATTTAGTGGAAACGGGCTGATTGTTTGCTGCGACAGATCCCCAAAAAATTAAGACATCCGTTCCGATCCAATCGTTGTAATTACAGCTGGAGGCTCCTATACCAAGGGATCGTTTAAGAGCGGTTTTGCTCGGTGAATGACAAATGCGAGACGCATTATCAATATGATTTGTCCCGATAAAGCGAGCTGCCTTCGCAGCGGTATAATAGACTTCATTTGTAATTCCTCTAGCCGTTAAATAGAAAGCGAGCTGCCGTTTATCAATTGATTTGATTTTAGCTGCGATTTGATCTAATGCATCATCCCAGGAAATACGCGTAAAGGCATTGTCACCTTTTTTTCGAATCAGTGGATAAGGAATACGGCCAAGTTTGCGAAGAGAGGTGCTGTCCATTTGTTTGAGCTGTTGAATATCTTCGAACCATTTTGGATCAATAGCTGGCATTGTATTAAGACGAAGTACATTTAGTCTTGTGGTGCATATATGAGGTCCTGCGAGCGTTTGGTCATATAACCCTGAAACACCCAGGGCACAGCCATCACACACGCCCTGCGTTAAAATACGATATGCATAGGGGAGATTATCCTTGTTTTCCCATGCCACTTTCATCGTATCTCGAATGTGTTTCGGTTTTACTTTTCCAAGCCCCATAGGCGCAAAAGAGGCCCATAGCTTTGGTGAGGGTTTTTTATTAAGCTTAATAGGCCCCTTATGTTTTGTTTTCCCCATGATATCATCACCCTCCTATTACTTTATGAAGCGTTTTCATATCTAAAAATTACCTTTAGATTGTGATTCTGTCAAATTCAAATTAAGGTCGGGCTGAGACAGAAGAAGTAGCAGTAAGGTTTGTTTCTCTAAGCTGTTGAATATCTTTCCGTATGAGAAGAGATATGATAAAAGCGATGAAAAATAAGCCAGAGAACACCATCAGACTTTGCGTGTAGTTACCTGTTATATCTCGAATAAAGGATGAAAATAAAGGTCCAGCTAAACCAGCAGCGGCCCAGGCAGTCAGAATATAACCGTGTATGGCACCAAGTTGTTTCGTGCCAAATAAATCCCCAATATAGGCTGGAATTGAAGCAAACCCTCCTCCATAGCACGTATAAATGATCGCCATCACGATTGAAAAGACGAGCGGTTCTTTTAAATAGGGGAGTAAAGGAAAGGCAATGAGCTGGATACTAAAGAAGATTGTATACGTATTCGGCCTTCCGATATAATCTGAGAAGGATGCCCAGCCAATCCGCCCTAAACCATTAAAAGCACCTAAAATACCAACAAGGGTAGCTGCAGCACCTGCAGTGAATCCAACACTTTCTTGTGCAAGAGGCGATGCAACTGAAATAATGGCAATTCCGCATGTGATATTAATAAAGAGCATGAGCCACAAATAATAAAAACGTCGTGTTTTGATCGCTTCATTTGCTGTAAGCTGTGATAAATCCTGAGGGATTTTTCTTTGATTTGTTTTTAACACGTCAAACTGTTTGACGTCTTCAGATGTTGGTGGTGATAAATAAAGAGATGAGATCACCATGATCATAAAATAGGAAATTCCAAGAATGTAAAAGGTATTTGCGATGTTCACTTTTTCAATGAGATATTGGATAATTGGGCTGCAAATAAGAGAAGCAAATCCAAAACCCATAATAGCTAAGCCGGTTGCAAGTCCTCTTCGGTCCGGAAACCATTTCACTAAAGTTGATACAGGTGCAATGTAACCTACTCCTAATCCTATCCCAGCGAGTACACCATAAAATAAATAGAGGAGAGGGAGTGAGGACATGTGGACAGCGAACCCTGATCCTGTCATTCCGATACCGAAGAAAATGGCTGAGAAAAGCCCCGATGCTCTTGGACCATACCTTTCAACGAAATGCCCCATGAAAGCAGCAGATAATCCTAAAAATAAAATAGCAATACTGAAGGTCAAGCTTATTTCTGTCAATGACCACTGAAAAGCTTGATGTAAAGGATTCGTAAAAACACTCCAAGCATAAACAGACCCAATAGATAAATGAATTCCTACAGCACTTGTTGCAATGAGCCAGCGATTTTTCGATTTGTTCATTTTGTTCCCCCCATATAAAGCAATCAAAAAGTTTGATAAGATAGGAATATGTTACAATTTTATGACTTTTTAAAATAATATCATAATTTGATTGGATCATATAACTAAATTTGTGCTGAAAGGAAGATCATACAATGAATCCTTCTGTTAAAAAGAAACGAGTCATACACCAATACAGTGAAGGCCAATTTACTTGCAAAACAGATGAAGTTGTAGAAGAATTCCCTTTAACTGTGATCGTGAATGGAGAGGAATTTGTGACACTTGTTTGTTCACCAGATCATTTGAAAGAATTGGTTATCGGTTTTTTAGCTTCAGAAGGAGTCATTCGATTTGAAAATGAGATTAAAAGGTTTACAATAGATGAAAGTATGGGCTTTGCATATGTTGATTTAGTTCACCCAAGCGGATTTCAGTCATCAGATTTTACAAAGCGAGTGATTGGTTCTTGTTGTGGGAAAGGGAGAC
Organism: Bacillus sp. NMCC4; assembly: GCF_002998555.1. Lineage (NCBI taxonomy): Bacteria > Bacillati > Bacillota > Bacilli > Caryophanales > Bacillaceae > Bacillus > Bacillus sp. NMCC4. The sequence goes on along the minus strand of NZ_PVRA01000001.1, from coordinate 523,400 downwards.
ACTTTTATTTTCTCCAAGATGTGAAAACGGCAAAAACAGCCATTGATCGAATCAACATTTCTGCTGAAACCTGTATGCATCTAATGAAGTGTTTACAAGAAGAAAGCCAATTATTTCAACATACTGGTGGTGTGCATAATGCTGGACTGTGTGACACAGAGAAGCTATTCATCACTAGAACTGATATAGGAAGACATAATGCTTTAGATAAAATCTATGGATACTGTTTACTTCATCGAATTCCACTTAGAGATAAAATCCTTGTGTTTAGCGGCCGGATATCGTCAGAAGTTTTATTGAAGGCAGCAAAACTAGGAGTGTCGATCGTCATCTCAAAATCAGCACCTACTGAGCTGGCGCTTAATATGGCAGAAGAATTAAATATCACGACAGTTGGATTCGTCAGAGGAAAATCTTTTAATATCTACACTCACCATCAGCGTATTACAGAATAGGAGGCAAAGTATGGACAGTATATTGGATAAGAGACATCGACCATTGCGCGATTTAAGAATATCAGTAACAGATCGCTGTAACTTTAGATGTACGTACTGTATGCCTGCTGAAATTTTTGGACCAGATTATCCTTTTTTGAATAAAGAAGAACTGCTTAGTTTCGAAGAAATTGAACAGCTTGCTACCCTTTTTGCAAAGGACTTAGGTGTGGTGAAAATACGCATCACGGGTGGTGAACCTTTAATGCGAAAAGATTTGCCTATCTTAATAGAAAAGCTCTCAAAAATTCCAGGAATCGAAGACATTGCTATGACAACCAATGGAACGCTTTTACCTTTATATGCTGATAAGTTAAAGAAAGCAGGTCTTCAGAGAGTCACCATTAGTTTGGATTCATTAAATCCTGATCGTTTTATGCAAATGAACGGAAGGAATATTTCTATCCAAAAAGTGTTTGATGGGATTGAGGCTGCAAAAAAAGCTGGACTTGCTATTAAGATCAATATGGTTGTTCAAAAAGGTGTGAATGATCAGGATGTTTTACCAATGGCAACTTACTTTAAAAAAGAAGGACATGTTCTCAGATTTATCGAGTTTATGGATGTTGGAAATACGAACAAATGGAATCTAGAGCATGTCATGACAAAGAAAGAGATCATTGGTCTAATTGATTCAACATTTCCTATCAAACCAGAACCTCCTCAATATCCAGGTGAAGTAGCCAACCGATTCTTTTATAAAGATGGTTCAGGAGAGATAGGCATTATTTCTTCTGTTTCAGATGCTTTTTGTGGAACATGTAACAGAGCGAGGCTTTCTGCTCGCGGTGAATTGTTTACATGTCTTTTTGCATCGTCGGGTTTTGATCTGAAACGGGTGATTCGCTCGGCTAAAGATAATGAAGATATAAAGAATATATTGAAGGAACTATGGTCGAATAGACATGATCAATATTCAGCCGAGAGAGAACAGAAGAAAGATCAGAAAAAAGTTGAAATGTCATACATCGGTGGGTAGTGACAACAAAGTATCATGATCATGTATTTTTGAAAAGAAGAGAAAAAGTCATAATCATTGTTGACAATTTTTTTTTGAAATAGGTCTATTCATCTTATGAATCCAGTCATTATAAAAAACCAGCAGAAACTCTGCTGGTTTTTAAAATGTTATTTTGTAGCTCAAAAAGGTTTAGAAATTCCTGGAAAATAGAATTTTAAACATTTTTTGCTACTTTACTTTTATGAGAGCTGTGATAAGATCAACTCAATCTTTACCAGCTCGATTTTTTTACTCCTGGGATGTGGCCCTTATAGGCAAGCTCACGAAAAGCAATTCTAGACATTTTAAATTTTCGTAAGTAACCTCTAGGGCGGCCGGTTAATTCACAGCGGTTTTTTAAACGGGTAGGGGAAGAGTCTCTAGGTAATTTCCGTAAAGCTTCATAGTCACCTTTTTCTTTTAACTCTTTTCTTAATTCTGCATATTTCAATACAAGCTGCTGCCGCTTTTTTTCTTTAGCAATCTTAGATTTCTTTGCCACTTAAAACCCTCCTTTTTTAATGTTGGATTTTCCATTGAAAGGGGTCTTCAAATGTAGTCCAATCTTGATCAAATTCTTCAGGTGTGAGTAAGCATTGATCTAGTGTGCGAATGATATCTGCTTTAGGCAAATCTACGCCGATAAACACAAGTTTTGTATGCCGATCACCAAATTCTGCGTCCCACTCTTCAAGAAGCTCTGGTTCTTGCTTTAATATCCGTGCCTTATCTTGCTCAGGCAAGGCAGCAATCCAGTATGCAATTGGTTCAATCGCAACAGATTTTCCGGCCTGTGAAATTAAAATGGTTAAATCATGATGTGTGGCAAGCCATGTAAATCCTTTAGCGCGAACTATTTGCTCTGGCATCTGATCTAACCAATTATTTAACCTGCCAGTATGGAAGGGGAGTCTTCTTTCATAAACAAAAGATGAGATTTGGTATTCTTCTGTTTCCGGCGTATGCTGAGAATGCCCGGCGTTGATTTCTTTGATCCAGCCAGCAGAAGCACTGGATTTTTCAAAGTCAAATAAACCAGTATTCAAAATGTCACTTGGCTGTACTTTACCTTTTGAGGTTCTGATGATAGATGCTTCTGGTTGAAGTGTGGTCAGCACGCGCTCAAGTCGATCTAATTCTGAGTTTGATACTAGATCACATTTATTTATAATCAGCACGTCACAAAATTCAATTTGATCAATAAGTAAATCGGAAATTTCTCGTTCGTCATCATCGGAAACGGCTTGTTTACGGTCTAATAAACTTTCTCCTGACTGGAAGTCGGTCCAGAAACGATTCGCATCTACAACAGTGACCATCGTGTCTAACCGGCAAAAGCGTGTCAAATCTATTCCCATTTCTTCATCAATATAAGAGAAAGTTTGCGCGACTGGAATTGGTTCACTAATACCTGTTGACTCAATGACAATATAATCGATATGACCAGTCTTACACAGGCGTTCTACTTCGATTAACAAATCTTCTCTCAATGTGCAGCAAATACAACCATTAGACAATTCAACTAGCTTCTCATCTGATCGAGAGAGCTCACCGCCTTGTTTGACTAGTTCTGCATCAATATTAATTTCGCTCATGTCATTGACAATCACAGCTACTTTTAACCCTTTACGATTTTGTAGGACATGATTTAATATTGTTGTTTTTCCTGCACCTAAAAAACCGCTTAATACTGTAACAGGTATTCGCTTATTCATTTCTTTCTGTCCTTTTGACAATACTCATTTTGATTTCCGCCTCACTTAAAAAGTAATGATTACGATTTAAAATCTAAAAAATTATTTTGTTTCTCTATGAAGGGTATATTTCTTTAGCCGAGGAGAATATTTTTTTAACTCCAGTCGGTCCGGATTCGTTCTTTTATTCTTTGTTGTGATATAGTTTCTGTCACCCGTTTCAGTACAGGCTAAGGTAATTTTTACGCGCATCAGTAATAGGATCCTCCTTTAATTCGTAATGGTTACGATTTGTATTTTAAAATGATCAAGGCGGAATGTCAAGCTTAGTAGGATGAATAATGCCAAATGATCAAACAAAAGGGGTATCGAATGTTCATTGATACCCCTCTCCATTAATAAAAGTCACCAAGCTCTTGTTCGTATTCACCTTCGTATTGCTGGACGTCACTAGGAATTTCTTGAAGAAAGGCTAGGCCACCTAATATCAGCATCAAGATAATGGCGATGAATGAGAGAATGACTGTGACAATACTTGATATGGCAAATAGCGTCTGCATTTTCATCATCTTAGCATATTGTTCTAATAACTCTTCATAAGAAGTATCAGGAGCTTGAATTAATTGTTCAGCTGCGTTTACAGATTTTTGTACATGGATTCCCATCATAATGAGGAAGACGCCAAGGGCAGCAGGAAGAACAAGCCAAAAACCAATAAGAATAGCTAGGCCGCCTGAAATATAGAGAAATATACTACCAACTTTTCCCCACTTTGTGATCGAATGAAGAGATTGAATGATTTTCTCAGTTTGTTGCAATGGTGTTCACTCCTTTATGTATTCACTCTTTATCATACTTGAGCAAGTAGTACTTTAGGAAGAGTGAATGTAGAGCAATTAAAAAATATTTCTATCTTCACTTTACTATTTATGGATAAATAAATTATCTTCAAATAAGAAAAAAGTAACATTTACTATAAATTTTAACGACAATTTATGTCATAAATAAGATTAGTAGTTAAAAATAATTAGTAAATTTATCAAAATATGTTGTTAGTTGTCTTGTAATTGGTTATTATTGTGTTGTATTACCATAAAAATTGGAAGGTGGAATTCATATGTTAGATCGTTTCTTAAACAAAATGACCAATGTTCAACCTGCAGCTTCAAGATGTATTTTACAAAAATTAGTCACTTCATGTAAATCAGCGCCAACTTGTTTCCTTCAAGGTGTTGGAACTTTCCGTTACTACGTGGATCGTGATACAGGTGAGATATGTACTAGCCAAGAACGCGTTAGATGTGGCTGCTAAATTCAAGGATTTTATTTAATAGGATGTGAACGCATGAGCATATCTTCAATTTCATTTTTAACAAATGCTGTGCAGATGTCAAACAGTCGTCAAGCGGGTCAAACATCAAATTCTTTTTTAAACCAAGCTGCGAAAATTGTTCAAGGCGACCATTCTCCAGAAGAGAGAAAGGCATTATTTCAACAACTGACTCTAGTTCAGCAAGGGAAAGATTTGGAGCTTCATGTGTCTAAATTAAAGGAACTAGAGAAAGAGGTTCAAAAAGAATCGTCTTCTTCGTCTGTTACTGTGAATCAGCATGGTGACCAAGTAGACATTTCAAATGAGGCTCGCAGTGAGTTTGAACAAGCTGAGGAACAAGCGGCAGCTTCAAGTGAAGCAGGTGAAATTGCCGCAAGGGAAAAGGATCAGGATGTTCAGGCAGATCCACACCAATAAAAAAACGAGGCGTGTGTTTGTTGTCTTCACATGCCTCATTTATCTTTATTTTGCAGGAATCCTTGAATAAAGACCATCCGGAAAAGGGGCTGCATATGAGATTGTTTCATCTTCTTCTACCATGATGTAATATGGAAACTCTTCAATCTGGAAGGCGCCTATCATTTGTTCGTCCACTGAGATAACTTGCATGATGGTTTGGCTATCACGATATAATTCTTGATCCTCTTCTTGCCCATTCTTTAGCAAAATACTAAAAGAAATGTCTAATTGACGCTGCCTTTTCGTTTCTAGGAATTGTTCCAGTGATGGGATGCAGTGCGGACATGCTGTGTCAGTGAATATAAGCAGCTGTTGCTTGTGATTGGTTTGCAGCAAATCATTCATTTGAATAGGTGATGGTTTTTCAATTAGCGGATGAACAAGTTTTTGTCCGACATGCTGGATCGGTAAGATGATTAATTCCATCTGGTGTTTTAAATAGATGATGATTCCGATCGTCAATAAAAGACTGCAAAGAATAAGAGTGAGCTGTAAAAGTAAGATTGAATTCATCGTTATCGTCCTCTCAGAATGAAGTTACGCAGAGCTATCATAATATAAATATCAAAAATATGTCAATTATACTAAATGGTGTAAGGTGGAGCGTTTGATGAGTACAGTGAACCATTGTTTATATGCAATCTCCTATACTTGGAAAAGAAGTCGATCATATCTTCTGTTAACTCTATTGATCCAAGTGATCGTTGGTTTTATGCCTTTGGCTAGTGTCTGGATTATTCAAACATTGATTAATGAAATTATTTTATTCATGACTTCTTCAGGAGACATTCAAAAGGTCTTAAGGTTATTTGGGTTGCAAATGGTCATTGTGGTTTTAGGATATGGGCTTCAATTCATTCTTCAACTTAGTCAGCAAAAAGCGACAAATTTGATTGGTTTGCATTTGAAGGGTGAATTGCTTCAAAAGGCAATCAGGCTGCCATATATTACATTTGAACATCCGTCTTTTTATAATGAAAGTCAACGTGTGATGAACAGTCATCAGCATGTTCTGAGTATGGTTAGAAGTATTTTTACAATCATGAGCGCATTGATTACTGTTGTATCACTTCTCATTTATATGATCGGTATCCATTGGGGTTTGGCGGTCATTCTGATCTTATTTACCCTGCCTGTCTTGTGGATTGAGCTCTTCTTTGGAGGCGCACGGTATCAACTAAACCGCATGTTAACTGCTAACGATCGAAGAGAAATGTATGTGTCCGACCTTGTTGCACAGCGAGATTCATTGAAGGAAATCCGTTTATATGGAATAGGACATTATCTTCTTCAAAAATGGAAAGGTCATTATGTAAAAAGTGCAGATGAAAAATATAAATTACTAAAACGGCAGGTTCGCTGGGAGATGGCGGGCGGATTGCTTATGACATTTGCCTATGTGTGCTGCGGTCTTTTTATTGTCTTTCTTATCTTTCAAAAAAAATTAGCAGCGGGTACGTTTGTCGCTGTGCTGCAAGCTGTGCAAAATATTCAAAGTGGTTTTCAGGACTTAACGAGGGAATGTTCTAGTTTATATGAAACGAGTCTCTATATTGATGAAATGAGAACTTTTCAAAAGAGAGAAGAAGAAATTGATGAACAGACAGAGAAAGGGGCATCGCTTCGGAGGATTGAGTGTATTCAGTCCATTACGCTAGAAAACCTCTCTTTTACCTATCCGAATATGAAAATGCCTGCTATTGAGCATATACATTTTCATATCAATAAAGGTGAACGCATTGCATTGGTGGGGGATAACGGATCAGGTAAGACGACCTTGATTAAATGTTTGACCGGTTTATATGATCCAGACAAGCCGAATATGCAAAAGGTCAATGGTGAGTCTATTTCGACCATTTATAAAAAATCATATCATGCGAGAATGGCTGTCCTTTTTCAAGATTTTATGAAGTACGAATTTACTGTGAAAGAAAACATTGGATTTGGCCGTATCGACGAAATAGATGAGGAAGTGCGCATGGTGTCAGCTGCGCGGCAAGCAGGCATAGAGAAAAGAATTCATCAAATGGAAGAAACATACGATGCGCAGCTTGGCCGGTTTTTTGAAGAAGGTCATGAACTGTCTGGCGGACAATGGCAAAAGCTTGCGATGGCGAGAACCTTCTTTAGAGAAAGTGATTTTATCATTTTAGATGAACCGACTTCTGCTCTTGATCCGCTATCGGAGATTTCACTCATTCGAAAGCTATTCGATCATACGCAGGATCAAGGGGTCTTGTTTATCACACACCGTATGGGAGCGGCCCGCTTAGCAGACCGCATTATCGTGATGAAAGATGGTGCTTTCGTTGAAGAAGGGAACCATGAAGAGCTGATGGCGCTAGGTGGAGAGTACAAAAGGCTTTATGAGGCACAATCTCAACTATTTCAACAAAAGGAGATGGCGTAAGGTGAGTGTCTTTTATTTTATAGGTGTCTATTTCTTAGGAATCATCTTTGCAGGTGCATGGCTTGATAAAGTGAGAAAACAAACGGCGCATATGCAACAGATGAATGCTTATCGGATGCTGCCTTCTGCGCTCACGGCGCCAATGTTTTATTTGTTTTTGACTATTGAATTGGCTTGTACTGGTCTATTGTTCGTATGGAACATGTCTCTTGTACCTGCGATTGGTCTTACAGCACTTTTATGTACCTATACTGGAGCGGTCACTTTCAATTTATTGAGAGGACATCGTAACATTTCATGCGGCTGTGGAGGTTTACTTGAAAATGACCGTCTTCACTGGGGAATTGTGATTCGTAATGTGTCGATGCTGGCTCTTGTGATTGGCTTGTTTTATGTGCATTCCTATGTAGAAACAATTCCATGGCAATTTCACATTATTTGTTTTCTGATTGCAGTGGCTGTCTGTTTCATTATAGCGGTGGGAAAAGACATCATGATGTTCAAAAGAAAGTGGAATCAATTTGAATCATTTATAGAAGGAGACCAAGTGAAATGACAGATATTCTACTGATTATTGTGTTATTCATTGTCATTGCTCAGCTGGCTGTGGTGTTTTTGCTTGCCCGCTTTATCGGAAAATTTATGAATAAAATCAAAAACCTTGATGGGATTGAATTAAAGGAAGCGGATGTTGGTGATGCGGCGCCGTTATTTCGAAGCTATACACATTTAGGGGATAAGGTCATTTTAAAGGAATATTTGCAGAGCGGAAGAGCCGTGATGCTGTTATTTGTGAACTCTACTTGTATGACATGCAAAAGCATTTTGTCTGATATGAAGCAGCACATCTCTAGCGACGATACTCAATTCATTTTGATCAATGGAGATGAACAAGGAGATGATGCATCGCTTCTTCAATTGCTGCCTGATCAAGCTGTGTATGTGCGCTCTTCGCAAATCATGGAGCTGTATGGGGTAACTGTTGTTCCGCAAGCGATTCTGATGGATGAACATGGCATCATCCTGCAAAGAAAATCTCTTCAAAATGCGAAACAATTTGAACAGCTGTTACATGCTTCATAAAAAAGCGTCTCTTTGTTGGAGAGACGCTCGTTTTATAATTCTTTTCCTAGAATATCTAAATCGTACCTGCTGCCGTCCATTTCTGCGATACGTGGCAGGTGACCCCATGTCTCAAAGCCGTGCTTTTTAAATAATCGAATGCTGGCTTCGTTGTGCCCGAAAATAAAGGCAAGTAACGTTCGAATGCCTAATGAAGGTGCCAACTCAATGGCCTCTTGTAAGAAAAGTGACCCTAAGCCTTTCCCTCGATCGTCTTGGTTTAAGTAAATACTCATTTCAACGGTCCCGTTGTATGCAGGTCTTCCGTAAAACGTTTCAAAGCTGAGCCAGCCGTAGATATGTCCATCCTCATCTGTTTTCACATAGAGAGGTCTTTTCTCTGTATGATTCAAAAACCATTGCCGGCGGTCTTCAACTGAAACTGGTTCTGTGTCGGCGGTTACTTCTCTTGAAGCAATGGTTGAATTGTAAATATCAACGATCGCTTTGAGATCATCTTCTGTTGCTATGCGGTTGAAAGTTTTCACAATAAAGTCCCCCATCTTTTTTTCATTCATCATACATATTATTGGTGCGATTGCGCAAAATAAAAAGAAAAATGATTTCGTGTGTATATATTTTTTGAAAAGTGTTCAGAATGTTGCTGAGGTGATGAAAAATGAGAGAGGAAGAAAAGAAACGTACTTCCAAAATCACAAAAGTTCAGCAATTTTTCCGTAAGCGCTGGGTATTCCCTGCTATTTACTTGGTCAGCGCAGCGGTCGTGTTAACAGCCGTTCTTTGGTACCAAGCTGTATCAAAAGATGTGAAAGACCAACTATCTGATGGAAATCAAACAGGGCAAGAACAGCGTGATGATGCCGTTGAAGTTGGAAAGCCAATTGAAAATGTTGCAATGCCGGTCCAGAATTCTGATAATGTTTCTGTCGTGAAAAAGTTCTATGAAGCAGATGCTGATCAAAAAGAAAAAGAAGCAGCACTTGTAAACTATAATAACACCTATACCTTGAGCAAAGGTATTGATCTTGCAGATAAAGATGGCAAAGTGTTTGATGTCACAGCTGCTCTTAGTGGAACAGTGGTTCAAGCGAAAAAAGATCCAGTTCTCGGTCACGTCGTTGAAATTGAACATGAAGATGGATTATCGACTGTTTATCAATCGTTGTCACAAGTGAGTGTCAAAGAAGGCGATGAAGTGAAGCAGAATGATGTCATCGGTGCTTCTGGTAAAAATCTTTATGGTGCTGAAAGCGGCAACCATGTGCATTTTGAAATTCGTATGGAAGGTTTAGCGCTTAATCCACTTAGCTTCATTGACAAGCCTGTTTCGACTATTGAAAAGGCCGCGCAAGAAGTGACGGAAGAAGCAAAAGAACCTGCTCAGCCAAAAGCTGATGAAAAAACGAAGGAACCTGCTGCTGAAGATAAGGCCAAAGAGCCTGCTGGAGAAAAATCTGAAGAAAAGTCTGATGAGAAGGGGAAATCCTCTGATCAAGAAAAGTCTTCTGATTCCTCTAAAGACAGCAGTCAATCTGAAGAAACAAAACAATCTTAAAGCCTTGCAACCTCTGTGTATGAATTATGCAGAGGTTTTTTTCTGTCTTAAAAAAATCCTCCGCACTTGGCGGAGGATGGTTTATAGGGCGGCAGGCCCTTCTTCACCTGTCCGAATGTTGATTGTATTTTCTATCTCATATATAAAAATTTTCCCATCCCCTGGTTCGCCTGTACGAAGTACCTTTTGAGCTGTTTCTACGACCAGTTCGACAGGTACTTTGCTTAGGACGATTTCAATCTTTAATCGTTCGTACACATTGCTTTCCTTTTTGACGCCGCGGTATAGCTCTGTATGTCCCTTTTGTAGGCCGCAGCCGTGCACATTCGAAAAGGTAATTGAGGTGACACCAATCTTTCCAAGCTCCACCTTTAATGTTTCAAAATTGGCTGGACGTGTGACAATCTCCACTTTATACATTTTGCTCATCGAGACACCCCTTTTTCTTTAATCTTGATAGGCTTTTTCACCGTGCATGGTTAAATCAAGGCCCACTGATTCTTCTTCTTCGGTTGCACGAATCTTGAAGAAGAGATTGACCACTTTGATGATCACGTATGTCACAACGGCTACAAAGGCGTAGGTGGCAACAATAGCGACTACTTGCTTCCAAAGTAAGCTGGCATCTCCGTAAAATAAGCCATTGGCTCCGCCGTCATTGACAGAGGTTGTTGCGAAAAATCCAGTTGCAATACCTCCCCAAGTCCCGCCAATTCCGTGAAGCCCGAATGCATCCAGTGCATCATCATAGCCAAATTTGGCTTTGAGTGAGAAGACTCCCCAGAAACAGACGATTCCGCCGATGATTCCGATGATAATAGAAGCAAATGGGGTGACAAAACCTGCGGCAGGTGTAATCGCGACAAGACCTGCGATGGCTCCAGAAATCGCGCCGAGCATGGTCGGCTTTTTGTTGATCATCCACTCTACTAACAGCCAGCCGATGATTCCTGCAGCAGCAGCTGTATTAGTGCTAATAAAGGCATACATCGCGACACTGTCTAATGTAAGGGCACTTCCAACGTTAAAGCCAAACCATCCAAACCAAATGACAGCTCCGCCAAGAAGGGTGTAGATCAAATTATGAGGAGAAGAGTTTGCTGCTTCTTTACGCTTCCCGAGCACAATCGCCACGACTAGACCCGCAACACCAGATGAAATGTGAACCACGTTTCCTCCAGCGAAGTCAAGTGCACCCATTTCGCCAATCCAACCGCCGCCCCATACCCAGTGTGCGACTGGCGCGTATACAAATGTGACCCAAAGGAGTGTAAACACGACGACCGCTGAGTAGCGAATTCGTTCAGCAAAGGCACCTGAGATGATGGCTGTTGTTAAGACGGCAAAGGTCATTTGGAACATCATGAACAATGAATGTGGAATGGTCTCACTGTAGGAACCAGGTTCAAAGCCAACGCCTTTTAGTCCAATCCAGTCTAAGCCTCCGATCCATGCATTGCCTGGCGCAAAAGCCAAGGAATAGCCAAACATGATCCATACGATGGAGACGATTGCTAGTGAAGTTAAGCTGTGCATGGTTGTGCTTAAGACGTTTTTACTTCTCACGAGTCCTCCGTAGAATAAGGCTAAACCCGGTGTCATTAACCACACGAGTAGTGCGCAGAAGAACATAAATACTGTATCACCCATTTGCATGCTGCATTCCCCCTGAATCATTCAGAATTAATTGATTTCTTAATTCTTCATTATAGAGAGAAAAGTCATATATAACATAACCGTGTAAGTTAATCTTACATAGTTTTTGGTTATATTCAATATAAATGGATGAAAAGTTCGTAAAAAAAGAGAAAAAACGTGCATTGAGCACCAAAGATAAAGGGCGTTTGACCTATAAAATGGAGCTGAGAAACAGCTTGGTTCGTTCCTCTTGAGGAGAATCGAACAATTCTGATGGGATGCCTTCTTCGACGATGCGGCCTTCGTGCATATAGACGACACGATCGGCGACTTCTTTCGCAAAGCCCATTTCATGTGTGACAATGACCATCGTCATGCCTTCTTTTGCGAGACTTTTCATTGTTTGCAGTACCTCGCCTACAAGCTCTGGATCGAGGGCCGACGTAGGTTCGTCAAATAACATGACATCTGGCTTCATGGCGAGAGCTCTTGCAATGGCCACACGCTGCTTTTGACCACCTGATAATTTAGAAGGATATACGTTGGCCTTATCCGCAAGTCCGACCTTTTTCAACAGGACGTTGGCTTCTGATACAGCTTGAGCCTTTTTTGTTTTTCTCACCATGACAGGCGCTTCGATGATGTTTTCAAGCACAGTTTTATGCGGGAAGAGATTAAAATGCTGAAACACCATGCCTATTTTTTGCCGCATCTCGTTTAATTGATCGCGTTTTGGGTGAACAGGGCTGCCATCAATGATGATTTCTCCATCATTTTTGATTTCTAAAAAGTTCATACAGCGGAGCAAGGTGCTTTTTCCAGAGCCACTGGCTCCAATTAAGACGACCACATCATTTTCATAAACAGTGAGATCGATATCCTTTAAAACATGCAGTTCTCCGAAGTGTTTATTGAGTTTTTCAACACGAATGAGTTCCTTTGATTCTGTCATGTTTCTCCTCCTAATGGTCACTGACTGATAATTTCTTCTCAAAGGTTTGGACAGCAAATGTTAATAGCAAGACAAGAACTAAGTAATAGACGGCTACAACAAGTAAATAGGTCATATTGTCAAAGCTGTTTGAGCCTTGGGTCGTGGCGACGTTAAATAGTTCATTGACGCTGATAAAGGCGGCGAGTGATGAATCTTTTAAGCCGATAATGAACTGGTTGCCAAGAGGGGGGAGTGCGCGCCGCATTGCTTGCGGGAGAATGATGCGTCTCATTGTTAGGAAACGTCCCATGCCAAGAGAGCGTCCTGCCTCTTTTTGCCCCTGATCGATCGATTGGATGGCGCCTCTGAATATTTCTGCTATATATGCTCCATTATGAAAGGCGAGCGCAATGGAAGCAGCCCAGAAGTCGGGGATATTTAATTCGGTCAGTCCAAAATATAGGATGAAAATTTGAACAATCAGTGGTGTTCCGCGTACAAGGAAGATATAGGCGTTGGCGATATAACCGAAGACAGCCACGCGTGATATTTTCAATAAAGCAAAGAAGAGTCCGATGAACATGCCGATGAAGATGCTGATCACAGTGAGCTGTAAGGTGAGCAGCATTCCTTCTAAAAAAATACCTCTAGAATCAATCAGCGTCTGAAAAAAATGTGATAGAGTAGGCAAAACAATCATCTCCATTTGAAGAAAGTGCGCCTAAGAAAGGCGCACAATCGTGGTTTTAATTTTGTTTGACCGTGATGTCTTCGTCAAAGTATTTCTCGCTAATTTGTCTTAATGTTCCGTCTTTTTTTAGTGCGTCAATCGCATCGTTGATCTCTTTTATGAGCTGTTCATTTTCTTTAGATACAGCGATTGCCTGCTCACTTTGTCCGAGTCTTTCCTGCGCTTCGATTTTTAATTTTTTCTTCATGGCTTCCGCACCTGTGGCGAAATCCGTCACGACTGCATCGTGTTTTCCGTTGGCCAGTGCTTCTAAAGCGACTACATCACTGTCGTAATATTTTGGTTCCTGCCCGCTATGTTCCTTTGCAATATCAGCGTAGGACGAGCCTTTTGATACAGCGATTTCTTTGTCTTTTAAGTCATCAGCATGTTGAATGTCTGCTCCAGGTCTTGTGAAAATTTGCGGACCAGAGTAGTAATAGGGCTTAGATAAAAGGACGTGTTTTTTTCGTTCCTCATTGATGGTATGACTTGCAACTGCCGCATCAAATTTTCCTGCTTTCACACCTTCGACGATGCCTGCGAATTTATATTTTTTCTGTATAGGCTCGAGGCCTAGTTTGTCACTAATCGCATTGCCTACATCGATATCAAAGCCTGACATCTGATTTCCATCCATGTAACTAAACGGGTGAAATTCACCTGATGCTGCAAATATAAATTTTCCATCCTCCAAAATTGGCGACCCTTTCGCTGTAGAATTACGTTTATCTCCGTTCCCATTTGTTTCATTTGAACCACACGAAGACAGAAGTAATACTGCAACCGAGAAAAGGGCTGGGACCCAAAACCGTCTTTTTTTAATAATAAGCTTCTCCTCCTTTTCAGCCGTTCTCCATATAAGGAGAAAGTAGGCTTTTAAATATGTGTAGCATCTTACCATTTGTTCCTCATATTCTCAATTTTATATGTGTTTTTCCAACACTCGCCCTTTTTAAAATGTATGTCTTGCTTTTCCGAGAGAGAACTTGAATTGATTAGGGTAAAAAAGGGAAATGAATATCATAATAACGGAAGGATTGGCAAAAAACATGCCAGATCACAAAAAGGGGGTCGGTGTATGAACAAGTGGAGAGACAGCCGAAAGGTTTTTTTAACTGCTATTGCCTTTGGAACGATGTTAAATCCACTGAATTCCTCGATGATTTCTTTGGCCTTGCATCAAATTCAGCATGAATTCGGTTTGTCATTTACGACTGTATCTTGGCTTATTTCGTCTTTTTATTTAGCAAGTGCGGTGACGCAGCCGGTGAGCGGCCGGATTGGGGATCATGTGATGAGCCGGAGAACATTATTTTTATTCGGGCTAGGTCTTGTGGCGGTGTCAGCCATCTGTGCGCCGTTTGCCCCAACGTTTGCAGTGCTGATTGTGATCCGGCTGCTGCAGGCGATTGGGAGCAGTGCCATTTATCCTTCTGGTGTCGGACTCATTCGGGATCATATTCAGGAAAAGCAGGCTTCGGCGTTAGCGGTATTGTCCATTTTTGCTTCGGCGATGACGGCACTTGGACCGACGCTTGGCGGCTTTTTGATGACAATCGGCGGCTGGCCGGCTATCTTTTTAGTGAACCTGCCTTTTATTTTGATCAGCTTCTTTCTTGGACTAACTTTGTTTCCAAAGGAGCAGAAAAAGAGAAAGCTTCGTATAGGTGAAACGGTACGGAAGCTCGATTTGCCAGGGATGCTTCTTTTTACAGTTTGTATTGTCCTTCTGCTTTCGTTTTTATTATCACTAGGTGATGGGATTCAATATGTACAGGGGATTCTTTGTCTCGTGAGTGCAGGCGCTTTTATCTGGTGGGAGTATCAGGTGGATGAACCGTTTATTCAAATTCGAATGTTCAGACAGGAGCAGCGGCTGTCACTTGTGTATGTGCAATTTATCATTTTAAATATATTTTTCTATTGTCTTTTCTTTGGTTTGCCGAGCTATTTCCAGGATGAATTAGGCTGGCGTGTGGAAATGACGGGTCTTTTTATGCTGTGCATGTCTGGGGTGAGCATCATTGTGTCGCCGCTAACAGGAAAGTGGGTGGATCGCGGGGATGAACGTCATCCAGTATTAGCCAGTGCGGTATTGATGCTGGCTGGAGCGTCTGCGATGACCTTCTTTTTTATTCCGGCACCATTATGGGGAAAAGGGGTGGTTCTAGCGCTGCTTGGACTGAGTTACGGGATTGGGAATGTTGCGCTGCAAGCTGCGATGCTCAAGGCAAGTCCTCAGCATATGATTGGCACGTCCTCTGGGCTTTTTCAAACATGCCGTTACCTTGGTTCCATTCTGTCGTCTGCTGTCCTCGGTATGCTGTTTGGGGATGAAATTGCTGGTCCTCATTTTGAGCAGTTAGGCTGGACGTTGATCATGATTTCCCTTACCGGCATCGGTGTCAGTCTTTATTTTTCGAACAAGGTCAGAGGAGGACAGCCAATAAAAAAAGCGGCGCGATAAGTGGAAGAAGATTCTTCATCACATTATCGCAAGCCGCTTAAGAGTTAGACAGGTCAGAGCCCTGATCCTTTTGCTTCCTTCTGAATATTTTCCCTACAATTGTCTCATAGAAAGTGACAATGCGGTCAATTGGAGAGTCAAAGAACTTCCATAATTTATTCATGATAAAGACAACCACGATCGATACGACTAAGCTGCCTAAGACATCTAATGGATAATGGTGACCGACCCAGATGCGGGAGAATCCTGTGAGTAATCCAAAGACGAGCAAGATGTTGCCAAGCTTTTTATTACGAGATCGAATGGCAAGTGAAAGAGCCAGTGCACCTGTTGTATGGTCACTTGGGAAGGAAGCGTCTGCTGAGTGCGGAATGAGTGTGTCGACTTTATGCGCCACAAACGGCCGCTCCTCATAATGAAACAGTGTAATCGCAAAATTGACGATAAGTGCCGCGATACCCGTTACACCCGAAAAGAAGACATGCTTCTTAAATTTGTGATTACCTAAAAACCAGCAAATCAATAAGACAAGGGCATACACAAGAATGGCCTTTTTCGTAATGAAAATCATGGCCTGATCTAAAAACTCAGAATGATGAGCCATCCCGTGTATGACTTTAAACAATTCGTAATTCAAAACATCACCTATACCTTCGCTTAATGCCAACTATTTTTCAAATAATCGTCTATTTGAAATATCCTATATTTTAGCATGTTTCCGATGAAGTTTAAAATAGTATCCTATTCTGATAGGGAGACCTTCTGTGCTTTTGCTTCTTGGGGCTTTCGTTCGCTCCAATAAAAAACAATCATACTGAGCAAGACAACAATACCTGCAATGAGATATACATTTGAAAAGTCGGTGAAGCTGACAAGAAGACCAAATACAAATGAGCCAGCAGCAATCCCCGTATCATATAAAGTGAAGAAAGTAGCCGTCGCATAGCCTGTACGGTGAGCTGGTGAGTGCTGAATGGCAAGTGTTTGTAAACATGGTACTAGCGATCCATAGCCAAGTCCAATGACACCACCTGATAAAAGAAGCATTGTAGCTGAATGTGTAGCTGTCAGCATCCATAAACCAATCGCAAAAAGAGCGATCGAAGGATAGATCACAATGTGAGGTCCTACTCGGTCAAAAAGTCTGCCTGTAAAAGGACGTGATCCAAGCATGGCTGCCGCAAACACAATAAAGAAATAACTGCTTGCCCCCATCAAGTGAAGGGAATTGGCATAGACTGAAATAAATGAAATGATCGGCGAATAACAGAAGGAAATAATGATGCCGACTGCCGCTGTTTTTAATGCACCTTTTTCAAACAGATGAGAAAAAGTAAATCGAAAGACGACACTACCCCCATCTTCAAGCTCTGGCTGTCTGATCAGCATCGTAAAAGCGGCACCGATGGTAACGATAATGGAAAAGAGAAGGAATAAGGAATGGAATCCTACTTTTCCTACTTGATTCAATGCAATAAATGGACCGATAACCACAGCAAGGTTCATGGACATGACAAAGTAGCCGAGTCCTTCCCCGCGTTTATGTTTTGGAATCATATCTGCCGCAATGGCACTGGCTACTGTCGTCAAAATGCTAAAAAAGATGCCCTGCACGAAACGCAGCATGAGAAGCGTATGGAATTGATCAATCGGAATGTATAAATAAGTGAGTAAGGCAAATGCCGTTGACGAGAAAATCGCCATCCGTTTTTTGCCGAATTTCTCAATAATGGCTCCAGAAAACGGTCTTGTCACAATAGCAGACAATAAGAAAACCGTCACAAGAAGGCCACCCTGTGATTCTGTTCCATTTAGTTCATCCATTGTGTAAATAGGCAGCAAGGTCAAAAGGGCATAAAAAGAGGTGAACGTAAATAAATTCACCAGGACAATCATGATAAAGTCTCTTGTCCAAATGCGTTCGTTCATGATGTATGTCACTTCCTATTCAGTTGATAATTTGTGTAAAAGTGTATGGAGGAGTTGTTTTTCTTCGTGGGTGAAATCTGAAAGACATTCTTCTTCAAATTGTTCCATCGTACGTTTGATTTCTTCAAATCGGGCCTTAGCATCATCTGTCATCACGATCAGATTTTCACGTTTGTCTTTTCCTTGTACACGTTTCACCCAGCCATTAGCTTCTAGACGGGTTACGGTTCGGGTAATGGTTGGGGCTTCGACGTTCAAATATGTCCAAATGTCTTTTTGGGTTTTCGGGCCGAATGTATCCAAACAAAAAAGTACAGTCCATTGGGACATGTACAAGTCATAAGCAACAAGCGCTTCGTTCGCCTTTTTAGACAGCAACCTGGCGCTTTGGTGTATTTGATGTAAACACTCTCTATTTAACGTATCCATATGCTCACCTTTTTTTAAATATTTAGCTAGGTAAATAAAATCACCTTTCCTATTTTACGTGCTCGACCCATTCTTGTAAAGTGAAAATTTTCGCCACTCGAAATGATTGCATTTTCTGATAAATCCCTTGTCCCATCTTCATTTTTAGCATATTCCCTATGCAATGCTAATACACTGTTACAAACCTGACAAAGAGAGTGTTTGAGGTGAGGGATCGTGTTTGGCATTTACTACCTAATGGATGAGAAATTAAGACGAACAAGCGCCCCTGAAAATGGATAATATTGATACGGATCTCATTTCACACTTCTCACATCCATTTTAGGGAGGTCGAGTGGTGTGCACGATTACATCAAAGAGCGAACAATCAAGATAGGAAAGTATATCGTGGAGACAAAGAAAACCGTTCGTGTAATTGCGAAAGAATTTGGAGTCTCTAAAAGTACTGTACACAAGGATCTAACAGAAAGACTGCCAGAAATTAATCCAGATCTGGCTAATGAAGTGAAGGAGATACTGGATTATCATAAATCAATCCGCCACTTGCGAGGAGGAGAAGCCACTAAATTAAAGTATAAAAAAGAAGAAATTTTAGAAGGCGAGCCTGTGAAACAGTAAGCTTAGTTCTTTGTTCATAAACATGACATATATATCTTCCTCATATCGGTAGTTTCTAACCACAAATTTTGTAAAGACTTTTGTAAAGAAATATCTTTTTTTCTGCAAATTATGATAGAATATATAATTAGGGCAGAATGTGGTATTTGCTATGGAAACAGATTTTCAAGGAGGATATATATAGATGTTTGCTAGGGATATTGGAATTGATCTTGGTACTGCCAATGTACTGATTCATGTCAAAGGAAAAGGAATTGTGTTAAATGAACCATCTGTTGTAGCTCTTGACAAAAACAGCGGGAAAGTTTTGGCTGTTGGAGAAGAGGCTAGACGTATGGTTGGACGTACGCCTGGGAATATTGTTGCGATTCGTCCATTAAAAGATGGCGTAATCGCTGATTTTGAAGTAACTGAAGCGATGCTCAAGCATTTTATTAATTCATTAAATGTGAAAGGGCTGTTCTCTAAGCCGCGTATGCTCATCTGCTGCCCGACAAACATTACATCTGTTGAGCAGAAGGCGATCAAAGAAGCTGCTGAAAAAAGCGGCGGTAAGCATGTATTTCTTGAAGAAGAGCCAAAAGTAGCAGCTATTGGTGCTGGTATGGATATTTTTCAGCCAAGTGGAAACATGGTCGTAGATATTGGAGGCGGAACGACAGATATCGCTGTCATCTCAATGGGTGACATTGTAACCGCCTCTTCTATTAAAATGGCTGGAGACAAATTTGATCTGGAAATTCTCAACTACATTAAAAAAGAGTACAAGCTGTTGATCGGTGAACGCACGGCTGAGGATATTAAGATCCAAGTTGCAACGGTATTCCCAGACGCACGTCACGAAGAGATTTCAATTCGTGGACGAGACATGGTGACAGGATTACCAAGAACGATTACCGTCACAAGCAAAGAAGTAGAAGAAGCATTGCGTGAATCTGTATCTGCGATTGTTCAGGCTGCGAAGCAAGTTCTTGAGAGAACACCGCCTGAATTATCAGCTGATATTATTGATCGCGGCGTCATCATTACAGGTGGCGGAGCTCTTCTAAACGGGCTTGATCAATTGCTTGCAGAAGAGCTGAAAGTACCAGTTTTCGTTGCCGAGAATCCGATGGATTGTGTAGCTGTTGGTACTGGCGTCATGCTTGATAATATGGACAAGCTGCCAAAGCGTAAACTCAGCTAATGATGTCCCTCATTCTTTTTCGAAAGAATGGGGGATTTTTATTAAAGAACCCTGCAAATATGCCGATATATTTCATAGAAGATTGTGTTTAGGTCATGTGAAAGAATTTTAATGAGGTGAGCACGTGTTAAAAGGACTATACACCGCAACATCTGCCATGATCGCTCAAGAGCGGCGGACAGAAATGCTTTCAAATAATATCGCAAATGCGAATACGCCAGGATATAAAGCGGATGAGGGGACCATGCGGGCATTTCCAGAAATGCTGCTAAGCCGAATGGAGTCAGGACGTTTTCAAACTTCCTCAGGAAAAGGTTTTAGTGTTCCGCAGCAAACGCCGATTGGCGGCATTAATACGGGAACATATATGCAGGAACTAATCCCTCAATTTACACAAGGAACTTTAAAAACAACAGATCAAACAACGGATGTAGCACTAGTCGAAAATAATGTGCCGATCAATCCGGAGACCAATCAGAAATCAGCGCTCTTTTATGCGGTCAATACCCCAGAAGGCGTTCGTTATACGAAAAGCAGCTCAATTACAATGAACGCACAAAATCAGTTGACTATCAATGGGCGTGCCCTTCTTTCTGTGACAGGTCAGCCAATCACGGTTCAGAGTGAGAATTTCAAAGTGAACGCAGATGGAACTGTGAGTGAAAATGGACAAAATCTCGGGCAAATTGATGTACGTGTTGCGATGGATACAAGGAACTTAGCGAGAGAAGGAAATGATTTATACCGTACAGCTGATAACCAGCCCCTGCCAAGCGCAGTCAATAACGGTCAAATGTCCTATACGTTAAGTCAAGGTGTATCGGAGCTGTCGAACGTGGATGTGACAAAATCATATACAGAAATGACAACCGCCTATCGAGCATTTGAAACAAACCAAAAAGTGGTTCAGGCGTATGATAAAAGCTTAGAAAAAGCAGTAAATGAAATTGGCAGAGTGTACTAATCAAGAAATGACAAAGAAAGGAGGATTCTCATGCTTAGAACGATGATCAATGCAGCTGTATCAATGAACGAAGTGCAAAAGCAGCTTGATATTATCAGTAATAACATCGCGAACAGTGAAACAACAGGGTACCGTGCGAAAAATACCCGTTTCTCAGAGCTGATCAGACAACAGTTCAACCAGGTGGATGAAAAAAATGCGCAGGTGGCAAACAGTCGTCTGACACCTGATGGACTAAGGCTTGGTACGGGTACGATGGTCAATGCGTCCATTAACTCGCTGCAAGGCTCGATTAAAGAAACAGGCCGTGATCTTGATGTTGCATTTGGAGCGCCATCTCAGTATATGCAGGTCAATGTCGGCGGTAATATCCGTTATACAAGAGATGGTTCTCTTTACTTACAGCCAGGCAATAATCGTAATCAAGTGCAGCTTGTCACTAGCGAAGGCCATCCGATTCTTGATGAAAACGGAAATGAAATCGTCTTAAATGCGAATTTCCGTGATATTTCAATTGATAAAAATGGACGTCTGACAGCCATTTCAAGAGATAATCAACCGAATCAGCAAGTGAATCTAGGTGTTGTACAAGTCAATAACTCTTCAGCACTTGTCTCTGAAGGAGATAATTTGTTCTCAGTTGACGGTACTTATCAAGGTGCATTAACGGCACTAAATGGAGCAAACCGCCAAGCGATTCAACTTCAGCAAGGTGCACTTGAAACGTCGAATGTGGACATGTCTAAAGAATTAACAGATCTCATGACAACACAGCGCTCCTATCAGATGAACTCAAGAACGATTACGATGGGTGATCAGATGCTTGGATTAGTGAATACAATTCGATAATGAGCAGGTTGACATCAGCCTCTCATGATAAAAAAGGCGGCTCGCTCAAAGTCGCCCTTTTTTTTATAAAAATCTGAGACATCGGCAAGCAGATCCTCAAGATCAATCCAAGCTTCTTTTCGTTCAAGACATGTGACGAGCCTTGCGATCTGCTCATCTGCCTTTGGCGTTTGGCTGTAGAGAAGAAATAAGATTTGGAACTTGATTCTTAAAATATCAAACTGAGAAACAACGGCTTCTTTTAATCCTTTTTGAATATACTTCATTCCTTCATCGGTTAAATTTTCTTTATAACAAGAACGCACCGTTTCGTAGAGGCACGATATATAGGAGTGTGCGGACTTCCGGTATGCTGGGAGACGAAGTGCTTTTTTAAAGTATTCCAGCGCTTTCTTGTGACGATTTTGTCTCGACTGAATAAAGCCAGCGTCATAATAAACGATACCGAGCAATTCTTGATCATCAATGATTTTCACGTATTCGATGATCTCAATAAAAATAGCTTCTGCTTCCTCATATTTTTTTTGATCGCTATAATTAAGGCCGAGCACAATTTTACAACGATAGAGGCTATGATCATCCCCATGCTTTGCAAAGATATCCATGGCTTTTTGAACATGACGAATTGATAACAACGAATAGCGGTTGTTATAATAAACACCACTTGTTCGGAAATGGAACTCTGCTTCCTCCAGCTCATCGTTAAGGAATGACAG
This sequence comes from Bacillus sp. NMCC4, assembly GCF_002998555.1. Classification (NCBI taxonomy): domain Bacteria; kingdom Bacillati; phylum Bacillota; class Bacilli; order Caryophanales; family Bacillaceae; genus Bacillus; species Bacillus sp. NMCC4. The sequence goes on along the minus strand of NZ_PVRA01000001.1, from coordinate 500,909 downwards.
GCGTTCTTCCGCCTTTTCGAGATAGTAGATCGCATCATTTTGATCGCTGTTTAAAGCTTCGTAGAGCCCTAGAAAGAAGTAAAAGTAATAGGCCAGTTCTTCGTTCATATCATCTTTGTGCTGCATCAGTTCATGTTTGATTTTTTCTAGGTCCTCTGTCTGATTCATCCAGAGCTGATGGCGAAAAAGCATCAGCTGATAATGTAAATAGAGTTCCTGTTTTTTTGATATTTTACGTTTATGCTTTAATAGAGTTGTTTTGATTTCTTCAGCCTTCGAAAAATGTCGATGCTTCAGCATTGTATACCACGAATGGAGAAGTTTTTTAATGGATTTATCACTCATAAAATTCATTTTTACCCTCTTATTCAATCAATGATGTAATATATATTACCATATTTGTGAAAAAACAATGAGTGTAGTGTGGATTATATTTGATGACAATAGGTAATGATATATTCTATTTTTTACCATATATGCAGAGCGGACGTTGAAAAATACGAGCATTCATAATATACTTCTATAGGAATCAAATGAAGATCATCGATATAGAAAAAAGGAGAGATCAAGATATGCTTGATGCTCAGCAAATTCAAGACATTATTCCACACCGTTATCCATTCTTATTGGTCGACCGTATTTTAGAGGTTGAGGGAGAGAAAAGAGCGGTTGGGATTAAAAATGTCACAGTGAACGAAGAATTTTTTAATGGTCATTTCCCAGGATACCCAGTCATGCCGGGTGTGCTTATTGTAGAAGCACTTGCACAGGTGTTTGGGGTGATTATGTTAGGTAAAGAAGAAAACAAAGGGAAAATTGGTTTGTTTGCAGGAATTGACGGCTGCCGTTTCAAAAGACAGGTGAAGCCTGGCGATCAGCTTCGTTTAGAGGTTGAAGTGACGCGTCTCCGAGGTCCGGTTGCAAAAGGAAAAGCAGTAGCTACAGTAGATGGCGAAGTTGCATGTGAAGCAGAACTAACATTTTCTATCGGTCCTAAAGTATCATGATTTGCCTGGCGGTTCATCAAGGATGAATCGCTTTTTATATGGAAACGACCAGCCTGAACGGATCAGGACTTGCATTTTTGACAAAAAAACGTCATATTAGACAAAAAAAGATGAAGGTGATAAAAGATGCTGAAAGAATTTAGAGAATTTGCAGTCAAGGGAAATGTAATTGACTTGGCTGTAGGTGTCATCATTGGGGGAGCATTTGGCAAAATTGTCACTTCTCTTGTGAATGATTTGATCATGCCGCTCGTCGGTATTATTATTGGGGGACATGATTTTAGCAGTCTATCTATTAAGATCGGATCTGCTCAAATTTTATATGGGAGCTTCATTCAAACAGTGATTGATTTCTTGATTATCTCGTTTTCCATTTTTATCTTTATTCGTTATTTGAATAAATTAAAACGGAAAAAGGTAGAGGAAGAAGAGGTTGTAGAAACGCCGGATCAAACGGAAGTTTTACTAACTGAAATTAGAGATCTATTGAAAAATCAAAGCCAATCGAAAGATGTGCAATAGAAAAAGAGCGGCTAATCCCGCTCTTTTTTATGTGTTTTGTTTAAATGCATCCAGCAGTTTTTCTCCGGAAAGCCCCTCTTTGACGAGGTCTTTTAGTACTTCTTCGGTTTCTGTTCTGTAACGGTTTGTAATCATTTTACCATCGAGCAGCACAGAAATGTTTTCTTCTAAAGCAACAATGTTTTTGACTTGGACAGATAGATGAACAGGGCGGTTGTTTTCTTTTGTGATCGTCACAAGAATCTTCACTTCAGTGTGCTGCTGAAAAAGCACCTCAAACACCTGTCTATGTTTCTTTGGAATGAGTGCCTCGATCATCCAGTGATTTTCACCATCTTCTTTATTAATGATTAAACCGTCACGAAGGGGAATGCTGGACATTTTATCTTGCTTTGGATCAAGTTCGATTTTTAAATCAATCAGCCTAAAGGTTTTCATATTTATCACCTCACAAGCGTTCATTATTCGTAAGTATTATTATAGCATACAACATCTTTATAAATGAAACCGCTGCCTGCTTAGAACGAGCTGCATATGAGTGAAAGGAGATGTTTTATGGAGTCCTATCAATTGCGAAACATACATATTGGCGAGGAGAAGGCAAAGAGCACAATTCGCGTTTATTCGTGGGGAGACATTCTTTCATTTTGTGATGTGTACATGGAAGAAGGCGAGTCACTCACGTTTCAATACGTCACCGAGGATCAAATGGACTGCTTTGAATTTCAATTGTCGATTCATGACGGACAGCTTTGTTTTTATTGGTTTGCGTGGGACGGTTCTGATTATATTCACATGCCTTCTAGTAATTGGATTCATTCAGACGTTTTTTATCAATTTATGAAAAATAAGTTTTTCATCAAACAAAACAAGATGATGTTTTATACTCAAGCGGTAAAAAACAGAAATTAAAGAGGAAATAGAGAATTTGAGAGATCATTTTGTCATTTTCATGTTTTGTCACATACGACCTTTCTCAGTAGACTAAGGGCAGTTGAAAGGAAAGGAGGTACGGTCTGAAACAAAAGGTAACGTCTAGCATCTGACAGCCCCCCTCTAGCTAAAGCTGATAGACGCTGCCTTGTGCATAAGAACACTGCGTAATAGAACCATAGCTTCTTTGTATAGGTCATGTGTCCCCTGTAAATCCCCTTGTGTGTATCCGGTCATGTAGCATGGCCGGGTACCCTTTTATTCACTGATAAACCGATCACCTCTTGCAAATAGTGGATACTCATTTCATAATGATGATGGATTTTATCAGCAGTATGATAGCCGAAAATGGAGACAAAAAGGAGAGAACGATGACAAACATTCAATTGATCGCAACGGATTTAGACGGAACTTTATTGAACAGTGAACACAAAGTGAGTCGGGAAAATGAGCAGGCATTAAAGGAAGCAGTGGCGAATGGAATGGAAGTTGTCGTTTCAACAGGAAGAGCGTATTTTGATGTGAGGTCTATTTTTGATCAGCTTGGTATGAATACATGGGTGATTAGTGCCAATGGAGCTGTGATTCATGATCCGGCTGGACAAGTGTACCATTCAGCTGTTTTACACGAAGAAAAGGCCAAACATATATTGTCATGGCTTGAAGAACGTGACTATTATTATGAAGTTTTTACAAACGAAGCCATTTTCACACCGAATCGCGGCAGAGAGCTTCTTGCGATTGAAATGGACCGCTTAAAAAGTGCTAATCCAAAAACGGATCGAAATATTTTAAAACAAGCGGCAGAAGTTCAATACAGTCAGTCAGGTTTTTCTTATATTGATACATATAAAGAATTGTTCCGTGAGGATCGAAAGCTTTCATTCTACAATATCTTAGGTTTCTCTTTCTTTGAAGACAGATTGAAGGCAGGATGGGATATGTTTGGTGATGATTCAGATGTCACAATGGTTAGTTCAGCCGATCATAACTTTGAAATTGGTTCAAAGGAAGCATCTAAAGGGCAGGCATTAACAAGGCTGGCAGAACGACTTGGTATTCCTTTAAGCCAGACAGCGGCTGTAGGAGACAGTTTAAATGACGAATCGATGCTTCTAGCAGCTGGTGTTGGGGTTGCGATGGGCAATGCGAGACAGGATATGAAGGAAATCGCTGATCATGTCACGTTAACAAATGATGAACATGGTGTGGCGCATATGATTCGACACCTTTTGAAATAGATGAATCGGATGTCGTTGTATAAATCACATAGGATAAAGCGCATTCTACAAAAGAGGAATTCAGAACTACTTCTATTTACACCTGATGTGGAACATCATATAATTTAATTATGAACATAACCCGCTTGTAAGAAATTAAGGAGAGTAAACGAATGGCGCTGGAATCTTATAAGTCCGAAAATCTGCATTTAATCAAGGAAGCCTTAGATTATACTCAGGTTGGCCTGACGGTGACGGACCCGTCTTTACCTGATAATCCTTTAATATATGTGAACAAGGGCTTTTTAGATATGACAGGCTATCAAGAACCCGAGGTATTGGGGAAAAATTGTCGTTTCCTTCAAGGAAATGAAACCGAGCAAATCGCTCTCAATCAAATTAGAACAGCTATTGAGAACAAAGAAGCTGTCACTGTTCAGCTGAAAAATTATAAAAAATCTGGACAGATGTTTTGGAATGAGCTAAGTGTGGCTCCTCTTTGGATTGACGAAAATGAAGGAAAACGTCTTTATTTCGTTGGTCTGCAAAAAGATGTCACGAAAGAGAAGGAACAGCAGGAGCTTCTTGAGCAATCGATTGATGAAGTGCTGAATATTTCTGTTCCAATTGTTCCTGTGAAAGATGGTATTTCTGTGTTACCGATCATTGGTACGTTAACAGCGCCAAGATTTCATAAAATTATCTCAACAGTCTCCACCTATATCTCTCAATCCAAGGACGATTATTTTATTGTCGATCTGTCTGGTTTATTAGAAGTGGATTCATTTGTGGCAGATGCAATTTTTAAGCTGAACGATTTAATTTTAATGACTGGTACTGAACTCATTGTGACAGGAATTAAACCGAATCTTGCGATGAAAATGGGAGAAATGAGAGAGGACTTCCGTGAATTGAATACGTATATGAACGTGAAATCTGCATTGAAAAAGCTGCACATTTAACCTATGTTCATATGAAATGAAAAAAGAGGACTTTTCATCATGTTTGAGAAAAGTCCTCTTTTTGCTGGGATTAAGATGATTGAGCGGCCGCACTTAATGTGAATAAATCTTCTAGTTCGTTCGTCGATAGCTCAGTAATCCAACTTTCACTTTGGATAATTTGATCATTTAACGTTTGTTTTGTTTCGAGCATTTGATCGATTTTTTCCTCAATCGTGCCCGTTGTGATCATCTTATGGACGTGAACAAATCGTTTTTGTCCGATCCGATAAGCACGGTCTGTCGCTTGGTTTTCCACAGCAGGATTCCACCATCTGTCGTAGTGAATGACATGGTTTGCGGCAGTTAGGTTAAGTCCTGTTCCTCCTGCTTTTAAAGAGAGAATTAAGATGTTGAATTCTTTCTTCTGGAAGCGATCCACCATTTTATCCCGCTCCTGTTTTGACAGACTGCCATTTAAAAATTGAACTGGTTCTCCAAACATCTTTTCCGCCAGCTGCTTGATCATGTTCCCCATTCCAATATACTGCGTAAAGATGAGGCAGCTTTCTCCTTGCTCATGTATTGCTTTTAACAGCTCTGCGAGTTTATCCATTTTTAATGAACGTTTCAGCAGTTTCACATCTGTTCCACTCTCTTTTAAATAGAGAGCCGGGTGATCGCAAATCTGTTTGAGTCTGCCGAGCATACTTAAAATAATGGCTTTCCGCTGCATTCCTGTTAACGAAGCCATGTGTTCGAATGTATCCTTCACGAGCTGTTCATATAAAGAAGCCTGCTCAGCGGATAGCGGAATGAATTCTTTTTCTTCGAGTTTCTCAGGCAGGTTCAGGGCGACCTCTTCATCTTGCTTTGTTCTTCTTAATAGGAAGGGCTTTATCAGCTGCTGCAGCTGTTCAATTCTTTTTTCATCACGGTCTTTTTCAATCGGCAGGACGAACTTCTTATGAAAGCTCGTCAGGCTGCCGAGATATCCTTTGTTGACGAAGTCGAAAATGGACCAAAGCTCTGTCAAACGGTTTTCCATAGGTGTCCCGCTAAGGGCAATGTGATGCTGCCCTTTGAGCTGTCTGATCGCTCTCGATTGTTTCGTATGGGCGTTTTTGATGTTTTGGGCTTCGTCTAAACAAATCGTATCCCACTTTGCTGACGTTAATTCATCACGATCAGAATGTGAGAGTCCATAAGACGTCAGGACAATATCTGTTGACTCGTATGCCTTTGTAAAGTGTTCCCCTTGAGGGCGCGATGGCCCGTAATGCAGAGCGACATTCAAATGTGGTGCGAAGGTTTCAAGCTCTCGCTGCCAGTTTCCTAAAACAGAGGTCGGCGCAATGATGAGAGATGGAGCGGCATTTTGCTTCTGCTCTTTCAGATATGTGAAATACGCAATCATTTGAATCGTTTTTCCAAGGCCCATATCATCTGCTAAACAAGCCCCGAATCCATGAGATCTTAAAAATAACAGCCAGTTGACACCATGCTGCTGATACGGCCTTAGTGTGCCTTTGAAGGACTCACTCATTTCGTAGGAAGGCAGCTCATGCGTATCATTTAACTGATGGACAAGTCCTCTTAATTGAGACGAAAGTTCAAATTGAATATGTGCAAATGCTGAGCTGTCTAGCAGTTCTGGTATCGATTCAGAGGATGCTTCTTGATCTGCCAGCTCGCGTGACAAAATATCAGACATGTGCAGCCCTTCATTTTCGGCGCGCTCCATCCATTTTTTCATTTGCTGGATGAAGGTTGGATCGATTTTGATCCATTGCCCTCGAATGTTGACAAGGCGCCGTTTACTTTGGACAAGCTCGTTGAACTCATCTTCTGTCAGCTCGATGCCGTTTGTAGCAAAGCGCCAATTAAAGTCCATCAAGGCATCCATTCCGACATGCGACTCGCCTCGCGGGGTAGAGGAAATCCTTGCTTTTAGCATCATGGTGCTTTCTTTGACGATTTGCCACCACGATGGGAGCAGGATCTCAATGCCCATATTCACAAGTGTTTCACTTGCTTCAGACAGGAAGAGCCATGCTTCGTCTTCTGACATGAGCGTGGTGCCAGATGTGAAAGAGAGCCAAGGTACAATTTGACTGAATCGCTCCAGCTCTCTTGAGATTTTATCTTGATACGGATGCCAAGACCTTTTCAATGAACGGATACCCTCAAAAAAGTGAAGGTCGCTGTTTTTCTTATCACGCAAAAACAATTCGATTTTCCAATCATCTCCGTCGAAATCCGGTTCATTTAAGCGCAAGCCGACAGTGAAAGGCGTCTCGTCATCAATCCAGCCAATCGTCTCCAAGAAATCCTGCTCATCTAAAAAGTGTCCTTGGAAGGATGAGAGCGCAGGCGATTGTGCTGTCATGCGGTTCCATTTGTGCTGCAAGGCATCATCATATTGAATGTAATCCTGTACGGCAAAGGAGAACCAATCAGCCGTATAGCCATCTAATAGTCCTTCTTTGTCTTTAAACCGAAGCACACCTTCTGTCCACGCCTCGTAATCGGGAATGAAATCTTCGTCCTCGATGAATTCGTAAATGGTGGAGGCTGTCTTCATCAGTGGTTCCGTTTCATCCGTTAATGTCACATGACTAAAGGTATTAAATGAATTTTTTCCTAACAATTCAACGGTCATCCAAGGGCTTAACAGGAAGGCAGGTGTGCCAATAAAGCTCACATCTTCTAAAAATGTTCCGTAAAAAGACGATGCGTGCCATTGGAAAAGCTGCCTCTTCATTTCATTAAGTGGAACAGGGTGTCCGTCCTCTGCTTGCGCTGAAATGGTGAAAGAGAAATCTTCTGTTTGTTCTGCATGAATGACAATTTGTTTATGGCGTGTCATCAATTAATTTTCCTTTCTTCATTTCCTCTTGGAACGCACGCAGCCGTTTCGTTGAATCCTGCAGCTGCTTGACATATCTTTCCCAAATCGCGGTTTTTTTCGTTTTATGATAAAGGGTGCGTAGTTTTTTTAGCATTTTCACAGATTCTCGATAAGCACTTCGATTCTTTTGATCGAGAAGCAGTGAGATTTCACGGTGGTACGATGGAATGAGCGCTTCAGGCTCCTCTTTTGCAATTTGTTTGATCAGATCCTTCTCCAGTTCACTGATGGAGAAACCAACAAGGCTGTGAATCTCAATCCATTCTGCATAACGCTGCTGTGCATATAATAGCTGACTATATTCAGTAAACGCATAGGGCATGCAGATTTGGAGGTAGCGTTCATATAAATGATGATCCTTCGTCTGCTTAAAGTATGCGTCTAAATAAAAGAAGAAATCACTGACGGCTCCTCGCAGTTCTCTATAGGAAAGGTCGAGCTGGCAATATTCCTCTAAAATATAGGTGATCTCATGATACCAGAGCTTGAGCCGCTTCCAGTCCTTGCGGTTTGTGAGATCCTTCAGCCAATTGAGCACATTTGGCAGCATATCTGCATTGAGCAGCTGTAATTGCTGAAAGAGGCTTTCGTCTTCTTTCTGTAAATAATCCATGTGCATCAGCCCGATGGTACGTTCAACCGTTTGTTCTTGCTGCTGAGCGTTCTTCAGTAATTCTGTTTCTTTTTTAACCCATTTCCCTCTATTTAATATGGTGCCCCAAATCTCCATAAAGACCGCTACTCGTTCATGCTGGAAAGGTCCGTTTATTTGAAGAAGTGCCCGAACGGCAGTTGGTGTGTTTTCAAGAAACGGATCGAGGGAAAAGGAAAGGGCGTATGTCTTCAAGTGATCCACTGAATCGAAAATGGTGTTCATGAGCTGTTCTACATATGGATTCATGGAATAAAAATCCTTCTCGGCATCAAGCCGGTCGAGGTCGATCAATTGATGAATCCTTAACCACACATCGATTGAGGTATGAATCGCATACAAACTCTTGAATTCAGGTGAATGAGGTGCGTGTTTTTTTAGGATTGATAAATAGCCGTAATACAAATGCTGCGGTGTTTGCTGGTGCTTTGGTGTCCGTTTCAGCCAGAGGTTAAATTCCTCTTGGAAAAAATTCAGCCAGCTTTGGAGTGATTGTTCGTCTGGGCGCTTCACTTGGAAGTGCTGGCGAATCAATTCTTTGCTACGTTGTAATTCATCCTTTTCTGACCAATTTTCTGTAAATCCGGTCACACTCTCTACTTGAGCGTATAGCGAAAAGAAGACAGCGAGAATGTGTTTACAAAGTCCATCTGCCGGACATGAGCAGCTGCTTCTCACAGGAAACAGCACATGAAGGTGGACTCTTGCTGCCACGACATCATGTACATAAGCTGACCATTCCGTATCAGATTCTTGCTTGAGACGATATACACTGTCCTGTCTATAAGTAATCAATGCTTTTTTGATGAGTTGTTTGTTTTCATCTGTTGCAGGAAGAAGTTCTTTGAGCTGTTCGGCTGTTTGTTTGATTTCTTCTTCGTTGATGTTGTGCTGAAGCATTTGATCCGCTCCTAACCAAGTAAAAGATTCCAATTCTTTTATTATAGCTCAATGGTGATTTATAAAAAAGTTTTTCATGAAAATGGTCATAAATTTCAAAAGCTGTCGAATGATGTATTAGAGTATTGCATAAACCAACCATACAGCATATAATAATGAAATTAGTGGAATCGAAAGGATACAGACATGGACAATAAGGGTTTAAATCAAGAAGAGTTTTTAAAAATTTTGATGTACGCTCATGATATTGGTGAGAATTCAAATGATGTCACCACAAAAGAAATGCTTGAAAATCTGATTGCTCATATTCGAAATGGTCTTGTTTCATAAAAGTGACCCCCTGCTAGTGATGGCAGGGGGTTTTTGTATGCTTTTATGAATGGAACGAAAGCTCCCGGCATACGATGTCATTACAAGCATAAGGCGTATGGGGAGCTGATGGTGTCATGAATATTGCAATTGCAGGCTGTGGATATGTGGGGCTGGTCACAGGTGTGTGTTTAGCGGAGGCAGGGCACAATGTGGCGTGTATTGATATTGACCGGAAAAAGGTCATGCAGCTGAAACAAGGACATCCACCAATGTATGAGCCAGGATTAAAAGAATTGCTGAAACGCAATCTTGAGCAAGGACGAATTCAATTTTACATAAATGGAGCGGCAGCCTACCCGCGGGCTGATGTGTTAATGATTGCGGTCGGCACCCCGCAGCAGGCAGACGGCCAAGCTGATTTACAGTATGTGTTTCGGGCTGCAAAGGAGATGGGCACAAAAGCGAAATCAGGTGCGGTTCTTGTGGTGAAAAGTACGGTGCCTGTCGGAACGGGTGATCAAATCGATCAGATGATACATCAAGAATTAGGACGGAATGAGCCGTTATCTATTGCATCTAACCCAGAATTTTTACGGGAAGGCTCTGCCATTTCAGATACTTTGAGGGCAGATCGGCTTGTCATTGGGGCTGAAACAAAAGCCGTATTAGACCAGCTAGAGGAGATGTATGCTGATTTCCACCTGCCAGTGGTCAAAACAGACCGAAAAAGTGCCGAAATGATCAAGTATGCATCAAATGCTTTTCTTGCGACTAAAATCAGCTTTATGAATGAGATTGCTTCCATTTGTGAAAAAACAGGTGCTGATGTTGAATGGGTTGCGCGGGGAATGGGGCTCGATCAGCGGATCGGTTCTTCGTTTCTCAAGGCGGGGATTGGCTACGGAGGTTCTTGTTTTCCAAAGGATACAAATGCACTTGTCCAAATCGCAGGGCATGTGTCCCACGATTTTGAGCTGCTAAAGGCTGTCATTAAAGTAAACAATGAGCAGCGAGCTGGTTTTATCCGAAGCATTCAGGAGAGACTGGGGGCAAATCTTGAAGGGAAGCGAATTGCGCTTCTTGGCCTGTCCTTTAAACCGAATACAGACGATATGAGGGAGGCGCCGTCGGTTCCGATCGCTCATGAACTCCATCAATTAGGCGCGGAGCTTGTGGCTTATGATCCTGTTGCTACACGTCATGCCGCTCGTGAACTGCCGGATCAAGTCTTGTTTGCTCAAACGATTGAAGAAGCGATAAAGGATGTCCATGCAGTTTGTATATTAACAGAGTGGACGGAGATTCAGACGTTTCCGCTCACGTCCTACAAGGAATGGATGAGACAGCCGCTTATTTTTGATGGGCGAAACTGTCACACGCTTGAAGCGGCAGAACAAGCAGGGATCGAGTATCATTCGATTGGGCGCAGACCGGTTTCTCCAATTTATATGTAAAAGAAAACCGATAACAGGCCATGTTATCGGTTTTTTTAATGCGGCAGAATGAATCCGCCATATAAAAAGGCAGCCACAATGAGAAAGGCGGGGTGCATTTTGAATTTGGTCATAAAGAAAAAGGAGATCGCGGCAATGGCGAATGATTGCGTCCAGCCGATGGCTTTCACTGCATCTCCGCCGATTTCCCATGTTAATAAAAGCATCATCATCGCAATGACGGGCTGTACGGATAAGGTCATGCCTTTTACGACAGGGGATTGGCGAAAGCGGTCAATCAACTTGAGCAATAAAATCAATCCAATGGCTGATGGCAGTACAGTTGCAAGCAGTGCCACGATAAAGCCCGGCCAGCCCATGACGTCATAGCCTACATATGCCGCGATCTTCGTAGCAATTGGTCCTGGCAGTGCATTGGCTAATGCAAGCATATTGGAGAACCCTTCGTTCGTCATCCAATGAAAATGATTGACGATTTCTTCATAATTGAGCGGGATGGATGCAGGCCCTCCGCCATATCCTAATAGATTGGACAAGAAGAATGCCCAGAATAAAAAGAGAATCAGCATCATGAAGACACTCCTTTCTCTTTATTTGTTCGATTCCAGCGTTGTTTCAGTTTGAAATGAAAGGCGCCATAGAATAAAAAGATGATGACAATGATTCCTGGATGAATGGACAGCACCTGCAGTCCGATAAAGGCAAGAAGGAATAGAGCGATACCGAAGATCATTCCAAAGCCTTTCATCGTTTTTTGTCCAAACTCGTATGCCATGATCCCGAGCAGGACGGCAATAACTGGTGTCACGGCGCCAATCATATTTTGAATGATTTGTGAGGAGCTTAAGACGCTGACAAGTGTGACGAGTGCCACCATGGCGAGACATGTTGGTAAAATATGAGCAGCTGTTGCGACAATTGCGCCGGATACGCCCTTCAATCGATAGCCGAGATATGCCGACATTTTGGTCGCGATCGGACCTGGTAATGCATTGGCGATGGCGAGTGTTTCTCCAAACTCGTCATCATTGATCCATTGATATTTCACCACCGCTTCATGGCGAATGAGCGGTATGACGGAAGGGCCTCCGCCAAAACCGAGAATACCGGTTCGCACCATAGCGATGATGAGTTCAATATATGATTGCAAGTGCTTCAACTCCTGTCTACAATTTCATGCCCATTCGGCTTTTGTATCGTTTAATGAGCATTTGGCAGTCCACACTCACGACGCCTTCTAGCGGGTATAGCTTTTTTGTCAGGAATGCCTCCATTTCCTGTTCATTTTGAAAAATGCCATGCATATGCAGCTTGCTTGGCCCTGTCATGTGATAAAGGCTTGTGACAGCTGTTTCCTGCTCAAGTTGAAGGGCTACTGCTTCTAAAAATTTCGGTTCCACTTCTACATTAAAGAAGACAGAGACGTGAATGCCGATCTTAGCAGGGTTAATCACAGTGGTGAATCGTTCAATGACGCCTGCTTCAATCAGCTGCTGCATGCGGGCTTGCACAGCTACACGTGAAAGACCGACTTGTTTCCCGAGATCTGTATAGGACATACGCCCGTCCTCGTGTAATAGGGATAAAATTTGTTTATCCCTTTCATCTAATGTTAGGTTCGGAATGCTATAGTCGTTTGACACCGTATAACCACCTTTCTTCTGTTGGTATTTTATCATATTTCATTACGAATAGAATGAATGAATTTCAATTTACTAACGAAATGAAATATCATGGAGTGATAAGTAGTCTTTTTGCATAAAAAGACACCCCGGAATCAACGGGGTGTCTTCATTTTATTGATCTGGGCTGCTTTCCGCACTGGCAATTTGTTGTGCAAGGTCAGCTCGATCAATGTCTGCTTGGAAGAATTCCTGCGTATTTGGCAGATGTAAATTCATATGACGTTTTTGAGAAATTCGGATGGTCACTTGATCAACGGTGTAATCAAATACGTGTCCGCCGACACTTCGATCATTATCAATGAAATGAAGATGATATCCACTCACCGCAATACCATGTGCGTACTGCGGTGTACGGAAACCAGCGATCGTTCCTTGAATATCCTCGAAATCGAAAATAGGCTGTGACTTGACTGCTTCCACCATCGGAACGTAAGGTTTTTCCTGTTTTTCGACCGTACGTGTTTGAACCTTTTTGAATGATCCATCAATGCGGATCGCATAAAAAACATTCTTACTAGGTAAAATGCGGTCGATTTCTTCTTCTAGCTCTTTGGACGTCATGGCTGCATCAATGCGATGAACGATATCTGTTTCAAAGAATGCTAGAGAGCAGAATGGTGAATAGTCTTGATCGGTAACCGGTGTCGCTGTTCCATCCGAGCGCAGTCGATAAAATGCGCCGTCAAAGCCGATCAGCTCTCCATCTAATTGATTGAATGTACCAATGCCGAAATCACCGTGCTTGGGAATATGTGCAAGGGAGAAATCTCCATCATATACGGCTTCCAGCAAAGAGGTCATCGTCGATACTTGATAAACCTCTTGCTGTTTGTCATGTTGTCTTGTGTCGTTCTGTTGATTCATTGGGTGCATCATACCCATATCCGCTCACTCCTTTGATGTAATGTATGGACATCTTATCTGACGTTCAATGTGTGTTTTTCACGAAAGACTTCTGGCCATTTTTGACTGGCGAGGTCTGGGTTGTCTTGATAGTCAATCGGAATATCAATAATAACGGGTCCTTCTATGTTTATACCCTTTTGAAGGACAGTTGAAAGCTCTTCAGGTGAGTTAACCCGTAATCCAGTCGCTCCAAAGCTTTCCGCATATTTCACTAAGTCGATCTGTCCGAATTCAACGCAGGATGTGCGGTCATATTTCATTTCCTGCTGAAACGCCACCATGTCGTATGTGCTGTCATTCCAAACAAGGTGAACGAGATTTGTTTTCATGCGGACGGCTGTTTCAAGCTCCATTGCAGAGAAGAGAAAACCGCCATCACCTGAGACCGAAATGATCTTTTCATCTGGATTCAGTATGGAAGCCGCAATTGCCCATGGTAAGGCGACGCCTAATGTTTGCATTCCGTTGCTCACCAGGAATGTGTTCGGCTCATAGACGCGGAAGTGACGCGACATCCAAATCGCGTGAGATCCGATATCACACGTGACCTTCGTGTCATCAGGAATTAGGCGTCTTAATGTATGAATGACATTCAGCGGGTGAGATAGATGACTGTCTCTTTCTGGTGCTTTTTCAATGTCGCTTAACAGCTCCTGTAATTCAGTGACTAAATCAATTTGTTCTTTGCATAGAGAAAGTGGAACACTGTCATGGGCTAGATGTTTAACGGTTTCAGCTATATTGCCTACAAGCTCAAGCGCTGGCTCATAAAAATGATCAATATCTGCCTGCATGTCATCCACATGGATGATCTGGCGCTGCTGCGGCTGAATATTCCAATGCTTCGGATCATATTCGATTGGATCAAAGCCGATGGTCAAAAGGACATCTGCTTGTTCAATGAGTAGATCCCCCGGCTGATTCCGGAATAAGCCGATTCTGCCTACATATTGAGACTCAAGCTCTCTTGAGAGAACGCCGACTCCTTGGTACGTTTCGACAAATGGAATCCCAAGTGTTTTCAATAATGTTCTAGTGGCGTTTGCAGCAGCTGGACGACTTGCTTTCATTCCCACAATCGCAACAGGTAAGTGTGCATTTTGAATTTTGGCGATGGCCGAACTGATGAGAGCATCCGGTGCAGGACCTAGTTCTGGAGAAGGGTGAGCAGACACTGGTGTTTGTGTGGTGTGTTCTGTCACGACATCTTGTGGAAAGCTGATAAATGCTGCTCCAGCCTGCCCCTTTTGTGCCGCGCGAAAAGCATTTGTTAAGGCTTCAGGTATATTATGAACGTCTTGTACTTCAACACTGTATTTTGTGACTGGTTTGAATAATGCCGCATTGTCGAGTGATTGATGTGTTCGTTTCAGCCGATCCGCACGAATGACGTTTCCAGCGATTGCGACAACAGGGTCACCTTCTGTATTGGCTGTTAATAGACCTGTTGCTAAATTAGATGCGCCAGGACCTGATGTGACGAGACAAACACCTGGTTTGCCGGTTAAGCGGCCGACGGCGGCTGCCATAAAGGCTGCATTTTGTTCGTGTCTGCATAGGACAAGTTCTGGACCTCTGTCTTTTAATACATCAAATACGGCATCAATTTTTGCACCTGGAATCGCAAAAACATGGGTCACACCTTGAGCAATCAGCGTATCGACAATCAATTCTGCTCCTCGTCTTGTTAGGGGTTGTGCTTGAGAATTCATTTACCCCGCACTCCTTTCGGCAAGTAAAATTTTTTATGAAAATATATTTTCATGATATGATTTACTATACATTTCAAAAAGAAAATTTTCCAATATATGTTTAACGTGGTTTTAATATGTTTCACGAATAAGTGCGCGAGGAGTGAAAGGATGGAACTGAGACATTTGCAGTATTTTGTCACAGTAGCGGAGGAGCTGCATTTTGGCAGAGCAGCCGCACGGTTGAATATGACACAGCCTCCACTTAGTCAGCAAATTAAGCAGTTTGAAGAAGAATTGGGGTTTCCTTTGTTTCACCGGTCGAAGCGAGTGGTGGAGTTAACAGCTGCTGGAAAGGTCTTTTTACATGAGGTGCGTGGTGTGCTGCAGCAGCTTGATAAAGCCGTTGATCATGCACGGCATACAGCAAGAGGAGAGCTGGGGAAAATCATCATAGGGTTTGTTGGAACAGCGACGTATGATATTCTGCCGCCAGTTGTACGCGAATTCAGAGAGCTGTATCCCTCTGTCAGTATTGAGCTGAAGCAGCTTTCTGTTCCGCAGCAGCTAGGGGCGCTTTTAAATGGGGAGATTGATATCGGTTTTTTACATCCTACATCTCCGCATGAAGAACTTGTCAGCCGTTTGATGAAGCAAAGTGAATGTATTTTTGCGATTCCGAAAAATCATCCGCTGGCGAAAAAAGAGGCGGTCACGATCGAAGATATCCGTCATGAACCGATCATTTCTTTATCAAAGGAATCATGGCCGTCCCTTTATCAACACTTTGTCCTGCTATGTGAAAAGTACGGATTTTCTCCGAATATTGTGCAGGAAGCAGCGGAATATCAAATGGTGATTGGCCTTGTCACAGCTGGTATCGGTATTGCGGTCATTCCAAAATCAGCCCGGCGTTTATTTAATCTAGATGTTGTATATCGGTCCATTGAAGGTGAACAGCTTCTGGCGGAATGGACGATTTCCTATAGACGAGAGAATCATAATCCTGCTTTATTTCATCTTGTCCACCATATCCTGCATCGCACCGAGCCGGAATCAGAGGCATAGAAAAAGGGGTATGGTATGATGTCGTTACGCTAAAAGGAGGTGTGTCTGAATTGATTACGTTGCAAATGGATCAGCTGTCAAGAAAAGAAGCATATAAATTATTATCGGGCTCTATTGTTCCACGACCGATTGCGTTTATTACAAGTCTGTCTAAAGATGATGTCGTCAATGCCGCACCATTTAGTTTCTTTAATGTCATCAGCGGACACCCGCCGCTCCTCGCAGTTTCTATCGGACGACGCGAAGGTCAGATGAAAGATACAGCGCAGCATATGATTGACAGGGGAGAATTTGTGGTCCATGTGAGTGATGAAGCGATAATAGAAGATATAAACGAAACAGCTGCTACGCTGCCACAGGAAGAGAGTGAGCTGGATCGAACCGGTCTTCATCAAGTGAAGAGCCATGTCGTGTCAGTGCCGGGAATTCAGGAAGCACGTATTCGCTTTGAATGTCAGCTTGAAAAGCATCTTACCTTTCAAAATGATGAAGGAGAGATCACGGTCGATCATATCATTGGCCGGGTTGTGTGTGCGCATTTAGATGAGGATGTGTATGATGCAGAAAAAGGATATGTTTCGACTCATGAACTAAAGCCAGTCGCCCGTTTAGCGGGAAATGATTACGCCCATTTAGGGACGTCATTTGTGTTGAAAAGACCGGAATAATAGGAAAAACCCCCGAGAGCTATCGGGGGTTTTGTGTTTATTTTTTCTGTTCTAGTTTCAGTGGAGCTGCGATGTTCTTTTCTACTTTTTTCCCTTTTAGGACGTCGTTTGCAGCGCCGACTGCCAGTTTCCCGATCAGCTCTGGCTGCTGGGCGACTGTGGCAGATAGTTTTCCTGCTTTGATCGAGTTGAGTGCATCTTCGTTTCCGTCAAAGCCAACGACGAGAATGTCTTTTCCAGAGCTTTGAATCGCCTCTAGAGCGCCAAGTGCCATTTCATCATTATGGGCAAAAACGGCTTTGATGTCAGGGTTTCCTTGAAGGAGGTTTTCCATGACATTCAGTCCTTTTGTCCGGTCGAAGTCAGCCGCTTGTTTTGCTGTCACTTTTAGATCTTTATCCGCTATTTGATGGAATCCTTTTCCGCGCTCACGTGTAGCGGAAGCGCCTGGTACACCTTCTAGTTCAGCGACTTTTGCTCCTTTACCGACCTTGTCGATGATAAAGTTAGCTGCCATTTCGCCGCCTTTGACGTTATCTGAGGCGACCAGTGCTTCTACCTTACCGCTTTCTGCTGAACGGTCTAATGTGATGACAGGAATATCTGAAGCATTCGCTGATTCGACAGCGGTTGAGATAGCAGATGAATCCGCTGGGTTGATGAGTAATGCGTCAACCCCTTGCTGAATTAAATCTTCTACGTCACTGGTTTGTTTAGCTGAATCATTTTGTGCATCTGCAATGACCACTTCGATGCCAAGCTTTTTCGCTTCTTTCGTCACACCATTTTTGAGAGAAACGAAAAATGGATTATTTAAGGTCGAGATCGAGAGCCCGATTTTGATGTCTTTTTTCTTTCCATCTTTTGTTGATTTGGCCCACTCTGGCGGTTCTAGCGAGCAGGCAGAAAGCATGAATAATGAGAGAGTCAGAATGAGAATGAGATATTTTTTCATAGCAGCTGCCTCCTTAAGCAGATTTCTTTCTGTCTAGTAGGACTGCAATCAAGATGACAATCCCTTTCACAACAGATTGATAGAATGATGATACACCAAGTAAGTTCATACCATTGTTCAAGACACCGATGATGAGCACCCCGATCAGTGTGCCGACAATTCGCCCTCTTCCGCCAGACAGGCTTGTCCCGCCAAGTACAACAGCAGCAATCGCATCAAGCTCATAGGATGTGCCAGCTGTTGGCTGAGCTGAGTTTAGGCGAGAGGTCAAAATGGCACCCGCTAAAGCAGACATGAAACCTGCCAGTGAATAGATCATAATTTTTACGCGCGGTACTTTGATTCCTGAAATGAGCGCAGCTTTTTCATTTCCGCCGATGGCATACGTTCTTCTGCCGAAAGGTGTTTTATGAAGCAGCACCCAAAGTACGATAAAGGTGAGAAGCATCGTGATTGCTGGAACAGGAATGCCTAAGAAATACCCGCGGCCGAATAACTGAAAGGCATAGTTAGAACCGAGTCCTGTAATCGGGTTTCCGTCTGTATAAACAAGTGTTAATCCTCTAAAAATGGTCATCGTGGCAAGTGTTGCGATAAAAGGAGCCATTTTTCCTTTTGTAATTAAAAGACCGTTGACCATCCCAAGAATAGCGCCGATGATACAGCCAACGATAATAGCTAAAATCGGGTCCATACCAGACACGATAAATCCGGCAGTCAGAGCACTAGAAAGTGCTAAAATGGCACCGACAGACAAATCAATTCCTCCGGTTAAAATAACAAACGTCATTCCAAAGGCAATGAGGGCATTAATGGAGATTTGTCTCAGTAAGTTTAAGATGTTTAATGGCTCTAAAAAGGCTGGGTTTAAAATAGAAACAATGGCGACAAGGATGATGAGTCCTAAGAATGGCCCAAGCTTTTGCATGATGTTGTCAAATCGTCCATTTGAAGTAAGTGGTTTCATGTTACTTCCCTCCTGTAGCTAGTGTCATAATTCGTTCTTGTGTTGCGTCTGATTTATTTAATTCTCCGCTGATGGTTCCTTCATGAATGACAAGCACTCGATCGCTCATCCCTAGAATTTCTGGGAGCTCAGAGGAGACCATTAAAATGGCAACACCTCGATCAGTCAGTTCATTCATTAACTGGTAGATTTCTCGTTTCGCTCCGACATCGACACCTCTTGTCGGTTCATCTAAAATTAAGACCTTCGGCTGGATGCCGATCCATTTGGCGATGACGACTTTTTGCTGATTTCCACCAGAGAGACTTCGAGCAGAAATTTCAGAGGAAGCCGTTTTA
Organism: Bacillus sp. NMCC4; assembly: GCF_002998555.1. Taxonomy (NCBI): domain Bacteria; kingdom Bacillati; phylum Bacillota; class Bacilli; order Caryophanales; family Bacillaceae; genus Bacillus; species Bacillus sp. NMCC4. The sequence continues at coordinate 481,779 of NZ_PVRA01000001.1, read as the reverse complement.
ATTGTCAGTCTTTTGATGAGCAGGGCGACAAAATCCTGTTCGTTTTTCTTATCAATCAGTCCTTTTGGAGAGAAGCTTTCTAAGTTTGGCAGTCCAATGTTTTCTCGGATGGATGCATCCAGCATGAGTCCTTCATCTTTGCGATCCTCTGTGATAAAGCCGATGCCGAGCTTGACGGCATCACTTGGTTTTTTAATGACAGCCTTTTTCCCATGGACCCAGATTTCACCTTGATCAAGAGGATCAAGACCAAACAGCGACCGCATCATTTCGGTTCTGCCAGCGCCCATTAAGCCTGCAACACCGACGATTTCTCCAGCTTTGACTGAGAAACTGATATCATGGAATTGTCCTTTTCTTGTCGCTTGCTTCACCTCAAGGACAATATCTCCTAGAGAAGGTAATCTCTCAGGGTATCGATCTGTTAATTCGCGGCCGACCATTTTTTTAACGACCTCATGGAAATTCGTTTCAGGTATGGCTTTCGTATCGACTGTTTTCCCATCGCGCATGATTGTAATCCGGTCACAGATCGCAAAGATTTCCTCCATACGGTGAGAAATATAGACAATGGATACGCCTTCTTTTTTGAGAGATTCAATGACCTGAAAGAGCTTTTCAATCTCACGGTCTGTTAGAGCTGCTGTTGGCTCATCCATGATGATCACCTTCGCATCAGTCATTAATGCCTTTGCAATCTCAATCATCTGTTTTTGTCCAACAGAGCAGCTGCCTGCCTCTTGATCAAGCGAGAGGTTCACAGACAATCGGTCCAGCTGGCTTTGGGCAAGAACCTTCATTTTCTTTGTGTCTAGCAATCCAAACTTCGTATAGATTTCTTTCCCGATGAATAGGTTTTCCAAGACGGTCATATCCGGCCATATGTTGAGCTCCTGATGAATAAAGGCGATGCCGTGTTGTTCCGCTTCCTTCGGATTTTTGAAAGCGGTTTCTTTTCCGTCGATTTGAATCGTTCCTTGATCTAATGAATAAAGACCTGTGAGCAGGTTCATTAAAGTTGATTTTCCCGCGCCATTTTCGCCCATGAGCGCGTGGACCTCACCTGTGACGAGGTCAAAGGAGACCCCGGAAAGAACGGTGTTTTTTCCAAAGGCCTTATGGATGTTATGCATCTCAATGTTCATATCTGGCTCCTCCTTTTAAAAGATGACACCGGCATGAAGAATGCAGTTTGCGTATGGGGTGGCTTCACCCGTGCGAATGACTGCTTTTGCCTGCTTGGTCATGTTTTTGAACGTCTCGTGGTCTACATCATGTAATGGCTGTGAGAACGCTCTCTTTAGAAATAGATGATCTCGCTCATTGGCTTCTTTGATTTCACTAGCCACAGTAATGTGTTCAACCGCCATTTCCTGAAGAAGGAGGGAGGTGACCTCCTGAAAGGACGGTGTGCCGATTGATAACGCCAGGTCGATTTTGACTGGACCTTCTGGAATAGGAAGACCGCAGTCTGCGATGACGATTGTATCTGTATGACCAAGGTCAGCAAGTACCTTGGCGATATGACTGTTTAAGATGCCGTTTTTTTTCATTTCTTTTTCTCCAGTTCTTCTCTTGTTGGCATGCCGCCTTGTGCACCGAACTTTGTGACAGACATTGATGCTGCAAGGTTGGCATAGGCAAGTGCGTCATAGAGAGATTTGCCCTCTGTTAAGGCTACAGCCAAGGCTCCGTTAAAGGTATCGCCTGCTCCTGTTGTATCAACTGCTTCAACAGGAAAGCCTGGAACTAGCACTTCTTTCAATCCGTCAAAAAATCGAACCCCATTTTTCCCTTCTGTGATGAGTAATTTGTTAGGGTATTGACGCAAGGCGTCTTCAATTGGGAGTCCATCAAACATGAGAACAGCTTCGTGCTCATTCGGTGTAATATAGGCAGCCTGGTCTAAAACCTGCTGCGATACTTTGCGGGCAGGTGCAGGGTTTAAAATCACAGGGATTTCTTTGTCGCTGCAAATGGAGCAGACAGCTTCGACTGTTTCTTCAGGTATTTCCTGCTGAACGAGAACTATCCCAATATCATCTATTGTAGAAAGTGCCTCTCTAACATAGTCAGGAGTGACCTCGTCATTTGCTCCTTTGACCACGACAATGCTGTTATCACCTTCTGCTAAAATGATATGAGCGGTGCCGCTTTCCATTTCGGTAACCGGTTTCATATATGGGGTGCGGACCCCTTGATCTTGTAGATTGCTGACAATATCCTGACCATAAGCATCATCACCGACTCGGCCGACCATGTATACATCTGCACCGAGTCTGGCACTTGCGACTGCTTGATTGGCGCCTTTTCCCCCTGGGACGGTTTTAAATGATTCGCCTAACACCGTTTCACCGGCATTTGGCCGTTTATCCGATGTGACGACTAAATCCATAGAACAGCTTCCTACTACGACAATATGACTCATTGTGAATCCACCTTTCTTGTGGTCTCTCGTTCAATAAAAGAGACGGGCATTTGGATAACTGGTTGATCTATAGGTTGTTTCTGAATCGCTTTGATTAACAGCTGTGCCGCTTCTTTTCCCATCTCATAGGCAGGCTGCCTAATCGTAGATAAGGAAGGGAAGAGCAGCTCGCTTTGCGGAATATCATCAAACCCAATGATTTGAACATCATCTGGAATGGCTTTTCCGATCCGAAGCGCTTCGTGTATGACCGCTGTTGCGACGATGTCATTGCTGGCAATGATGCCATCTGTTTCAGGGTACAGCTGGAAAAGAGCCTTGGCGCTCTTGCGGGCTTCTTGAAAGGAAAATGAAGCATTAGACATCACATGAAAGTCGACTCCTTTTTCCGTCAGTACATCGAGTGCGCCCTTGAATCGCTGCCTCGCTGTTTGAAGGTGGGCAGGTCCTTTTAGCAGTGTGATCTGCCGGCTGCCGCGTCTGATTAATTCCATTGCGGCCATTTTCCCGCCAGCTGCAGCATCTGCAAACACAGAAGGTGCATGTGGAACGGTTCGATCTAAGAACACAACCGGTAATTCATCATCATTGTATATATCTGATTCAGGTTCGTTTGTGACAGCGATGACACCGACCACTTGATTTTGTTTAAAGGTTTGTAAATAGGCCATTTCCTTCTCTCGATCTTCATCACTGTTTCCGAATAATAATCGAAAACCATGCGCATGAATTTCGTCCTCAACGCCTCTAGCGAGCTGAGGGAAGAAGGGATTCGTAATATCAGGTAAAATCAAACCGATTAAGCGTGATTCTCTTTTGAAAAGGGATCTAGCCACTTCATTGGGAAAGTAGTTCAGCTCCTGCATCGCTTGTGTCACGCGGGTTTTCGTATCTTTATGGACATATCCAGTATCGTTAAGCACGCGTGAAACAGTGGCAACAGACACTTGTGCAGCTTTTGCAACATCTTTAATTGTAGCCAATGGAGTGCCTCCCTTCGTGAATGTGTAACCGTTTACACAGATAGATTATCATGAAAGCATTAAAATGACAATCTTAAAAAAATAAAAAAATAAAAGAAAGATGCTATCTTCCTTTTATTAACTAGTAATCCCTGTTTCTGTAATATTCACTTTGATTTTTGGGATGATTTTTACATTTGGATAATCAGTTTTCCAATTCATTTTTACATATTCATCATAATTTTTAACGCGATACTTTCTTCCAAGACTTAACACGTCGGAGTTTGATTTCTGCAAAACAGAGATTACTTTTTCTGCTTCCTTTGTGAAAATAGCTGATAATCGTTTGTTTAGTTCATCGATCTTTTTCGTACTATCTAAATTGTCTTTCGGATATTCAACGACAGCTGTTTTGAATTCGAAATCTAGCCCAATTGTCACGTTTCGATGATCAGAATTGAGAATACGAATATCTCGTTTTAAGTCGGTGACTTGGATGGTAATATAGTTATTTCCCTTCAACTCCATATCATTTCTGATCTTTTTAGTGAAATTTGCATATTTCCCGATTTTATTATTCATGAGATTGAGAAGCATGGCATCTTGACCATAAAGCTCACCAGTTTTTTTCTCATTATCGAATAAAGCCACACCTGCTACTTTGATTAGTTGTTTAGACTGATCAAATACAATTAAAGGCAGGGTAAAGTCTTCTCCTGTTTGGAGCATCTTTGAGCGTATGCTTTGAATATTTCCAGCGGTCACTTGTGAACCTCTTGAGGCAGTTGTAATGAGATTGTTTAAATAGTCACTGACAATGAGCTGTTCTTTTAGTAATTTGTTGATCACATCAATACTTGAACCGCCTTTCACAACGGCTAAATTGGCAAGCAAAGGACTTTTCGGATCGCGATAGAACATGTCTAAGTAGGGAAGAAGTTGATTTTGAGAGAATTCATCACCGATCAGTAAAATCCTCATTTTTGACATATCAATCTTTTGGTCAACCATTCGGCCGAAGTCTGTTCCCGCTTTACGTAAAGTTGGAGCATTGGTTGTCAGTACAGTGGTTGAATAAGTACCTGAACTTCCTTGCTGCATACTTTGAGACTGTTGTACTTTTCGGTAGGTAATCGATACTTTTGCGTTATCATCTTCCCCTTGATCAATGGCGGAAGTAAGGACAAGGGAGATGTTTTTTAATAGGTTTTGATCCCAGCAGCCAGGCATCATGGTGAGAGACACGCACATGAGGAGAGTCAGGACATATTTATGACGCATGTGATTTCACCTTCTTTTTACGTTGTTTGATAAAGATAACGATCGCCATGAATGCTGGAAGTGTGTAAATGAACGAATACTGAGCAATCGTTGTAAAATCATTGAAACGCTGAATGCGAAAGTTATCGACTGCCAAAAAACAGCTAGACGCATATATCAGAATGGCGAAACAATAAACATATTTTTTGTGATCCTTTTTCTTCAGTAAACTGGAAATGCCATTTGCACAAAAGTACAGATAGTTACTCAATGTGGCAAGAATAATAAACACCCAGAAGCTAAGAAAAATTAAATCTGTCCGCTCAATGATACCGAAGGAAATGGTTTTTAATAAGTAAAGAACAGGGTTGGGAATCACATCAAGCTCAATTGGACTAAAAAACATAAAACAAATCAATGTAATAAATAGGTAGTAAAGCGTCGTGCATATATTTGAAATGGTCATGATTTTATACCGTTCCTTAATAGTGCCTTTCATAAAGGGAGAAAGAATAAGGATCATCTCAAATCCATTCATCGATAGGACGACGTCCTTCAGCCCAAGCTGAAACTGAGAAATGTCTGTTTGAAAAAAAGGCATCAGATAATCGATATTGGTCCCTTTTAATGAATAGAACATCAGCAAGGAAAGCAAAAGGAGAAGGGGAGTTAAGATAAAGTTAAACCTGACAATGGCTGTAATTTGCTCCTTCGCAATATAAACAATGGAAGTAATGAGTAATAGATTGATGACCCAGTTTGGCGTCAGCGGCAGAACCCACATACCAATAATTCTGGTGAAAATGGATAAAACGACAATACAGACGGAGGCAAAATACAGTATATACAGTGCAATCAGTAATTTCCCAATCCATTGACCAAATACATCAATTAATGCTTGGAAGAATGATGTTTCTGGATATTTATGAATGATGTAAATGAAAATTGTATTGATGATTTGGATAAAAAAACAGGCGACAATGATCGCCATCCAGCCATCGTGTCCCATGTCTTTCATCAAAAAGTGGGGGAGCGATAAAATACCGACACCAATTTGAGATTGAATGAGAAAAAAGACAGCTTGAGGTGGAGATATTTTATTTTTCATTTTTCTTTTTCCATCCTCTCAAATGTTCAATTTGCTTTTTCTTTTGCGGATTTAAATAAACAGGGCGATTTTTGTACATCCACATTGGGAGGCGGATTACAGTATCTTTTAAATCCTGCCAGTTAAATGGAGTAACAGGTGATAAGTATGGTACCCCTAGTGATTCAAGGCGGCATAAATTCATGAGAATGATGGATAATCCAAATGAAATGCCAATAAAACCAAACATTGATGCCATGAACATGAGCGGGAAACGCAGCATCCTAATGGTGGCCGTCATTTCAAATGATGGAAGGACAAAGGAAGCGACAGCGGTCACGGCGACCACGATGACAAGAACATTTGAGATGAGTCCTGCTTGTACAACAGCATCCCCAATGACCAAACCACCTACGATACCAATGGTTTGACCAATTGGTCTAGGTAGACGCACCCCTGCCTCACGAATGAGTTCAATGGTGATTTCCATTAGCATCGCTTCTATCAAAGGAGGAAATGGGATACCGATAATTGAATTTTTCATCGTTATGGCTAATTCATCTGGGACGACCTCATAATGAAAGCCAATGACAGCGATATAAAAAGATGGCAAAATGACTGCGATGATACAGGCAAGATAGCGGAGAACACGGATAAACGTAGCCGGAATCCAGCGGCTATTATAATCATCAGGTGATTGAAAGAAGCTAAAGAAGGTGACAGGAAGAATGATGGCCATCGGACTGCCATCCATCATCACCACAATTCGCCCTTCAAGGATTGCAGATCTCACCTTATCAGGGCGCTCTGTATCAATAAGCTGCGGGAAAATAGAAAATGAATCATCCTCAATCGCCTCAACAATAGAGCCAGGACTTAGCAGCGTGTCTACTTTAATAGAAGAAATCCGTTTGTTTACCTCTTCTACCTTTTCTTGATTAGCGATATCAGATATATAAACAGTCGCAAGCTTTGTTTCAGATTTTGTACCAATCTTATGATACTGAATGGCGAGCTTTCGATCATTTAAATGCGAACGCAGTAAGTAGATGTTGGTATCAAGACTTTCAACAAATCCGTCATGTGCTCCAGCAATAATACTTTCAGATGAAGGTTCAGAAATAGAGCGCAGCGGCGGCTGACCGACAGAAAACAATTTGATCTGTGAGGAATTTTCATCAAGAAACGCAATGCTTCCAGCAATAATACTGTCAGTGATCAGCGTCAAGTCACCTGTTTCGAGTGTGCTGAGAGATTTCGTATATTCCTGCTTTCCAGGAGGACCTAACAAGTTGCCGATAATGAAATCATTTAGTTTGCCTTCATCTACTCTTGTTTTAATAAAAAACAGGACAGATTTCGTTTCATTCACCATTAACTCTCGGTATTCAAAATCCCCGCTTTGCTGAAATGTCTTTTTCAGAATTCGGATTTTTTCCTCGAAGCTGCCTGATAAAAAATGCAACCGTGTTTGCTCATTGCTGTTTGGCATCTTTAGCCTCCTCTCACAGATTTTTTAACCTTAGTGTAAGCGGAGAAGCTGATTTTATTCGTCATCTTTGGGGAAAGCATGACATGAATTGACAACTTTCAACTAAAATCATATTAAAAATGTTAAGAAATGATGAATCTTGATAAAAACAAATGAATAATGTTTCATTGTTTAGGTCATAAGGAGCGAATATCGTAAAAAGCAGGTATTCCGAAATGATCAATAGTTTACATCTTATCCCAATTTTTTGTGACCCGAAAATAAGCATATGACTTGATTTTTTTAGAGGTGACCTTTGTCATAGGTCAACGCGTAGCATTCTGACCGATGAGGATGACTTTCTAACCTGTTCCTTCAAAAATCGAAAACATTCCAAAACACGCACTATTCATTTAAAGCACTGATATGACTGATGTTATAGAGTTTAAAGGGCTTTAAAACATTGATTCAAAATACATCTTAATAATTGTCAAAAAATTTAGGGAGAAAAGGACAAAAGATTTTCCGATGCTTGATGGTAACGCTTTCTCTTGATTGAAGCTGAAATTCATACCAATTTTTGTCCGCCTTTTGGCCTTTTCATTTAAAGAAGAGCTAGGCAAATCCGCCTTCTGATTAGAGGAATTTGGCATACGAGGAAGTGAAAGATTATGTTACATAATACCGATTGTGATTTTATGCTGAACATATATACTGTTGATTGAATTTACATATCACACTCATAAAAAAAGGAGATGTAGATAAGCGATGTGGTTAATCGTTATAGCCTGTGTCATCATGTTAGGGATTGGCTTTATTGAAAAGAAGCGTCACCAGAAAAATATCGATGCCTTGCCGGTGCGCGTCAATATTAATGGTATTCGCGGAAAGTCTACCGTTACAAGATTGACAACCGGTATCTTAATGGAGGCAGGTTATAAAACTGTCGGCAAAACAACGGGAACAGATGCAAGAATGATTTATTGGGATACGCCAGAGGAGAAACCGATTAAAAGGAAACCGCAAGGACCAAATATCGGTGAGCAGAAGGAAGTTATGAGAGAAACCGTTGAAAGAGGAGCAAATGCCATCGTCAGTGAATGTATGGCAGTAAATCCAGATTACCAAATTATCTTTCAGGAAGAGCTGCTTCAAGCGAATATTGGCGTGATCGTAAACGTTCTTGAAGATCATATGGACGTAATGGGGCCGACACTTGATGAAATAGCAGAAGCCTTTACAGCGACAATTCCTTACAATGGACACTTGGTTATTACGGATAGTGAATATACGGAATTCTTTAAAGAGATTGCGAAAAAACGCAACACAGAAGTCATTGTTGCAGATAATTCCAAGATTTCTGATGAGTATTTACGGAAATTTGAGTACATGGTCTTCCCAGATAATGCCTCACTTGCACTTGGTGTTGCACAGGCATTAGGAATTGATGAAGATACAGCATTCAGAGGAATGTTAAATGCGCCACCTGATCCAGGAGCGATGAGAATTCTTCCATTAATGGACGCGAAAACACCTGGACACTTTGTAAATGGTTTTGCGGCAAATGACGCATCATCTACATTGAACATTTGGAAGCGTGTGAAAGAGATTGGATATCCAACAGATGAACCGATTATTATCATGAACTGCCGTGCGGATCGTGTAGATAGAACGATCCAGTTTGCGGAGGATGTACTTCCTTATATTGAAGCAAGTGATCTTGTCTTGATTGGTGAAACAACAGATCCAATTGTGAAGGCATATGAGGATGGGAAAATTCCGGCTGACCACTTACACAACCTTGAATATCAATCTACAGAAGAAATTATGAATATGCTTGAGAAAAAGCTTCATAATCGAGTGGTTTATGGAGTCGGCAATATTCATGGTGCCGCTGAACCGTTAATCGAAAAAATTCAAGAATACAAAATTAAGCAGCTTGTCAGCTAGGAGGAAATATAGAAAATGTTCGGATCAGATCTTTATATCTCGTTAATTTTAGGTGTTCTACTTAGTTTAATCTTTGCAGAAAAAACAGGAATCGTACCAGCTGGACTTGTTGTCCCAGGTTATCTGGCGCTTGTATTTAACCAGCCAGTCTTTATTTTAGTCGTCTTATCTGTCAGCTTGCTTACGTATGTCATCGTTCGCTTTGGTCTATCGAAATTTATGATTTTATACGGACGCAGAAAGTTTGCTGCGATGCTAATTACAGGGATCGCCTTAAAGCTTGTATTTGATTTCTTCTATCCAGTGGTCCCATTTGAAATAGCAGAATTCCGCGGAATCGGTATTATCGTTCCTGGATTGATTGCAAATACGATTCAAAAGCAGGGTCTTACGATTACCCTTGGAAGCACGTTACTTCTAAGTGGTGCAACATTTGCCATCATGTATGTTTACTATCTATTTTAAGATAAGGTGTGTCCAATGATGAATAAAAAATTGAGCTTTCAGGAAAAGCTGCTGAAAATCACAAAGAACCAAAAGAAAAAGACGAATAAACACGTACTGATTGCTTTACCGATCGTCATTGCTTGTACATTTCTATTTACGTTTATCGGGAAAGCACAAGTGCCAACTGTACAAAAGAATCCAGAAAACATCCTGACCGCTTCGTTTGTCGGTGACATTATGTTTGGAAGAAACGTAGAGAAAGTAACAGACCGCTATGGAAAACAGCATCTCTTTCGCTACGCCAAGCCATATTTTGATGTGTCAGATTATGTGACAGGTAACTTTGAGCATCCAGTCGCATCAGATAAAGAACAAGCGGCACAAAAGAATATTCATTTGAAAACAGACGAAGATTCTGTCAAAGCATTGAAGGATTTGAATTTCTCTGTATTAAACTTTGCGAATAACCATGCGGCAGACTATGGTGAAAAAGGGCTGAACAATACGATTGATGCCTTTGAACATGCTGGCATGGATTATACAGGCGCAGGCCGTAACCTTCAGGATGCGAAGCAGAACATTTCGTACAAAGAAGTAAATGGTGTCAAAATCGCTACACTTGGTTTTACTGATGTGTATGGGAAAGATTTTAAAGCAACGAATCGCCAGGCGGGTATCTTGCCAGCCGATCCATCTATCTTTATTCCGATGATCTCGCAGGCTGCTGAAAAGGCAGATATCGTCGTTGTTCATGCTCACTGGGGACAGGAGTACAACAATGAGGTAAACGATAGACAAAGAGAATTGGCAAGAGCGATGTCAAAAGCTGGTGCTGATATCATTATCGGTGCTCATCCGCACGTTCTTGAGCCAATGGAAGTCTATAACGGTACGGCGATCTTCTATAGCTTAGGGAACTTTATTTTTGACCAAGGCTGGTCAAGAACACGTGATTCTGCACTTGTTCAGTATCATCTGAATGAAGATGGAAAAGCGACATTTGAAGTTGTCCCAATGTACATCAAGGAAGCAACACCTGCTCCGGTTAAAGCAGGATCTTTTGAATCAAAATCCATTATCCGTATGCTGACAAATGGTACGAATGCGGATTGGAAAGAAAAAGACGGACACATTTTCTTTGAAGTAGATCACGCTGATAAAGTTAAACACTTAAAAGAAAACGGAGGGAAAGAGAAGAAATGAAATTCCTAAAAGCAAGCTGGCCGTTTGTTGCGTTAATTTTAGTCTTTGTCTTTATGTCTGCTTTTAAATTTAGTGACAGCCTCACAGATCATGAAAAACAAAAGATCTCGGTTGAAATGCAGAAAATCGAACAGCAAAAGCAGTCAAAAACGGAAGCAAGTAAATAATTTTAAAGAGCATAGAGGGCGCGCATTGCGTGCTCTTTTTTGTCGAAAAAAGGTGTAAAATGAAAGGTGTCATGCCGAAACTATAGAAGAAAGGAGGGGAAAGATCATGAAATGGAAAGAAATATTGATTGGTGGGTGTGCGCTCGTAGGGCTGATGTTCATGTCTCAATCAGAAGTATCTGCTCAAACAGCGTCTCCTTTGGAGCAAGCGGAAAAGCTGATCGGAACACCTTATCATAAAGGAGGAACCGATCCAAAAACGGGCTTTGACGCATCTGGATTGATTCAATATGTGTACAAGACATCAGGAGCATTTGATTTGCCGCGGAAGGTGATCGACCAGTATCAGATTGGGGAAAAGGTATCATGGGACAAAGCGCAGCCCGGTGACCTTGTATATTTCCGCAGCCTTGAAGAAACAAAGGATATCCCGACACATGTGGCGTTGTACGCTGGTAACGATCAGATCATCCACATCACGCTCAGTCAAGGTGTGGTGAAAACAGATGTCAGCAAAAGCAAATACTGGACAGACCGATTTTATGCAGTCAAACGACTGCCCGGTACACCGGAAATCTCTGATGACCGTCTTGTGAAAGATGCGATGAAATATTTAGGTATTCCTTATGTATTTGGTGCAGCAGACCCTAAGGTTGGCTTTGATTGTTCAGGCTTTTTACAATATTTATTTGAAAAATCACTAGGGATTTATTTACCTCGAAGTGCTGAACAGCAGTGGATGGTTGGAGAAAAAGTGGCATTAGCGGATATACGTCCAGGGGATTTTGTCTTTTTTAGCAACACATATAAGCGAGGTATTTCTCATGTAGGGATGTATATTGGGGGCGATCGTTTTATTCATGCGAGCCGTTCGGAAAGTGTCACGATTTCTTATTTGTCTGAATCGTATTGGCGCGAGAAATGGACAGGTGCGAAACGATTAACGGACCTGAAATTATCAAAAGAAGATCCGGTTGTATCAAAAGCGGCAACGTATATTGGGGAAGTCCCTTATGTCAAAGGCGGGACGAATCCAGAAGAGGGATTTGACACAGCAGGGTTCACACAATACGTGTATCGAGAAGTGCTTGGTATTGATCTGCCTCGCTATGCGTCAGGTCAAGTCAAGACAGGTACGCCTGTGAAACGTTCGGAGCTGAAGCCGGGAGATCTCGTTTTCTTTAGTGGAACGTCATTGGTGCCGGCGATTTATGCAGGGTCAAATCAAGTCATTCATGTGACCGTCTCAAATGGTGTCGTGCTTACGAATATGAAAACAAGTACGTACTGGAAGAATAAGTATGAGACGGCTGTTAGAATCAAAAAATAAAGAAAAAGCCCGATCCACGCTCGTATCGGACTTCTAGACTTCTCTCTAGGCGCTGATCAGACTAGCGTCTTTTTTTCGTGGAATTGATTTTGTAAAAGCAGATCAATAAAGTAAGCAACACCGTCTTCATGATTGCCTTTTGTGATGTAGGTGCTCTTTTCTTTAATAACATCTACGGCATTCCCCATTGCAATGCGGTGGCTTGCTTCCTCAAACATGGATAGATCGTTGGGGCTGTCGCCAATCGCATAAATATGTGAGCGGTCTACGCCATAATGAGCTGCGAGCTTTTTGAGAGCATGTCCTTTCCCAGACTCTTTTGGCAGTACCTCAATGATATGTTTTCCAGAAGAGGTCAATGAAAGCTCAGGCATTTCCGCGAGAAGATCTCGTGCTTCCTGTAGCTTGTTCATATCAAAAGAGAAGCAGAGTAATTTATAGGTCGCTTCATTCGACTCAAAAATCTGGCGAATATCATCTACTGGTTTGATGCCAAATTGTTTGAATTGAGTCATCGCTCCTTCCCATAAATCAGCTACATCCTCATTTGGGTTCGCACTTTTGATGACATCAAATTCTGCTTTCAGCTTCTCTTTTCCATCAAAAGGAGAGAGGAGCGCATCGTCCGTATAGACCTCAAAGTAAATGTTTCGTTCTACTAATGCCTTAGCCGCTCGTTTTCCTGCTTCTTGGTCAAGTGTGATACGGCTGAAAAGTTCGTATCCTTCGGTATGAACGGTTCCGCCGTTTGCTGCAATAATGGGGATGTCCAAATTGCCAAGCAGTTCCTTTACATCAAAAGTCGCCCGCCCTGTACAGATGGTGACAATATATCCCGATTCCTTCGCACGAATCAATGCCTCCCGGTTTTGAGCAGATATTTCACTTTTTGTATTTAAAAGTGTACCGTCTAAATCAATCGCAATCATTTTTTTCATCGCTGTCAAATCCTCCTTCATGCATGCAATAGCCTCTTCAAAGTATGTACGATTTCCTTCATTCTCATGAGCAATAGGATGGTTGTTCCTCTCTATCAAGGCTAAACAAAAATGACCGAATGATCAAGAGAATAAAACAAAGGGCTAAAATCAACATCATCGTCAACAAGTAGAAAAGCGCCCCCTTAGGGACGCTTTCTGTTTATGATAATTCAAGCTGCTTCTTCAATTCAGTCTTCACTTCGTTTAGCTGGTTTTGATCCAATTGGTAATAATAAACCCCGTTTGGCTGGTAATCAGAGCCTTTAAGCTGAATGGTATCGACCGATTTCAATGACGTCAGAAGCGGGAACAGCCCGACTAGCTCTTTCATTGAAAGATTGGTTGAGACATTCTCACCAAGTGTATCAATGATATTGTCATATGACGGAATAGACGTTAACGATTTTGATTTATCAAAAATGGCTTTTAATACTTCCATTTGACGCTGTCCGCGCATTAAATCACTATCTGCCTTTCTTGTTCTCACATATGCGAGAGCTTGATCACCGTCTAGTGTATGAGTTCCTGTTTGAAGCTGTACCTTGCCCTTTGTATCTTTTAGAACCTGTTTGACCACATATTCATCCTTGACGTTAATAGAGACTCCGTTTAGTTCATTGACGATCTCTTTAAATGCTTTGAAATTACTTTGGATCACAAAATCAACCGGAATATCTAGTAAATCTTCGACTGTACTTAAGGTTAAATCTGCACCACCAAATGCGTGTGCATGTGTAATTTTGTCATAGCCATGCCCTGGAATATTCACATATGAGTCCCTTGGAATGCTTAATAATTTTACGGTTTTATTTGTACGATTGACTGTTGCTAAGACCATCGCATCGCTTCGTGCTTGTTTCACTGTTTCGCCCGGTCTGCTGTCAATGCCAAGCAGCAAGACAGAAAAGCTGTCTTTCCCAGGATCGAATGCTTCAATCCGTTTCACAGATTGTGCACCGCGATCCAGAGATACTTGCGCCTTTTTGGCAGCATTTGTCACTTTGTAGTAGGCATAGCCTGTGACAGAAGCGGTTGTCAGTAAAAGAATACCGAATATAAACAGAGTGACTTTCACCCATGGCTTTAAACGCTTTTTTCCTTTGCGTTTAGTTCTTGATTGATCCATATATTTTAAACCCTCGCTATGATTTTTATAGTAAAGATGTCCTTCTTCTTGCTTACAAACTAAAACAAATATACCTTAAAACGGGATATAGTGCGACATTTTTTTCACTAACGTTTAATTGACGTTTCCTTATCGTAAAAAGTTTCAATGATACTTCAAATGAAATATATTTGTCATAAAACATTGAAATGTTTGAAATGACAGGAAGTGAGGAAAATGATTTTCCATAGAGAAACATCCAGTACATACAGAACAAAAGAGGGGTTATGAACATGAAAAATCGGAATGGATGGCTTTATTTCTTCGGCGCACTTGGCGGCGCCTTATATGGCTATGATACAGGTGTCATTTCTGGCGCCATCTTATTTATGAAAGAGGATTTAGGGTTAAACGCGTTTACAGAGGGACTTGTTGTCAGCTCGATTTTAATCGGGGCGATGCTCGGTTCCTCTCTATCTGGAAAGCTGACAGACCAATTCGGGCGGAAAAAAGCCATCATCGCCGCAGCGATTTTGTTTATTATCGGTGGATTTGGTACAGCCCTTGCTCCGAATACGGAAGTGATGGTCTTATTCCGAATTGTGCTAGGGCTTGCTGTCGGGTGCTCGACAACGATTGTTCCATTATATTTATCTGAACTTGCTCCAAAGGAATCTCGAGGTGCACTGTCCTCATTAAACCAGCTCATGATCACATTTGGTATTCTTCTCGCCTATATTGTGAACTACGCTTTAGCGGATGCAGAGGCATGGCGCCTGATGCTTGGAATTGCGGTCGTGCCTTCTGTGCTTTTATTATGTGGGATTTTGTTTATGCCGGAAAGTCCCCGCTGGCTGTTTGTCCATGGACAGGCAGACCGTGCGAAAGAGATATTATCTAAACTCAGAAAGAGTAAGCAAGAAGTTGAAGAAGAAATTTCAGATATTCAACAGGCAGAAAGTGAAGAAAAAGGCGGTTTTAAGGAATTATTTGAGCCATGGGTACGCCCAGCATTAATTGCTGGTGTCGGTCTTGCCTTTCTGCAGCAGTTTATCGGAACCAATACGATTATTTACTATGCACCAAAAACATTCACAAGCGTTGGCTTTGGTAATTCAGCGGCAATTTTAGGAACCGTCGGAATTGGGGCAGTGAATGTCGTCATGACGTTTGTGGCGATTAAAATCATTGACCGTGTAGGGCGTAAAGCGCTGCTCTTATTTGGAAATGCTGGCATGGTCCTAAGTTTAATTGTCCTGTCAGTGGTCAATCGATTTTTCGAGGGGTCAACAGCTGCAGGATGGACAACCATTATTTGTTTAGGACTCTTCATCGTCATCTTTGCTGTCAGCTGGGGTCCAGTCGTTTGGGTGATGCTTCCGGAGCTGTTCCCGGTACATGTAAGAGGAATCGGTACAGGCGTCTCTACTTTCCTCCTTCATACAGGGAATTTAATCATCTCGCTTACATTCCCAGCTCTATTAAGCGCGATGGGTATCAGTAATCTTTTTCTCATTTACGCGGTCATCGGCGTAGGCGCCTTCTTGTTTGTGAAATATATGGTGACTGAAACGAAAGGGAAAAGTCTTGAAGAAATTGAAGAAGATTTAAAAAAGAGGAACCGTGCCGTCACAGGTGAGGAAGGAAAAACGGTGTGAACAACGACCAGCTGCCCGCATGCAGCTGGTTTTTCTTTGTTAAACAAACGTTTAATCAAGAAAGGACAATCTCTCATCTTCTGAACGTGCTGCATATGACATACATATGGAACAGGCGAGCGAAAGGTGGAAATGAGATGAAAGGGAAAACGAGCATTGTCATGCTGACGTACAATGAACTGCATTTAACAAAAAAATGTATCGACAGCATCAAGCAGCATACCCGAAGTGACCAATATGAACTCATCATCGTTGATAATGCGTCAACCGACGGGACGAAGGAATATGTGAGAGAGCTGAACGATGTGATTTTCATAGAAAATGCAGAAAATCGAGGCTTTGCAAAGGGCTGTAATCAAGGAGCGAAAAAAGCGACAGGGGATACCATTCTCTTTTTAAATAACGACACGATCGTAACGGAAAACTGGCTTTCTCCATTAAAAGAGGCGTTATTTGCATCAGAACGTATTGGGATGGTAGGACCTGTCTCCAATTATGTGAGCGGTCCTCAAATGGTCGAGCCATCGTATACAGATGTGAAGGAGCTCCCAGCCTTTGCGAAAAATTATACGGCTGCGAGAAAAGGTCAGAGAACATATGTACATCGGCTTGTGGGGTTTTGTCTGCTGGTGAAAAGAGAGCTCATTGAAGAGGTGGGGTTATTTGATGAGCGGTTCGTGTATGGATCATTTGAGGATGACGATCTTTGTTTGAGATCCTTGCTCAAGGGATATCAGCTGCAAATCGTCCACGATTCATTTGTGCATCATCACGGTCATGCAACCTTTCGTGCGAATCAAGAAACGAACATCTCTACACTGTTTGCTGAGAACAGGCTTCGGTTTTTAGATAAATGGGGCATTGATCTCAATCTGATGACCCCCCATCCGTACTTTGCGGCTCTGCTGCCTGAAGACGCTGCATGTGTACTTGATGTGGGATGCGGCGCAGGGGCCACAGGGCTTGAACTAATGAATCGGCAGTCTGTTGACATGTACGGGGTAGAGGCCGATCCATTAAAAGCAGCAATCGCAAAGGCATATTACGAAGAAGTCATCGAGGCAAAAGCGGATGAGTACCCATGGTTAGAGAAAGAGGCCTTTTTTGATGCCATCATTTTTTCTGATGTTTTAGAGCATGTGTCAGATCCTTGGAACATCATTGAACAAGCGCACGCATCTTTAAAACCGGGCGGCGTGATCATTTGCTGCCTGCCAAACATGATGCATGCGGAGGTGCTTCTCCCGTTAATGACAGGGGATTTTACGTATCAAGATGTAGGGATTTTAGACCGAACCCATCTGAGGTTCTTCACACCAAACACGATGCGTGCGCTTTTCCCAAACCATTTGTTTGAACGGGTGATCGAGCAGCGCATCAATGTTCAGATTGATCAGAACGTCCAATTGTTTTTTGACGAGGTGGCGAGAGTAGGAGCGTCACTTGGCTTTCAAACAAAAGCGTTGTCTGATCAAGTGACCCTATATCAGCTTTTAATTGTCGTGCGTAAAAAAGGCGGCTCCCCTTCGAGATAACCGCCTTTTGCATTACCATTTGAAGCTTTTTGTTGCGCCTTCTGCCCCAAAGTTTAAAATGCTGACTTTGACATCATATTCGATATCCGCTTCTTGAAAGAGCGTATCCCATTCGTTTCGATGCTTTTCCCAATAGTCAGGGTATTTAATACGAAACTGCCGGCTTAAAAATATGGGATCAACGCCCACCTCTTTTTGCACATGATGGACTGCTTTTTGAATTCGCTGTTTGATTTTATTCGCAAAAAGAAGCTCATATCTTTTGATGTACTGCTCATCGTATGAATTTTCTGCAGGGTACTGATCTTCAGAGAGCTTTCCTTGGGTGTTGACATTAATTTTAAAGGAAATATGTCCATCCTTCAGATAGGGTTCAATCTTGGTTTTTGATTTCTTAATTTCATACGTGATCGGAAAGTCTTTGTAGGTGGCAGGTACAACGCCGCCTGAAATTCGGTCCATCACCCAATTTAAAGATTGGACATCCTTCGCAGGGATGAAGCCGATCAGCTTTCGTGTTTTTCCATCAATGATTCCTGCTCCATCATAAATCAGTTCACCGTCTATCGCATCTACACTTTGGACAAGGAAGCTAGCGCCCATCTGGAAGTAATCAGATGCCCGGCCAATACGGGTTGGCAGCAAAATCTTTCCGTTAAAGCTTCGGTTTTTGGATGTTTCAAAGATATGTTCAACCGGAACCTTTTGCTGTGATTTCAATTTTTGGTTGATCACTTTTGACGCATCATCTCGTGACACGAGAAGGTAGCTGCTTCGCCGAACCTCATCATCTCGTATAAAGTGGTTGAGCGTTCCTTGAATATCGTGATGCTCTGCCTGATTTTTGCCGAACAAGAAAATTTTTAGATGATCACTATAGATCGGCGGGTCCTTTAAGGCGACATTACTGACAGCCTCCAGCACATTTTTCCCTTTTGAGACGACATTCACATGGCCAGGAGAATCAGCCTCTTGTGTCCCACCCATCTTCGGAACCAGGTTTTGGTAGGTGAGCTTGACTCCTTTCTGATCTTCCTCGTCAATGCCAATGCCGCGCACAAATGATAATTTTTCAATATCCTTTAAATCCCAGCACCCTGCTGATAGAAGGAAAAGACAGCAGGACAAAAAAAATAACAACAAACGCCTTCTTCTCATGCAGAACGACCTCCCCATTTTTTACGTATCATCAACAGAACAGCTGTAATAAAAGGAATGGCTAAAACCGCGAACAATGAGTAGCCGAGTAAAGTAGAGTAGTAAAAGACTTCATTGATATTTTTCGGAAAAAGGGAGAGTGCAGAGGTAATTAAAAACAGCAGCCATAGCAGTCTCGTAATACTGGTTGTCTTAAAGACCGTGTGACAGCCTTTAATCGCAAATTGGAAAAAGCCAAGCATACAAATGAACTGCTGGCAAGTCCAGATCGTCAGTAAAAAAATATCAAATCGTTCAATGAAGACCCCTTCAAGTTCTAGTGCTTGAATGAGTGAGACAGTGGGCCAGGTGAGGGATTTCGTTTCTCCAACGGTCATGGAACCAATCACAATAAAGAGCGTGAGAGAGTAGATAAGTGAGGTAATTCCGACCCCGATCGCAGCGGCCCATTTCGCCTTCGACCATTTGTCTTTATAAATGAGTGGTACAACAAACAAAATGACCTCAAAGCCTGTAAATTGAATAAATGTTTGAGAGAACAAATTACTGAAATCTTTAAACCCGTTCGCCATCACCGGGCGTAAGTAATCAAAATCGAATATTTTCAAACTAAACAGCATGAGCCCAATATAAATGATCATCGTCATCGGATATATGTATGTCACCATTTTCACTATTGGAAAGATACCACTTTTCAAATGATAGATCGCCACAAGAAGAAAAATCATCACAATCACTGCCATGGGAGTCGATTGCAGCAGGAAAAACTGAACAACCTCTCCGAGAACACGCGCTTCAAAGCCGACAATGCCTAGTAAATAGGCAATCAGCATTAAATTAAAGAACGTGCCAAAGATTGCACCGGCTCCTTTAGTATTTGACTCAAAAATGGTGTCTGGTGCATTCTTTTCAGCAATCCATCCTAACAAAAAAGCAACGAAAGCAAAGATGACTCCCTGTATTAATACAATGATCCAGCCATCAGGGAACCCTGAATTGGCAGAACTGCGTGGAATAGTTAAAATTCCAGCGCCTATCATTGTAGAGCTGCACAGAATGGTGACTTGTAACAATGATAGCTTCTCAGCTCTGTACATCGTTTAATCTCCTTGTCTTTTGAGATTTTTTATTTTTGCTGTTTTCGGTCTCGATTTAAATAGCCCAATTGGTAAACGTACGTACGTATCCTTTAAATCTGAAAACGGTGAAGACAAAACAGGTGTGAAATAGTCAAAACCAAAGGTCTTTAATTGCATCAGGTGACAAAGCACAAATAAATAACACATGATCAAGCCATATAACCCAAACATCGCTGAACTGAAAATGGCCATAAAGCGCAAGATGCGCAGCGGGAAACTAAAGTCATACGAAGGGGCAGTGAAATCGGCCAAGGCGGTCAGCGACACAATAATCACCATTAAGGCACTGACGATATTGGCTTGGACAGCCGCCTGACCAATGATGACGCCGCCAATGAGCCCAATTGTCTGCCCGATGGCTCTAGGAAGCCGAAGTCCAGCTTCTCGCAGCAGCTCAATCGTAAAAGACATAAGAATCGCCTCGACAACAGGAGGAAACGGAACATTCTGCCGGCTGCCTGCGATGGTGATTGCCATTCGTGTTGGTAATAAACCGGGGTGATATGAGACAAGAGCGATGTAGAGCCCTGGTAAAAAAATCGTTAACAGTACGGCAAAATAACGGAGTAGGCGCAAAAGAGTCGCACTTGTCCATCTTTGATAATAATCCTCCGGTGATTGCATCAAGGCTGTAAGTGTCATAGGCATGATGAGGGCAAAAGGTGTGCCGTCGAGCAAAATGGAGACTTTGCCTTCAAGCACAGATGCAATCACCCGGTCAGGACGTTCTGTATTTTGAATCTGCGGAAAAATGGAGATGTGGCTGTCCTCAATCAGCTGTTCAATATAGCCGGTTTCAGGGATGTCATCCATTTTGATTTCGGTCATGCGTGATAGAACATCTTCTACTAATTTGGGATCAACAATATCACGAACGTACACAAGGGCAGCAGACTTTTTATTGCGAGTACCTACATTTACCTTTTGAATGACAAGGTTAGGGTCATTTGCCCGCTCACGGATTAAAGCTGTGTTTTTTTCAAGATTTTCAATAAAACCGATCCGCGGCCCTCTTACAAGGACTTCCGATTGCGGCTCTTCTACTTCTCTAAATTGAAAAAGATTCGTTTGGAGCGCAAGCGCTTGTGTTGCCCCATTTACAAATAAAATAGCCCTGCCGTTATATAACTGCTCGATGGCAAGGTTCATATCTTCCAGCACGTCATTTTGAATGCCAAAGAACGTTTTAGACAGGGACGGAAGCGTAGTAGAATCAACCTCGGTGATGTTCAGTTCCTTTTGCATGGGTGAAATGATTTGCTTGGAAAGCATCTCAAATTCTGTGAGTCCTTCAACGTACATGAGACATGCAGAGATAGCAGAAGGGCCAAATGAAAAAGAGTGGAACACGATATCATCACTTTTCCCGGCAAAGCTTTTGACGCGCTTGATGACGGACGCTATATCTTGTTCAATACGACTTTTCATAATACCTCACCCTCATGTCATGTTTTTTATAGAGTGACTCGGAATGAGGAGAATTATGCAAATAGAAAAAAAGAGAATCCCTGCAAATAGGAATTCTCTCGTCTGTTTATCTCGCAAGCCAGCCGCCATCAACAGCTAAAATATGACCGTTCATATAATCAGAGGCTGGTGAGCTAAGGAAAACAGCAGCGCCGGCTAGATCCTCAGGCTTACCCCAGCGCCCGGCGGGGATCCGTTTGAGGATCTCTTCATTTCGATTTTCATCGTCTCGAATGGCTTGCGTGTTATTGGTCGCGATGTAACCAGGAGCGATCGCATTCACCTGAATATGCTGATTCGCCCATTCGTTTGCAAAAGCTTTCGTCAGCCCCGCGACAGCATGCTTACTCGCTGTATAAGCAGGGACAAAGACGCCGCCTTGAAACGATAGAAGGGAGGCGATATTGACGATTTTCCCTTGCCCATTTTTCAGCATCTGCTGTCCAACCCTTTGAGTGAGGAAAAAGAGACTATTGATATTCACATCCATGACCGTATGCCAATCTTCCTCTGAATAATGAGCGACCTGCTCTCTTTTAATGGTTCCAGCATTATTGATTAAAATATCGATCGTATGCTTTTTTAACATGGCATTGACAGCCTGCTTTGCCGTTTGAGGATCGGAAAAGTCAACCTGAACCGCATGAAACGAGCGGCCTGCCTGTTCGACAAGCGCTTTCGTTTCCTCAAGCGGTGTGTGGTGGTATGTGCCGATGATATCTGCGCCTGATCGGGCAAGCGCCACAGCAATGCCCTGCCCAATGCCGGTTCCTGGACCTGTCACAAGGGCTGTTTTACCTTCAAGAGAAAAGAGGGACGCTACATAGGATGTCGTCGTCATCACATTACCTCAGCTGGTCCATTGGGACAAAGTCCATATCTTTGAACGTATAGTTCTCGCCCGCCATCGCCCAAATAAATGAATAATTCGCTGTACCCGAGCCTGAATGAATGGACCAGGCAGGAGAAATGACCGCTTCCTCATTTGCGACAACGAGATGTCTTGTTTCAGATGGCTCTCCCATAAAATGAAAGACACGAGCATCTTCTTCGATATCAAGATATAAGTACACTTCCATACGCCGATCATGAATATGAGCGGGCATCGTATTCCACGTGTTATTGGTTTCCAGCTGAGTGATTCCCATCATGAGCTGACAGCTTTGGATGCCGTTTGCGTGGATGACTTGATACAGGTTTCGTACGTTTGAAGCAGACGCTTCTCCTAAGTGATTCGGTGTTAATTCAGCGATGGCTGCTTTTTGTGTAGGGTAAGCTTGATGAGCCGTGGCTGATACAAGATAGAACTTGGCCTCTTCGCCTGATGAACTAGCAAACTGTACATCTTCGTGTCCAAGCCCAATATATAAGAAATCTTTGTGCTCCAGTACAAAGGCTTCACCATCGACAGTGACCGTTCCTTGACCGCCGACATTTACAATGCCGATCTCTCGTCTTTCAAGGAAATATTCCGTACGTAAAAAGTCTCCGGCATCTAATTTGAGCGGCTCTGCTGCCGGCTTGACTCCGCCAATCACCACGCGATCCTCATGCGAATAGTAGAGCTTTAATTCACCACTGACGAATAGCGTAGGAATATGAAAATGACGACGAAGTTCCTCTGTTGTAAAACGTTTGACCTGCTCAGGGTGTACAGCATAACGATTTTCCATTTGAGATAAGCCTCCCTTTCCATCTGAAACAAAATATTGATGTTTTATTTGGTATCGGTTTCAAGGAAAATTCTAGAGTAAAAAGAGAACGCCGTCAACCGTTATTTTGAAATCGTTTTCTTTTTATTTATTTAGATGATTTTTTTGCCCTCTTCATGCAAAAAAATCTTCTGAAATGCATGAAATTATGATATGCTCTTTTTAAGTTATTTGAAATCGGTTTCGAAACAAATGAGAAGATATCGATTGTGGGAGTTTTTTGAATGAAAGAGAAAAAGCAAACGAAAGTCACCATCAACGAAGTGGCAGCTTATGCAGGTGTTTCAAAATCAACTGTATCTAGATATATCAATGGCAGAACAAATGAAATTTCTGCTGATAAGGTAAAAAAAATCAAGAAAGCCATTGAGGAACTGCATTATCGTCCGAGTCAGCTCGCTCAAGGATTGAAAGTAAGAAAAAGCAAGGTCATTGGGTTTATTGTAGCCGACATTACGAATCCATTCTCTGTAGCGACACTTCGCGGAGTCGAAGAAATTTGTGATGAATATGGATACAGTATCATGGTATGCAACACAGATAACCGACCAGAAAAAGAACGGGAAATGCTCCTCAAGCTGAATGCGCATTATATTGAAGGGCTCATCATCAATACGACAGGCCAGAACAATGACATTCTGCAGGATTTTAAGAAAAACGGTGTACCAATTGTCCTTGTTGACCGGAAATTGCCAGAACTAAAAGTCGACACAGTGACAACGAATAACCGTGATATCACGATCCGGTTGCTTCAACAAATGTATGAGAAAGGCTATGAGCACATCGCTTTCTTTACTGAGCCGGTCGATGGGATCAGTCCTCGTGAAGAACGAAAAGAAGCATATGAGCAGACAGCTATGAGTAAACATAAGAAGCCGCTCACTGCAGAAATTGATTTGAAGCAAAAGGAACAATTGCGAGAAGAGCTTGTCCGTTTTGTACAATCAAACCAACAGAAAAAAGCGATTTTAGCAGCCAATGGATTACTCATGCTGAAACTGATTAGTGAGCTTGTAGAGCTTGGGATAAAGATTCCAGAGGAGATAGGCATCGCAGGCTTTGATGATACAGAATGGTATAAGCTGATTGGGCCTGGAATCACAACGGTTGCCCAGCCATCTCATGAAATGGGGAAAGCCGCCATGCAAAAAATCAAGACTCGGCTTGAAGGGGATGAAAGTGCCCCCCAAACCATTCAGCTTGACGGAGAAATCATCGTAAGAAAATCTTTATAAACAACAGACAGAGAAGAGTATACATACGTGCATACTCTCTCTTTTTTAACTAATTTGAAACCGGTACCAAGAAAGGGGAGAAATGAGTGAAAGCATTGGATGCGGTCACATTTGGGGAATCAATGGCGATGTTTTTTGCAAAAGAAGCCGGAGAGCTTCATCAAGTGCATACATTCCAAAAGGCGCTTGCTGGCGCCGAAAGTAACGTGGCAGTCGGTTTGGCGAGGCTAGGTTTTGATGTGGGATGGGTGAGCAAAGTCGGAGCAGATTCACTTGGCACATTTATTTTAGAAGAGCTTCAAAAAGAAGGGGTCGATACAAGTGCAGTGATCCGTTCAAATGATGGGGCTCAAACAGGGATTTTACTTAAATCAAAAGTGATGGATGGAGACCCTGACGTCACGTATTATCGTAAAGGCTCTGCTGCGAGCACAATGAGTCCAAGCGACTTTCCCACCAGCTATTTCAAACAGGCAGGACACCTCCATATGACAGGTATTCCGCCTGCATTATCCAATGAAATGAGAGCGTTCTCTTTTCATGCTCTTCAAAAGATGAAAGAAGCAGGCAAAACCATTTCATTTGATCCAAATCTTCGTCTGCAGATATGGGAAGAGGAGGAAGATATGATCCATACAGTGAATCAGATGGCTTTTCAAGTGGATTGGTTTTTTCCGGGGCTTGCAGAAGGGCAAAGGCTCACAGGCTGTCACGAGCCGGAAGAGATTGCCGATGTTTATTTGCAAAAAGGCGTCAAGCTTGTGGTCATGAAGCTCGGTGCAGAAGGTGCCTTTTATAAAAGTGCAGCCAGTCAGGGGATTGTGAGCGGATTTTATGTGCCAGATGTCGTTGATACAGTCGGTGCCGGTGATGGATTTGCCGTGGGGGTCATCAGCGGCTTATTGGACGGTTTATCATATGAAAAATCTGTGACAAGAGGCAATGCTGTAGGGGCTCTTGCGGTGATGTCTCCTGGCGATAAAGACGGACTGCCTACTCGGGAAGAGCTTCAGGCTTTTATGAAAGAAGCCAAACGATATCATAGACGACGGGAATATAAGAAGGGAGATGAAGGATATGGGCAAGTCAGCAAGTTTGAGCGTTAAAGAGCAGCTCGCGGCTTGTAAGCTGATCGCAGTGGTGAGAGCGGGGAGTGAAGCAGAAGGCATTGAGACCATTGAGCGTTTAAAGAAAAAAGGCGTTCGAGCCATTGAAGTGACGTATACCACGCCTAATGCTGAACACATCATCGCGTCCTTTCAGCATGAGCAAGATCTGATTGTAGGAGCAGGCACAATCACAACCCTTGAGCAGGCACAATCAGCCATTGACGCAGGCTCACAATTTATTGTCAGTCCAGGATATCTCCCTGTGATCGGAGAGCATCTCTCATTTCACGACACACTCTATGTACCAGGTGTCCTCACCCCAAGTGAAATCATGCAGGCAAAAGCAGATGGCTACTGCTTGCTCAAGCTTTTTCCAAGCGGTTCCTTCGGTTTATCCTATATGAAAAACTTACAAGGTCCGTTTCCAGAGATTGAATTTATTCCAACGGGCGGTATTCATCCAGCCGATGTGCCAAAATGGCTGAAAGCAGGTGCAGTGGCAGTAGGAGTCGGAAGTCAGCTTGAAAGCAGTACAGCAGAAGAGTTACAAGCGGTACTTTCTTCATAAATAGTTGATATCAAACGAACAACTGGCGGATGGATGCCGGTTGTTTGTTCGTTTATCTGACATAACAGCAGGTGAATGCTGACTCTTCACGTACAATGATCGTGAAGGAGTGATAGACATGTACATTCAACAAGATACACTCACGGATGGACAAATAGAGCAGCTGATTACCGCTCATATAGAAGAAATGAAAGAGCATTCCCCGCCAGAAAGCATTCATGCCCTTCCGTTAGCTGATTTGAAAAATCAAGATGTCACAGTGTGGAGTGTGCGGGAAGGAGAGGAGCTTCTTGGCTGCGGAGCGTTAAAGGAGCTGTCAAGTGATCACGGCGAAATCAAATCAATGAGGACCGCAGCTCTCCATATGCGAAAAGGTGTAGCAAGGTATATGCTGAACCATCTTCTCCAAGAGGCGAAAAGGCGCGGCTATTCACGTGTCAGCTTAGAGACAGGTGCGATGTCTTTCTTTGAGCCAGCAAGAAAACTATATGAGAGTGTTGGTTTTTATATTTGTCCGCCTTTCGATTCATATCAAGAAGATCCAAACAGTTTATTTATGACAAAGGAATTATAGAGGTCGAGAGAGTATGCTTATAAGCAGCTCTTTTTTTATGCGCAATATTTGAAAGGGGGAGGATGTGGTGAAAAGATTAAAGTGGATCGGGATAGGCGCCTTTCTCACTTTTTGTGTCGTATCTGTCATTTTTTTAACATTATTAGGTCAAGATTTATTTAAAATTGAAAGCGCTTCCGAAAAAGCGTCATCAACCTATCAATATCACTTTGTCCTTGTACCGGAGGAACTTGATAATGAATATTGGCAGCTGGTACAAAGGGGAGCTGCTGATGCGGCAGCCGTTCATCACGTGTATCTAGAATATTTGGGTCCGAAGCAAGCAGATATAGACGATCATCTGAAAACCATTGATATGGCGATCGCAGGGCATGTCGATGGCATTATGACGCAGGGACTTGATGCGAAAAAATACAAACCGCTTTTTCAGAAGGCGAGAGAAAAAGGCATTGATGTTGTCACCGTCGATACGGATGCAGAGGGGAGCAAGCGTCAAGTGTATGTAGGCACGGACAATTATTATTCAGGCTTTATCGCAGGACAGGCACTCATCGCAGATACAAAAGACGAACAGTATGTAGGAATTGTCACAGGCAGGCTTGATGCCGTTCATCAAAAGCAGCGTGTCAAAGGATTTCGAGATGCCGTCGCCGCTGAAAAACGTATTCATATTGCTGGAATAGAAGAATCAGCCATTACGAAGTCAGGGGCCTCCGGTGCCGCGTATAAACTATTAAACGATCATGCGAAGCTCACCGCATTTTACGGCACGAGTGCATTAGATGGTGCAGGCATCATTCAAGCAACAGCACAATATCGATCGTCCACAGATTTTTATGTGCTCGCATTTGACACATTGCCAGATACGATTCAGGCGCTCGATGATGGAAAGATTGATGCAGTGGTTGTTCAGCATCCTTATGAAATGGGCTATCAAGCAGTGGAATCGCTTGTGCGTTTGCAGAAAGGTGAAAAAGAAGAACCACTCCAGTACACAGGAACGAGTGTGATTCGGCGCGAGGATCTGCCTCTGCAGCAAACAGACAGAAAGCAGGGTGTGCAGCCATGAGAAGGATTCGAAGTAAGCTGTTATTGGCATTTTTAATCCTTGTGCTCCTTGGCAACGTGGCCGCTTTTTTCGTCTATTGGAGCAGCTCGAATATCACATCAGAATATAGCAGAAGCTTTCGTTCCTTTCTCCTGCTCAATGATATATCGACAGAGGCAAAAACGATGTATGAAAAGGTCAATGCGTATGCGATTGAAAAGGATCGGCAGTTTGCCAAAGAATATCTGGCCTCAAAACAGAAAATGAAATCCTATAATCAGGCATTGCGAAAGGATGCCGGGCTTCATGCGGCGATTCCTTCTATTGAAAAATACCAATATATGATGCGGACGCTCATCAATGAAAGTGATGCGACCATGACACATGTAAAAGAAGGGAAAATCAAAGAATATGCAGCAAGTGTAAAGGAGGTGAGAACCGTCTCCTCCTACATACAAGAGCAAACGATGACTCTGCTTGATGATGAATTGTCTGAGTATCAAGTACTCTATCAATCTCTGCAAAAAAGACACCAAACCTATGCACTCTTTACCTTATGTTTGTTTACGCTATCCATTGGGGTCGCATTATGGATGGCGTATATGATTGCTGGAGGGATATCAAGGCCGATCGTCCATCTGTCTCGAAGCGTAAAGGAAGTATCAGAAGGGAATTTTGATGGAGCGCACTTGCATGTCACCTCAAAGGATGAAATTTCTGTATTAAATGAGGCCTTTCAGCGAATGCGTCAAGAGATGAAAATGATGATTGAAGAGATGAAACAAAAGGCAGCCTTAGATCAAAAAATCAAAGACATGAAGCTGAAAACGCTGCAAAACCAAATGAATCCACATTTTTTATTTAATACATTAAACATCGTCTCACGCATGGCTTACTTAGAGTCAGCGGATGCCACATCGAGGTTGATCCAATCCGTTTCCACGTTGATGCGGTATTCGCTGTCAGCTCTCAGTGCATCTGTTACGTTGGAGCAAGAAGTAAAAGTGGTCAAAGAATATTTTCATATACAAGAAACAAGATTTGCCGATCGTATTACATGCAAAACGACCATAGATGAATCATGTTTATCTGTACATATCCCAAGTCTCACCTTACAGCCGCTTGTCGAAAATGCCTTTATTCATGGCGTTGAACCAAAGGAGGAAGACGGGCTTGTCGAACTCTCGATCTATCAAGAAGGCGGCTATGTGATGATTCGGATTCGGGACAATGGGATGGGGATCAATGAACAAGAGAAAAGGAGGTTGCTATCAGAAAAAGAAGAGGAAGATGCAAACACCTTGAGTAAAGGGCACTCGACAGGGATCGGTCTTCGAAATGTGATGTCAAGGCTGCATTTGTTTTACGGGGTAAAAGATGCCTTGCAAATTGACTCAAAGCCAAACGAAGGCACCACCATTCAATTGGCTATTCCGATGAAGGAGGGATCGGTATGCTGAACGTGCTGATTGTGGATGATGAAAAAATAGAACGACTAGCGATGCGGAAATTCATGACCGATTGGCTTCCAGAGTGTCATATATCAGGAGAAGCTGAAAATGGAAAGAAGGCGGTTGAATTCGTGCGAACTGAGCCCGTTCATCTTGTGCTCATGGATATTCAGATGCCTGGAATGGACGGATTGACAGCGATCAAGCAGATCAAAGCGAGCAGTCCTCATACAAAATTCATTATGCTGACAGCGTACGATACGTTCGATTATGCCAAGCAAGCGATGCAGGAAGGGGTGAAGCAATATCTCGTTAAACCGGCTGACAAAGATGAAACCATCGCCGCCATTCGAACGGTTGCGGCAGAGATTCAGCAGGAGGCGTCTCAGCGGCAGGCGGTGGCGGCCGGTCAGCAGTCAAAGTGGCTCGAAGCTCATGTCATAAATGGTCAGTCCTATACCTCCATGGAGTTTCAACAAATGTTTCACGAATATGAAGCAGGTCTTGTCATCGCTGTTCAGCGGACAATCGGGGATCAGCTGTTGATTGATTTACAGACATCTCCCCTTTTTCATACGGTACCGATTCAGGTGAGTGGTGAGCTGTTTACATGTCTCATTTATCGTCACCAAGCGCCTGGTCAGTTAAAGGCAGATGTCCTGCATGCGATTCGAACTGCCACAACAAACGATCAGCCTTCACCTGTCGTTGGCATGGGACACCCGGTCTCAAACCCGCTTTATCTTCAGAAAAGTGCAGCAGAGGCGAAGCTTTCCTATTATCAGCGAAAAAAGAGTCCCGGCGTTGTTCGTTATGGTTTTTACCATACAGAAGAGCAGACTTATCCAATGATCCATCTGCCGGAGCTTGCAGACGATATGATGCAGGCACTGGAAGAAGGGAGAAGAGAGGATGCGCTGGCTTTATTCGATGCCTTTGAACTGGAGGGAGCGACCATTTCACAACTAAAAGAGCTGCTGATTTTATTTAAATCACGGCTCCGAACAGACTGGCCAATATTAACGATCAGCACCGCAGCTGAATGCCGTGAGTGCTGTGAACACTTATTTGACGTGTACGAAGCGAGAACCCAGACCGTGAATGACATTGAGCGGGCAAAACGCTACATCAAAACGCATTTTTGTGAACAGATCACGCTTGAGCAGACTGCCGCCTATGTTGATTTAAGTCCAACCTATTTCACAAAGCGCTTTAAAGACGAGACAGGGCTGACATTTAAAGAGTATGTGACAACCTGCCGGCTGGATAAAATCAAAAAGCTTCTCAAAGACAGCTCGCTTAGTTTAAAAGAAATTACCTATCAGGCAGGATATACAGACCCCAATTATGTCAGCCGTGTGATTAAGAAGATGGTCGGCTGTTCACCGAAGGAATATCGAAAACAAACCGTAAAAAAGTGAAGAATTTCATAAAAAAGTGAAGAAGTTTGCTGAAAAAAAGCGAGGATCTGCCATTATACTTATTTTGATAACGCTTACAAAATAGGGATGGGGGATCAATCATGAAGTTCAAATTAGGTTTTACGCTGTTAGCGCTCTGTATGCTTATCGTCACTGCCTGTAGTTCATCGACCAACTCAGATGCAAAAAAAGAGGGCGGAGCAGAGAAACTAGACATTTTCTCTTGGTGGACTGGAGCAGGTGAGGAGGACGGACTGAAAGCACTCATTCAATTGTTTGAAGAGAAAAATAAAGACATCCCAATTGAAAATGCAGCCGTCGCAGGTGGTGCTGGTACAAATGCAAAGGCTGTTCTGACTAGCCGGATGCAAGGGAATGACCCGCCAGCTACGTTCCAAGTACATGGCGGAGCGGAGCTGAATGAGAGCTGGGTCGCAGCAGGCAAAATGGAGCCGCTGGATGATCTATATGAAAAAGAAGGCTGGAAGGACAAATTTCCGGAATCACTCATCGACCTTGTCAGCAAAGATGGGAAAATCTATTCAGTACCAGTGAATATTCACCGAGGCAATGTGCTTTGGTATAACAAGAAGGTATTTGATGATGCAGGCTTAGAGCCGCCAACGACCTTTGATGAATTTTTCAAAACAGCAGATGCCTTAAAGAAAAAAGGCATTACACCGCTTGCACTTGGTGATAAAGAGCCTTGGGCAGCGACGCATTTGTTTGAGAGTGTGCTGCTCGGCGTTTTAGGCGCTGACGGATATCAAAAACTTTGGGCTGGCGACATGAAAATGGATGACGCAAAAGTGAAGGAAGCGGCAGACATCTTTGGGCGTATGCTCGAATACGTCAATGATGATCACAGCTCCCGTAACTGGCAGGATGCCTCGCAGCTCGTGGCAAAAGGGGAAGCAGCAATGAATGTCATGGGCGACTGGGCAAAGGGGTACTTTGTGAATGATCTCGATCTGAAGGTGAAACAAGACTTTGGATACGCGGCGACTCCTGGAACAGAGGGAAGCTTTATGGTGATCACCGATACATTTGGACTTCCAAAGGGCGTGAAACAGCCAGAAAACGTGAAGAAATTTTTATCTGTTTTAGGATCTGTGGAAGGACAGGATGCATTTAATCCGCTGAAGGGGTCGATACCGGCACGTGTAGATGCAGATGTCTCAAAATATGATGAATACGGAAAATCGGCGATGAAGGCATTTAAAGAATCAAAGCTGGCGCCGTCTCTCGCACATGGTTCAGCTGCTGAAGAAGGGTTTGTGACAAAAGCGAATCAAGCCGTGAATATCTTCGTCACGCAAAAAGACAGCAGCCAGTTTGTTTCATCTTTAAAAGATGCAATGAAATAAAGACGAGGAGGCGGCGGCTAAGCACCGCCTCTTTTTTGAAAAGGAGTGTAGCTTCATGCGCATGGACACATCGCCGATCACAAAAGCAGCAACACCTAAAGTCAAACGTGTTCGGAAAAAATGGAATGGGGATCAGCTGCTTGCGCTGCTATTTTTAGCCCCGTCGGCTGTTTTATTATTCATCTTTGTTTACGGCTTTATTGGCTGGACAGGGTATGTGTCATTATCAAACTGGACCTCGCTTGTTCCAAATTTCTCTTTTGCAGGTCTTCAAAATTATATCATGCTGTTTCAAGATTTCCGCTTTCAGTCAGATCTTCGAAATACGGTCTTTTTTACTCTATTTTTTATTGGAGCCGTCATTGCCTCTGGACTCGCACTTGCGATTTTACTAGATCAGAAGATCAAGGGTGAATCTCTATTTCGGAATTTATTTTTCTTTCCGATGGCCCTTTCCTTCGTTGTGACAGGGGTCGTCTGGCAATGGATTTTAAACCCGTCAACTGGGGTGAATCTGTTTTTAAAAACGCTTGGTATTCAGCCTAAGTGGTACACGGATACGAACATTTTAGCCGGATTTGTCTGGGGGAAAATTGAGTTTGGTGTCCCTGCGGCAATGATTGCAGTCGTGATTGCAGCGGTTTGGCAGATGACTGGCTTCTCTCTAGCGATGTATTTGGCGGGTTTGAGAGGAATTCCAGAGGAAGTAAGAGAGGCTGCTAGAATGGATGGCGCAACTGAATGGCAGATTTACCGGAAGATTATTTTTCCTCTATTAAAACCGATTACTGCAAGTGTCATTATCATCATGGCTCATATTTCGTTAAAGATTTTCGATTTGATTTACTCGATGACAGGACCGGGTGCAAACTTTGTCACAGATGTTCCTGGCGTTTACATGTTTGAAATGACCTTTAGAGGAAACCATTATGCAGGCGGTGCCGCCATTGCGATTGTTATGCTGATCTCTGTTGCGGTCTTTATCGTGCCGTATCTCCTGTCGAGCCGGAAGGGGGCGTCATCATGACAGCTAGATGGTTTGTCCGTCCAGTCCTTTATGCTTTATTGATTTTGTGCAGTCTTTTTTTTCTGATGCCAGTCTATGTCATGCTCGTCACAAGCTTGAAGCCATTAGGTGAAGTGACCCTTGAGAAAATGTGGGCGCTGCCATCAACACTCGATTTTTCAAGCTATCAAATCGCATTTGAAAAGCTAGCGCCCAATTTAATGAATTCACTTTATCTTGTCATTCCGGCTACCTTATTGTCAGCTGTACTAGGAGCGATGAATGGCTATGTCCTATCAAAATGGCGTTTCAAAGGGTCAGAAGTGGTCTTTACGCTGATGCTGTTTGGGATGTTTATTCCATATCAAAGTATCCTCATACCACTCATTCAATTTTTGCGTGAAGTCGGATTGTATAATTCGATTCCAGGTCTGGTGCTTGTCCATGTCGTATATGGACTCCCGATCACAACGCTCATGTTCCGAAACTTCTATGTGAGCATCCCTGATGAAATGATTGAATCGGCAAAAATGGATGGCGCAGGGTTTATCGGGATTTTCAGACATATGATTCTTCCGCTTTCGATCACAGGGTTTGTTGTGGTCGCCATTTGGCAGTTCACAAATGTGTGGAATGAGTTCTTATTTGCAGTCACGATGACCACTGCGGAGCATCAGCCGGTGATGGTCGCCTTGCAAAATCTATCAGGCAGTCAAATTGTGCAATGGAACGTCCAAATGGCAGGGGCGATATTGGCCGCACTGCCGACACTTTTGGTCTATATTCTGCTCGGAAAATACTTTGTCAAAGGGCTTCTCGCAGGCTCTGTCAAAGGATGAAATATTTTTGTGTTATCGTTTTCATTTGGTGTACTGAAAGGATTGACTTCTCTTTAGATAGCGTCATAATAAAAGTTGAGACTTGCTAGTTTTCATCAAGCTTGGCAAGGATTATCAAAGGGTAGCAAAGGGAGGAGTCATCCTGAATGAAGCAGTCACCAATTTTTTTACTGCCTGAATTGAAGGAGAGAATATGGGGAGGTACAGCCTTAAGGGATCAATTTGGCTATGATATTCCTTCTGATCAAACGGGAGAATGCTGGGCAATTTCTGCTCATCCAAACGGACCAAGTGTCGTGCAAGACGGTCCATATAAAGGGAAAACGCTGATCGAACTATGGGACAATCACAGAGAATTGTTCGGGGGAATAGAAGGCGATCGATTCCCGCTGTTAACCAAAATTTTAGATGCAAACCAAGACTTGTCCGTTCAAGTTCATCCGGATGATGATTATGCGGAAAGACATGAAAATGGCGAGCTTGGAAAAACAGAGTGCTGGTATATCATTGACTGCAAAGAAGGAGCAGAAATGATCTATGGGCACAATGCAAGAACAAGAACTGAGCTTGTGACCATGATGAACAGTGGAGATTGGGAAGGTCTTTTGCGTCGTGTGAAGATTAAGCCTGGTGATTTTTATTATGTGCCAAGCGGAACCATTCATGCGCTGTGCGAAGGAACGCTTGTCCTTGAAACGCAGCAAAGCTCAGACACAACCTATCGGGTATATGATTATGAACGAAAAGATCAGGATGGCAATGAACGTGAACTTCATTTTGTGCAAGCCATTGATGTCACAACGGTTCCTCATGTAGACGGTTATACAGATGAATCAGTTGAAACACGCCGTGGGCTGACCATTCGAACTTTTGTTGAAGCAGAGTATTTCTCTGTGTATAAATGGGAAATTGATCAAACAGTAGAGCTTTCGCAAGATTATCCGTTTTTGCTGTGCAGTGTAATTCATGGAGAAGGGTCTTTAACGCATGATGGACATACATATCCACTGCCTAAAGGAGCTCATTTTATCCTGCCGGCTGAAACAGGGAGCTTCTCAATTGAAGGAACTTGTGAACTGATTGTGTCGCATATATAAAGGAAAAGAGGACTTCGAAGGGGTCCTCTATTTTTCTATTGCATAAATGACTTGAAAGAGTACTTGTTTTTGTCGATAAAGAGATTAGTAGACTATTATGCAAAGTTAAGAGAGGGACAGGGAACGTGAAAAAAACCATCAAGATTATGTTACTCGCAGCTGCCTTTGGTATGACAGTACAGACGGGCAAAGAAGCGCAAGCAGCCTCCTATGTCGATCAATCCATTTATACGATGAACACCTCAAAGGTATTTACAACAGAATCAGAAGTGAAAAAAGCAGTGGAAACATTGAAGAAGGACAAAAAGTGGACAGCCACTTATCAAACCTCAGGAAACACGTCGACCTATCAGCTCACTGCCTCAGGATATGAGTCGCAAACAGCAGCGAGTGCAAGTGCAGCTGCATTAAAAAAAGAGACGGGCATGAGCGGTACGGTGTCTCCAGTAGGTGACCGCCTGCCTTTACAAAAGGTCATATCTGACCCAGTCAATGATGAAGCTCAGGCAAAAAAGCTCTCGCTCGAGCTAACGAAAACATCAGGGCTCAATAGCACCTATGAAGTCATCAATCAAAGCAGACCTTCTTATCAGGTCATATCAGGAACCATTGATTCTGAAACGAAAGTCAAAAATATTCAAACCGAATTACAAAAGCAGGCCGGTGTCACCAGTACATACCAAACTGAAAACAAAGCTGGCACTGTGTATCAGCTGATTTCAGGCGGTATCGTTGGGCAAAGTAAGGCGAATACCATCCTGCAAGGCTTTCAAAAGGAGTCTGGTTTAAAAGCAGTGCTTCAAACGGTGACAGCAGGCAAGCCATATTACATCGTCACATCAGCTGCACAAGCCAGCCAGTCAAAAGCACAGACGCTCCTTACCCAGCTGCAAAGAGAAGCAAAGATCAGCGGGAAGATTCAAAAGACAGGCGCTTTAAAAAATGTTTATCGCTTGGAATCAGGCTATTTCAAAGACAACAAACAAGCATCCTCAGCTGCGGCTCAGATCAAGAAACAAACCGGCGCTGCAGGGACTGTGCAGCGAGTGGGAAAAACAAAAAATTATATCGTGAAACTCAATCAACTGAACGATACAGCATACGGAAAAACGGTAGCCTTTTTCAAGAAAAAGAAATGGCGCTACACATCCAAAAAGATCTCTTCTACACAGCCATATCAAGTAGTGACTGGAAACCTATTAGGAGATGATCAAGCGAAAAAAGCAGCGGCTTTCTTCCAAAAGAAAAAGGTATCTGCGACAACGAAAAAAACGGGTAAGGTATCTGACAGCACGTATCGACTTGTCGTCAATCAATCAGCAGACCAAGCGAAAATGAATAAAGGTGCCGCATATTTAAAAACGCAGAAGGTGACAAGCAGCATCACAACAGGTAAGGGACAAGCTGTCAGCAAAACGTATAGTCTCAAGACAACACCTGTATATGAGCAAAGTAAAGTCAAACAGGCTCAAGAGATTATCAAGAAAAATGGCGTTGCCAGCAGTACAAAAACGCTGACAGAAGCGGTTAAGCAATACCGGATCACGACAGAGCCGACGGTGAATCAGACAAAACTGAATCAAGCGTTAAGCTATTTAACGAAACAAAAAATGAAAGCAGCTGCTCAAAAAACAGGAACAACTGATTATGGTCAATATCAGATTAAAACCGGTGTCATTTCCACAGCTGCATTGCGCGACCAAGGCCTGGCATTTTTCAAAAAACGGAATGAACCAGCTGCTTATAAAACAACAACGAAACCAACCTACAAAATCAACATTACGCAGCAATTCACAGGATTACCAACTGTAAATGCGGCGATTGCTTTTGTGAAAAGCCAATATGGCTGGACAGCCACAGCCGTAAAAATCAAAAATGGCCCAATGGTCATGCAAACGAACTACAACCTCACTGTCAATGAGATGGTGAACAAGCAAATGAAGGTGTCACCACAGACAGACGGTGCAGCCTATGTCTATGCAGCATATGTAGACCCGGCGACGTCAACTGTGAATACAGACGGCTTAAATGTTCGTTCTACACCTGATTCGAGCTCTGCAAGCAACATCGTGGCGCAGCTGAACAAAGGAACAAAAGTAAGACAGCTTGGGAAAGAAGGAAACTGGATCAAGATCAGCTTGGGCTGGAGAAATGCAAGTTCAGCAGAGGTGCAAAAATATGTAGACCCAGCCAATATTGCTGAGGGCACTCAATCTTATTTTCAATTTCTGAAACTCTCTGAAGCTGCGAATCTCAATCCGGCAGAAGTCAATTCCAAAATTCTAGCAGGTAAAGGGATTCTTGCAGGTAAAGGACAAGCCTTTATTACGGCAGCGAAAACGTATCATATCAACGAAATTTATCTCATTTCTCATGCGTTGCTTGAAACGGGTAACGGAAGTTCGATTTTAGCGAATGGTACGATGTTTAATGGGAAGAAAGTATATAACATGTATGGCATTGGCGCATACGACAGCAATCCGAATTACCTCGGTGCAAAGTATGCGTATGAACAACAATGGTTCACGCCAGAGGCAGCGATTATTGGCGGGGCAAAATTCATTGGCAACAGCTATATCAATCACGCCACATACAAGCAAGATACGATTTATAAAATGCGCTGGTCTAGTGCAGCGACTCATCAATATGCAACAGATATTGGCTGGGCTTATAAGCAAGTCACTCGTATGTATAGCTTGTATAACTTACTTGATAACTATACGCTCTATTACGACATCCCGGTTTATAACAAATAAAAAAACGTCCGTGCTTCCTAATGAGAAGCCGGACGTTTTTTGTGTAAGAGCTGCTGTTCAATAAATGATAGAAGCTGCTGACTAGACTCGCCCTTTGAATATTGGTTCCATTCCTCAGCGAAGGTTTTGATTCGTTCTCTGTGATCTGATTCGTTTAGATGAAGCAGCTCCTTCAAGAGCATGTCTTGAGTGACGCAAGCCTTTCCAGGAATGATGTCCTCATACCGATCGACTAAGCCGCGTTTCGCTCGATAAGTGTCTAAGTCATAAGTGAAGAACAAAACAGGCTTTTCAAGCAGCGCATATTCAAACACAATCGACGAATAATCTGTCATGAGTACATCGCAAGTACAAAGCAATGGATAGAGCGGCTGATCGGACACATCAAATATCCATTCACCGTCTGTTTCCGCCTTTGCTAAATGTTTGACCGCAGGATGAAGCTTGACGAGCAGAATATAGTCTCCATTTAGCTCTGTTTGCAATTGCTCTTTTGAAAAAGGCAGGACAAGATCGTCCATTGCAAAGTCTCGATAGGTCGGTGCATAAAGCAGGATCTTTTTCCCTTTAGGAAAATCATTCGGCTTCAAGGAAGGCAGGCACTGGTCAAAGTACACATCCGTCATCGGTACACCTGTTGGTAAAAAACGTTCATCATTGACCCCAAACGAAGACTTGAAAATCTCGCGCATGTGATCTGAGCCTGTAACGATATAATCGAAAGACGCATAGACTCGTTTAAAGCGTTTGATATCACGTGGACTTCGTTCCGAATTTGATGCATCTTCAAGACCGAATTTTTTCAACGCCCCATTAGCATGCCATACTTGAATACAGGTGGTAGAAGGCCGTTTTCTGAGTACACTTGTCATGAGAAAGTAATTATCTGTCACGACAACCTTGCTTTTAAACATCGTATAAATACATTGAATGAGATGGAGAGGATTTTTTTCATGAAAATAGCGAAATGACAGATGAGACCCGTCCTTTTCTATCGCAGAAGCATGCTTCGTATAGAGGACTGTAAGCTTCATCGTCATGTTCGCCTGTTGTTGATAAGTATCAATGAGAGCAGCTGCATTCTCTTGAAATGAAACAAGCAGCGTCACCTGGTTTTCACGCGGTTTCACGCCGCTCATCAGCCATCCAATTAAAGAAACGAAAGCTGCATAGCATGAAATGATCATTGAGCGTATATTCATCATTGGTCAGTCTCTCACAGCTGCTTCGTCTGATCCTTTACTTGCTCAGGATAGTAACGTTTTTTTCCTTTGTTTTCTTTCAATACGGCAAAAGCGTATTTAGGAATGTTCAGCATTCGTTTCCATCTCCATGGATTCACAACAAGTCTGTACAGCCATTCTGTATTTGTTTTAATCATCCATCGTGGTGCACGCTTCACCGTTCCGCTAAATACATCAAAGCTTCCGCCTAAACCGATGCAAACAGCCTGCGGGAATAAATGACGGTATTCATAAATAAAGTTCTCCTGATTTGGATAACCTAAAGCAACGAACACCATATCTGCTTTCGAGCGGGCGATTTGCTTCGCTACGAAACGTTTATCGGCTTGATAGCCGTCACAGCTGCCCGCGATGACCACATTTGGATATTCCGTATCAATTCGCTGTTTAACAGCCTCAAGCACTTCTTTTTTCGCCCCATATAAAAAGATACTTTTAGACTGCTTGTTTGCTAGATCAAGCATAGACATGAAGACATCAAAGCCAGCAATTCTTGACTTCAGCGGACTTTGTGTCAAACGTGACATCAAGACGACGCCTACACCATCCGGCAGAACATAATCCGCAGATGAGACGACTTGATGGTACGCATGATCCTTCATGACGGCATAGCCTATCTCTGGATTGACAGTCGCAATCATGGCGCCTCTTCTTTGAGAAATATGATGGTGATTCATATAGCTGATAAATTCATCTAGGTCGCCGTTTACATAAGAAAGGTTAGAGACCACTTCTGTTTGCATTGTTTAGACCTCCTTTTTCATCTTGTTATCTATGAACGTTCATTGTAAATTCATTCTTCGTCTACTCATCATTTTATCACAGATGCTCCATGAAATATTAACAATAACTTTACAAACCTTTAAATTTCATGACATTTTCATCAATTCATATGAAGGATGCTGCGAGAAACATTGATTCTTCGGACTTTCCCTTCTCTGCCCAATAAATTGGAAATAGTTTGTCTTTACATCTGCTTAACGTTTGATGGGCGCTGTGATATAATGAGGTTCCGAAGAGCGAAAAAATACGAACGATGATAATAGGATTACGGATAAACATTACTGCATGAAAGCAGTTGAATAAGGAATGAAGAAAGGAGTTCATGTTTGCAATGAAGAAAGTTATTACTTACGGTACATTTGATTTATTACACTGGGGGCACATTAAGCTGCTCGAACGTGCAAAGCAGCTTGGAGATTACTTAGTGGTGGCCATTTCGACAGATGAGTTTAACTTACAAAAATCAAAAAAGGCTTATCATAGCTACGAGCATCGAAAGCTGATTCTTGAAACGATTCGTTATGTAGACGAAGTCATTCCAGAAAACAGCTGGGATCAAAAAGTCCGTGACGTGCAGGAGCACGATATTGATGTGTTTGTCATGGGAGATGACTGGGAAGGTAAATTCGATTTCTTAAAAGAGCATTGCGAAGTCGTGTACTTGAAGAGAACAGAAGGCATCTCGACAACTCAAATTAAGGAAGAAATCGCTGGACTTTAATAGATCGAAAAAAAGTACTTCTTATCTTTTGGTGAGAAGTACTTTTTCATGTAAAATACAATGAGCAAGTTATCATTATTTTTAAGGAGAGCTTCCTTTGTTTCAAAATTGGATGAAAAAAAAAGTTGAACACACATTGGATCAACCTCAACAACATGAAACAATGACATCAGTTGACATGCCTGATATGGACTACTACTTTATCATGGGTGATGTACCAAAACAGGATGAGCGCTTAACGAAGTCTTTAAAAGCGAGATTAAAGCCATTGGCTGACAAACATAAACGTAATGCCATTTTAACTTTGAATTATGATGCAAATGTGAAAGAACATATTCATAGCATGGAGGAGACCTTTCTTCGCCAAGTTGACATCTTGAATGTATTTGAACACTATATTCTACCAGAAAGCGGAAGTAAAAGACGTTACTCGGAATTTATCATCGGTACATCATTTCATTCGATCAATGAAGCAGTCATGCCAGCAGATGAATCAATGATACAGGTGACGAGATATGAACTGCCTTCTTCCCCTATTTGTTATATTGATCAATATAATGAAGAGCAGCAATTAGTGAAGAGGGAAGAATACAATTGGCAGGGCGTTTTATGCAGAGTACAAAGCTTTGTTCCTCATACAGGTGCTCTATACTTGGAGGAACTAATCAATGACGATGGCGGCATTTATATGGAGATCATCTACTCAGGAGATGCAAAAAAGAATCCAGTTCGGCATATTAATTGGTATAAAAAAACAGGAATTCAAACTTTTACAAAGAAAACGGATATAAAGCAACTATGGTTATCCAGTATTCAAACACAAAATGACCGTTTGAAACTAATGATCACAGAAGACCGGGATCAGGACCGCCACCTGTTTAAAATCGATCAGCCTGAAACAACGTATTACGCTGCATTTGTACATGACGCACATTATGAAGAAGATCCACATCAACTCTATTCTCATTACGGAGAATTATTTAAACAAA
Organism: Bacillus sp. NMCC4; assembly: GCF_002998555.1. Classification (NCBI taxonomy): domain Bacteria; kingdom Bacillati; phylum Bacillota; class Bacilli; order Caryophanales; family Bacillaceae; genus Bacillus; species Bacillus sp. NMCC4. The sequence continues at coordinate 440,512 of NZ_PVRA01000001.1, read as the reverse complement.
TAAGAAAACAGCAAGTGGATGCCGTCTTCTTTGGAGATACTAAGCATAAGGTAGATGTTGAGAAGGTATTGGGAGAACAAACCTATTTTTATCTTGTGCCTTCTGATGAAATGTCTCTTTGGAATACAGCACTTCATCATATGCTCGAAAATCGTGAGCGAAAAGATGAACTGAGAAGGATCGTGGACCGTACGAAATGGGTTTTGCATGATCTAAGCTCTGAACATCATGTTCTTCATCTTCAGCTTGAGTTGAAGAACGAAATGAGCCATGCGGATCATGTGCAAATCGATTTCGCAGGATATGATCGAGGCAATGGAGCTGAAATCATATCTCAAACAATCGATGAAAACCATCAAGTCAGCTTTCCAATTGGTCATTTTCAAACAAAGAAAAACATTGAAACCAACCAAACAAAATACGTTGATTTTTACATTCGTTTTAAAACAGAAGAACTTCAAGAAGTTTTGCAGCGTCTAGAAGTAGAGGGAGAGCTGCTCACCAATAAACCATCGTCAATCGATGGGTGGTCGTATCAAACGAAACAAGGAAACTATTCTTGGAAAGTGAAATAACGTGACAACACAACGGTAAGATTTCTGAACAGAGGAGATTAACGATTAATGATTGAAGAGGGAATTCATAAGAAGAGTGTCGTTGAAGGGTTAAAAAATCATCATGAGAAACTAGAAATGCTTATTCGCATCGACGATGACATGCCATTAAAAGATAGAGAATTTTATTTGTTTATGAGGGAAAGGGTATCAAAACAAGAGCTTTTCCTTCCGCTTGTTCATCAAGAAGAGAATCTATTCAAGTTCGTATTGAGTGAATCATCGCTGCCGCTTGCATTAGAGCAGGGCCAGACATATAACCTGTATGTCACAGACTATCTAAGCGCAAACAAAGAAGAGGATGAAGACGAGCTTGAGGACTCAGCCTATGATTCTGATACAGAAGAAGAGGAAGACGAACTAAAAGAAACGGATAACGCCGAAGTAGAAGAGAAGACGCCATACTATAAACGCCGTTTAAAAATGGAAATAGACAAGCCAGAGCTGACTTTTTTAGAAAATAAAGATGCGATGCTGTATGTCATCCCGTATCGTACGGATAAAGGGAATGCATCGTTTAAAATCAAGCGTGAGCTAAAGGTTGTGAAATTCAATCATATCGAGCTCAACAAAGAATGTACGTTATCTTTAACTGGGTATGCAGGCGTTCTCAGTGCAGAGCATCCTTATGAGATCAAAGAAGTAAAGCTTCTATTGAAGAGAAATGGTGAAGAACCAATTGAACATCGTTTTCCGGTAAATATGACCCAAATAAAAGAAGAAGTGGTCAAATACCGTGATGATCAACAAGTACCACAGCTTTATCAATTTCTAGCAGAAGTTCCTTTAAAGGAATTGACATATTCGTTAAACAACCGCCTTGTATATCGCTTCTATCTTGAATTTATTTGTGATGTAGATGGAGTAGAGGAGACTTTAACGACCGCTTCTTTAGTGCTTGGAGATCGCTCGAACAAACTCAAAGGACTTGTTCAAATTCATAAACGAAACGATGTACCGATTCGATATGAGGTGTATCGAAAGAAAAAGAGACAAACGCTTGGCATTCGAATTAATGATTATACAATGAAAACACGAGCGAAGTACTACGTCAAAAGCAAGTGGAAGAAGTTCAAAAAGAAAATCGGTAAAATAAAAAAAGTCCGTAACCGCCTTGTGACAAGGACCTTCCAAACGACCTTTAAGATGGCGAGTAAGCTGTCTGTGAAAAAGAAAACGGTTGTTTTTGAAAGCTTTAATGGAAAACAATTCAGCTGTAATCCGCGTGGGATCTATGAGTATATGAAAGAAAATCATCCTGAATATACGTTGATCTGGAGTGTGAAAAAAGGGCATGAAGCACCGTTCAAGGAAAAGGACATCTACTATATCAACCGTCTATCATTGAAATGGATTTTTGCGATGGCAAGAGCCGAGTATTGGGTCGTCAACAGCCGTTTGCCGCTATGGATTCCAAAACCAGAGCATACAACATACTTGCAGACATGGCACGGTACGCCGTTAAAACGACTTGCGATGGATATGGACGAGGTGCATATGCCTGGAACAAACACGAAGAAATACAAAAAGAATTTCACGAAAGAAGCATCGAATTGGGACTATCTCATTTCTCCAAATGCTTACTCGACTGAAATCTTTACACGTGCATTCCAATTTCAAAAGACCATGATTGAGTCAGGATATCCGAGAAATGACTTCCTTCATAATCAAAACAATGAAGAAACGATGAGAGCACTCAAACAAAAAATGAACCTGCCGCTTGATAAAAAATTGATCTTATACGCACCGACATGGAGAGACGATCAATTTTATAAAAAAGGGCAGTACAAATTTGATTTAGACCTTGATCTGCATGAGCTAAGAGCAGCTATCGGAGACGAATATATCATCATTTTGCGTATGCACTATCTAGTCGCTGAAAACTTTGATTTAGGACCATATGAAGGCTTTGCCTATGACTTCTCTCATTACGAAGACATTAGAGACCTGTATATGATATCTGATCTGCTCATCACTGACTACTCATCTGTGTTCTTTGATTATGCAAACCTTAAACGTCCGATGCTGTTCTATGTACCAGACATCGAAACATATCGTGACAAGCTGAGAGGCTTCTACTTCGACTTTGAACAAGAAGCACCTGGACCTCTTGTAAAAGAGACAGCCAGCGTCATTGACTGGGTAAGAGAAACAGAACAGCCAACCTTTACACTACCGGCTTCATTCGCACCGTTTTATGAAAAATTCTGCTATCTAGAGAGCGGGGAGTCTTCGAAGCGTGTGGTGGAAGTAGTGTTTTCTGAAAAATAGTTTAAAAAGTACCGTTCTTCGCCTTTTGAACGGTACTTTTTTGTGTTTTTCATACCATTGTACACATATTTAAAAGTTATGGTAAAAATAAAAAAACATAGAAATTTAACATTAAACATGCTAAATTTAGATAAGATTATCCGGTAATGTAAATTTGCTGAAAATAATATAGAGGTGCTTCAATGTACAAACTTTATCATAATTTTTTAGAAATTCTTAATTTAGATGAACACAAGTTAGTTTTATATATTGATAACATAGAGAAATTGTGCACTTATGAATTTAAAGAGCTAAATGTAAATGAATCAAAGTGGATTTGCGAAATTAATGTAAAGGATCAGATGATTTTTGAATCCACAATAGACAATTCTAATGAAATGATCTATCTCTATGCTAAGGATCATAACTTATATATTGTCAAAGAAAGCTCAGACATGATCCAGCCAGATCAAGTACTTCCCATTGAAATTAATAATCAATTTGATGATATCTATGTCAAGCAGTTAGGGTTAGATCGCTATGGCTTATACAGCGGCGAAGAGGAACTGTTATTATTTTCAGGGCTGCTGAATGTAGATGAGATCAATCGGAATTATAAAATAGATTTGCCCATTAAAAAGGTAGGTAGACGATTTGTGGATATCTCCTTTATTAAATACAGTGCTTTCCACTTTGTTATTACCTATGATTGTCAGAATAAGGAACTAAATGTAAGGAAAATTTTGTTTGATGTGATGCAGGAACATAAAGATATTGAAGTGACTGTGAATAATCGTAATCAAATCAAAATTTTAAATAAAGTGACGGATCAAAAGAAAATCGTCAACTTTAGACTCGTTCCTAGATATCAGCCGCTTAAAGTTTTTGGTAAAGATACCTTGGAGCAGTTCAAAGATGACAATATTCTCAATATCTTGGTGATTAATAAACAAAGATATTACATCTATGTCAGAACGAATGGCGTTTACTTAGTAAGAGGAAACCCATATCTCGTTACAAAACATACGTCGAGATTACGCATCTTTAGTTTGTTTAATAGTTTTTATGTTTATGGAAGATTGACGCATTATGCGTATAATTCAGATCAAAAATATGAATATCTTTACATTAGAAATTCTGAGCACCAGCTGGCGAAATTTATAAGACCATTTAGGAAGATTAAATTCTTGAAAAGATACGGTTTCTTTAAAATTTCGTTAAATGATCTTGATTTAGACAGCAGAATCCACAATAACTTGTTCGTAGGAAATGATCACCGAATTATCCATAGTTTAAGGTTGAAAAAAAAGGATAAAAAGGTCAAAACATATATCACGAAAAAGAATGGGGACAAGCTTCAAGTACTAAGAACAAATCTATTTGGGAATGTGACATCGACCATTATTCCTTATTCACAGGAATATTCTTTATTTAGTAAAGTGAAAATAAAAATAGCGAGTATCCTATCATCATTCTATAAAGACAAAAATTATGGTGTGAATTTGTTTTTTGAGAAAAAGAGTGATAAAGCAGATGAATCAGCTATTAGAGTGTATGACTACGTACAAGACAATTGTCAAACAGGCTCAAAAAATTACTTTATTCTTAATAAGAAATCAAGCGCATATCCAGCATTGAAAGCGAAATATGGAAAGGGTATCATACCGAAATATAGTCTCAGACATTATTTAAGTATCTTTAATGCCAGTTATTTTATATCAAGTGAATTATCTAACCATGTTCTGAATGATAGATTATATATTGATCATCTCAGAGAGAGAATCATGAGTGTTCCACTCGTCTTTTTACAGCATGGAATTATGTTTGCTAAACCGGTTGATAATCCAATGGCCTTTGGATTCCATAAAGACAAGAATCAATACAATATTTATAAATCGGTCATCAGCTCTGAATTAGAGGCCGGTGAATTTTATAAAATGAACTATGATCGTGAGGATTTGATTTTGACAGGGCTAGCAACCTTTGATCATGCCAAATTAGTAGACGGTGCAGATAAGATCGCCTTTATGCCAACTTACCGATATTGGGAAGAGGGTCTTATTTATACGAATAGAATTGAAGAAACATCTTACTATAAAGTTCTGATCAAAATCATCAAAAGCTTTGAAGAAGCAGGTCTTCTTGATCGTCTGTTAATTGTACCGCATAACAAATTTTCGCAGTACGTTTATCAAAACCTGCCTCAGTATAAACATCTTATTTCTGATAACCCATCGGAAGCGCTAAAAGTGTCAAAAGTGTTTATCACTGATTATTCTTCTGCTATTTATGATGCACAATATAGAGGTGCCTATCCTATTTTTTATTGGGAAGAAAAAGATTACTTGATTAGACAGTATAAGGCGATTCCTCCTGTAAACGATGAAAATGCACCAGGACCGATAGCATATAATACACAAGAGCTGATTCGGATTGTTAAACATGCGATCGATCGTCAGTATGTTGTGGAAGATGAATATAAAGAAAAATATCTGAAAATCAACAGCTTTAACGATAATCAGAATACGAAAAGAATTACGGATTTCTTAAAAGAACATCAAATTATCTAATATGTTAGGACCCCCTGAATCAACGATTGAAAGGATTCAGGGGTTTTTTGTCTTCTAGTTTGACGTGCATGACTTTTGTTATAAGGTGAAATGTGCATCGTTATCTGTTACAATTATGAGCGGTGCTTTTTAAAAAAGTAATCCCAAAAACTTATATCTAAGGAAGATTAGAATGAACGCAATGTTGACGATATTAAAGGAGCAAATTAGCTCATTTCCGCTGATTATGCGACTTGCTGTTTATGAAACAAAATCAAAATATCAGATGAATTATTTAGGTGTTTTATGGCAGTTTTTAAATCCATTGATTCAAATGCTGGCTTACTGGTTTGTTTTTGGTCTGGGAATTCGCGGAGGACAGCCAATTGTCATTGGAGGGATGGAAGTTCCATTTATCATTTGGATGCTTGCCGGATTAATCCCTTGGTTCTTCATTAGTCCGACGATACTTGATGGATCAAACAGTGTATTTAAACGCATTAATATGGTATCGAAAATGAATTTCCCTATTAGTGCGCTGCCGTCTGTGGTGATTATGTCCAACTTGTTCAGCTACTTTGTCATGATGGGTGTCTATCTGATTGTGCTGATTTCCTATGGCATATATCCTGATGCGCACTGGCTGCAATATATATACTATCTTATTTGTATGATCGCGTTTATGTTTTCGTTTAGTTTGTTTAATTCCACGATTAGCGTACTCGTGAGAGACTATCAATTTCTTTTACAATCCGTGACACGTTTACTTTTCTTTTTGCTGCCAATTTTTTGGAATATCTCAGAGAAGCTCACTGGAGACAAAGCATGGATCGGGGATATATTAAGATTGAATCCTCTTTTCTACATTATTGATGGTTTTAGAAATAGCTTGTTAAAGGGAGAATGGTTCTTCCATGATGTGAAATATACGCTTTATTTTTGGCTGATCACGCTTCTTCTTTTAACAGTCGGTTCATTGCTTCATATGAAATTTAGGGATAAATTTGTCGATTTTCTTTAAAAAGTAAGGAGATTATACGATGAAACTAAAGGTTTCGTTTCGAAACGTATCCAAGCAATACGTCCTATATAAAAAGCAGTCAGATAAGATTAAAGGGCTGTTTTTTCCTAATAAAAATGAAAAAGGTTTCTTTGCTGTTCGTGATGTGTCATTTGATGTATATGAAGGCGAGACGATTGGTTTTGTAGGGATCAATGGATCTGGAAAATCAACGATGTCGAACCTTCTTGCGAAAATCATTCCACCAACAAGTGGTGAAATTGATATGGATGGCCAGCCTTCGTTAATTGCCATTGCGGCAGGGCTGAACAACCAATTAAGCGGGAAAGACAACATTCGCCTCAAGTGCTTAATGATGGGGCTGACGAATAAAGAGATAGACGAGCTGTATGAAAAAATCGTAGAGTTTGCGGATATCGGTGACTTTATTGATCAGCCTGTGAAGAGCTACTCAAGCGGAATGAAATCACGTCTTGGCTTCGCCATTTCAGCGCATATCGATCCAGATATCTTGATTATTGATGAAGCATTGTCTGTTGGTGACCAAACCTTCTATCAAAAATGCGTGGATCGAATCACAGAATTCAAAGAACAAGGGAAGACGATCTTTTTTGTCAGCCATTCCATTAGCCAAATTCAAAAAATCTGTGACCGAGTGGCTTGGATGCATTATGGTGAGCTTCGTATGTTTGATGATACGAAGAAGGTCGTGAAAGAGTATAAGGAGTTTGTTGAATGGTTTAACAAGCTTTCCAAAAAAGAAAAAAAAGAATATCAATTGAAACACAAAGAAGGGCGTAAAGGCGTACAAAAAAAGACAGAAAAGGTGTCTCGATATGATGAGAACGGAAAACGACGTTCATTTTTTGGACCAGCCTTTCAAGTGACGATAATAGCTGTTTTAACTATTTTACTTGCCTTATCGATGTTTTCGGATCGCCCGCTTCGTACACTGGCGACGTTTGGCGCCATCCCATCAGATAAGACAGAATCGCCTCAGTCAAAGAACCCGCTATCGAAAGGGGCGCCTGATATGAAAAAGGTGGATCGACAGGCAATTGTCACGGCAGATCCACTCACGGTGTACAAAGATCAAGCCATGAAAAAGAAGGCAGATGTCACTTTGCCATTTGGGCAAGAAGTACAAGCTGTCGCTGAAAATAAACAAACCGTTCAAATCAAAACAGCATCAGAGACGTATTTTGTCAAAGCTGATGGGCTTCAACATGCAGAAGAATTAAAGTCATTATCCATTGGACCAGGTCAGTTCAATTCCTATGTATCGCCCGCATCTGCAGGCTCGTATGAGTATTTACTTTCTTTCCTTGGAAAAGAAGAATCTGTGCTTAAGCAAAGAATGCAAACGCTGAGCTCGATCAAAAGTAATCAAGGCGGAATGATTGAACGATTGACCACAGAGAAAGCCGACTATGTCATTCAAAATGGTCAAGCGAATACGATGGTATTCCGTGAGATCATGTCAATCTCTCCTTCAACACTTGGGCTGACAGAACAGAACGTTTGGATGAATGAGAAACAAACGAAATTCGCAGTGAAGGGCGAAAACAACTTGTTTGTCATTGATAATGAACAGCATACACTGACGATTTCAGTGATCAAATAAAAAGCTGCCGATCCCGGCAGCTTTTTTTAATTCACTTCTTCTTTTTCGAGAAGCTGTTTCATAAATGGAATGAGTTTCTTTTTTAGATCCTCATCTTGAAGAGCGAACTCTAGAGTCGTCTCGATGAAGCCTTGCTTTTCACCGACATCGTATCGTTTTCCTTCGAAATCATAGGCGAATACGCGCTGAATGTCATTCAGCTTTTGGATGGCATCTGTCAGTTGAATTTCTCCGCCTGCACCAATTTCTTGCTGATCAAGGTACATAAAGATCTCTGGCGTGAAAATGTAGCGTCCTAAGATGGCTAAATTGGATGGTGCTGTTCCCTGCGGCGGCTTTTCAACAAAGTTTTTCACTTGGTAGCGGCGTCCTTCTTGTGTAAGAGGATCAATGATCCCGTAGCGATGTGTATCGCTGTCTGCCACCTGCTGAACACCGATCACAGATGAAAGAGTCTTTTCGTATTCATCCATCAGCTGGCGAAGTCCGGGTGTTTCGGCTTGAACAATATCATCACCTAATAAAACGGCGAAAGGTTCATCACCGATAAAGTTGCGTGCGCACCAAACGGCGTGTCCAAGTCCTTTAGGTTCCTTTTGACGTATGTAATGAATGTCAGCAATGTTAGAGGATTTTCTCACCTTTTCTAAAAGCTCGCTCTTTCCTTTTTCCTCCAGGTTGCGCTCTAGCTCTGGTGCAAAATCAAAATGATCTTCAATGGCTCTTTTCCCTTTTCCAGTGACGATAATAATGTCTTCAATTCCTGATTCAACAGCTTCTTCAATAATATATTGAATGGTTGGTTTATCAACGATTGGCAGCATTTCTTTAGGCATAGCTTTTGTTGCAGGGAGGAAACGTGTCCCAAGACCTGCAGCTGGGATAATGGCTTTACGTACTTTTTTCAATGAACTTTGCACCTTCCTTACATAGATAACCGATTTAATCATTCAATGTTTGTTCTTGGTCGTCTGTTTAAAGTGTAACTTACAAATCATAGGAAAGACAAATGATTTCACTAAAATGAATTTTAGATAATTCATATTTTATATGTTAAATGTAAAGGAAAGAGAAATTTAACGTTAATTCAATGTAAATTTCTTTTTTTATATCATTAAATTTATCCTCCAAATTGTGTATAATTGAAAGTACTATACTAGGAAAGAGGATTAAACAAGTGAAAAAACTAAATGTAATGACTATTTTCGGTACTAGACCTGAAGCGATCAAAATGGCACCACTTGTCCTTGAATTAAATAAACATCCACAGATAAATTCAATTGTCACTGTAACAGCCCAGCATAGAGAAATGCTTGATCAAGTTCTTGAGGCTTTTTCGATTACGCCAGATCATGATTTAAACATCATGAAGCAGCGCCAGACATTATCTGAAATCACATCAAATGCACTGTTAAAGCTAGATCAATTATTCCAAGAAGAAAAACCTGATATTGTCCTTGTCCATGGGGATACTACAACAACCTTTGCAGGAAGCTTGGCAGCATTTTATCACCAAATTTCAGTCGGTCACGTCGAAGCTGGATTGAGAACACACAATAAATATTCGCCTTTCCCAGAGGAATTGAACCGTCAAATGACAGGCACTATTGCCGATATTCATTTTGCACCTACAGACGAAGCGAAGCAGAATCTTTTAATTGAAAATAAAAAAGAAGAGACCATTTGTGTGACAGGGAATACAGCGATTGACGCCCTGCAAACAACGGTTACTGAGCACTATCAGCACCCTATTTTAGAGAAAATAGGCACGGATAAAATGATCTTGTTAACGGCCCATCGCAGAGAGAATCTCGGACAGCCGATGAAAAACATGTTTAGAGCCATTAGACGTGTTGTAGAAGAGTTTGAAGATGTTCAGGTCGTTTATCCTGTTCACTTAAACCCTGCTGTACGTGATGCAGCTCAGACAGAATTTAGCGGTCTCGATCGGGTACACTTAATTGAACCGCTTGAAGTCGTTGATTTCCATAACTTTGCTGCCACTTCGCACTTTATCTTAACGGATTCTGGCGGTGTACAAGAGGAGGCGCCTTCTCTAGGGAAGCCAGTATTAGTGCTGCGTGATACAACAGAACGTCCAGAAGGCGTGAAAGCCGGCACGCTTAAGCTTGCAGGTACAGATGAAGAGACCATTTACAAAATGGCAAAAGAGCTGCTAGTAGATCAGGAAGAGTATGACAATATGTCGAAGGCGTCTAACCCTTATGGTGACGGACAAGCCTCGAGACGAATTGTCGAAGAGCTCCTCCATCGATTTGGATTAAGTGAAGAAAAACCTGCCCCATTTACATCATAAAAAAAGAAGACTACAGTCATGTAGTCTCAGCTTGAAGAGAAAGTGAGGGTTTTTAAGACAAGATGTCCACAAAACCCTCATTTTTGTCTTTTGAACTGTTCGATAAACGATATATGGTGTTTTTCACTTGGAGTTCATTCAATATACGGTGTGTTTAAACCTTCAAAAAAACTGTCGAGATTTTCTCGACAGCCTGAGACTACAGTCATGTAGTCTTCTTTTTTACTGCTCCAAACTTTCCTTCAATTCCTTCTTCACTTTAGCCAAACTATTATCATCAAGCTGATAATAATAGATGTTATTGATGCGTGCTCCTGTTCCTTTCAGCTCGTGCTGCTCCACACGCTGTCTTGCGTCACGGTAGTCATTCATCATCGTCCACATATCATCAAAGGACATGTTGGTCTTCATATTGTTTTCCACGACTTTGAACATATCGCCGAACTTCGTAATAGATGAAATGTTTGCCCCTTTTGCAATGATGCCTTCAATGACTTGGCGCTGCCTTTGCTGACGTCCAAAGTCACCCTTTGGATCTTGCTTTCTCATTCTTGTGTAGGCAAGGGCCTGATCACCATTTAGATTAATTTCTCCTGTACCAAATGAATGGCCGTCATAGCTGAAAGCAAATGTGCTGTTAACTGTAATGCCGCCAAGTGTATCGACAATATCCTTAAAGCTTTCCATATTGACTTTCACAAAGTAATCAACAGGTACATCAAGCAATTCCTCTACTGTATCTGCTGCCATTTGTGTGCCGCCGAATGCATAGGAGTGGTTGATTTTATCCATTGTGCCTTTTCCGACAATTTTTGTATACGTATCACGCGGGATACTCACCATCTCGGTCGTTTTGGTTTTTGGGTTAACGGTCATGTATATTAATGTATCCGCACGACCGCGGTCATTCTTTCTTTCATCGACACCCATAACTAAAATAGAAATCGGGTCTTTCTTATTTAAATCGACATCTTTGTCACGCTTATCTGACTTCTTTAAATTCTCCTGAATGCCTGCCACGGTTGATGCTGCTGTATTCCAAAGATGATATGCATATCCGCCAGTTGCTAATACGAATAAGCCAATAATCGATAAAACAATCCAAAGAACCTTTTTTTTCTTTCGTTTTCTTTCAGCTCTCATAATGTCCCTCACCTTTTCTATGATTCTTCCATGATTATAGGTTTACGAATCTTGATAAACAAGTTATTTTTTTACTCTGAACCTAGATATAGACGTTGTAACAAAAAAAAGGTTTCAAAAAACCTTAAATTTACCTTAAAATATTAAGTTATAAGACGATACAAAGACATGAGGTGAAAAAAATGAAGAAAATCGTCGTTTTACCGTTCTTAATACTACTACTTGGTATCGTGCTCACAGCATGTGGAACGGCTGAGCAGTCCTCGGGAGAAAACAAGACAAGCAGTTCAACTCCTCAGGTGCTGGAAGAAAAAGCTGAATTTATTGGAATGGCTGATGCACATACAGTCGAAGTGAAAAAAGTGAATACGACCTTAAGCTATGAATTTACGGATAATTTTAAAGATGTGTTAAATGAATTCAAACCAGGAGACACAGTAGAAATCTCTTACTTTATCAATGACAGTGGTCAAAAGGAAATTCAAAAGATTGAAAAACAGAAGTAAAAAAGATGGGCGGGATGAACAAAATTGAAGAAAACAGGCGTTACACTTATTGTTCTCATGACACTGACTCTACTAGTCGCACCCTTTCAGTCTGCCATGGCTAGCTCGACAATTTCAGTGAAATTGTCTAATTATATCGGAAATAAAAAAACGATGGATCTATCCACAGCTGGAGAATACAAGCTGTCAGGATCGAATGTGGCTGTCACGAAAAGATATGATGGCAAAAATCGATACGAAGTTGCTAATAGCATCGCGTCTGCCGGCTGGAAGAATCCATCAACTGTTGTCATTGTGAGCCGTGATGCATTTGATCACGCCATTTCTGTATCACCGTTAGCTTACAAACTAGGCGCACCCATTTTGTATACAAACATTGAAAGACTGACAAAAACAACTGAAAACCAGCTGAAGAAAATGAAGCCGGATAACATCCTGATCATCGGTAACACGAAAAGTATTTCCACAGCTGCTGAGAAATCTATTAAAAAGTATGGCAAAGTCAGACGTATTAGTGGAAAAGACAAGTTTGAAATCTCTCAAAAAATCGCTAAAGAAATGGGTAACTATAAGCAAGCTGTCGTTGTCGGCGGAAACTCATTTATGAATGGGATTGCGATTGCATCCTATGCATCGAGAAAGGGATATCCAATCCTGTTAACAAAAAAAGATTCCATTCCGTCTTACAAGCTGCCAAGTAAAGTCATCATCATCGGCAGTACGAAAAGTACGGGACAAAAAGTAGAGAATCAAATTAAAAAAACGTCACAGGTGACAAGAATCAGTGGTGCCAATCGCTATGAACTATCTGTGAATATTATTAAGAAATTAAATATCAATGCAGATAAAGTTTATTTGGCAAAAGCCTCTAGCTATATTTATGCTATGCCGCTGTCTCAATTGGCTGCAAAGTCTAACAGTACCGTTGTGTATGTGAAACCAGATTCTGTCACAGCGTCACTAAAAGCACTGCTGAAACAAAAGGGTACATATGCTTATCACCTTGCTGGTAGCACAAGTGCGATTAAAGATAGCTTGAAAAACTCATTAGCTAAACAAGTCTATCTGAAAAAAAATCAAAACTACCAATTGAATATTTCTAACGGAAAAATTTCATTAAAAGGCATAAAGACGTATAACACAGTAAGAGTTGTTCCTGAGAAATATTCAACGAAAAATGTCCTTCAAATTGCAGGGAAGCCGTACTTAGGCAGCGTCAACTTTGCAATTGAATCAGGTTATATCAGGCCGACTCTCGAAAATATTCCATTTGAAGACTATCTAAAAGGCGTAGTACCAAATGAAATGCCTGCAAGCTGGCATGTTGAAGCGCTAAAAGCACAGGCAGTTGCCGCTAGAACGTATTCAGTGAAAAGTATTGGAAAAGTCGTACCTGATACAACTGCCTTCCAAGTATATGGAGGATATAACTGGTACACGAATTCGACAAAAGCTGTCGATGCCACAAAAGGGAAGGTACTGAAATACAACAATCAGCTCATTTCAGCAACCTATTATTCTAGTAATGGCGGTTATACAGAGGCAAGTGAAGAAGTGTGGGCAAATGCACTGCCGTACTTAGTGGCCAAAAAGGATACAAAAGATCCGGTCAATGCATGGACGCTAAAACTCTCTAAAAAACAACTAGGCACAACATTGACTGCTAGCACAGCAGCATCTCAGTGGTCTAAGACAAAAGAGACAAATGCAGCGGACCTTGCTGGTCTCAAATCATGGCTACTCAAAAACAAAGAAACAGCTGCATCTGATATGAAGATTGCATCCATCTCAAGCCTGACATTCTCAGGAAAAACAAAAGGCCAGCGTGCGAAGACGGTATCGATCAAGCTGACATATCATCTGAAAAATAAAACAGGCACGTATGCAGTAAACAAAAGCACAACGGCAAGTATGAAGATGACCGAGTTTAGATCCGTCATGGGCGCAACAAAGGTGAAAAGCACATTTGCGTCTGTCAAAAACAATACAAATGACTTTACGATTTCAGGAAAAGGATATGGTCACGGCATTGGTATGAGCCAATACGGAGCCAAAGCTAGAGCAGAATCTGGAAACTCATATTCTTCCATACTTTCGTTCTACTATCCAGGTACAAAACTAACAAACTATTAAAGGGTTAAAGGAGGACATAGATGATGCGCTCAAGCATGAAAACAGCCATCCTCAGCCTTATCGCCATTTTCGTTATTGTTCCGACAGCTTCAGCAGATAATTCCGTCTCACGAATTGATGGCGGGAGCAGATATGCTGTAGCAGCAAACGTAGCGAAAAAGGGATGGGGAACTGCAAGTACAGTCGTTTTAGTAGGGAAAACTGCGTATGCAGATGCAACAGCAGGGATTCCACTTGCACACCAAAAAAATGGACCAGTTCTTTATACAAACAGTAAGAGTCTTTCGGGTGACACGAAAAAAGCCCTAAAGGCTTTAAAAACAAAGACAGTTATCGTTTTAGGCAGTACATCAAGTGTGTCGAACAACGTAGTCAACGAAGTGAAGAAAATGGGTATCTCTACACAACGTATTTCAGGAAAAAATCGATATGAGCTATCTGCAAATATCGCGAAAAAAATGAAAAAGCCAGCAGGCGTCGTTGTCGTTGAAGGTTCCTTCTATGCTCATGGGATTGCAATTGCACCGGTAGCAGCACAAAAAGGATTCCCAATTCTCTACACAGATAAAAAGGGACTTCGTTCTGAAATCGCTTCTGTTGCAAAAGCAAGCAATGTCAAACAAACCATTGTCGTCGGTGGAGAAAATTACGTCACAAAAGCAGCTTATAATCAATTGAAATCTCCAACACGAATCAAAGGCTCCACTCGTTATGACGTTGCCGCTAATATTGTGAAAAAGTATAATATGAGCACGTATAATACCTATGTAGGAAGAGGTTTTGGCTATGCCACTTCATCTTCTGCTGCAGGGATCGCAGCGAAGCAAAACAAAGCATTGCTTCTAACGAATGAAAAGACATTACCAAAAGTAACAAGAGCAACAATTAGCAGTAAAAAAATCACCAAATTTACTGTCGTAGGCAGTACAAATACGGTGACACCAACTGTTGTGAATCAATTAAAAAATCCTGTCGTCGGAAAAAAAGTATTCATTGATCCAGGTCATGGTGCACATGATTCAGGAGCTGTAGGCTACGGTTTATATGAAAAGAACTTGAATTTAGATGTAGCAAAACGTTTAAATACGAAATTAAACAACGCTGGTGCACTTGTTACCATGTCAAGAACATCAGACACATTTGACAGTCTTCAAACACGAGTGAGCAAAGGTGCGAATGCGAAAGCAGATATCTTCATTAGTGTCCATGCCAACTCAAATGATAACAGCAGTGCAAACGGAACAGAAACGTATTATGACAAAACCTATGCGTCTGCAAACAGCTTGAAGCTTGCGCAAAACATTCAGCCTAAAATGGTCAGTGCACTTGGTACAAGAGACCGTGGTGTGAAAACAGCTGGATTCTACGTGATTAAATATTCTAAAATGCCGAGTGTTCTTTTAGAAACTGGTTTTGTGTCCAGTCCAGTTGATTCAAACATCTTGAAATCTGCTACGTATAAAGATCGTTTAGCGTCAGGCATTTCAAGCGGTGTGTCAGGTTACTTTAGATAAGAAAATACAAACATGAGGGGTGCCTCAGATACTCCTCTTAGGCTGCTCGAGAACGTCTCTCGGCAGCCTTTTTTCAAAAGTCTATGAAGTGATCGGGTAATCAATAATGTGTCAAGTTAAAAATACATTTCATTTTTGGTTATCTTTGTTATAATTGAAACATAGAAGGTGAATGGTTTACGCATGAATCTTCAAGCGACAGCAAATCGACAAATCATGAAGAGGTGACGATCTTGAAAAAATTAATCACAATGCCGTTTCTAGTATTGCTTCTAGGTGTATTACTTACAGCATGCGGCACAACAAATCAATCAAGCGACAACAATAAGGATGACAGCAAAAAGGAAACAACCGAAGCGGCTGATCAAAAGAAAGAAAATGCTTCAGAGGAAAAAACAGAAGATCAGTCATCTAATGAAAAAGCAGATGATCAAAGCAAAGAAACAGCTGCTCAAAAAGAAGAGCAAGCTGGTCAATCTGATGAAGCGGCAAAAGACAGCTCAAGTAAAGAAATCACAAAAGAAGAACCTGCTAAGGATCAATCAAAAGCTGATTCTAAAACAAAGAAAGAATCAACAACAAATAAGAAAAATGAAGTCACCAAAGAAGGCACATATGTCGGTTTGGCTGATGGACATACCATTGCTGTGAACATTGATGGCAAAGAAGTAGCTATTCAGTTCGGAAATGCGTTTTCTAAACAAGTGAACAGCTTAAAAGAAGAATCAAAAGTGAAAGTAACCTATACAAAAGATGCAAACGGAACCCTTCGATTAAAAACCATCGAATCCGTCAAAGCAAAATAAAGAAAGACCCGGAGACCCGCAGAATTGCGGGTCTTTTTTACGTTGAAAAGGGCATAACTTGATATAAGTGCACATTCTTAACACAGTTTTACAAGACTTAACAGCGCATTTACATTTGCTTAATGTTGCTCTGATAAACTGACTTTCATAGAACATCTCTTTACACAACAACTACTTTAGATGGTGAGGTGCAGGTCAGTGAGTGCAGAGAAAGCGATGAATCTTTATAGAGAATATGAAGTGAGACGAAACCACTCTTTTGCCTTAACAGAACATATGGTTCGTTATTTATTTGCAAAACGTTTCATAGATTTAATGTTCTCGTTCATCGGATTGATGTTGAGTACGCCAATCATTTTGCTGTTTGCTCTCTTGATTAAGCTGGAAACACCGGGATCAGCCTTTTATATGCAGGAGAGGGTCGGGAAAGACGGTGTTTACTTTAAATTATGGAAGCTCAGATCGATGAGAACCGACGCTGAAAGCGGAGGAGCGAAATGGGCACAAAAAAATGACCCGCGTATCACCAAAGTGGGAGCCTTCATTCGTAAAACAAGAATCGATGAACTTCCGCAATTTATCAACGTGTTAAAAGGAGAAATGAGTATCGTAGGTCCGCGGCCGGAAAGACCGATGTTTACCGCAGAATTTAATCGGACGATTCCAGGTTTTACGAAAAGATTAGCGGTCAAGCCGGGATTGACAGGTCTTGCTCAAGTAAATGGCGGATATGAAATGAGTCCGAGCGAAAAATTAACGCACGACTTACAGTATATTCAAAACTTGACATTTTCTCTCGACACGAAGATTATGGTAAAAACGTTAAAAGTCATCATGACGGGTGACGGAGCCAGATAAGTAAAGTAGGGAAGAGAAATGGCAAGTATGAAAAAACGCATGCTAGGCGGGGCAAAATGGACAAGCTTGTCCGCATTCATCATTACGATTATCCAAATCGCACAGTTCGCTTTTTTAGGGAACGTGATGTCACTGAAGGAGTTTGGACTCGTTGGCATGATCACAACTGTCACAATATTTACGCAGATTTTACTTGATCTAGGGATTGGGGCAGCGATCATCCAAAAGGAACAAACAACAGAACGTCAATTATCTACATTATATTGGATCAATTTGCTCACTGGAATTGTCTTATTCTGTTTACTCATTCTAGTAAGCCCAATGATTGCCGCCTTTTATAACCGGCCAGAGCTGGAGGGTTTGCTCAAACTATTATCCATCATGTTTCTGATTGCACCAATTGGCCAGCAATACCAATACATGATGCAAAAGGACTTAGCCTTTAAAACATTAAGTACCATTGAAGCCATTGCAACCATGATATCGCTGTTTGTTTTACTCGCTTTGGCCTTCTTCATCAATCCGATTATTGCCTATGTCATTTCTCAAGTGCTGCTGCAATCAGGAAAAGGGCTAATGTATGCCGCAGCTTATTGGAAGAAGTGGCGCCCAGCACCTGTTTTTGCATTAGGGGAAGTGAAAGAATTTTTCTCATTTGGAGCATTTCAGCTCGCATCCAGACTGGTCAATCGAGCAGGATCGAACATAGACATGATTTTAATTGGCCGTTTTCTTGGAGCAGAAGCATTAGGTATTTACAGCTTGGCGTATCAAATTGTAACGATCCCGGTGCTGAAGATTAACCCAATCGTGACGAGAGTGGCTTTCCCTGTTTTCGCAAAAAGTCAGCGTGATCACTCCATGCTGCGAGAGGGCTTCCTCAGTATGACGAATATGCTCGCATTGATTAGTTTTCCATTATTAATCGGTCTTGCTGCCGTATCAGATAGCTTTATAGAAGTAGTGTTTGGAGAGAAATGGCTCGTAGCCGTTCCGGTTCTTAACATTTTGTGCATTGTCGGCCTTCTGCGTGTGCTGATGAATCCAAACGGTTCAATACTTCTTGCCAAAGGGAGAGCGGACTTAGCCTTTTATTGGGATACGGGGATGCTCATCGTGTATGGATGCGCCTTATATGCAGGTGTCAGCACAGGCAGTCTGCTCACAGTAGCTTGGGTTTACTCAGGTGTCAGTCTGCTCAACTTTATTGTCGGCAGGTGGCTCATGGCGTATGTCATTCAGCTTGATATGAAGGTGTATTTAAAATCACTTGGAAAGCCTGCTGTCATGACGCTGTTGATGGCCGCCTGTGCGGTTTTCTTGCATCAAGGCATGAAGCTGACGTCAGCGGATATTTTACTTCAATTAGGATTGACGATTTGTGTCAGTGCTGCATTGTATGGCTTGCTGTTCATCAAAATGTATCCGCAGGTGGCAGGTAAATTATTGAGAAGAGGTCGTTCGTCATGAAGGTGCTATGGCTGACAAGTGTATATCCTAGTGAAAAACATCCAAGTGAAGGCGTATTCCATGAAACGCAAGTGCAGGAGCTGCTCAAACAAGGAATACAAGTGACTGTCATTTGTCCCAATCCAGTAAATTTACCGGTTTTGCGGATGCTGAAGGCGGCCTATCGGCAGAAAAAAGATATGCCCGAACAGGAAGTAAGAAACGGAGTGACAGTATACAGGCCGCCCTATACAGCGATCCCTGGACAGCTGAAATGGGCACAGCCGAGTAAACGAATAGCGGCTTCTGTTCTAGGCGCCATGCAGCGTTATCAGCTGTCACCAGATTTTATCCATGCGCACTTTGCGATGCCGTCTGGCGGAGCGGCGGCTGTGATTCAGAAAGAAACGCAAATTCCTTATCTTTTGACCTTACATGGCAGTGATGTGAACGTGTATCCAGGCTATAGCAAAGGGGCACATGCAGCCTTTGAAACGGCGGTGAAACAGGCATCTGCTGTTCTGACGGTGAGCGAGGAGCTTGCTAAAAAGACAAATGACATGACAAAGGTGGAAGCGCAATGTCTCCCGCTCGGTATTCCGCTTCAGTCATTTTCTAAAACGGAAGAAGATCAACAAGGCATCAGGAAAAAGTTAGGCTTACCACTTCACGACAAGCTCGTTGTCTTCGTCGGGCGATTAGTCAAAGAGAAGGGCTTACTTGAATTAGCTGATGCTGTCAGCGGCATGGATGGTGTGAAAGCAGTCTTTGTTGGAAAAGGCCCCCTTGCAAAGGGGGTGGAAGAACGGGCTGGAGCATCCATTGTACTCCCAGGACAGGTGCCGAATGAGCAGGTGAAAGACTACTTAATGGCAGCTGATCTGTTTGCACTTCCTTCCTATAGTGAAGGAATGCCTACCGTCGTCCTAGAGGCGCTTGCTTTAAAAGTACCTGTCATTGCGACACGAGTCGGTGGTCTCCCATCTTTATTTTCTAGCTATCAACACCTGCTCGTTGATCCGCGTTCGACGAATCAGTTAAAAGAGGCCATTCACGCCTATCTTTATGAAAACAGATGGAATGAGCAAGTGAAGAACGATCTTCATCAAATCGTTCATACAGAATATTCATCAGCAAATAATGCGAAGCATCTCATACAGCAATATGAAAAGGTGCTTAATCAATCAATATCCATCGTTTAAACAAGATGAAATGTGCAAAGAATGATAGATAGATAAACAGCTTGGAACGGACAATATGCTTTTACTGAGAGGATGAAAAATGTTGAAGAAAATTGCTGTGATTGGAACAGGGTATGTCGGATTAGTATCGGGTACTTGTTTTGCTGATATCGGAAATCGTGTCATCTGCTGTGACATCGATGAATCAAAAATCAACAGCTTAAAAAGTGGTGTCGTTCCCATTTATGAACCGGGTTTAAAGGAATTGATTGAAAAGAACACGGAGGAAGGAAGACTGTTTTTTACAACCAATATTCCTGCCGCTATCAGGGAATCAGAGATTATCTATATTGCTGTAGGGACACCGATGACAGCACAGGGGGAAGCAGATTTAACGTTCGTGAAAGCCGTCGCTCAAACAATTGGTGAACATCTAAATGGCTATAAAATCATCGTCAATAAAAGCACAGTGCCCGTTGGAACAGGCCGGCTCGTTCAAGCCATTGTTGAAAAAGCATCCCGCAGTAAATATCCTTTTGATGTCGTATCCAATCCAGAGTTCCTCAGGGAAGGCTCTGCAATCCAAGACACGATGAATATGGAGCGGGCAGTAATAGGCTCGACAAGCACCCATGCGTCAACCATCATCAAAAGATTGCATGATCCGTTTCAAACAGAGGTTGTGGAGACCAACTTAGAAAGTGCTGAAATGATTAAGTATGCTGCAAATGCCATGCTTGCCACAAAAATCTCATTCATCAATGACATTGCAAATATTTGCGAGCGGGTGGGCGCTGATGTTGAAAAAGTCAGCGAAGGAGTTGGATTAGACAGTCGCATCGGGCATAAATTTTTAAAAGCGGGCATTGGATTTGGGGGTTCTTGTTTCCCGAAAGACACGATGGCTCTTCTCAAAATTGCCGAAACAGCCGGCTACCGGTTCAAGCTGATCGAGTCCGTGATTGAAACGAACAATCACCAAAGAGCTCACCTTGTCAGCAAACTGATGAGTGTATTCGGTGATATTAGAGGAAAAACCATCTCTGTCTTAGGTCTCGCATTCAAACCGAATACGAATGATATGCGTTCTGCGCCTGCATTAGACATTATCCCCATGCTGAGAGAGCTGGGTGCTTTTGTGAAGGCTTATGATCCGATTGCTTATGTAGAAGCAGAGCGAGAGCTTGGCCCGCAGGCTGTCTTCAGCAATGACCTGTATGAAACAGTAAAAGATACGGATGCTTGCCTCATCCTAACAGAATGGGATGACGTACAGAAGATGGATAAAGATCAAATCAAGCTGCTGCTTCGTTCACCGATTGTAATTGATGGAAGGAATTTGTTTGATCCAGCAGAAATGAAAGAGAGAGGATTTATTTACCAGTCTATCGGCCGCCCAGGCGTATGGGAAGCAGAATTGGTATCAAAGGCACAATAACAGGGGGAGCTTGGATGAAGAAAGTATTGGTTACTGGGGGAAGCGGATTTATTGGATCACACACGGTAGAGGCTTTACTAGAAAAAGGCTACGAGCCCATCGTTCTTGATAACCTTTCAACTGGATCTCGGGAAAATATTGCCCATCTTTCCGTTCAATGCATTGAGGCAGATGTCACAAAATCAGAAACGGTTGATTTGATCAAACAAATGAGACCGGATTATATCATTCACCTTGCAGCACAGGTGAGTGTAGCCGTTTCCGTTCAGAATTTCGTTTATGACGAAGAGGTCAATATAAAAGGGTCCCTGCACGTCATGAAAGCAGCGGCTGAAGCAGGAGTGGAGAAAATGGTATTTGCCTCATCAGCAGCTGTCTATGGAGATCCAGTGTATCTGCCAGTGGACACCGCTCACCGTCTGAAGCCTGGTTCGCCTTATGGTTTAGCGAAACTCACAGTAGAGCGATACTTAGAAATGGCAAAATCACTGTATGATGTGGACTATTGTATTCTTCGGTACAGCAATGTTTATGGTCCGCGACAAGACGCACTTGGCGAAGGCGGAGTTGTCTCTATTTTCTCTGATAAGTTTGCAAAAGATGAGGCTCCTTTCATTTTCGGAGACGGGGAACAAACAAGAGATTTCATTTATGTAGGTGATCTAGCAGCAGCGAATGTTGCGGCTTTAACAGCTCAATCAAACGTTTGTTTAAATATTTCATGTGGTGATTCGATCACTGTGAATGAGCTGTTTCAAACGATGAAGCGGGTGACGAGGTCGCATCTTGAACCAATTTACAAGCCGCAGCGTGCAGGAGATATTGTGCATAGTACATTGGCAAATGAGGAAACGAAACAAGTCTTAGCATGGGAGCCTGTTGTGAGTTTACAGGAAGGTTTGGCTCGTACCATTTCCTACTATGAACAGGAAATCAAGGCTTAATCCCTCAAATCGGATGGGTTGCTTAGGAGGAAAATGGGTATGAGTGTGAAACAAACAGCATGGCAAATCATGATTGGATGTATTTTGTTTGCAGCAGGGATCGGGCTTGTACAAATGGCAACCGCCCAGCCCGTCGGGTTAAAGAAGATGGTGGCTGTTCCGGTTATACTTTTGATCCTGTCGGCTGCTCTCGTGTTGATGAAGCTATACATGAATGGTGAGCAAATCTTCATGTCAGCCATCTATCTTTTGATTGCATTGACTTTTCTCAACAACGCTTTCTTTTCTATTAGTGCCGGATTCTTTAGTCTTTTTCTCTACCGTATTATGCTTATCGCCGTCTTTGCTTTATTCATATGGCGGATGAGAGATAAGGGGACGTACATATCGCAGTGGCAGCAGATTCGTGTCAAAGGAATTCTTGGTTTTTTCACTGCATGGTTTCTTTACGGGCTCATCTCACTGCTTTGGGCTCATTCGGTCACAGACGGCCTGAAATATATGTCCCTGCTTGCAATGGGGATGGGGTTTGTCTTTCTTGTCGTCATGTTCATTCAGCGAATGGATCAAGTGGTGACCTTTTATAGCATTTGGCTGGTCATGACTGTGTTTGTGATGGGGATTGGGTTCTATAATCATTTTACATTGAACCATTTACCGAATACCTCATTGTATCTAGGACCAGCGTATAAACAGCACTATCCTACATCTGTCTTTTTTAATCAAAATGACTTTGCGACGTTTTTATCGATTAGTTTCTTTTTATATCTAGCGTGCATGCGTCAAATGAAAAACGGTTATATCAAAGCGTTTGGATTATTAGGGGCAATCGCCGCACTGTATCTCATATTGTTAACCGAATCCCGAGCCAGTCTGCTTGGCATATTTGCAGGAGTGGCGGTCTATGTGTGGCTGCTGCTGCCGCGATTCCTCAAAAAGTGGTCAATCATTGCAGCAGGCGGACTTGTTGTTATCTGTATCGCTGTCTTTTCAGCCAAGATTTATTCGGTCTTTTATGACTTGTTTCTCGCTTCTCAGGTCGCACATTCTTTTAGTGAACCACTCCCGTCTAACATCGCGAGAGCGAATTTGATCAAAAATGCTTGGCACTTCTTTACGAATTCATACGGATTCGGGGTTGGAGCGGGGAATGTGTCTTACTACTTAGCTCACTTTTCGATCTTTGATACAGACCAGGTCGTAGAAGTGCACAATTGGCTGCTGGAATTGATGACGAACTTTGGGTTTGCATTCATGCTGGGCTATATCTCAGTATACGCCTATCTCATGTTCACACTGTACAAACAATACCAATGGGCTGAAACAAGATCGGCAAAAATGATCATTGAAGGGTTGTTTGCAGCCATGCTGAGCTTTCTCGTTTCAAGTATCAGTCCTAGCTCCGTCTCGAATTTATATTTCCACTGGGTATTTTTAGGACTGGTGATCGCAGCGGTGAATATGTTGAAAAATAAACAACGACTCAAGCTGTGGTAAACCGTTTGTATGGCTACACTAGTGAAAGAGCAAATACGTCAATGTTGGGAGAATGAACATGTCTGGTTTCATATCTAGAATAGGGAAGCGAATCAAAAAGTACATCGTATGGCTCATCCTGCTGCCTGTCATATTAGGCGCCTTTGGTTTCTTTTTTGCTAAAGGAACTACGCAGCAGTCCAGTTACACAGCTGCTGTTACCCTCACTCTTGGTAAATATGATGATGGGGTGTATAACAATATGGCGGAAGTGACATCTCTATTAAAAAGCGATGCTTTTCTAAACGAATCACTCAGTGATGTCAAAGAAGAAGAAAGGCAGGATGTGAAAACCCGTCTCATCCTTACCAATCAATCAGATACACAATTACAGCTGTCTTTCACAGATGCCGATAAGGATCGCGCTTTGGCTGTCGTGAAGCAGGTGTCGGATACATTTCTTAAGCAAGACAAAGCATTATTTACAAAAAGGCAGCAGGTGATTGAAAGTAGATTAGCTGCTCTTGAAGACGAATCTGTCAGCAATGATTCCAAAGTCGATAAAGAACGATTCTTATATGAATTGGAGTCGACAAAGCTTGGAATGAAGCAGGCAAAGATTGTCGATCCTGCACAAGTACTTGATGAGGGCAATAAAGGCATGTCAGCCAAAAAACGTGCACTGCTTGGGCTTGTCATTGGCTTTAGCATCTCGCTCATGTTTGTGGTCTTACCCGAAGTGTTCAAAGAATCTTAATGATGAACTGGAGATGAGTCTTAGGTGAACAATCAACCGTTAGTATCCATCATTACACCGGCGTATAATGCGGAACGTTATTTAACGGATACAGTTCATTCCGTCCTTGCCCAAACCTATTCCAATTGGGAGCTGATCATTGCAGATGATTGTTCTACAGATGGAACGAGAAAGCTATTAGGGGATTTAAGTCAAGCGGACGACAGAATCAACGTCATTTATTTAGAGGAAAATGGGGGAGCTGCCATTGCTAGAAACGCAGCCATCAACCAGGCAAAAGGGCGCTTTATTGCTTTTTTAGATAGCGATGATAAGTGGAAAGAGACGAAGCTTGAAAAACAGGTAGACTTCATGCTGACAAATGATTATGCCTTTACATTTACGGCATATGACATCATTGCAGAAAATGGAGAACCGTTAGAAAAAACCGTCATTGCGCCAGCGAGATTAGATTATAATGAAGCCTTGAAAAATACCATTATCGGCTGTTTAACGGTCATGCTTGATCTTCAAAAGGTAGGACATGTGGAAATGCCGAACATTCGCACAAGGCAGGATTTAGCTACATGGCTGTCTATATTAAAAAGAGGATTTACAGCCTATGGTATGAGCGAACCGCTCAGTGAATATCGCATCGTTGGAAACTCCATCTCTAGCAACAAGTGGAAAGCAGCGAAAAAAACGTGGTTTGTCTACAGAGAAATTGAGCAGCTTCATTTTGTCAAAGCGTCCTGGTGTTTTATGCACTATGCGACAAATGCTGTGAAGAAGCGCTTATAAACAGAAGGGAAAAAAGGTGATAAAGGTGAAAGCAGACTCGATCATACATGTTGTCGTAGCGACGGGAGAATGGGGACAGGACGGACTGAGGTACAGACGGCATCGGTTGGCCGAATTTTTAGCATCTGATCCGGAAACGAAAGAGGTCATCTGGGTATGCCCGTCATCATCTCGTCATACAGCTCCCTTTCAGCCCATAACAGATCGAATGAAGCAATTGGCCATTCCTGATGTGCTCAAGAGTAAATTATTTCGCTTTGGCCGATATCAAGACATGTTCTATATTCATAAATTGTCCCCTCTTCTTGAGCATTTGCGGATGGAGGAAAAGAAGGGGATTGCTGTTTGTTTATGGTATACGTTTCCGGGCTTTCCGCTCTTATCTTCCTTATTTGAATGGAAACACATTGTCTATGATTGTAGTGACCTGTGGGGAGAGCCGATAAGCGGCAAACACAACATTCTTTCTTATATGAGGCAGCGTGTCATTGTCAAAGCAGAAAATCGAATCATTAAATACGCACACAGCATTACATGCTCTTCTCAATATTTACACGATCAAATCAAAAAACGTCTTATGGGAGAACCGAAAGATGTGTTTACTGTGGAAAATGGCGTCGAGTACGATGTATTTGCGAAAAGCAATCTTCCGTGTAAAGAAGATGTGCTGGAAGGAAGAGAAGGAACCGTGCTTGGTTTTATCGGAGGAATCAAGCCAAAGCTCGATTTTGACATGATGGCTGAAGCTGCTCGCATGCGGCCTGATTGGACATTTTTATTTGTCGGTCCGGATGGAACGAATGGAGATCCATCTTTTCAGCATGCACTCAAACTGCCAAATGTGATTTGGACAGGAGCTGTTGCACCAGAAGAAGTACCTGCTTATATGAAGCTGATTGATGTAGGCATGATGCCATACAAACAATCCCCTTACAATCAAGCGGTGTTCCCTCTCAAGCTTTATGAATTTTTAGCAGCTGGAATACCGGTTGTCGGTTTAAATCTCCCGTCAACGGAAAGGCTAAAAGAGAAGGATGTGTATGAATATTTAGAGGGCGATGATCCTGCGCTCTTCGTAGAAGCCTGCCTGAAAGTGATCAGCAAAAAAGACGACACGACCTATAGACATCTAAGACAAAGCCGTGCAATGAAAAAAGATTGGCACGCGCTGTTCACAAACATGGTGGAACTAACGAATATTAAAGAAAACGCATAATTCATTCGGGATTGTGCGTTTTTATTTGTTTCTTCTTCACCGGGGGAGCTTGTGATCATCCTCTATTCAATTGTATAATGGAAAGAGCGGCCAATATACAAAATACAGATTTCAATTTAGAAGGAGACTGACCTATGGATTACGAACGCGCCTTATTAGCGTTTTTTGTCTCTCTGGCTACAGTTTTAATTGTGACACCAATCGTCAAAAAGTTTGCAATTAAGATTGGTGCAGTGGACCAGCCGAATAAACGAAAAGTTCATGATAAAGTAATGCCTCGAATGGGTGGTTTGGCAATTTTTATTGGGGTAGCGGCTGGAGCATTAGCAGGCGGGCTGTTTCTACATAATAAAATTACAGCAATTTCAGTTGGTGCCGTACTCATCGTCATTTTAGGTATATTTGATGATAAATATAATTTAAGTGCAAAATTTAAATTTCTCGTACAAGTTCTTGTTGCTTGTTTGATTGTGAGCACAGGCTTAAAAATGGATTTTTTCTCTGTTCCTTTTTTAACAGATCGAATTGAGTTAGGCTGGATGGCATATCCCCTCACCGTGCTATGGATTGTCGGCATCACAAATGCCATTAATTTAATTGACGGTCTTGATGGACTAGCTGCCGGTATTTCTGTCATCGGTTTATCAACGATTGCAGTGATGGCATTCTCTGCTGATAAGATTCTGATTCTTTCTTTATCTCTTGTCGTCATTGGCAGTACGATCGGCTTTCTCTTTTACAACTTTCATCCAGCGAAGATTTTTATGGGGGATACTGGTTCGCTATTTTTAGGGTATATGATCTCGGTGCTGTCACTTTTAGGATTATACAAAAGTGTCACTTTGTTTAGCGTCGTTGTCCCTGTGATCATTCTAGGTGTTCCTATATTTGATACGACCTTTGCAATCATTAGACGCATATTAAACAAACAGCCGATTTCAGCGCCGGACAAATCCCATATTCATCATAGACTAATGGCCTTTGGCTTGTCCCATCGCATGGCGGTTATCGTGATTTACATGATTGGCTTAGTCTTTAGCTTAAGTGCGATTTTGCTGACAAGCGCCACCATTTGGTTATCGCTCATCATTATCTTTTTACTGGTAATGTTTATGCAAGTGATTGCGGAAGTCACGGGTTTGGTCAACGAAGAGTTCAAACCATTTACGAAATTCTATAAACGAATGGTGAAAAGACAATAAAAAACAGCCCGTTCCTAGGAACTGGGCTGTTTTTATTATTGTCCTGGTGTGCTGGTCGAAGGATTAGTTGTATCACTTGACCCTGTTTCACCAGAGGGTGGATTGGTTTGTGAATCTGTTTCACTCGAGGATTCAGCAGGAAGCTTTAAATGCGTCCGTAATTCATTTTGTACGTTAGCTAGATTGGTTTGATCTGGCTCAAAGTAATACGTTCGATTTGGTCCTAAATAAAGGTCTGTTCCTTTAATAGAAAGTGTTTCTGTGTCGTTTCCTTTAAATCCGCTGTAGATTTGCTGAAGCGCAAGACCTTCTGTGATACGGAAGTTGGTTGTAATGTGATCACTTACTTCTTTAGCGATATTATCGACGTTCGCAATGTTATTTGCCTTCGACATTTGATCAATCATTGCGCGTAAAATTTGTTTCTGACGATCATTACGTCCGAAATCACCGCGTGGATCTTGTTTTCTCATCCGCGCGTAAGCAAGTGCTTCTTCCCCGTTTAAATGCATATTGCCTTTTTTGAAGTAAATCTTTTTCGATTTTTTCACATCACTTTTTTCATTGAAGTCAAATGGAACATCGATATCAATTCCGCCGACTTCATCAATGACATCCTTGAATCCGTCAAAATCAACGGTTGCATATTTATCAATCGGAATATGCAAGAATTGTTCGACAGTTTCAATTGTCTCGTCTTTTCCACCTTTAGCAAATGCTGCATTGATCTTTTCTTTATTTCCTGTCGTGTCACTTGCAAGCTGTACGCGTGTGTCACGAGGGATACTAACCATTTTCATCGTTTTGTCTTGAGGGTTAATCGTTGCGACAATGAGTGAATCTGAACGGCCATGATCACCATCTGTGGCATAATCCTCAATTCCGACAAATAGTACAGAGAAAGGTTTCTTCTTAATATCAATGACCGCATCACGAAGCTTCGATTTCTCTCCTCGGTCTAGCTCATCATATGTTTTGTCAGCAGCCTGAAGTGTATTGACTATTTTATATACTGCAAATCCGCCCATGCAGATGATAAGAAGTAAAAATAAGACCAGGATACGTTTGAAAATTTTCTTCTTCTTACTCTTTTTCTTTCGTACACGCACTCTTACTCGTTGTGCCATTCATCTGTCTCCTTTATCGGACCAATGTCCTTTTCTAAATAAATCAGTTCGCCTTCTTTTGTAACACTCTTTCCATTTGTCAGCTCAGTCATCCATTCAATGAACTGCTCTGTTTGTGTTTCTTCTACATACGTCTCAAAAATAACATCTTCTGCATAATGAATTTCTTTTAGCTGAAAAGATGAGGCTCTAAGCTCATTCTCTACCTTTCCAAGCCATGTATAATCTATTGTTGTGTGCATCGTACGCATTAAACAGCGTTCTACCATACCAACATGGTTGATGGCTTCTGATACAGATTTTCCGTAGGCACGAATCAATCCACCGGCGCCTAGCTTAATACCGCCGAAATAACGAGTGACCACTACGACTGTATCTTTCAGCTTCCGTTTTTTTAACACTTCAAGCATTGGCACACCTGCTGTACCGCTTGGTTCACCATCATCATTCGCTTTTTGAATCAGGTCATGTTCTCCAATGAGATAGGCAGAACAATTATGTGTGGCATTCCAATGTTGTTTTTTAATGGATTGTATAAATGCTTGTGCTTCTTCTTCTGAGACAGCACGCTGTATATGACAAATAAAACGTGATTTTTCAATGACGATCTCATGCTCGCCACGACTTTTTACTGTAAGATAGCGATTCAGCAAAAGACTTACCCTCCTGACAAGCAAATTGTAAGACTAGAGAAAATTTGCATTGATTTTAGAATTTTACAGCGTATTTTGTTATGATGATAGGGGCGGAAAAAGGGTCGTCATAAAAACTTCATGATTTATACGCATTCTTTCATTATAATTCGACATAAAATGCAGATCAATGACATTTATAATAAAAAAAGATGACATCACTGTTACGGGAGGGAAAAGCCATGACAACACCTAAAATGGATCCGAAATTATTGGATTCAATCATCATGAAAATGCTAAGTACAGTTGATGGCAGCAAGGACGAAGTATTTAGGATAGGCGAACAGTCCCGTCAACAATATGAAAGCCTAGTAGAAGAGCTGAAGCAAATCAAGCAGCAAGTAAACGAAGTAATTGATTTTGGGGATAAACTCGAAGTCCATACGAGACATGCTAGAAATCGCTTATCTGAGGTCAGCAGAAACTTCAACAAATTTAGCGAAGAAGAAATACGGGAGGCCTACGAAAAAGCACATAATCTACAAGTGGAACTCACCATGATCCAGCAGCGCGAAAAGCAGCTGAGAGAAAGAAGAGACGATCTGGAAAGACGATTGTTAAGCCTGCAAGACGTCATTGAACGCTCTGAAACGCTTGTGAGTCAGATCACAGTTGTTCTCAACTATCTCAATCAGGACTTACGCCAAGTTGGCGTGTTACTTGAAGATGCTCAGGCAAAACAAGATTTTGGACTAAGAATTATTGAAGCCCAAGAAGAAGAACGCAAAAGGGTGTCCCGGGAAATTCATGACGGTCCGGCCCAGATGCTGGCAAACGTGATGATGCGTTCCGAATTAATTGAACGGATTTTCAGAGACCGTGGGACAGAAGAAGGCTTTAAAGAAATTAGAAGTCTCAGACAGAATGTGCGAAATGCTCTGTACGAAGTGAGAAGAATCATTTATGATTTAAGACCAATGGCTTTAGATGATTTGGGTCTCATTCCGACGCTAAGAAAATATTTAAACACAATCGAAGAGTATGATGGAAAAACCAAGATTACGTTCCAATGCCTAGGGGATACAGAAAGCGAAAGAATTGCTTCTCAATTTGAAGTGGCACTGTTTAGACTAGCCCAAGAAGCTGTCACAAATTCACTAAAGCATTCCGAAGCTGAAGAAATCTCTGTAAAAGTAGAAGTGACGAAAGACTTTGTCACGTTAATTATCAAAGACGATGGAAAAGGCTTTGATATGAAAGATGTGAAAACAAACAAAAACAAATCCTTCGGTTTACTTGGCATGAAAGAACGCGTAGACTTACTGGAAGGTAAAATGACCATAGACTCAAAAATAGGTCTAGGGACATTCATCATGATTCGCGTGCCATTAACATTGCAAAATAAAATTGTAAAATAGAGACAAAAGACATATTGACCATAAAGTTCAGGTGTAGAACAATAAACATGGGGAGGCGTAGCTTGTGACTAAAGTAAATATTGTAATTATTGATGATCACCAATTATTCCGTGAAGGTGTCAAACGGATTTTAGATTTTGAACCTACTTTTGAAGTAGTTGCAGAAGGAGACGACGGTGACGAAGCTGCACGTATCGTAGAACACTATCATCCGGATGTTGTCATTATGGACATTAATATGCCGAATGTAAATGGTGTAGAGGCTACAAAGCAGCTAGTTGAGCTTTATCCCGAATCAAAAGTCATTATTCTATCTATTCATGACGATGAAAACTATGTGACACATGCATTGAAAACAGGGGCAAGAGGCTACCTGTTAAAAGAAATGGATGCAGACACGCTCATTGAAGCAGTGAAAGTCGTAGCTGACGGAGGATCTTATTTACATCCGAAAGTTACTCATAACTTAGTAAATGAATTCCGACGCCTAGCGACTAGTGGCGTTTCAGCACATCCGCAGCACGAGGTATATCCTGAAATTCGCAGACCACTTCATATCTTAACGAGACGTGAGTGCGAAGTTCTTCAAATGTTAGCTGACGGAAAGAGCAATAGAGGAATTGGTGAGTCGCTCTTTATTAGTGAGAAAACAGTCAAAAACCACGTGAGTAACATTTTACAAAAAATGAATGTAAACGACCGTACACAAGCTGTTGTTGTAGCAATTAAAAACGGCTGGGTAGAAATGAGATAATGTTCCGGACAAGTACTCCTTTTTCGCCTGTTTTTGGTTCTCTCACATGTTAATTGGAGAGAAATGATAGGTAGATAAGGAGTCTTTTTCGGATATAACGGGCTTGCCTATTGATTAGGCAGGCTTTTTTGATTACTATTATAAATCTAATGAATAACAATGATCATTCTTTGAAAATAAAAAAGAGCAACTTAACGGATAAGGAAGGTATTTAAGAATGAAAATAGCCGTTGTAACAGACAGTACTGCTTATATACCACAAGAACTGCGTGATAAACATCATATTCATATGATCCCTCTTAATGTCATTTTTGGCAACGAATCATACCGTGAAGAAATAGAAATGGATTGGAAGACATATTATGAAGAAGTCAAAAAGCATAAAGACCTTCCAACCACCTCTCAGCCTGCTTTCGGTGAGTTAATAGAATTATATGAAAAACTAAGTGAAACATACGATGCCGTGATTAGTATTCACCTTTCAAGCGGAATTAGTGGAACATATAATAGTGCAGCCTCAGCAAATGACCTAGTTGACGGGATTGATATTTATCCGTTTGATACAGAAACTAGCTGTATGGCGCAAGGTTTTTATGCGATAGAAGCTGCTGAAAAAATCCAAGGTGGTGCTTCTCTAGAAGAAGTGTTAGCCCATCTCAATTATCTGAAAGAGAATCAGAGAGCTTATTTTATGGTAGACGATTTAACTCATTTACAAAGAGGCGGCAGATTAAATGGTGCTCAGGCTTTTATTGGGAGCCTCTTAAAGGTAAAGCCTATACTGCATTTTGACAACAAGCTAATTGTCCCTTTTGAGAAGATTCGTACACGGAAAAAAGCCATTTCACGTATTTTTGAATTATTTGACGAAGATGCATCACGTGGTGTCCCGATGAGAGCAACACTGATACATGGTAATAGAGAAGAAGAAGCAGACGACTTAATTGCGCACTTATCAGAAAAGTATCCTCATGTTGAATTTTATAAAAGCTACTTTGGTGCCGTGATTGGCACTCATCTAGGCGAAGGCTCTATAGCTCTTGGCTGGGTGATTAGATAAATCTTAAAAAACCTCTTTTCTAATAGAAAAGGGGTTTTGTTTTTCTATTTTAGCTGTTGGACGAAAGGTCATGTCTTTGCGCATAATAGGCAAACATCAGTTGAAAGGTGTTTGGTGAAATTGAACATGGACAAAGCAATGGAACTAAGGCAGCAACTGCAGTCACGCCACCTGCTTACCGCTGAAACAAGATGCTCACAGTCCGATTTGGATTGGCTGGTGGAGAAAGGGTTAGTCATCCGAACACCTGCTATTGAGAGGAAAGCAAATGGTCTTACTTGCTGTAGATGTGGTGTATCAAAAAAGCGGTACTTTGCCCACACTCCGTGTGACATGTGTCAAAAAGATTGTGTGTACTGTAGATCATGCATCATGATGGGGAAAACAACGGAATGTGGCTTTCTTTATGAATGGACGGGTCCACAAATGGAAGAAACATGTCATACGGAATTAACATGGCAGGGAAACCTGTCTAAAGGACAAAAAAGGGCGTCAGAAAAATTGATCGAAGCGATAAAAAACAAATTTGATCTACTCATTTGGGCAGTTTGCGGGGCAGGGAAAACAGAGGTGCTTTTTCACGGAATTGAATATGCCTTACATCAAGGAATGAGCGTCTGCATTGCGACACCTAGAACAGATGTTGTCCTTGAACTAGAGCCGCGGCTTAAAAAAGCATTTCAAGGAATGAAAATAGCTGTTCTTTATGGAGGAAGTCCTCAAAGGTTCCAAATAGCACCGCTAGTGATCGCCACAACTCATCAGTTGATGAGATACAAACTTGCATTTGATGTGCTTATTATAGATGAAGTCGACGCCTTTCCTTATTCAATCGATGAACGTCTCCAATTTGCTGTTTTAAAGGCAATGAGAAAGAAAGGGGTTAGGGTTTATTTAAGTGCGACGCCCTCTAAGAAAATGAAAAGAGATGTATCTCGTGGACAACTAGAAGCCATAAAAATTCCTCTGCGCTTTCACCAACAACCGTTACCTGTCCCGTCCTTTCAATGGATTGGACATTGGAAGAAGAAATTAAAAAAGAACCAGCTCCCACCTAAAGTAATGAATTGGATGCAGAAACATATCACAAAGAAGAGAAGGATTTTACTTTTTGTTCCTTCTATTTCGACCATGAAGAAGATAACGAAGGTCCTTAGAGAACACCGCTTAAATGTGGAGGGGGTGTCTGCTGATGATCCAGACAGGAAACAAAAGGTCCAGCACTTCAGAGATTATAAATACGATGTACTAGTTACAACCACCATTCTAGAAAGAGGCGTTACCATTCCAAATGTTCAAGTGGGGGTACTAGGTGCGGAATCTACTATCTTTACAGAGAGTGCACTTGTTCAGATTTCTGGTAGAGCAGGTAGACATCCCGATTTTTTTAAAGGAGATGTTATCTTTTTTCATTTTGGTTTAACGAGAAGTATGAAACAAGCAAAGAAGCATATCGTAAAAATGAATGATACAGCTGCAAAAGAGTTTTCTGAAAAATAATGTGGGCCCAACTAAATTTCATGGTACATTTATATTCACAATACACAAATGGCAGGAGAGACAAATATGCTACTCAATGCAAAAGAAATACTACTCAAGGAAATCCTCTATCAATATCTCAACCAATTAAACATGATTTGTCACTGTGAAAAGTGTATAGAAGATGTATTAGCGATTTCACTAAATCAAGTGAAGCCTCAGTATATAACAGATATCGATAAAATATCTTACAGTAAATCCGAGATGGTGGATAAACAGAAGAATACGGCCATGCTGGTCATTCTGACAGAAGCTGCTTCAAAGGTCACCACATTTCCAAGATGCGAAAATCGTCTGCCGATAAATAAGGATAACAATTGATCTGCCTAATTTGTGAGGGGCATTTTGTCGCTGCTTTTACATGGAAATCATTACTTCTATTAAATGATGATCATCTATGTATAGCATGTAAGCATCACCTAGAAAAAATTCAACGCCCGATTTGTCCAGCTTGTGGGAGAGCACAGTCGAATGATCAATTATGTCAAGACTGTTCCAGGTGGAAAGAACGCCCTGATTCTACTACAGTACTTGTGAAAAATAGGTCTGTTTATGCTTACAACGATTTGATGAAAGATGTCCTTTCCCGCTTTAAATTTCGAGGTGATACAGCTTTAGCTGAGCTTTTTAAACAAGATGTCCAAGCAGTATTTAAGCGCTCCTTTTCAATTAAAGAACCTGTGCTGATCCCGATTCCTTTAAGTAAAGAAAGGCTAAAGGAAAGAGGGTTTAATCAGTCAGTCATACTTGCTTCCTTGATTGGTCAGCCGATCCTGCAGCCGCTTGTGAAAATACATCAAAGCAAGCAGTCTAAGAAAAAGAAAAATGAACGTTTAGATCAAAAAAGAATGTTTCAAATCAAGCAGACAGATGCGATCGTTCAAAGGGATGTTATCTTAATTGACGACATCTATACAACGGGGGCCACCATTTATGATGCGGCAAGAATTTTAAAAGAAGCAGGTGCCAAAAGTGTTTCCTCTTTTACGTTGATCCGTAGTTAAAATTCAGGATAATTAACCGATAATAAGAAGAGAAAATAACGTAAGGGGTTTTGGTTATGAATCAATTGGCAAACTGTCCACAATGTAATCAGCTATTTTTAAAAACCACCATCCAAACGGTTTGTAACAAATGCTTCGAAGAAGAAGAACGTTCTTTTGATATCGTTTATAAATTCTTGCGAAAGCAAAGTAATAGACAATCAACCATTGCTGAAATAGTAGATGCAACAGAAGTTGCTGAAGAATTAATCTTGAAATTTATCCGTTTGAAAAGACTTCAAATTAGTCAATTTCCGAATATCAACTATCCTTGTGAAAGATGTGGCCAACCGATCAGAAAAAACAAGCTGTGCAGCCAATGTGAACAGGATATTCATTCGCAAATGAGTCAAATGAATCAAGAAGAAGAGCGTAAAAGGGAGATTGAATCTAGGAAAAAAGACACCTATTATGCCATTAATCCTAAAAACGATTGATTCCCTAAACTAAGTTGCAGTTTGGTCGATAAAATGGATAGAATCAAGACAGACTGTAACGGAAAGCGAGAGGAATCCCGTGAAAATTAATCGATATGGAACACAACCAGTAAATCCTTACAAGAAAACATATGAGAAACAAACGTTGCAATCAAATCAAGCAAAATCAACTGATAAAGTCGAAATTTCTAAAAAGGCAATCGAAATGCAAAAGGTGCCGAATATCATGAAAGAACGCCAAGATAAAATAGACCAAATTAAAAAAAGCATTGAAGCCGGAACATATCAAGTAGATACAAAAGGCATTGCTGATAAAATGCTGAATTTTTATAAACAACAATAACAAAAGGGAGTAGCGTGAATGTCAGTTAAAATAATCATTGAAGAGCTGCATCGTCTCTATGGATTGCATGAACAGCTTTTGAAGCTGTCGAAGGATAAAACAGAAATGCTGAAAAGCAATGAGATTGATGCTCTTTCAGAGGTTCTGAATTTAGAGCAAAAATATATTCAAGCCATTTCTCAATTAGAAGAAAAACGAATTGAAGCCACAGTTCAATTTTTACAAAGTGATGAACCGCCAACCATCACCGCGTGTATCGAAAAGGCTGAAGGTTCGGATCAAGAAGAGCTCATTTCGTTATATGACAAATTAAATGACATCATGGTGGAACTGAAAGATGTAAATGAACTGAACAAACAGCTCATTCAGCAGTCGCTTCAATTTATTTCACTGACATTCGATCTCGTTAACCCTAATAAAGAAAATATGAATTACGGACAAAATGGTCTTGAGAGTTCAAAGCCTAAACAGCAGAGGGCTTTGTTTGATTCAAAGGCGTAAACAAGGAGGATACCAATGGGTTCTACATTCATGGGTCTAGAAACGGCAAAAAGAGGAATCACAGCCCAGCGTGCAGGGCTTTATGTCACATCAAACAACGTGTCCAATGCAAATACGGATGGCTACTCAAGACAAAGAGTTACCTTTAAAGCAGATAATCCTTATCCAGTCATTTCTGTTTATGACGGCAAGACTTATGGCCAAATGGGGACAGGTGTTCAAGTTGGAACCGTGGAAAGAATTCGAGACAGCTTTTTAGATCTGCAATTCAGAGATCATAACAATAACTTGTCTTACTACTCAACAAAATCTGATGCCCTTTCGCAAATGGAGGGGGTTATGAATGATTTGACGGATGAAGGCTTAAACAGAGCTTTTGATAACCTTTGGAAATCACTACAGGTCCTATCCGAAACAAAAAATGCCGATACAGCTTCTGCGCGTACAGTTGTTAAAACAAGTGCACAGGCTTTAGTAGATCAATTCCGTTTACTTAATTCTTCTTTAACAACGATACAAAAGAATTTAAAAACAGAACTCGATTCAACAGCTAAAAATGTGAACACTATTTTATCTCAAATAGATGAAGTGAATAAACAGATTGCAGCAGTTGAGCCAAACGGATATCTTCCAAATGATCTTTATGATACGCGTGATGCTTTGGTAGATCAATTATCCTCACTTGTTGATATTAAAGTGAGCTACAATCCATCTGGCGGTAATGCACTCAAAATTGCTGAAGGAACTGTCAACATCGACATTATCGGTGCAAATGGACAATCTGCTGGAACGATTTTGAATGGCATTACGAGCGAAAAATCTGAACTGCAAATCTCCTACGATAACACAACGGGACTTGTTAACTCACTTCAATTCGGAACAACAACCATTGCAGCAGATCAGCTTCAAGTGAATGGTAAAGTAAAAGCACTTGTTGAGGCTTATGGTTACATGTCAAATGGTGCTGAAAAAGGCATGTATCCGGATATGCTTGCAGAGCTGGATGAAGTAGCACAAGTATTTATGGATACATTTAACGATGTGCATAAGCAGGGGTACACGTTAAATGGCACAAGTGGACAAGACTTCTTTGATATTGAGAATAACAATGAATTGAATAAAGGCTTAGCAGCTCGTATCAAAGTGAGTGATGTCATTTTAGCATCAACAGATAATATTGCAGCATCTCTCAATCAAACAAAAGGTGACGGTTCGAATGCTACAAAATTAGCAAATATACAAGACTTAAAGTTACCAATCGGCGGCAATACAACGACGATCCAGGATTACTACCAAAATGTCATTGCTGAGATGGGGATTCAAGGGAAAAAGAACATGACGCTAGAAAGCAGTTCAGCCGCTCTTGTCAATTCAGCCAATGAACGTAGAATGTCGACGAGTGCTGTTTCCATTGATGAAGAAATGACGAATATGATCCAATTTCAGCATGCATATAATGCAGCTGCGAGAGTTGTGACATTACAAGATGAAATATTGGATAAAGTAATAAACGGCATGGGTGTCGTAGGAAGGTAGGTATAGCTGATGCGAGTCACACAAGGTATGATTTCTCAAAACTCACTTCGTAATATTAGTAAAAGTTATGAAAAACTTTCTAAAATAAATGAGCAAGCACAAACAGGGAGACGTTTCACAAAAACGTCTGATGATCCCGTTGCAGCAGTAAAAAGCCTTCAATATAGCACAGCAATGTTTCGAAATGAACAATATCAAAAAAACTTAAATGAAGCACAAAACTGGATTGATACATCTGAAACAAGTGTCACTGAAATCATTGATATTATGTCAAATGTACGAGATAAAGTGCTTGATGCGGCTAACGGAACAAAGCAGCCAGAAGATTTAGCAGCTATCGGAGTGGAAATTGGCCAGATGAAGAAACAAATCATTGACGCAATGAACACTCAGATGTTAGGTAAATTCGTATTTAATGGAACGAATACAAATGTCAAACCAGTTGTCGAGAACGCAGATGGTACGTTTACGTTTAACTTTGAAAACTATACAGATGCAAATGCCGTTAAGTCGAACATTTCTGATGGTATCACTTTAAATGTGAACTCAAATCCAATTTCAGCGTTTGGTGGACAGTCTGCCAGCGGTCAAAATGTCATTGAAATGCTGACGGATTTAGAAAACTCATTGAAAAATGGAACGTTCGCAAATTCTGATGATGCGTTAGGAAGTATCGATCAGTTTAAAGAAGTGATGAGTGCTGAGCGCTCGGACCTAGGAGCCCGTTCAAATCGTGTTGACTTAGTAGGCAGCCGCTTGACTTCACAATTCGAAGTACTGAAAAATGCCAAATCAGATAATGAAGATGTAGAAAGTGAAAAAGCAATTATTGATCTTCTTCAACAAGAGGTTGTGAATAGAGCTGCTTTAGCAACGACGGCTAAAGTTATTCAGCCATCCCTTGTCGATTTCTTAAGATAATAAAAAGCATCCGTTGGGTGCTTTTTTGCATCATGGAGGTGTACCTATATGCAAATCCCTAGATTGTTAATGCAACAAACCTATGCAAAGCTGCAAATGTCGACAACTCCTTCTCGGCAAGAAGTAGAGCAGCCAAGAGCAGACCTTGAGATTCAGCAGCCCAGAGCCGTCATGAATATGACAAGGACACCGTCAAAATTAACAATAGATCAAACCGAAGCATTTGCCGATATGGATATCAAGTCGATTTTTAGACGATCTGAGGAATGGGCAGCTGAGGGGAAACGTGCTGTTGGAGAGGGAATGGGCCGAAGAGCGGAAGAAGGCAGTGAACTCATCAAGATCGAGAATGGTGGGAATGCAATTGCCGAGTTTGCCAAAATCAATGGCACCCCTCCAGCCAAACAATTCACCATTGGTGTGATCCCTTCATTCTTTAGTGTCAAAATTCACTATCAGCCATCTGAGCTTCAAATTGATGTGGAGCCTCAAAAAGCTATTATAGAGGCAACGCCTCATAAACCAATCGTTAACTACCAGCCAGGTAAGGTCAATATTGATATGTTACAATACCCAGATTTAAAAATAGAAGTTGACGAAACGGGCCAAAATGGTGATAAGGTATAGTTAAGAAAAATGAAAAAGGTCGTGAATTATGATCATTCAAACAAAATACCATGGTGAAATGACAATCAAAGAGGAGCAAATCATCAACTTCTCTAATGGAATACCAGGATTTCTAGATCAACAACAGTTTGTCATTTTACCTTTATCAGAAGAGTCTCCATTTTTAGTTCTTCAATCATTGAAAAACGCAGAGTTAGGCTTTATTGTCAGCAGTCCGTTTTTATTCTTCAATCAATATGAATTCGATCTAGACGAAACGGTCGTAGATATTCTAGAAGTAGAAGATGCCAATGATGTGGAAGTCATGGTGATCTTAACAATGGAATCTTCTATTGAAAAAACGACAGCCAATTTAAGAGCGCCTATTATTGTGAACCGGAAAAACATGAAAGCCAAGCAGGTGATTTTGCATGATTCAGCCTATCATACAAAACATTTGTTAGAGGTGGCATCCTCATGTTAGTTCTCTCGCGTAAATTAAACCAGTCGATTCAAATTGGCGATGATATTGAAGTCAAGATTATTTCAATCGAAGGCGATCAAGTGAAAATCGGGATTGAGGCTCCTAAGCACATTGATATTCATAGAAAAGAAGTGTACCTGTCTATTCAAGAAGAGAACAGTCGTGCTGCGAGTTTATCTGTAGATCTCCTCTCTCAATTATCCTCACAAAAAAAGTGAGGATTTTTTTATCTGATTCAGCTATCCTTTTCCACGTTTCTGTGTGGATGTTCACCATCTATATGAAACTTTAACAAATCGGTCCATCTATATTTAATTTGAAAATTCAAAGCCGATATAAAAGGTAGATTAAAGCACAGGAGCTGAATAACTATGTCTGTTGGTAAGGTGACATCGCTAGAGCCAATTATCGATGCATTTCAAACCCGTGTTTCTAATAACCAGAATGACAATGTAAACTCTGATTTACAAGCAAATGGCAAGGTCGTTTCAAAAGAAGAAATTGAAAAAACGCTTCAAGGAGCAAACAAGCTGATTGAACCCACTCAATTTCATCTGCAATTTGAATTACATGAAAAACTCAATGAATATTATGTCAAAGTCGTAGATAACCAAACAGAAGAAGTCATTAGAGAAATTCCTTCCAAGGAATGGCTTGATTTCTATGCGGCAATGACAGAAATTGTCGGTTTATTTGTAGATAAAAGAATGTAAGTGAAGGGAGAACATAAAAAATGGTCAATCGAATTACTGGATTTTCAAATGTGTTTGATATTGATGAAATCGTATCAAAGCTAATGAAAACTGAGCAAGCACCACTTGATAAAATGACACGCCAGAAACAAACACTTGAATGGCAAAGAGACAGCTATCGCGAGGTGAACTCGAAAGTCAAAGAATTAGATGATTTGATCAACAGTTTAAACTTAACGCGTCCAAGTACATATGGCGCAAAAAAGGTGACAAGCTCAAATGAATCTGCTGTCACAGCAACTGGCTCAACTAATGCTACTTCTGGCTCAATCAATGTCACCCAATTAGCGACAGCTTCCGTCTTCAGATCATCTGGTACATCTGGATTTACACCAACAAATGGCACGTTTACATTCGAAGTGACGACACCAGATTCGACAAAACCGAAAACGGTGACGATCAATACTTCTGATACCGATACAATTGATGACATCGTGAAAAAGCTGAACAACTCGCAATTAGGTGTGACGGCTTACAAAGGACAGATCTTT
Source organism: Bacillus sp. NMCC4 (assembly GCF_002998555.1). NCBI lineage: Bacteria > Bacillati > Bacillota > Bacilli > Caryophanales > Bacillaceae > Bacillus > Bacillus sp. NMCC4. The sequence goes on along the minus strand of NZ_PVRA01000001.1, from coordinate 399,090 downwards.
GACGGATCAAACTATGTCGATACGGTCGCTCTCACTTCACGGACAACGGGAGAAGGTGTCAGTATTAAAGCAGCTGATGGTAATTCAGCTTCATTCTTCACTCAATTAGGCTTCCAAGTGGATGGAGATAACAAATTAGTTGCGACCACTCAAGGGCAAAAAGCACAATACGAGATTAATGGTCTGAAAATGGAAAATAACAACAATACATTTGAGCAAGCTGGTATTACGTACGAGCTTAAAGGGACAACCGATAAGCCTGTCAGCTTAAACGTTTCAACAGATGTCGATACAATCTTTGATAAAATTAAACAATTTGTTGATAAATACAATGAACTTGTTGAGCAGGTCAATGGCAAAGTCAATGAAAAAAGAAATAGGGACTATCATCCTTTAACAGCTGAAGAGAAAAAAGCAATGTCTGACAAAGAAGTGGAGCTATGGGAAACGACAGCGAAGTCTGGCTTGCTGAGAAGTGATTCCATTTTACGAGGTGGTGCCTCTAAAATAAGAAGTGATTTTTATGCTGATATTACGACAAGTGATGGGAATAGAATTCACATGACACAAATCGGAATTACCACTTCAGATAAATATAAAGATGGCGGAAAGCTTGTCATTGATGAACCGAAACTAAGAAAAGCCATTGAAGAAGACCCGCAGAAGATCAGTCAAATATTTATGTCAGGTTCGCTAAATGTGGATTCAAAAGATAAAGATAAAGCGCAGCAGCAATATCAAGAACAAGGAATCATTCATCGTATCAAAAATTCCTTATCAGCCTTCACGAAGAGCATTCAAACTAAAGCTGGCAGCACAACAATGCAATTAAAGGAATACGGACTTGGTAAGGACCTTGATTCTTTAACAAAACGAATGGATACATTCCAAGATCGTTTAAAAATGGTTGAAACCCGCTACTACAAAAAGTTTAGCGCCATGGATAGCGCGATTCAAAAGCTAAACAACCAATCTGGCTATCTTTCTCAACTGCTTGGACAATAATTGGAGGTTTATAACATATGGCAATACAGAACCCTTATGCCGCCTATCAGAAAAATTCTATTGAGACTGCAACACCTGCCGAGTTGACGCTTATGCTTTATGAAGGCTGCTTAAAGTTCATTAGACTAGCGAAGTATGCCATTCAAAAAGAGGATGCAGAAACGAGAAATGTGAACCTGAAAAAGGCTCAAAACATCATTCAAGAATTAAATGTTACCTTAAATCGTTCTTATGACGTATCAAAGAGTATGGCAAGTATGTATGATTACATTTATCGCAGACTGATTGAAGCCAATCTTCAAAATGACGAAGAGATGTTGAATGAAGTAGAGCAATACGTAACTGATTTTCGTGATGCATGGAAGGAAGTTATTCAAACCGATCGAAAAGGGCGCCACCACTCTATCGGGGGATCTCTATGAGTATTGTGGACCAGCTGTATGACCGAACATTAAAAATGGCAGCCGAAATAGCGGCAAATCCACAAAGTGACACCTTGGTTGAAGATTTTGATGCCTTTTTAATTGAGAGAGACGAATTAATGAGAGATATTCAGCATGAGCTGACGGATCAAGAAAAAGAGAAAATCAAAGAAATCATCCAAACAGATCAACAGATGGCGAAGCAATTAACTGTGATCCAAAATGGGATAAGAGCAGATATTCAAGCCATTCAAAGAAAGAAAACAAAACAGCTGAATTATCAAAATCCATACCAGCCTATGACGAGTGACGGCGTATATTACGATAAACGGAAATAATTAGGTGAGACCTGTGGCGTATCGTTCAGATGACTATATTTTATTAACCACATATTATGAACTTCTATATACGATAGAAGAGAGTCTAAAATATTTAGATGAAATTGAGAAGGATTTTGCTAAAACTGAAGGGGATCGGATCTTTAATGATCTGATCCATGCCTTCTTTCATTTAGAGACAACACATCCCCTTCTGCTTTCAATTATAGAAAATGAGCACTTTGCCAAAACGATTCGTTCGTTTGATCAAATTTTTTTAAGTTTTGATATACTAGCTTTCTATACATTCCCTTCAATACACTTCCAATCATTCCTTACATCATATTTTATACCTGAATATAGAAAGTGGATGGATGAAATACATGCCTGTATGAGGCCGTATGTCATTCATTAATTTTTGTTCAATTCAGACCATTCGGAGGAAATTATGAGACTAAAAAATCAATTTTTGTTTGGGCTTATTGTCATATGTGTATTGTTTGTCAGTATTTTAGGGTTCTCAAGCTTTATCTATTACAAAACAGATCAATCCTACAAGACGCTTCTCAGCAAAGAAGTGAAGCTTTATCAGACCTCACTGGAATTAGAGGCGCTTTTGCAAAAGCAGGAAGCGCAAATCAAAACCTATGTTGTCGTGCAAGATGCTGAAAATTTACAGAAAATTGAGCAAACATATGAAGAGATTAATAAGAAAACAACTGAAGCTTCAAAAATGAGCGCTGTCAAACAAGCAAAAAATCTATTAGATCAAATCTCAGAAAAAAATTATCTTTACTACACCTCAACGAACCGACTATTTAATTCATTGAATATGCAAAATCAAAAAGAATTCAACACCCGCCTCAGTCAAGAATTACAGCCTATCGAACAAGAAATACATACCTTTACAAAAGAATTTGCTCAAACCCAGTTGAAGCAACGTGACCAGAAAATCAATCAGCTCAATCAAGACAGTAACCAATTACTATTCACACTCATTCTAGTTAGTGCGGTCATTATTGTTGGCTTTTTGGTGATTGGGACAAGATTCGTTCATCGTATGACAAAGCCGATTGTTTCTGTCACAAATGCCGCGAGAAGGATGGCAGATGGTGATCTTACACTTGAAGAGATTGAAGTGACCTCTAAAAATGAGATTGGCCAACTCGGTACCGCTTTTAATCAAATGACGACTCATTTACGTCAACTCATTTTACAGGTGCAAAATGGATCAAGACAATTAGCTGATTCTGCTGCTCAGTTTGAGGAAACCATTCATCAAACAATATCGGCAAGTGAGCAGACGTCTAGTTCGATTGAACAGGTCGGTGAAGCTTCACGTGAACAATCAGACGCGGTCGGAAAAGTAGCTTCTGCGATTCAAGAAGTCTCGACTGGTATGCAAAATGCAGCTGAACATACATCCGATGTTTCGGGTCACTCAATTTCAGTGACTGAAAAGGCTGAAGAGGGTGCAGCACTTATTCAGCAATTTGTAAAACAAATGAACTCTATAAAAGCGTCTGTGAATGAACACCATTCCACAATGGCTCATGTACAAACCCAGTTTACTGGCATTGAAGATTTGTTAGGTCATATCCAAGCCATTGCTGACCAAACGAATTTGCTTGCTTTAAATGCTGCTATTGAAGCGGCAAGAGCAGGAGAACATGGAAGAGGCTTTGCGGTTGTAGCAGATGAAGTGAGGAAACTGGCGGAAGAATCTAGTCAGCTGACAGATCAAATTAGTCAATTACTCGCGAACGTGAACAAAGATACTGAAAAATCATCACACTCGATGACAAAGGTTGAGCAGGATGTAGCAGAAGGTGTGAAAGTATCGCAATTGTCTGAACAGAGTTTTCATGAAATCCTGGAATCTATTCGTGATATTTCGATGAAAGCAGAGGAGCTTTCAGCCACTGCAGAGCAAATTTCAGCTAGTACAGAGGAAATATCTCAGACGGTTGGGGTCATTGAAGAAGGAGCCAAACGCAATTCAGAAGAGACGGAGTACATGTCTGCTGCTGTTGAAGAATCATTGGCGGCAAATGAAGAGATGAAAGCAGCGGCGGAAGATTTAAAAACCTTATCTCATTCGCTGAAAACATCCATTTCATCTTTCACGATTTAAACGTGAGCTGGTCTTTTTCAAGAATGAGCCGAATATATATTCATCACCTATCAAGCAACAGTTGAAGCACCGCAAAATTCGACAAATTTCAATGAATATTCACATTTTTTTTACGTTTGAGCAGGAGAAAAGGAGGGAAAAGTAGAAATAGGTTTACATATCCTTAATTTTAAAGGAGGCGTTCTTTACATGAATTACAATGTCAGAGGAGAAAACATCGACGTAACACCTGCACTAAGAGATCATGTCGAGAAAAAAATTGGAAAGCTGGAGCGTTATTTTGAAACAGACGTAGATGCTTCAGTCAACGTGAACTTGAAGTTTTACAATGATCAAGAATCTAAAGTTGAGGTTACCATTCCAATGACTGATCTAGCACTTCGAGCTGAGGTGCATAATGAAGATATGTACAATGCAGTAGACCTAGCAGCCAGTAAATTAGAACGTCAAATTCGAAAACACAAAACAAAAGTAAACCGTAAATTCCGCGAGCAAGGTGCCAAAAAACACTTATTTGCTGGAGGAAATGGGACGGCTGATGTAGCTGTTCAAGATGACGAAGAAATTGATGAAACAGAAATCGTCAGACAAAAACGATTCAATTTAAAACCGATGGATAGCGAAGAGGCCATTCTTCAAATGAACATGTTAGGTCATAGTTTCTTCGTCTTCACAAATGCTGAGACAAATTTGACCAATGTGGTCTATCGCCGAAATGATGGAAAATATGGACTCATTGAGCCAAACGCTTAATCTGATCTAAAAACAACCTAAAAAAAGTAAACCCGTTCCCTTCATAAGGGGCGGGTTTTTTGTGCGAAATCATTGCAAATTCTTTGGAAATGAAGGAAGGTATGGTATGATAAATGCAGGTAAATATGGACCTGTCAATCTTTTGGACATGCCGAAAAATTGCATGAAATAGAGGAGCGTTATTATATGCTTGGAATCTTAAACAAAGTGTTTGATCCTACGAAACGTACGATCAGCAAATATGAAAAAAAAGCAAATGAAATCGAAGCTCTCGCACAAGATTTCGAGAAATTATCTGACGAGGCTTTACGAAATAAAACGATTGAATTTAAAGAAAAACTTGAAAAAGGACAATCCGTGGATGACCTGTTGGTTGAAGCATTTGCAACGGTTCGCGAGGCATCACGCCGCGTGACAGGAATGTACCCGTTTAAGGTGCAACTCATGGGGGGGATCGCGCTTCATGAAGGCAACATCTCTGAGATGAAAACAGGTGAAGGTAAAACGTTGACATCAACAATGCCTGTTTATTTAAATGCTCTTTCTGGAAAAGGCGTCCACATTGTGACAGTCAACGAATATTTGGCAAGCCGTGATGCAGAGGAAATGGGCAAGATTTTTGAATTTCTTGGCTTAACGGTTGGCTTAAACTTAAACAGCTTAGACAAAGATGAAAAAAGAGAAGCGTATGCCGCTGATATCACGTATTCAACAAACAATGAACTGGGCTTTGACTATTTACGAGATAACATGGTGCTTTACAAAGAGCAAATGGTTCAAAGACCGCTTCATTATGCCGTGATCGATGAGGTTGACTCCATCTTAATTGATGAAGCGAGAACACCTCTTATCATTTCTGGACAAGCTGCGAAATCTACAAAGCTTTACGTACAAGCCAATGCATTTGTTCGTACATTAAAAATAGAAGATGATTTCACATATGATATTAAAACAAAAAGTGTACAGCTAACAGAAAGCGGAATGACGAAGGCGGAAAAAGCATTCGGCATCGAGAACTTATTTGATGTTAAGCATGTTGCGCTGAACCATCACATCGCTCAGGCGCTGAAGGCACATGTTGCGATGCAAAAAGATGTAGATTATGTCGTTGAAGAAGGCCAAGTCGTTATTGTTGACTCTTTTACAGGACGTTTAATGAAAGGACGCCGTTATAGTGAAGGTCTGCATCAAGCTATTGAGGCAAAAGAAGGTCTCGAAGTGCAGAACGAAAGTATGACCCTTGCAACGATTACGTTCCAGAACTACTTCCGTATGTATGAAAAGCTATCTGGTATGACTGGTACAGCGAAAACGGAAGAAGAAGAATTCCGTAACATTTACAACATGCAGGTTGTGACAATTCCGACCAATCAACCAGTGGTTCGTGATGACAGACCTGATTTAATTTACCGCACAATGGAAGGTAAATTTAAAGCAGTGGCTGAGGATGTTGCGCAGCGCTATATGACAGGGCAGCCAGTTCTTGTCGGAACAGTAGCGGTTGAGACATCTGAGCTTATTTCTAAGCTGCTTAAAAATAAAGGGATTCCTCATCAAGTGTTAAATGCGAAAAACCATGAGCGTGAGGCACAAATTATTGAAGAGGCTGGTCAAAAAGGTGCCGTCACCATTGCGACAAACATGGCAGGTCGTGGTACGGACATCAAGCTTGGCGAAGGCGTCAAAGAGCTTGGCGGTCTAGCTGTGATTGGGACAGAGCGTCATGAATCACGACGTATTGATAACCAGCTTCGCGGACGTTCTGGTCGTCAAGGAGACCCAGGGATTACTCAATTCTATCTCTCCATGGAAGATGAATTGATGCGCCGATTTGGTGCAGAGCGCACGATGGCGATGCTTGACCGCTTTGGCATGGATGACTCTACACCTATCCAAAGTAAAATGGTGTCTAAAGCCGTTGAATCATCTCAAAAACGCGTCGAGGGGAACAACTTTGATTCCCGTAAACAGCTTCTGCAATATGACGATGTACTTCGTCAGCAGCGTGAAGTGATTTACAAACAGCGCTTTGAAGTCATCGATTCTGATAACTTAAAATCGATTGTGATCAATATGATGCAATCTTCAATTGAGCGGGCTGTTGGTTCTTATACGCCGAAAGAAGAGCTTCCTGAAGAATGGAAACTAGATGGGCTTGTTGAATTAATCAACACGAACTATTTAGATGAAGGAGCTATTTCGGTCAAAGATATTTATGGCAAAGAAGCAGATGAAATCACCTCCTTCATCATGGATCGTATTAAAGAAAAATACGATGCAAAAGAAGAAACATATGGCGATGAACAAATGCGAGAATTTGAAAAAGTCATCGTTCTTCGTGCGGTGGATTCAAAGTGGATGGATCATATCGATGCAATGGATCAGCTGCGTCAAGGGATTCATTTACGCGCGTATGCACAAACAAATCCGCTTCGTGAGTATCAAATGGAAGGATTTGCGATGTTTGAGCATATGGTTGCTTCAATCGAAGATGATGTAGCCAAATATGTCTTAAAATCAGAAATTCAAAACAACCTAGAACGTGAAGAAGTCGTTCAAGGCCAAACAACTGCTCATCAGCCTCAAGAGGGTGATGAGGAGAAGACAGTGAAAAAGAAGCCGGTACGTAAAGTCGTAGACATTGGGCGAAACTCACCATGTCACTGCGGAAGCGGCAAGAAATATAAAAATTGTCATGGGAAGACAGAATAAGTAATGGAAAGAGGTGAAAACCTCTTTCTATTCATGTCAGCCCCCATACATCTATGAGGTGAAGGATATGGAATTAGTAGAAATTAGACAAGAGCTTGAAAATATGGCTAGCAGGCTAGCTGATTTTAGGGGGTCTCTTTGACCTCGAAACAAAAGAAGCCAAAATTGCAGAACTCGAAGCGACAATGTCAGAAGCTGATTTTTGGAATGATCAGCAAAAGGCACAAGGCGTCATCAATGAAGCCAATGCACTAAAGGATAATGTGAATGCATACCATGAGCTCAGTGAATCTCATGAAGAGCTGCAAATGACACATGACCTATTAAAGGAAGATTATGACGAGGAGCTTCATGCAGAGCTTGAAAAAGAGCTGAAGAACTTAACCAAGCAGTTTAACGAGTTTGAGTTGCAGCTTCTCTTAAGTGAACCATATGATAAAAACAATGCCATTCTTGAGCTTCACCCTGGTGCAGGCGGTACTGAATCACAGGACTGGGGTTCTATGCTTCTGAGAATGTATACTCGCTGGGCAGAGCGCAGAGGCTTTAAGGTTGAAACGCTTGATTATCTTCCTGGTGATGAAGCAGGAATTAAATCTGTGACATTGCTCATCAAAGGGCATAACGCATACGGGTACTTAAAAGCAGAAAAAGGTGTCCATCGTTTGGTTCGTATTTCTCCTTTTGATTCATCTGGCCGCAGGCATACGTCCTTCGTTTCCTGTGATGTCATGCCAGAGTTCAATGAAGAAATTGATATTGATATTCGGACAGAAGATATCAAGGTAGATACGTATCGTGCAAGCGGCGCAGGTGGACAGCATGTCAATACGACTGACTCTGCCGTTCGTATCACACACATACCAACCAATGTTGTGGTCACATGCCAAACAGAAAGGTCACAAATCAAAAACAGAGAACGTGCGATGAAAATGCTGAAATCGAAACTTTATCAAAGACGGATCGAAGAACAGCAGGCTGAATTGGATGAAATTAGAGGAGAGCAGAAAGAAATTGGCTGGGGAAGCCAAATTCGCTCTTATGTATTCCATCCGTATTCTCTTGTGAAAGACCATCGAACCAATACGGAGATGGGAAATGTTCAAGCGGTCATGGATGGAGATTTAGATTCATTTATCGATGCTTACTTACGTTCGAAATTATCATAAAAACTCGGCTTCTTGCTGGGTTTTTTTAATTGTGAGAAAATATAATGAATATAAAGGAATACATACGCCATACTGACTCTATATCCTTTGTATGATGAAATTAGCAAATAAAGGGGGAAATATTTTGGGATTAACACCATTACAAGAGACGTGGGATTTAGATGCCTTTTTTAAAGGAGGCAGTTCTTCACCAGAATTTAAGACATACCTGCAACACATTCAGCAGCTATTAGATGAATTAAGACAAAAGGTCGATGCCTTTTCAAAAGAAGATACACACATTGAAAGCAGGTTAACGTCTGTCCTTGACACGTATGAAACGACATATAAAAAACTGTCTCAAGCAGGTTCATTTGTTTCCTGTCTTCAATCTCAAAATACAAAGGATATGAAGGCTGGCAGTCTTCGAGGTACGATTGCCAAGCTGGAAGCTGATTTAGGTACCATTCTTGCGCTGTTTGATCAAGCGCTTGCTGCCATCTCTCCTAGCAAATGGGAAGATCTCATGAATTCAGAAGCCTTTTCAGATGTGCGCTACATATTAAATGAACGAAGAGAGCGCGTGAAGGATCAATTGCCTGTTGAACAAGAAACATTGATACAAAGATTAGCTGTAGATGGCTACCATGCGTGGGATGATCTTTATTCTAGCTTGGTGAATAAGATTATGATTCCATTTGAACAAGATGGTGTAACGCAGATGATCTCTGTCGGCCAAGCGGAAAATGCGATGGATGATTCAGATCGTGAAGTCAGAAAGGCCGTATATCATAACTTAGAGCACGCATGGACGCAGGATGAACATCTATTTGCAAGCACCCTAAACCATCTGGCAGGTTTTCGTTTACAAGTATATGAAGCAAGAGGCTGGGATCATATTTTAAAAGAGCCGCTTGATATTTGCCGGATGAAACAAGAAACCCTTGATGCAATGTGGTCTGTGATTGATGAACATAAGCAGCCATTCATTGATTACTTACATCGAAAGGCAGATATGCTTGGAGTGGATAAGCTAAGCTGGTTTGATGTTGGGGCTCCTATTGGCAGTGAGACCAAGATTTATCCGTATCAGGAAGCAGCTGCTTTTATTGTGAAACATTTCGCTGGATTTGGAGAAGAGCTTGCTGCCTTTACAGAAAAAGCCTTTAATGAACGCTGGATAGAAGCTGAGGATCGTCCAAATAAACGAGTTGGCGGTTTTTGTACAAATTTCCCTGACAGCGGAGAGTCCCGCATTTTTATGACCTTCTCAGGAAGTCCGTCCAATGTGGCGACACTCGCGCATGAGCTTGGTCATTCGTTCCATCAGGAAGTGATGCAGGATGTTCGCATTCTTAATCGCAAATATGCGATGAATGTAGCTGAAACGGCGTCGACATTCGCAGAAATGATTGTGGCTGATGCTTCATTAAAAGAAGCGGCAAATGAAGAGGAGCGTCTCAGTTTGTTAGAGGATAAGCTGCAGCGGAGTGTAGCATTTTTCATGAACATTCAATCTCGTTTCTTATTTGAACAGCGTTTTTATGAAGAGCGTAAACAAGGAGAAGTGCCGGCGGATCGGTTGAATGAGCTGATGGTAGAAGCGCAGAAGGAAGCCTTCGGTGACTCTTTAGATGAATACCATCCACATTTCTGGGCGTCTAAGCTGCATTTCCATATCACAGGTGTACCGTTTTATAATTTCCCATACACATTTGGCTACATGTTCTCACTAGGGATTTATGCAAAAGCCTTGCGGGCTGGTACTTCGTTTGAAGAGAAGTACATTGCATTACTAAAGGATACAGCTTCAATGACAGTAGAAGATTTGGCTCATAAGCATTTAGGCGTCGATCTTACCCAAAAAGCCTTTTGGGAGGAAGCCATTGGTTTAGCTGTAGCAGACGCTGAAGAGTTTTTAGAAGCGACGAAAAAGTAAAAATGAAAAGCTCCTATTACGGGAGCTTTTTTCCTGGTTTTAGCCATTCAAGCATGGTCTGAATGATATCCTTTTGCTGCGTGAGGGCTGGAATGTCCGCAGGCTGATCACCTTTTTGTTTGCCGTACATGCCAAACTGAGCATGGTTCCCGCCTTTTATTTCATGGTAAACGGTTTGAGACGGCAGATTTGTTTTCGATTTCTTGATTTTCTCTTGTGTCGCAAGCCCATCCTTTTCACCTGATATAGAGAGTACGTTCAAGGACGATGATTTCAAGTTATCTGATGCTGGATAAGACGTAAAGAAAAAGAGACCGTCGAGCTTGCGCTGGTTTTTTTCTGCAAACATAGCGGCAGCTGTTCCGCCTAATGAATGACCGCCAATATACCAGTGTTTGATCGTTTGATGAACTTTCATAATATCGTGTGCTTTGTTTGTATTAAAAATCGCAAACGAAAATGGCATGTCAGGGATAAAGACAGAATAACCTTTTTTCATCAGTTCATTCCCAATATAGGTGTACGCAATTGGTTCCACCTTTGCCCCGGGATAGAGAATAATACCAGTATCGCTTTTTGCTGATGCAAATGTATACACATCGTTTTTATGTTCCACTTGCTCGATGTTCACTTGCTTTTTTAATGCGGCGGATGGTCCGTATGTAAAGCGGCTCCATGTATAGAAAGCACCAAAAGCCAAGATGATCAGTGCAAGTAATGTCATGCCTGTTATCTTCAGGATTTTCTTCATCGCATGTCCCTTCTTTCTCATGTACATATTAAATATACCATCATTTGCTCCTATGCCAAACGGCAAGTACGCTGATCCGTTTGTGTGATAAAGTATTAATCCATTAGCACTGCATTTGGCTGTTATTTACATTCGTTTTAGGAGGGCTTAAAATAGGTGTGCATTCAGAAGTAACGGAGGAAGAAAGACATGAAGCAGGGACATTCACAATTATGGATTGAAGCGAAAAATTACTTGTTCATTTTAATCGGATCAGCCATTGTGGCGATTGGATTTAATACGTTATTATTACCGAATCAGATTGCTGCAGGTGGAGTGAGCGGTATTAGTACGATTATGCAGTCATTCGGCTTTGAGGCGGCGTATGTGCAATGGGGACTCAATATTCCGCTGTTTATCGCTGGTTTTTATTTATTAGGCGGGACATTTGGCGTGAAAACGCTCGTTGGCTCTATTTTTTTACCTTTGATGGTGTTTGTCACAAGACATATTGCACCTGTGACACATGAAGCGCTCTTAGCAGCCATTTTTGGCGGAGTGGTGATTGGGATCGGAATAGGGCTCGTGTTCCTTGGGAATGGATCAACAGGTGGAACGGCGCTCGCTGCCAAAATCATCAATAAATATACAGGTCTCACGCTTGGCACCTGTTTAGCGATGATGGATGGCCTAATTGTCCTGGCTGCGATGACTGCTTTTGGGATTGAAGAGGGACTGTACGCTGTCATTGGTGTGTTTATTTCAAGTAAAACGATTGATGTCGTACAGGCCGGCTTCAGTCATTCGAAAATGGCGATGATCATTACAGGGCATGAGGATGAGGTCAGGCAGGCAGTATTTGATCAAATTGACCGTGGTGTCACAAAGATCTCAGCAGTCGGTGGATATACCGACCATGACCGTCCAATTCTGATGTGTGTCGTTGGGCAGTCACAATTCACAAAGTTGAAACAAGTGGTGAAAGCAATCGATGCATCAGCATTTGTCATCGTAATGGATGCAAAAGAGGTGCTTGGTGAGGGTTTTAAAAGGGCGTAAACAAGGATATAATAGCGTTGACCAAATGATTGTAAGGGAGGGGAATTGATGAAAAAAAGCGGATTAATGATGCTGTTTGCAGTGATGCTTCTTGTTCTTGCGGCTTGTGGAGGAAATTCAAGCAGCAGTGACAAAGAAGGCAGCAAAAGTGCTTCAACTGTGAGCAGTGGTGAGGAAATTTATCAGCAAAACTGTATTGGCTGTCATGGGAAAGACCTATCTGGTGGAGGCGGACCAAGCCTGAAAGAAGTAGGGAAGAAATATAATGAAAGCCAAATCGCAGATATTGCACAGAATGGTAAAGGCTCTATGCCAAGCGGAATGGTAGATGAGAAGCAAGCAAAAGAAGTGGCAAAATGGCTTGCAGAGAAAAAATAAAACCTTTGTCTAATCGACAAGGTTTTTTTGTTTTTATATGTAGAAAAAGATTTTTGAATAGTATGAAAACGTATTATATTAAATTTTATTAAAAAAATAAGGGTAGAAAGACATGTTTATCGGTTTTAATTGTTCCTTTTACCTTTTAACTATAAGTTTTGAAATATAAATGTAATACCATTGCGTCGATTCATGACGTATAATTGGAGTTGTTGAAATTTAGACGATTCATTTTTTTCATCTTTTTGGATGAAAAGGACATAAATTGCTTGTACGTATCGAAGGGTATGTGCGTGACCATACATAACGTTTTTTGACGATAAGTGTCAAAACATCATGATAAGCTGTTATTCAGCAATAAGAAAAGATTAGGTGATTACATGATTGAAATGAAGGAAGTCTACAAGATCTATCCTAACGGTGTAAAGGCGATCAATGGAATCAATGTCTCTATCCACCCAGGAGAGTTTGTGTATGTTGTTGGTCCCAGTGGTGCTGGTAAATCCACTTTCATCAAAATGATGTATCGTGAAGAGAAGCCAACCAAAGGGAAAATCTTAATTAATAGCAGAGATTTAGCCTCAATTAAGGAAAAAGAAATTCCTTACGTAAGAAGAGAAATTGGCGTAGTATTCCAAGATTTCAAACTACTTCCAACCCTCACGGTGTTTGAGAATGTGGCATTTGCTCTTGAAGTCATTGGGGAACAGCCTCATATCATTAAGAAAAAAGTGCTGGATGTACTTGATTTGGTACAGCTCAAGCACAAAGCACGACAATTTCCTGACCAGCTGTCTGGCGGTGAACAGCAGCGTGTATCTATCGCTCGCTCGATCGTGAATAGTCCTGAGGTTGTCATTGCAGATGAGCCGACAGGAAACCTTGATCCAGACACATCTTTGGAAATCATGAAGACACTCGAAGAGATTAATAACCGCGGAACAACAGTCGTCATGGCGACACACAACAAAGAAATTGTAAACAGCATGAAGAAACGTGTCATCGCAATCGAAGATGGAATGATTGTGCGTGACGAAGCAAGAGGGGAGTACGGCATTTATGATTAAAACTCTCTCGCGGCATTTACGTGAGAGCTTCCGTTCACTTGGAAGAAACACGTGGATGACATTTGCATCAATTAGTGCGGTCACTGTCACATTGATTTTAGTTGGGGTTTTTCTTGTGATTATGCTCAACTTGAATAACATGGCATCGAACGCTGAAAAAGAAGTAGAAGTAAAAGTGTTAATCGAATTAACGGCGAATCAAAAGCAGCAGGATGAATTAAAAGCAGAAATTGAGAAGATTCCTGAAATCAGTGATGTGAAGTACTCATCTAAAGATGACGAACTAAAAGCGCTGATTAAAAGCTTTGGTGAAAATGGACAATCCATGGGACTTGTTGATCAAGAAAACCCATTAAACGATGCGTTTATTGTGAAAACATCTGATCCACACGATACACCAAAAGTAGCGAAGAAATTAGAAAACTTAAAGGGTACGTATAAAGTAACCTATGGAAAAGAAGAAGTCAGCCGACTCTTTAATGTGGTCGGAGTGGCGCGAAATGTAGGTATTGCGCTCATTATTGGGCTTTTATTTACAGCCATGTTCTTGATCTCTAATACGATCAAAATTACGATTTTTGCTAGACGTAAAGAAATCGAGATTATGAAACTCGTAGGTGCAACGAACTGGTTTATCCGCTGGCCATTCTTTATTGAAGGATTACTGCTTGGTGTATTTGGTTCTATTATACCAATCGCTCTATTGCTTGGCACATATCAATATGCAGTGGGCTGGGTGGCACCGAGAGTACAAGGCTCATTTATTTCCATGCTTCCATATAACCCGTTTGTCTATCAAGTTTCACTGGTCCTTCTATTGATCGGTGCAACCATTGGTGTATGGGGAAGCTTGACGTCCATCCGTAAATTCTTAAAAGTATAAATCTATTTTTGATGGCAGCACTCGAGAATTTGATAGAAGGTGTGACCGGTTGAACCGATTCATCCGGTCGACTCTTTATGCAGGCAGTTGTCATAGGAGGGGAATATCGTTTTGAAAAGAAAGCTGATGATGGCTGGAATGGCAGCGTTTATTGGAACAACGTGGCTATACATTCCAGGGAACGAGAATCGTGCATTCGCATACGAAGACCTAGATCAAAAACGTCAACAAATCGAAGAGAAAACATCAAAGACTGAATCCACTTTGAAGAAAAAGAAATCAGAGCTGGCTAAGCTTGAAAAGAAAGAATCCAAGCTCAAAAAAGAAATTGAAAAGATTGACCACAAGGTAAGTGCTGCAACTGAAAAAGTCGCTGAAAAAGAAAAAGAAGTCAAACAAACGAAGCAAGAGATCAAGAAACTAAAAAAAGACATTCAAGTCATCAATGATCGAATTGAAAAAAGAAAAGCTATATTCAAAGATCGAATTCGTTCGATGCAAAAAAGCGGCGGTACGATCAACTATTTAGATGTGCTGCTGGGTGCTCGCAGCTTTAGTGATTTTGTCGGTCGTGTTGGAGCTGTCACAACCATTGTCGAAGCAGACAAAGACATGATTACAGAACATGAAAATGATTTAAAGCTGGTGGAGCAAAAAGAAGCAGAGCTAAATAATCAGCTAAATGGACTTGAAACATCTCTGAAAGAGCTAGAAGAGTTGAAAAAGGATTTGTCTAAACAGCAAAAAGAAAAAGAGAAAATCTTAGGGGATGTAACAGATAAAAAGAACCATGCCCATGATGAATTAGGCAAACTTGAAAATGAACAAGAAATTCTAGCGAACCAAAAAGCGGCTGTGAAGTCTGAGGAAGCACGCCGCCAAAAGGAAGAAGCGAAGAGAGCAGAACAAGCAGCTGCTGAAAAAAGTGCACCTGCACCTCAAAGCGGCGGCTCGGATCAAGTATCTGATACACCAGCAAGCAGCTCCGGCTTTATTAAACCAGCTGCTGGCCGATTCTCATCTGGCTTTGGCGGACGTTCAGGCGGACAGCACTACGGTTTAGATATTGCAGCAAAAGGCACAGTATCTGTCGTCGCAGCTGCAGCTGGAACAGTCACGAACTCAAGCTACTCATCGAGCTACGGGAATGTGATATTCATTACGCATAATATCAATGGACAGACCTATCAAACGGTATATGCCCACCTGTCTACAAGAAGTGTGTCCACAGGGCAGAGAGTCGAGCAAGGACAATTCCTTGGATATATGGGGAATACAGGCCAATCACATGGTCAGCATCTCCACTTTGAAATTCATAAAGGATTATGGAATGGCGCTAAATCAAATGCAGTCAATCCAGCGCAATATATCCGTTAATCAAAAAGCCGATAACATCATGTTATCGGCCTTTTTGATTCTAAATGAAATTAAAATAACAGCAGTAAACCGGCAATAATAGGTGTTAACAGTACAGCCGATTTCAATAAGAGCTTCGGTGCAAGGCGTGTGAATTTTGCGCCAATAAATGCCCCTAATACTGTTCCGATTAAAATTTGAATCAGCAAGATAAAATCAACATAGCCCTCTGTAATATATCCAATTCCACCACCGATGGAAATCGGAATAATGACAAGCATTGTCGTGCCAACTGCCTGTCGAATGGAAAGTCTCAGTAAAATCAAAAGTCCTACTTGAATAAATGGTGCAGACCCGATACCAAACATACCTGACAGCAATCCGGATACAAGTCCTAAAATAATACCCCTTATGAGCAGCTGACGTGAAGAAAGCGGCTGATGCTCAGTGTCTTCCTTAAGAACAAATAATTTGATCATCATAAACACAGCGGATAAAAAGAGCATTCCAGCTGTTAAATAGTGCAGACTTTCTTCTGGAATAAAAGGAGCAACCTTAGCTCCTGCAAAAGAAGCAACACAAGCCAAAGCTCCGACAATCAAACCAGATTTCAGCTGAATATTCCCTTCCCGGTAGTGGCTGTATGCACCTGATAACGTCGTAAATGCCATTGCGGCTAAAGACGTCCCGAGTGCGGTATGGATAGGGATATCAAAAATTAACGTAAGCAATGCGATGACAAAACCAGCCCCGCCTGCTCCTACAAATCCTAATAAAATTCCTAATAAAAGCATCGTCAATATAATATACATAGCGAAGACTCCTTCTCGATCATAACAAAATAAAAATTACACCTAATGAAATGATTAGTCAAGCCTTCGCGGGAGAATGTCTTTACATGAAATCCCTTCTTCTGGCATATAATAACTCAGGTCATCAGGAAGAGTTGAAGAAGGAGGCCAAATATGAAAAAACAAATCGCATCTATTATGGCAAGTGTCGTTCTATTAATAAGTGCAGGGGTGATGACGCATAAAGAGGGAACTCATGCGGAGTCACCGCAAGCAGCTGTTGCAATGGCTGGACAAGCTCAATCAAGTGATAAGGCGAAAGAGAATGGGATGGAGAAAATCGAGAAAGCCTATGACCTGATATCGAATGAATATGTAGAGGAAGTGGATCGCCAAAAGCTGCTTGAAGGCGCCATTCAAGGAATGCTTTCAACTTTAAATGATCCGTATTCAGTATACATGGACAAGCAAACCGCCAAGCAATTTTCTGATTCGCTTGATTCTTCTTTTGAGGGAATTGGGGCAGAAGTGGGAATGGATGAAGGAAAAATCATTATCGTCTCTGCCTTTAAAAAATCCCCTGCGGCAAAAGCAGGTCTAAAGCCGAAAGATGAAATCATCAGCATTGATGGTGAGCCGATGAAAGAAAAAAGCTTAAACGATGCTGTACTGAAAATCAGAGGAAAAAAAGGAACATCTGTCGCTCTGAAAATCAGACGAAATGGGATTGAAAAAGAGTTAACATTCCATATCAAACGAGAAGAAATTCCGCTTGAAACCGTGACTTCTTCTGTGAAAGAGGTAAATGGTCATAAAACGGGCTATATCGCGATCTCTAGCTTTTCTGAAGATACTGCGAAGGATTTCACGTCAAGCCTGAAACAACTCGAGAAAAAGGGCATAGAAGGTCTTGTGCTGGATGTGAGAGGGAACCCTGGCGGCTATCTGCAAAGTGTAGAAGACATTTTGAAGCATTTTATTACGAAGGATCAGCCTTATATTCAAATTGCAGAACGGAACGGCGACAGGAAACGGTATTTTTCAAAACGGAAAGAACAGAAGCCTTATCCAGTCAATGTCTTAATCGATAAAGGCAGTGCATCCGCTTCTGAAATACTTGCTGGTGCTATGAAAGAAGCCGGAAAATATGAAGTCGTCGGTGATGTCTCCTTTGGGAAAGGCACTGTGCAGCAGGCGGTTCCAATGGGTGACGGCAGTAACATTAAATTAACGCTGTATAAATGGCTCACGCCAAAAGGGAATTGGATTCACAAAAAAGGTGTCGTACCGACAATTGCGATTCATCAGCCAGATTACTTTACCGTAGGCCCACTTCAACTGAAAGAACCGCTTCAGCTGGATATGAACAATGAAGAAGTGAGACAAGCACAGACGCTGTTAAAGGGATTGTCATTCGACCCCGGCAGAGTAGACGGCTACTTTGATGAAGAAACGAAAAAGGCAGTTCTAGCCTTCCAAAGCACATACAATCTCGATAAATCAGGTGTGATTGATCTGAAGACAGCGAAAATGATGAACAAAATGGTGGATGAAGTGAAATCCTATGAGAAAAATGATCTTCAACTGCAGACTGCACTAAAAGCACTATATCTTAAAAAATAAAGAGGCGAATAAATGCCTCTTTTTTTTGGTTCATAAGTGTCACGAACATGTAATAGTTTATTCTTAAAAATAAATTATATCGAGAAATATATTCATTTATTTTACAAAAAACATAACATTCCTTCGATTTTACCCGATAACATATTTATATAAGAGACTTTCTGTTGATTTAAACATGTCATGAAAATGAAACTTTTGAAAGTTGTATGTTACATAAATAATTCTTACAATATAAAGTAGCACTCATTTTAAATATTTTATTTTTTGCGGATATTCAGCTTGAGCATTAAGCTGTACCGAGGTTTGCGCTTTTCTTAAAAGAACTAGTAAATGGGGGTACACAATTGAAAAGGGCAAGTATTGTGAGAGAGAAAAAATATTACGAGTTGGTAGAGGAGCTTAAGAGTCGTACGAAAGATGTGACGTTTTCCGCTACAAAGGCATTAAGTCTGCTCATGCTGTTAAGCAGGTACTTGGTCAATTACACAACGGTAGAATCAGTCGACGAAATCGATGAAGACTGTGCTGAGATATACTTCAATTATTTAATGGATAATCATAAGAGACTTGGTATAAACTTAACCGACATCAAGAGGTCGATGCAGCTGCTCGGCGGCATACTAGATGTAGATGTCAATCACTACTTAAAAGATTTTTCACTGTCGAATGTCACACTTTGGATGAATCAGGAGAAATAAACCTGGTGTCAAGCATCGATTTATTTGATAGAATAAGAGAAAATGCTTGACTTGGGCGGTGAACGATAATGAGCTCGGAGTGGATGGGAGCTGGATTAAAAGCGGTCGGTCTGTTTTTAATCCACCCTCTTTTTTATTTCATGATATTAATCAGCCTGTTACATGGCTACATCCGCGTAAAGCGGGAGAGAAAAGCGTTTCAAACAAGAATAGAAGATGTATACGATGAACTTAAATTTACATATTCAAAGGGATGGATTCTAGGGATTTGCCTATCCGTCATTTCAGTAGGCTTAGGGATTTCCCTCCCGCCTGGATTCATCGTGCTGATTGCAGCGATGACCATCGTTTGCTCTTTATTCTTTAAGGCGAGTGCGCTTTCGTCTGCATACACACTCGGTTTCAGTTTTATTGCGGCACTTGGACTAATGTATGTCCAAGTGAGCCATTCTTGGCTGCCGCAGCTCTCAATGATGAATGCATCAGCCGTTGTTATTTTGCTAGGTCTTTTATTAATGACCGAGGGGATTCTAGCCTATCGAACGGCGCATTTACGAACATCGCCTGCAATGGTGATGAGTGCGAGAGGACTTTTGATTGGCCAGCAGCGGGCAAACCGCCTGTGGCTTTTACCGCTTGTTTTGCTGATGCCGGCAGGTGAATTTACTTCTTCTCTGCCATGGTGGCCGGTGCTTCAAGTACACGATCAAAGCTTTTCATTTATTTTGATTCCATACATCATCGGTTTCGGGCAGCGGATTCAAGGATCACTGCCAATTGTGAGCATTCAAATTACGGCACGGCGTATTCTCATGCTTGGACTTGCTGTTGCTTTACTAGGTGCTGCAAGTATTTGGTTTGAGCCGATTGCATGGGGAGCTGTATTGATAGCGATTGTCGGAAGAGCTTTCCTCTCATGGAAACAGAGAGTCAATGACAATGCGGCTCCATTCTACTTCTCTAAGCGTAATCAAGGGCTGATGGTGCTGGGAATCATTCCGAATACACCTGCAGCTGATTTAAAGCTTGAGATCGGAGAAGTCATTACAAAGGTGAATGGAATTGAAGTCAAAACCGTTTCGGAATTTTACGAAGCCCTTCAAACCAATCGTGCTCTGACAAAGCTTGAGATCATTGGCTTGAATGGTCAGACAAGGTTTGAGAAACGCGCTTCTTACGAAGGGGAGCATCATCAGCTTGGCATCCTGTTTGTGAAGGATGATCCACAGCAAGAATCAACGGCGATTTCATCATAAAAAAAAGCTGCTAGAGATGGCAGCTTTTTTCTTTTGGGCGAGCTTCTTTTCCATAGGATTCGCCCCATTCACGCATAGCGAAGATGATGGGTTTTAAAGTATCTCCAAGAGAAGTGAGTGAATATTCGACACGAGGAGGGACCTCCTCATAGACTTTTCTGTGAACAACGCCGTCTTGTTCTAGCTCGCGCAATTGCAGCGTGAGAACACGCTGAGAAATTCTTGGCAGAAGCCGGCGTAATTCGTTGTATCGTTTTGGACCGCAAGTCAAATGATAAAGGATCACTCCTTTCCATTTTCCTCCTATTACACTCGTTGTGGTTGAAACGGGACAGCCATGATTGACAATACTGATTGGATTGGATGGTGCACTCATCTTTACACTCCTTTCTAAGACGAAATGGGTGATAAACGAACATGATTGTACCTAACGAACAAAAATGTGCGTACTTGAATCAATGGAAGCTTTTCTTTTACCATAGAGATATCACATCACACATTCGGGCTGTTTGTTTTATTATCATAACAATTTCTATATGGGAATGGAAAGAAATTGGATTGATGAAACTTCTCACCCTAATCGTTCACTAGAAAGGATGAATACCATGCGAGACAAAGAGCAATTAAAAAAAGAAATCATTGAGGCGTATGAATTCCGTCATGCGACAAAAGAGTTTGACCCGACGAAAAAGATTCCAGAAGATGACTTTGCGTTCATTTTAGAAACAGGAAGACTTTCCCCAAGCTCTGTCGGATTTGAGCCTTGGAAATTTCTCATCGTTCAAAATGAAGCATTTAGAGAGAAATTAAAAGAATATACATGGGGTGCGCAAAAGCAGCTGCCAACTGCCAGCCATTTTGTGATCATTTTGGCAAGAACAGACGCCCGGTATGATTCAGCATATGCAGAATACATCAACAAGGAAATCAAGGGAATGACAGACGAAACGTTTGAAATGGTAAAAGAACGCTACAAAGAATTCCAAGAGAATGATCTTCATTTGATGGAAAATGACCGTACGCTCTTCGATTGGGCTTCCAAACAAACGTATATTGCCCTTGGAAATATGATGACAGCCGCGGCACAAATCGGCATTGATTCATGCCCTGTTGAGGGATTCAGCTACGATGAGATTCATCGTATTCTTAAGGAAGAAGAATTACTTGAAGGTGGTCAGTACGACATCTCTGTCATGGCAGCCTTTGGGTATCGAGTCATTGAGCCAAAGCGCGGCAAAACGCGTCGTCCGATGGATGAAGTAGCCGTTTGGATTCGTTAAAAGAAAATGTCTGAAAAAGGCTGTTGACAATTGCGTGGTTAGTCAGTATATTTAAAAAATAAAATCTTTGATAAATAGACAAATTGACTATAAAACGCTTTGACTTGAGAATAGTAAATGAATATCCGTTTTCTAAGAGAGCTGCGGGATGGTGCAACGCAGTAAAACGAATCATTGAACTCGCTCAAGGAGCGGCAAGACTGAATGAATAGTAAGTCTTTACGTGTGACCTCCGTTATCGGGTTTCAAGTTGGATTCAGCTATGTCTGAATCAATAAGAGTGGTAACGCGGTTGCAAGGTCAGTCGTCTCTTCAAGGAGATGACTGGCCTTTTTATATGCTTTTATCTTATATTTGTCTGAAGATTCAAATTTAAAGGAGCTATAGAAAATGGAAAAGGAACATGTGCAGTTAAAACGAACAATGACGTCAAGGCATATCATGATGCTCGCACTTGGCGGTGCCATCGGTGCTGGTCTGTTTAAAGGAAGCAGTTCTGCCATTGATATCGCGGGTCCTGCTGTCATTTTGGCATATATGATTGGTGGTCTTATTTTATTATTTATTATGCAAGGACTTGCCGAAATGACGGTTGCACGACCTGGCGCTAGAACATTTCGTGATTTAATTGAACCTGTGTTAGGCAAATACCCCGCCTATTTCTTAGACTGGATCTATTGGAAAATGTGGGTGCTGAACATTGCAGCAGAAGCGATCGTGTCTGCAATCTTTATTCAGTACTGGTTCCCGCAAGTACCAATATGGACACTTGTGTTAATCATTTCACTTGTTGTGACATTGATCAATGTTTGTTCAGTCAAAATGTTTGCTGAGACAGAATACTGGTTAGCCTCTATAAAAATTGCTGTCATTCTTTTATTTATTATCATTGGGTTAACGATGCTGTTTGTCTCATTCGGACAGCATGCAGCACCGGGATTATCCAACTTAACCGACCACGGGGGATTTTTCCCGAATGGAACGGGCGGCTTAATTGCGGCAATGCTGGTGGTCGTGTATTCATATGGGGGAACTGAAATGATTGGGGTCACATTAGCAGAAACAAAAAATCCTGAAAAAGTCATCCCAAAGGCCATTCAAAGTACATTTGTACGAATCATCGGTTTTTATGTACTTCCGTTCTTCATCATCGTCAGCTTGATTCCTTGGAATCAAGTAAACAATGAGCAAGTGAGTCCATTCGTCACGGTGTTTGCAACGATTGGTGTGCCATATGCAAGTGATATCATGAACGGGATTATTTTACTAGCGATCTTGTCTTCTATGAACTCTGGTCTGTATGCTTCTTCAAGGGTACTATTTACACAGGCGATGGATGGCCGTGTATGGAAGGGTTTTTCTAAGCTGTCGAAACAGCAGGTGCCAGTCAGAGCGATTCTAGTATGTACATCTACTTTGTATGCAGCCGTATTAATCTCTCTTTTTGTAGGAAGTCAAACCTTTAATTATTTAATGGGATCTTTAAGCTACACAGTCTTATTCATCTGGTTTATTATTGCTGTTGGGCATCTAAAGTCTCGAAGCGTAACAGCACCAGGAGGATATCGCGTCAAGCTGTATCCTTTCACGACATGGTTTTCTGTCATTGCGATCATTGCCATTTTTATTGGCGTAGTATCAACAACTCCGATCGTCCAAACCTTGGTCACAATGGGTATCTATCTCATCATCACTCTTTCTTTCTTCATCAATAGAAAGCGGTTTGAAACAGTTGTTTAATTTAAAAGCGTGCAGGACTTTTGAAGAAGGTCTGGCACGCTTTTTTAATAGTTTTATTGTTTGAACTGAAGCAATCGACTCTCCTTTTGAAAGGAATTGATGCATAAAAGTAGATGATCAAAAAGGGGCTGAAAATAGCTGTTCGAATTTAGACGACTGATGCACATATATGGATCAAGCGAATGACCCTACCTATAAAATCTAATTTGTTATATCAAAGGCAGGTTTTCATCGATCGGAGTATTTGGCAGCTGAATGATGGCTGTCGTACTGCATCCTGGCTCAGATTGAATATCGAACGTGCCATGATGTTTTTTCATGATTTGATAGACAATGGCTAGTCCAAGACCGGAGCCGCCATCTTTTCTCGTACGTGCCTTATTTACTCGGTAAAATCGCTCAGAAACATGTGGAAGGTCTTCTTTTGGAATGCCGTTGCCCTCATCTGTCACTCTCAATTCAGCCATATGCTGGTGAACTAGTAATTCAATCGAGATCGATTTTCCAGAGGGAGTGTAATGAATGGCATTGTCCAGTAAATTACGAACCACTTGTTGCAGCCGATCGCTATCGCCATACACAATACAATCCTCATCAAGTGTTCGTTTCAGATAAATGCCTTTTTGATTAGCGATAAATGCCATTTGATCAAGAACGTCATGAATCAGCTGTGCAAAGACAATTGGCTCCATCGTTAGTGGATAAGAATCACCTTCTAGCTGCGCAAGGTCTAAAAGATCGTGAACAAGCCGGCTTAAACGTGCGGCCTCATCCTGGATGATGTGCATTCCTTTTTTTTGATCAATGATCCCTTCTTCAATTCCTTCAGCATATCCTTTCATATAACTTAGCGGAGTCCGAAGTTCGTGAGAGACATTCGCAAGAAATTCCCTGCGGTGCTGCTCAACTTTTTCAAGGGTAGAAGACAGTTTGTTAAAGGAGCGGCTCAGCTGGTTTAACTCATCTCCGTTTTTGGTCACAGCCATACGTTTTGAAAAATCACCAGATTCCATTTCCATAGCAATTTCTTTCATTTGATTAATTGTCCGCACGACTTTATTGGAGCTTTTATATCCGATAAAGAAAATCAGGAGCAGGATCAATAAAATGGATATGCCAAGTGTCAATCTGATTTGGACAAAGGGTTCATACACATCCGATAAGGGCATGGATAGAAAAATTGTCCCCGATAGCTCATCTTTGCTTGAGAAAACAGGGATAGCGATGCCAAGAATATCTTGATGAAACTGTGAGTGTTCTCTAATCAGCACGACGGTTTCCCCTTGAAGGAGCTTTTGGCGTTCCTTGAACGTAATGAGATTATCATTTGTGTTCGTATCAAAAGGAAGACCACTTGAAAGCTCCATTGGGTCATCTGTAAAAATAATGTTCGCCTGACTTGAGTCGTTTGCCCATTTTATTCTATCGGTAAAATACGTATCTTTCCCGTGTTTATGATAGATTTGTGCCAACTTTTTACCTTGTAAACTTAAGGAATCGATCTGTTTATCAATATATAAGTGCTGGTATAAGTAATAGGTAAGGGCAAGAGCTGAGGCAGCAACGATTCCGGTCACTACAAGGATTAAGAAGAGCACTTTCTTTTTAATCGATAAAGGCTTCATTCTTCCTCCTCAAACTTATAGCCGACACCCCAAACGGTTTTAATATGCCGTTCCGCTCCCTTTAATTTCAGTCGTAGCGTTTTGATATGTGTATCGACTGTTCGTAAAGAGCCGCTCGTGGAATGTGATTCCCACAATTTTTGATAGAGCTGTTCTCGTGAAAACACTTGGCCTTGATTGAGTAAAAGAAACATGAGTAAATCGAATTCTCTTCTAGTTAAATTAATGGGCTCCTGATGGATATAGACTTGTCTGCCATCCTGATCAATCTCCATGTCACCAATCTGTATTCGGCTGCGCTTTAGCGAAAGACCTCTAATTCGTCTCAAGGTTGTTTCAATTCTTGCTGCAAGCTCACGTAGACTGAAAGGCTTCATGATGTAGTCATCCGCACCAATTTCTAGACCTCTAATTCGATCCTCCTCATAACTTCTAGCTGTTAAGAATAAAATGGGGATTTGAGATGTTTGCCGAATACGCTGACAGACTTCAAATCCATCCATATCAGGCATCATGATATCCAGTACAACAAGGTCAACGGGTTCCTTTTCAAGCTGACGTAAGGCATCCATTCCATTATTAGCTGTGATGATGTGAAAGCCTTGTCTCTTTAAAAAGGATCCGATTAACTCAAGCATATCGAACTCATCGTCTACGATTAAAATATGCATTTGTTCTTTCATTTCTTTTCCTCCAACACGATAGCATAAGGTCCTGATGGGACATTCAGTCGATTTTTCATCATGAATGTATGTTTATCGATAATTGATACTGAATTGTCATCTAAGTTACTCACATATATTGATGTGGTATCAGCGGTGATATAATTCGGGTTTTGACCAGTTTCAACAGAAGCAAGCTGCTTATTTGTCTCTGTATCTACTTTGTATAGCGTATGATCTCCATGACAAAGTACATATAAAGTAGAAGAATTTTTCTCTGAAAAGAATGCAACGGGCATAACGCCTAGTTTCATTTCTCGCTGCTTTTTACCTGTTTTTGGGTCGTAAGAAAAAATGCTTTTATTTAAGGTACCTTGTTTACCGTGTCCACCGACCCAAATGGACTTTCCATCAAAATGAATACCAGAAGGCCGTTCAAGTACAGAGAACGTACGTATATGTTTTTGCTTCTCAATATCTATGACGGAGACAGTATGACTTTCTGCATTTAAAACAAATAAAGTACCTGAAGAAGAAAGTGTCATAGAAGAAGGTAACTTTCCGGTCTTCACAGTTGCTTTTATTTTTTTACGCTGCGTATCAATAAAATAAACGACATTTTTCTGTGTATCCGCTGCAATTAAGGTGTGAGAAGCTGCATCATATGTAAGAGAAGTCAGCCCTTTATTCACATCCATATAATCTGTTGCTGTACCTTTTTTTAAATTAATTTCGATAAGCGATTCTCCTTCTTTACTTGTTGCAATGATGACGTCTTTGTTGATTTGGATAAGGTCAGTGAGCGGATGTTTTAAATCAACGGAAGAGATCATTTTATTCTTTTGTAAATCAACTATTGAAAAGGAAGCTTTTTTTAATTGAGAGATGACCGCGATCGATTGAGAGCTGCCAGGTGGATTAAATTGCTGGTCTTTGCCACAGCCTGACAGGAATAATACTAGAGCTGATAAACAGATCAAAACATATTTTGCACGTTCCATTCTTCCGCTCCTTTGCGTCCTATATTTTCAAAAAGCATACCACAAAAATTGTGAAAAAAAATCGAAGTTATCAGTACTGGAAGAGATGAAAAACAGCTTTTAGGTGGGTGAACGGGGACAATTTCGATCGAAAGTTCCTTTTTTGTCTAGTCATATGGCTTTTTTTCATCTTTAAAAAAGGATTTTCAATATTTGATTACTGTACCCGCTCTAGCTTACAGTGATACAAATGATGAAAACTCCCCCGCTCTAAATCAACATAGAGCGCAGGGAGTCATTAGGCGGAATGCCCCGATGATGGAGAGGTGGAACTTGTTTTGACGCGTTGAGATAAAAGGAAACCAAGGATTCCTGCGCCCATTAATACAATAAATAAAGATTGGAAACCACTCATGATACCAATCAATGTCGATGAAATGATACTGCCAAAATATCGAAAGGTAGAGAAAATACCAGATGCCGAACCAGATAAGCTTTGATCAACAGCAGTTAAAGAAGCCATCTGCATACTGGTCATACCAATCCCTGATGAAATTCCACCTGCGATTAGTGTCACGATTAGCAGTGGTAAGGAGGGGTACTGACTCAGTGTAATTAACATGATGCCTGATAAAGTGAGGCAGAGAAATGAAAAGCGAATCATTTTTTTCGCGCCTTTTTTCGGATGAAGTCTAGCCCCTAGCAAACCGCTAAGAGACATACAAAGCGAAAATACCGATAGAATCATACCGCCTTGTGTATGAGAAAGGGCAAGTTGTTGTTCCATAAACAGCGGCATAATAAGAAGGATGGCGTACATGACAAAATTACTTAGCATGATCGACAGATTCGCATTTGTAAATGAACTGTTTTTAAATAGGGACAAATCGATGATCGGATTCTTTACTTTCCGTACATGTTTAAAGAATAAAGGAATCACAATCAATGCTAAAATGCCATAAATTAAATATTCATTTAGTAACTGGCTTTTTGTGCATAGAATGATTGTGGCAATTCCGATGGTTAAATACAATGAACCGATGATATCTACCCTTGCTTGTAAGCGTGTATGCTTTATGTTTGGAATGAGTAAAATACCGGTGACAAGTGTAAGAAACAGAAATGGGATATTCACTAAGAATATGGAATGCCAGTCAAAACTCTGTATGAGAATCGATCCAATAAAAGGTCCAAGTGCGGCACCAATACCAGCACCAAATCCAAAGTAACCCATTGTTTTAGACAGTTTTTCGGGTGATACTGTTGCACGAATCAATGCAATGCTATTCGGTGTTAAAATAGCCCCGCCAGCTGCTTGAATGGATCGAAAGATGATGAGAAATGCTAGATTAGGTGCTAAAGCACAGCCAATCGAGCCGATTAAAAAGAGTGTTACTCCGGTTAAATACATGCGGCGGTGTCCGTATATATCTCCTAACTTACCAGCGATAGGCTGAGTGACCGCCATGACAATAAGATAAATCGTGACAACCCAAGTAATGTTTGAAATGGATTGATCATAATAAGTTGATATGGATGATAGAGCGACTGCGATCATCGTTGAGTTGACCGGAACTAGTATAGCTCCAAGTAACAAAGAATAGATGATCAAGCTCTCTTTTTGTAACCTCAATGTGTATACCACCTTTTGTAAAAAAGAAGAATTCCACCCTTTAAGCGGGAGAAATTCCTCTCATGAAAATGTGTGTGTATGTCTCAATAAAATCATCTTTTTGTGTTAAAACGAGTTGAAAGTCTTGCTCTAGCTGCTGAATAAAAAAACCGAAATACGTACTAATGAAAATGTCTGCATAAATGTCTTCTTTTCCTTTTAAGACATGATGCTGAGCACTCATCTTTTTGAAATATTGTATCAGCATTTCCCTTAGTTCTTGAGGATAAATTTTTTCATGACTGGTCAAATCTTTAAACATAGCCGGTTCTCGCATGCTGATATAAATAAATTCTTTTTTTGAAGTTAAATCTTCAAGGAAATAGGAACCGAGAAACTTTAAATCGGTGTATAAATCGCCTTTAAATTCTGCTTCTAAGGTTTTCGTCGGTGTTGATTTCATTTTCATAATGGCAGCAATGACGCCGCGTTTGTTTTTAAAGTTGCGAAAAATAGTCGCTTCACTGACATTCGCTTTTGTGGCTATTTCTTTGGTTGTGGTTTTTTGATAGCCTTTTTCAGTTAATAAATCCATTGTTGCGCGAATGATTCGTTGATTTGTAGATTTTAACAAGCATACTCACCTCAGGTTATGAATGTGTTTGCAACAAAGTAAGTATACCGATAAAACCTATGACCGCCAATATGACCCAAAACGATAAAGTTAGACACGTGCATGCTGTTTTAATATCTGAATGCGTCCATTGCTACCATCTACTGTCACAAGGTCACCGGATTGAAGTGTTTCAGTCGCTATTCGGGTACCTAGGACAGCTGGCATCATATACTCTCTAGCGATAATAGCTGAATGAGACAAAATGCCTCCAGCATCGGTTATGACTGCTTTTGCATCTCTAAATAAGCTCGTCCATAAAGGTGTGGTTGTTTTGCAAACTAAAATATCATCCTTTTGAAATTGTGAGAATTCCTCAGCACATGTAATGACTTTTACTCTTCCAGAAACAATACCGCTAGATGCGCCAATTCCATAGATCATATCGTTTGTGTTATTTTCATTTTCTCTTAATGAACCGAGCATTTTTTCCACTTGCTGCAATTCAGCTTCAGTTGGGGTGCCCATATAAGCTGGTGGTTGAATGTCTTCATTTTCTTTCATTTCGATTTTTCTTTGTGCAATGACCGTATCGAATGTTGTAGACGTTGTGAGCGCTGTGTGTACCTCCTCATCGTAGAGATACCATAGATCTTCTTGATGAGGAATCGCTCCTTTTTGTACAAGAAGTTCGCCAATTTTTAATAGATATACTCTGGCTTTAGCATCTAACATGGCATCAATGTAGAAGTGATGATCATCACGGATATTAGCGGCCTGTAGGGCAAATTGATAAAGTGTCTCAAATTTTGTTTTAAACGCTTCATCCTTCACTTGGCTCATAAAATGTTCATATGTCTCTTGTCTTTTGATGACGGCTTGTGCAAATTCTTCATCAAAATCACATTGGTATTGAATGTTGTTTCTGATGATATCTAGTATAAACTCAGGGTTTTCCACCCATGTTTCTTCCGTAAGGTCATGACTTTTAACAGATCGCCAGCCATAGACTTGAAGAAACTCCTCTAATGCCAAAATGAAGTGTCTGCCTTTTTCCGAGTGATTGAGTGCATCAAGCAGCTCTGGGTTCTTTTCATGCTTCATAAATGCTTGATGAAGTTCAGGATCTTGAAGGACACTCTTTGCAAAATCAGAAAGCTTCTTGTCTGTTTCAAGAGATTTGTTCATCACGCCTATCAACATCTCATGCAGCAGGACCACTTGTGTTTGATCACCAGTATATGTCACAAGCATGTCTTCGATCATAGCCGATAGAATAACTTGTGGTATGACAATATCAAAATGATCATCGTAGGCTTGTATATAAAAAGCCTTTAATTCTTCGAAGCCGATGATGGCTTCTTCAATGGTCATAGGTTCTTTCATTTGGTGATCGAGTTTTTCGTAAAAGGGAAAGAAATTTTTCTCTAAAATCTCATACATACGTTCACTTAAATGCGGAAATAACTCAAATATGCGCTCATCAAAAACTGGAGCAGCTTCTGCACTCGCTTCAGGCAGTGACGGTGCTGAGTACAGGTGGCCTCTATAAAGCTTGATATTTTTAATATTCAGATCAGGTACTTGATATTTTTCACCATTTTTCTTCATTCCGCTTTTTAATGCTGGGATGATCAGACTTGAAAAGAGAGGACTCGTTGGCCCAGGCATATGATCGTCCATTGAGATCCAGAAATCCTGCAGCTCATCTGGCTGCATTTGAAAAGAAGTACCCGCTGTTTCATCTGCTGCTTTTGAGAGGGCTGCGGTAATCGGCCTGGCTTGAAGTAAATAAAATGTGCCATTTGCTATTCCAAATTCGATATCGACGCTATGTCCATAAAGTGCTTCTACTTGTTTGGTGATTTGCGTGATTTCTACTAATTCGTCATCATTCAGGCAATATTGCCCAGCCATTTCCTCCGTTACTGACTGTTCAATGACACCTTCTTGATAAGGAATAATTTGCAGCTCTTTCGTTCCAAGTGATTTTTCAATAGAAAGTGTCTCTTTGTCTACAATAAATGTGTCTGGTGTCACAAGCCCGGAGACGATTGCTTCTCCTAGTCCGTAGCTTGCTGTCAGCATCATTTCATTTGTTTTTCCTGATACGGGATTCTCACTAAAGATGACTCCGGAGACGTCAGAATGGATCAATCCTTGAACGACAACAGCCATGAGCGGCATCTCTTCCTCGTTTTCATCCATCTCTTCCTTATATTCTGTCACTCTCGCTGCAAAATAAGAAGACCAGCATTCTTTGACAGCCTGTAAGAATTCTTCATTTGTTTTGATATTTAAATAGGTCTCGTACTGTCCTGCAAATGAGGCGCCTTCGAGATCTTCAGCAACAGAAGAGGATCGAACTGCAACTGAGGGATAAGTCTTCCGCAATGATTGAAAGGACGAAAGGAGTTCTGCTTCCATTTGAGAAGGAAACGATGCTTCTTTGATTTTGTTAGCAAGGTTTTGTTCAGTTGGATGCAGGTTGTGATATGAAAGAAAGCTTGAAAAGCTGTTGGTTTTGATAATAAATCCATCTGGGACTGGCAGTCCGTGATTGTTTAATTTAATTAAATTCAGGCCTTTTGCCCCTGCGAGTGCTGTGGATTCTTCAGCCGCATGAAATAAAACTGAATACATGGGAATGCCCCCTTATCCAAATAGCCAATGATTTGTATGTCTCTCTATAGTTTTTAAAATGATAGTGCGCACTATCATTTTAATCATAGGATTTATTGGATGTTACTGTCAAAGACGGAAAGACCTATCTTTACAAAGGGGACATTCTCACTAATTTCCTTCTATATCTATAACAAAAGTCTCCGAACAGAAAGAAAAATAGGTTAAATTGAAAACTGTGAATTGTTCAATATGCCAATCTTTACTATAATCAAGGAAGTAGACCAAGAAGAGGGAGGGTTTTTGTGATTACAAAAGCCATATTTGCACTTGTTTTTCCTTTCCTGCTCGTTATTTTATTTTCAAAGGTTACTTATAATCATTATGTGGGCATTGCATTAACAGCAGCGCTTTTATTTGCCTCGTACATGAAGGGCTATACAGAAACCTACTTTATTGTGGGATTAGATATAATTTCTTTAGTAGCTGGGGCATTATATATGGCTAAAAAAGAAATTGAAAAAAGAGAAAAGGCTGAAAAACATCATTGATGTCATCATCAAGAGCGTGCTAGGCCGAAAGGTGACGTTTTTTAAGCTGTGCTTACGAATTCTAGTGAGTGCAGCTTTCTTTTTGTGATCTTTTTCTGCTCATCGAATATCTCTCACCAAAATGTTCCATACTGAAAGGAAGGTTTTCGTAAGAGAGTTATTTGCCATGGAAGAGAGGGTATGACTGTATTGGAAATAAAAATCAAGCAAGAGCCGAACTTTAGTTCGTATTTTTGTGTTCTTTTATGATAATATATTCATTAGATAGATTTCGTAACGAAACGGAGGCTTTGATGTGAGTGACCGCTTTGAATTAGTTTCTAACTATCAGCCCCAAGGAGATCAGCCGAAGGCGATTGAAAAGCTTGTTGAGGGGATCCATCAGGGGAAACAGCATCAAACGCTGTTAGGTGCTACAGGTACGGGAAAGACCTTTACTGTATCCAACCTGATCAAAGAAGTGAACAAACCGACACTTGTCATTGCGCATAACAAGACACTTGCCGGTCAGCTATACAGCGAGTTCAAGGAATTCTTTCCGAATAATGCTGTCGAATATTTTGTGAGTTACTATGATTATTACCAGCCAGAGGCGTATGTGCCTCAGACTGATACATTTATTGAAAAGGATGCCAGCATCAATGATGAGATTGATAAGCTGAGACACTCCGCTACTTCCTCGTTATTTGAGCGGAGAGATGTCATCATCATTGCCAGTGTGTCCTGTATTTATGGCTTAGGTTCGCCAGAAGAATACCGAGAGCTTGTGCTGTCTTTACGTACTGAAATGGAGATTGAACGCAATCAGCTTCTTCGTAAGCTGGTGGACATTCAGTATTCTCGTAATGATATAGATTTTCAGCGCGGAACCTTCAGAGTACGAGGAGACGTCGTTGAAATTTTTCCTGCTTCACGTGATGAGCATTGTATCAGAGTGGAGTTTTTCGGTGATGAAATTGAACGTATTCGTGAAGTGGATGCACTGACTGGAGAAATACTCGGTGATCGTGAACATGTGGCTATTTTCCCAGCATCTCACTTCGTCACAAGAGAAGAAAAAATGGAAAAAGCAATTATTAATATTGAACAAGAGCTTGAGGAGCAGCTCGAAAAGCTTCGAGATAATGGAAAATTGCTAGAAGCGCAGCGCCTTGAGCAGCGGACAAGATATGACCTTGAGATGATGAGAGAAATGGGCTTTTGTTCAGGAATCGAGAACTACTCAAGGCATCTGACCTTGCGCCCTCCTGGTTCAACACCTTACACATTGCTTGATTATTTCCCAGATGATTTTATGATTGTTGTCGATGAGTCACACGTGACGATCCCGCAAATCCGCGCGATGTACAACGGGGACCAAGCAAGAAAGCAAGTGTTGGTTGATCACGGATTCCGTCTGCCTTCAGCACTTGATAACAGACCGCTCACCTTTGATGAGTTTGAAAAGCATATCAACCATATTGTGCATGTATCTGCCACTCCTGGTCCTTATGAGCTTGAGAAAACCCCAGAGGTTGTGGAACAAATTATTCGTCCAACAGGTTTACTTGATCCAATCATTGAAGTGCGTCCGATTGAAGGTCAAATTGATGACTTAATTGGAGAAATTCATGCTCGGATTGAGAAAAATGAGCGTGTGCTCGTGACTACGCTGACGAAGAAAATGTCTGAGGATCTCACAGATTACTTAAAAGAGATCGGAATCAAGGTCAATTATCTGCATTCAGAAATTAAAACCCTTGAGCGGATTGAGATTATTCGAGATTTACGTCTCGGAAAATATGATGTGCTTGTGGGAATCAACCTTCTTCGTGAAGGACTGGATATTCCAGAGGTGTCGCTCGTGACGATTTTAGATGCGGATAAAGAAGGCTTTTTACGCTCTGAAAGATCCCTCATCCAGACGATTGGCCGTGCAGCGAGAAATTCAGAAGGCCGGGTCATTATGTATGCAGATAAAATGACCAAATCAATGGATATTGCGATTCAAGAAACGAAGCGCAGACGAGAGCAGCAAGAGGCGTATAATGAGAAATTTGGGATTACTCCGCAAACCATCCATAAGAAAATCAGAGATGCCATTAAGGCAACAAAGATACATGAGGAATCGGAAGAATATGAAACAAATGCAGCACCAAAGCTGTCAAAAATGAGCAAAAAAGAACGAGAAAAAGTGATCGAAAAGGTCGAGATGGAAATGAAAGATGCAGCAAAAGCGCTTGATTTTGAAAAAGCAGCAGAATTAAGAGATCTATTGCTAGAGCTAAAAGCGGAAGGATGATTGCCTGATGGCTATGGAACGAATAGAGGTGAAAGGTGCTAGAGCCCACAACCTTAAAAATATTGATGTGAATATCCCGCGTGACCAGCTAGTGGTCATCACGGGTTTATCTGGTTCAGGAAAATCGTCTCTTGCCTTTGATACCATTTATGCAGAGGGTCAGCGCAGGTACGTTGAATCTCTTTCAGCGTATGCGCGCCAATTTCTCGGTCAAATGGATAAACCGGATGTAGATGCCATTGAAGGTCTTTCTCCGGCGATTAGTATTGACCAGAAGACGACGAGCCGGAACCCTAGATCAACGGTTGGAACCGTTACTGAAATCTATGATTATTTACGTCTCTTGTATGCTCGAGTCGGGAAACCTATTTGTCCGATACATGGAATTGAAATTACGTCCCAAACGATTGAGCAGATGACAGATCGTATTTTAGAATATCCAGAAAGAACGAAATTGCAAGTGCTTGCTCCGGTTGTATCTGGCCGCAAAGGAACACATGTCAAAGTACTTGATCAAATTCGAAAGCAGGGCTATGTTCGAGTAAGAGTCGACGGAGAGATGGAAGATCTGTCAGAAGAGATCGAGCTTGAAAAGAACAAGAAGCATTCCATTGAAGTCGTGATTGACCGAATCGTGGTGAAGGAAGGTGTTGCGGCTCGGCTGTCTGACTCCCTTGAAACGGCGCTGCGACTAGGTGAAGGCCGTGTGATGATTGACGTGATTGGACAAGAAGAGCTGTTATTCAGTGAACATCATGCTTGTCCGCACTGCGGATTCTCTATTGGTGAGCTTGAGCCGAGAATGTTTTCATTTAATAGTCCTTTCGGTGCCTGCCCGAGCTGTGATGGGCTTGGCTCTAAACTAGAAGTTGACCCTGAGCTCGTCATTCCTAATAAGGATTTGACGTTACGACAGCATGCTATTGCCCCATGGGAGCCGCAAAGCTCACAATACTATCCTCAGCTTCTTGAGGCAGTATGTACACATTACGGCATCGACATGGACATTCCAGTGAAGGATATACCGTCGCATTTATTCGATAAAATTTTATATGGCAGCGGCTCTGAACGGATTTATTTTAAATATGAAAATGATTTTGGTCAGGTACGTGAAAATGAAATTGAATTTGAAGGCGTTCTTCGTAACATTGAGAGACGCTATAAGGAAACCAGCTCTGATTATATTCGTGAGCAAATGGAAAAATATATGGCCAATCAGCCATGTCCGACATGTAAAGGATATCGTCTGAAAAAAGAAACGCTTGCGGTTCTGATCAATGGCAAACATATCGGAGAAATCACTGATTTGTCTGTCTCTGATGCCCTTGATTTATATGGTGAAATCGAGTTGTCTGAGAAAGATTTGCAGATTGCCCAGCTCATTTTACGTGAAATCAAAGAACGATTGTCTTTCTTAAATAATGTGGGATTAGATTACCTCACATTGAGCCGGTCAGCGGGCACACTATCCGGCGGAGAGGCGCAGCGGATTCGTCTGGCGACTCAAATCGGGTCAAGGCTGACAGGTGTTCTTTATATATTAGATGAACCATCCATTGGTCTGCATCAGCGTGACAATGACCGGTTGATCGGGACATTGAAAAACATGCGTGACATCGGGAACACCCTCATTGTCGTAGAGCATGATGAGGATACGATGCTGGCCGCTGATTATTTGATTGATATTGGACCTGGAGCAGGAGTTCATGGAGGAGAAGTGATTTCAGCTGGGACGCCGGAAGAAGTCATGAAGGACAAGAAATCTTTAACAGGACAATATTTATCGGGTGAGAAATTTATTCCGCTGCCGATCGAAAGAAGAAAGCCTGACGGCCGCTACATTGAGATCAAAGGTGCAAAAGAAAACAACCTGAAAAACGTCAATGCGAAGTTTCCTCTAGGCGTCTTTACAGCTGTGACCGGTGTGTCCGGCTCAGGGAAAAGTACGCTTGTGAATGAAATTCTATTAAAATCACTTGCGCAAAAACTGCACAGAGCGAAGGCGAAGCCAGGACAGCACAAAGAGATCAAAGGAATGGATCACTTAGATAAGGTGATTGATATTGATCAATCTCCAATCGGCCGTACGCCGAGATCCAATCCAGCTACGTATACAGGCGTATTTGATGATGTGCGGGATGTGTTTGCACAAACCAATGAAGCAAAGGTACGAGGCTATAAAAAAGGCAGATTCAGCTTTAACGTCAAAGGCGGACGCTGTGAGGCGTGTCGTGGAGATGGCATTATTAAAATCGAAATGCACTTTTTACCTGATGTGTATGTGCCTTGTGAGGTGTGCCACGGGAAACGTTATAACCGCGAGACACTTGAGGTCACATATAAAGGGAAAAACATTGCCGATGTCCTTGAAATGACTGTGGAGGACGCACTCCAATTTTTCGAGAATATCCCGAAAATTAAGCGGAAACTTCAAACGATTTTTGATGTTGGGCTAGGATACATTACACTTGGACAGCCTGCGACGACATTGTCCGGGGGAGAGGCGCAGCGTGTAAAATTAGCATCTGAGCTTCACCGCCGTTCAAACGGAAGGTCTCTTTATATTTTAGACGAGCCGACAACAGGTCTGCATGTGGATGATATTGCCCGTTTATTAAAAGTGCTTCAGCGTTTGGTCGAAAACGGAGATACGGTGCTAGTGATTGAGCATAACCTTGATATTATAAAGGCTGCTGATTACCTCGTTGATCTCGGACCAGAGGGCGGTGCAGGCGGCGGAACGATCATTGCCTCTGGGACTCCTGAGCAGATTGCAAAAGAAGAAGCTTCTTACACTGGTCAATACTTGAAGCCTATTTTAGAACGTGACCGTGAACGAATGAAACAGTTGGTCAAAGAAACAGAAAGTGTAACGTCATCATAAAAAAACCCTCGTTAAGAGGGGTTTCAGATTGTTGACAAAGGGCTAAAATGATGTTTATTTTAGCCCTTTGTCTTCTTTTCAGTGTGGTAGAAAACCTTTGAAGTCTAGGAAGGATGAGCACTGGCGCGGAGCGAATTTGACATTCGGGAGTACCAGCGCGCAGTCCTGACAAAAGATGTGAGGGTTTGCCTACACGCTGAAACCCCTCGTTAAGAGGGGTTTTTCTTTTATTGCGCATCTTCCTTCGGCATTAAATGACTGAGTTGCGTTAAATCCTTTAAAATATGGGTGCTGCTGCTGTCGAGCAGTACTTTTAAATAACGGATA
Source organism: Bacillus sp. NMCC4 (assembly GCF_002998555.1). Taxonomy (NCBI): domain Bacteria; kingdom Bacillati; phylum Bacillota; class Bacilli; order Caryophanales; family Bacillaceae; genus Bacillus; species Bacillus sp. NMCC4. The sequence continues at coordinate 361,642 of NZ_PVRA01000001.1, read as the reverse complement.
TCACCATACTTTGGATGAGACGGATGAATGGTCTCAAGCTCCCTGATCATATCGCTGTTCATGCTTTTCTGTTTCTGTATAAGGTCTAAAAGCGTTTGAGCCGTGTGGTTAGTATTATGATGATCTGTCAAAATAATTACCCCCTATAATGATAATCACCATCTTTTCAACATATTTTAAAGGGTAATCCGTGAAGAATCTATACTTAGGTGCAAAAAGATATAATTTGTGTCTAAGGTCATATGTAATTCGAATGATTTTGAAACTTTTGATACGCATTAAACGTATGAGTTAGAAAGGAATTTTCATCATGAAGGAGCGAATATATGAATAGAGATCAGTCGATCATTGCATCTATTTGTTATTTTAGTGTATTTTTTATGCCGTTTATTGTACCGATAGTGGCATATTTTGTAGTTGATCAAAAGGAAACGAAACGGCACGCGATGCGGGCATTGTGGTCACACCTTTTGCCAGTCGCAGCGTGCGTGATACTGGTTTTTGGATCTATCCCATTTTTATTGGCGACACAGGCAAGTGACTCACTTATTCCAGTGATCACGATGCTCATCTTGTCCTTTTTAGTCGCCATTGGCTTTTTGATCTCTGTCATTTGGAATATCATTCAAGGTATTAAAGTACTTCAATCCATCAAATCGTAGGAGGGCTTTGTATGAATGAAAAAGAACGCATATTAAAATTAGTAGAAGACGGGACATTATCGGCAAAAGAAGCGATTACGCTGCTTGAAAAACTAGAAGAAAGTCAGTCTGTTTCATTAGAAAAGTCTACAGCTGATCACACCTTTCATGAAGAAAAAGCTGGCACAGAGAGCAAAGGAACTGGTACTGAAAATCTTGGTGCAAAGCTGTTTGGCTGGTTAGATTCTGCGGTGAAAAAGGTGAAAGACGTAGATCTTGATTTAAACTTTGGACAGTCGGTCGACGTTGAGCACATTTTTCAGTTCAAAGACGCCACGCTCTCTCATTTAGATATTCAATTGGCGAACGGCAGTCTCAATGTGATGCCTTGGGACGATGGGGATATTCGTGCAGAGTGCCATGCGAAAATCTACCGTGCAGAGGACGGAGAGCAGGCAAGACAGCAATTTCTCAATCAATTGGACTGCGGCCTGGAAGGGGATAAATTTTTTATACGGACCGAAAAGAAGACGATGAAAGTCAATGTCACTTTATATGTACCTCGTATCCAATACGATAAAATCAAGGTTAAACTGTTTAATGGTCCGATTCGCGGGGAAAAGCTAAAGACAAAAGAACTTGCTGCGAAAACCACCAATGGTGTTGTCTCTTTTGCCTCGTTACAGGCAGAAAAGGTCGGAATTGAAACAGCAAACGGACAAATTAAACTGGCGGATCACGAGTGTGGTATGATTGAAGTAGAAACCATCAATGGGCTCATTGACCTGCGCGGGAAAAGTGAATCAATTGATGCCCAAAGCTTTAACGGAAACATTGCTGTTCAGCTGTCGGATGAAAAGTGCCGTTCCATTTATGCGAAAACGACAACAGGCAGTGTGGACGTCCAGATCCCGCGTGCGTGTGCAGTGACCGCTGAACTGAAAAGCAATCTTGGGTCTATTTCTCATGATTTGCTTGATGCAGAGATGATTAAAGAGAAAAATGAAACATTACAAAAAGAGAAAATGATCAAAGCCAATCAACAGGCAGTGAACAGTATATCCATTTTTGCAGAAACAAAAACAGGTTCAATTCAAGTAAAGCACCAATCAGACAAGGAGTGATTCTACATGAAGAAGCTTTATCGTTCAGCAACAGATAAAAAAATAGCGGGTGTTGTTGGTGGACTTGCCGAATACTTAAGTGTCGATGCATCCCTGCTTCGCATTTTAACGGTCATCATCGGATTTTTGACAGCATTTATGCCTATCTTCCTGGTCTACTTCATCTGGTATTTTGTTGTTCCGGAAGAAGGCACTAACTAAATGCTTAGATGGATCGTCAGTATTTTAGTAAATGCATTACTTTTAATCGTCATTGCTGGATATTTTGATTCAGGCATTCTGCCAGGGCTCGGAAGCGTATATATTGAAGGGTTTGGGGCAGCCATTGTCGCAAGTATCATTTTATCCTTGCTCAATATTTTAGTGAAGCCGTTTTTGATCATTTTAACGCTTCCAGTAACCGTCCTTTCACTAGGATTGTTCTTGTTTGTGATTAATGCCATCACATTGATGATGACATCGAGCTTTATGGGTGATAGTTTTAACATTGATGGGTTTGGAACGGCCATTTGGATGGCTGTCATTTTATCCATTTTCCATCTGTTGATACAAAAAGGAATTGTGGAGCCGTTAGCGAAAAAAAGCTAACGGTTTTTTTGTACCATTTTGTATCGTTTCTCCGTTTCATCTGACATAAAAACTTCCTTCAGGAGACACAATATCCGAAGGAGGCGGTGCACGATGGTGAACGTGAGCAGACAAATCATGCTTTTATGTTTTTTTATCATTCTTTTTTGTTTCAATCAGCCTGCTTCAGCAGGGCCTTTTATTCAAACACAAGTCAATATACCGGACAAGCCTTTTTCTCCTTTTATCTTTGATCGATTTCATGTGGATGTCCGTCCAGTTCTAGGGGAAAAAAGCCGTGATCTCCAGTTTCGTGCGTCTATTACGGATCCGGAACAAATTTTGTCTGCGAACTTGTACTATAAACAAAGTGATGAACTAGGGTACCGTTTGATCCCAATGGAACGGTTACCAGGTATGAAGCCAGAATTTACAGCGAAAATTCCGCCAGATCAATTATGGAATTCAACCGTTCGTTACTATACAGAGTTTCTTACGCAAAAGTCCGTGATCAAAACGGCAGAACAATCTGTCCACTTAAATGGATTTGAAGAGGATCTTTCTCGCATTCCGGACTTAGTCATCACGGAAATTGTTGTCAATTCAAAGAATCGCAAAGGCAAAGATGCCTTTGAATTTATCGAGGTGTATAACACGACACATGAGCCAATCTCTCTTAAACATTATCAACTTCGCTACCGCAATCCTGCACAAGGAACTGAAATGGATGATGTGTATTCCTTTCACGCAAATCCAGTCACCATTTCACCTGGAAAACCTTATGTTTTCTGGCTGAGGAAAAAAGGGCAGGAGCATTTAAGTGTAGCGGACTTTAATGCCATGTACAAAAGTCAATTAAAAGAGGGAGAGCATGTATCTGTCATCGAGAGCAAAGGGCTGTCCAACTCTAAATCTCGTCTTGTTTCAATCACAACAAATATAGGGGAGGAGATTTCTTCAGCAGCATTTCGTTTGAAGCCATCATGGTTTAGTGAGCATAAATCTTTGCTGTTTAAATATCCAATGGACGGTACTTCGCAAATGAAGCTGATCTCGAAAATTGAAGAAGAGCCTACGCCTGGAAAAGTGCTAAAAGCACAAATTCCATCTGAGAAAAAAGAAATTTCTCAAGATATCCATAAACCTGTGATTGAAGATATGACAGTGAGGAAACCAGTGAAACCAACTGAAAGCATAGAGATTAAAGCGGATGTACAGGATGATCAGGCCGTCAAAACCGTCAAGCTTCGCTATCGAACAAATCGGAAAGATGATTTCAAGGAAATACTGCTTCAAAAAGATCATAACGACCGGTTATTTCATCATATTATTTACTCACCCGAGTTGATTGGTAAAGAACAATTGGAATATCAGCTTGAAGCGTCAGACGGCGAAAATACAGCAATGACGATGAAAAAAATGATTGATGTGGAGCAGGTTAGCAAAGCCCACGGCCTTCGATTCAATGTAGAAGAAGGAGATACGGTTTCAGGATTATTTCCATTAAAGGCAACGTCTGATCGGAAAAAAAGCATTGAATTATTGATAGATGGAAAGCGGAATCAGCAAGTATTTTCTGCCCTTGAAGCAGATCCATATATCGCATTTGATGTCAAAGGGACAAATTTATATTTTAAAAATGGTGTGTCCATAGGTAAGCACTTACTTTCTATTTTTGATGATTCGACAAAAGTGTATCGTACCTATACAATGCCAATACCAGAAGCAGAGATGAAAAAAGCAGGTCCCCAAACGATCTCCTTCCATGCTGGAACGAAGTCTTCTCCAGTAGATCGGCTGCCTGGAGAGAATCACGATGATTTTGAATTAAAAAACGTCCGGATGATCCTGTCGAATGGAACACAAATTCCTCCAATCAATGCAAAGCCGCAAAAAGAATGGAAAATGGGAGACAGCGGTAACGCCAAAAAGGTAAGAATATTTCAATTTGAAATTCCAAAAGAAGCTTATGTTTCAACCTATATGAAGTGGGACACAAGAAGGCTGAAAGAGGGGCCACATTTGATTGAGGCCAAAACCTCAGACGAGCATGCATCTGTACATGTGAATGTCGATAACACAGGTCCGAAAATCAAGACCAACGTTCAAACAAAGTATCCATATAAAGGTGCCTTTACGTTAAAAGCAAAGGTAACGGATCGTTGGAGTGACATAGAGGAGATGAAGGCATATGTAGATGGCAAGCCAATTTCCTTGCCATATCAGACGTCCTCTAGCGAATTAAACCCGGGTGAGCACACATTGACAATTAAAGCAAAAGATGCCGCAGGGAACATGTCGACGTTGAAAAAAGAATTCAAAACGGTACATGAACACCCTGAGACACCAGAACGAGTAGCAGATAAGACGAAAATGAAATCGTCTAAGCAAACTGTGCTCACCAAGGATCCAACGAATGATAAGCTGGATTACTCCTTTTACCGTGCCTACCAATATACATCGCTGCATCCATCAATGAAGATTTTGAAATATGCAGCGGAGACAGAACCGCCAAAAAGCTTTAACGAAAAAGGAGAAATGATCTTTTCTAATCAAGAAAGGAATCGCATTGCATTTGCTGATGGTAAGTCAGTTGAAACGAAGGATTTACATCGTTTTCCTTATCATCGTTTTCAAATCAAGGTTCATCAAGATGTACGTGAAAAGGATGTCGTCGAAGCGATGTGGAAAGGGAGTTCATTGTCAGGGAGAAAGGTGACCATGTATGCATGGAATCATCAGCAAGAAAAGTGGGATAAAATCACTCATCATTTTGCTGAAGATCAAAAAGAATTTTACCTGAAAGGACTGCTGTCAGTAAGACAGTACATGAAGAATCATACGTTTGATTTGCTTGTACAGGATGAAATCAGCAAAGCGCAAAAGCCATATAAGATGGTTTGGATGTCTGACACACAATATTATGCAAAGAGCTATCCTCATATCTTTAAACAAATGGTCGAGTGGATCCGAGACCAGAGGGAGAAGTTAAACATTCAATATGTGTTCCATACAGGTGACATTGTGGATGACTCAAAGGATAAACAATGGCATCGTGCCGATACGTTTATGCGTGTGTTAGATGAGCATCAGATTCCTTACGGTGTTTTAGCAGGAAATCATGATGTTCGACATAAGGACGGCTTATATGCGGAATATGGGAAATATTTCGGGGAGAAACGCTTTGCAAATAAACCTTACTATGGTGAATCCTATCAAAACAATCGAGGTCATTATGATCTCATCTCTGCCGGTGGCAATGATTATATGATGGTATACATGGGCTGGGGGATTAAGCAAGATGAAATTGATTGGTTAAACCGTGTGATTTCTGAGCATCCAGATCGCATCGTCATTTTAAATTTCCATGAGTATTTGTTGGTGAGTGGCAACCGCAGCCCGATTGGCGACCTCATCTTCCATCAGGTGGTGAAACGCCATCCCAATATTGTGGCAGTATTTAGCGGCCATTATCACGGAGCAAGCAGGAAAGTAGATGAGCTTGACGATGACCAGGATGGCAAAGTAGACCGGAAAGTATATCAAATACTCGCTGATTATCAGTCAGGACCTGAAGGTGGACAAGGGTTTATGAGGCTGATAACAGCCGATCAAGAAAAAAACCAGCTTCATTTTACGACGTACTCACCTTATATGAATCAAGAGCATTTCTATGATCCTAAAACGTATGGAGATCAGGATGAATTTTCAATTGATGTGGATTTGACGCCGAAAATGAAATCTGTCAAAACCAATTATTTTGAACTTAATGTCTACACAAATATCCTGATAGGAGAGGCACGCGGTGTAAAAAGCGGCAAAAAAGCAAGCTTTGAGTGGAAAGGCTTAAGGCCAAATGAAGACTATTATTGGTACACTGTAGCAAAAGATCGTTTTCAAGGAAAAGCAATTTCGCCTATATGGAAAATTCATACAAAAGATGATCGTGAAGCAACATTTCTTAGGAAATAAAAAACAGTGCTCCTCCTTTTATGAGGGCACTGTTTATCTTTCCATTGTATGAATGAGTTTGTAACGATCCCCTCTATACACGGAGAGAACATACTCAAATGGAATGTCATTCTGAAAATAAGTCGTTCTTGCGATTGAGAGCACGGGATCGCCTGTTGAAATAGACAGCACGTGTGCTTCTTCCTTTGAAGCTACATTCGCTTCAAGCTCTTGTTTTGCATGAGCAATTGCAAGGCCTGTTTGAGTCTCTATATATTCATATATAGAGCCAGTTAAATGTTCCTTTGTTAAATCTCCTGCAAATGCTTCAGGGATATAGCTCGTTTCAATCGCCATCGGTTCATCATTTGCAAGGCGTATCCGTTTGAGTTCAAAGATAGCATAGCTATTTGACAGTTGTAAGACAGGCAGTAAGTGCTCTGGACATACGGTTTTTTTGAAGTCAATCAGCTGGCTTGAAGCTTTAAGCCCACGCTGGCGCATATCCTCTGTAAAGCTTGTTAAGCCTTGAAGCGGCTGTTCAAACTTTTTTCGGCTAACAAAGGTGCCTTTTCCTTTTTGTCGATACAAATATCCTTCGTTCACAAGGTTCGATAAGGCTTGTCTGACAGTCATTCGACTTATATCAAAGCGTTCGGCATATTCTCTTTCAGAAGGAATGAGTGTATCAGGTGCTAATGTTCCATCTTCAATCTGTTTTTTCAAGTTCTCCATAATCTGATGGTACATCGGAATAGGTGACTGCTTATCAATAAACATGTGAAAATCCTCTCGTGTTTAGCTTTAGCGTAGTGAACCAGCTTCTCGATCAATCAAAATTGTCACATCTTCATGAAGTTTCAGAGCAGATGCTGGGAAGTCTGGATGTATCTCAGTCTGTTCTAAATATTGTATCACTTTCGCTTTTGATTTTCCTGATGCAAGAAGGAGAATCTTTTTACTTGAAAGGATGCTTGCAATGCCCATGGTAATGGCATGTGTAGGCACCTTATCAATAGAAGAAAAGTATCTTGCATTGGCCTGCCGGGTGTTTTCATCTAGTTGCACGGCATGAGTCTTTGAGTTAAATGGGGTACCGGGCTCGTTAAACCCGATATGTCCATTTTGACCGATTCCAAGAAGCTGAAGGTCGATGCCGCCTATATCTTGAATGAGCTGATCATATCTTAAGCATTCTTTTTCTAAATCAGGTGCAGCGCCATTTGGAAGGAAATACTGATCCTGAGGGAGATCAATATGATCAAATAAATGACGTTTCATGTAGGTCATATAACTATTTTCATGATCTGGATCAAGTCCTGCATATTCATCTAAGTTGACTGTTTTTGTTTGTTTGAAAGACAATTGGTGTGCTTGATGAAGGTGAATTAACTCTTGATATGTATCAAGAGGTGTACCGCCCGTTGCTAGGCCAAGTACTGCATCTGGTTTTGAAGCGATTGTGCGTGCGATAAGGGCTGCTGCTTCTTTTCCTAATTGTTCTTTATCTTTAAATTCGATGATCTTCATTAGTGGTTGGCCTCCTTTTTCTCAAAGACGATTTGTCCACGGCAGATCGTCATCATTAGTTCGCCAGATTGATCCCAAATCACAAGGTCTGCTTGTTTTCCAACTTCGATCGAACCGAGCTGCTGGTCAAGTCCTAGCTGAATGGCTGCATTGGTTGAGGTCATCTTCGCTATCTCTGTCCATTCACAATGTGTAATCTGTTTCATCCGTTTGACGCCATCTTTCATTCTCAGGATCGATCCTGCAAGTGTACCATCTGAGAGTAATGCTTTTTCGCCGCTGACTGTGACTGTTTGACCGCCAAATTCGTACGTCCCATTCCCGAGTCCTTTTGCGCGCATCGAATCTGTAATCATGATCAAACGATCACTTCCTTTTGCCAAATATGCAAGCTTGATGGAAAGTGGATGGGAGTGAATCCCATCTGTAATCAGCTCAGTATGAAGATTCTCGTTCGTAAGAGCAGCCCCAACAGCGTTTGGTTCACGATGTTGAAATGAACTCAGTGCATTATAAAGATGCGTGACATGGCGTGCACCATGATTAGCTGCTAATTCAATCATGTCATGATGGGCATTCGTATGTCCAATAGAAGGAATGATGTTTTTTTCTTGCAACAGAGAAAGAAAAGCAAAGTCAGGGTCTTCCTCAGGTGCAAACGTGACGATTCGAATAAGCTGTTCAGAAGCATCCAGCCATTTTTCAAAAAGAGGGCGATCGGGCTGCTTTATCCATTGAACGGGCTGTGCCCCTGCTTTATCTTTAGAAATAAAAGGACCTTCAAGATGGATACCTAAACATTGTGCCTGAACGCCTGCTTGTTCTTCATTGTATGGTTTCCACTGGGCGACATTTTCAAGTGCTTGCTCTATTTCATGATGGTTTTGAGTGATGGTTGTGGCTAAAAAACTTGTCGTTCCTTCTGATGGTAAGTTGTCAGCGAGTGTATTCATAGCTTCTGATGTCGCATCCATCATATCTGCTCCATATCCACCATGGATATGAATATCAATCATTCCGGGAAGTAAATAAAAGTTTTCCCGTGAAATATATACTTTTTCATAATTTCCTGTCGGTGGTGATGTTGAAATATAGTCAATCTTGCCGTCGCGTAAACCGACAAAACCGTTTGCAATCATTTCAGTCTTTGTCACAATATGAATATTGGAGAGCAATAAAGAGCTGCTCATGATTGTGCCCCCTTTAGTCATTGTCTTTGACTTAGTTTACCCTTTTTAAGTATAGTTGTCTATACCAGTAAATGAACGGAAACAGGATCAGGATAAAATACTGTTTTGGGATCATCATTGAAAGTGATAAAATAGAGCTGTATTTCTGAATCGCCTGTGATAAAAGGAGGAAGAAGCGTGCCGAAAGTTCGTACGAAGGACATAATGGAACAATTTCATCTTGAACTGGTAAGTGGGGAAGAAGGGATTAATCGTCCCATTACAATCAGTGATCTTTCCAGACCAGGTATTGAAATGGCTGGTTATTTTACATATTACCCAAAAGAAAGAGTTCAACTTTTAGGGAAAACAGAGCTTTCTTTTTTTGAACAACTTCCAGAACGCGAACGAAAGCAGAGAATGATGTCTCTTTGTACAGATATTACCCCTGCAATTATTTTGTCACGAGATCGTGAAGTGCCGAAGGAATTAATTGAAGCTTCAAATGAAAATGGCGTACCTGTGTTACGTTCAAGCCTGAAAACGACAAGACTTTCGAGTCGTTTGACCAACTTTTTAGAAAGTAAGCTTGCACCAACGACCGCGATTCATGGCGTGCTCGTAGATGTATATGGTGTAGGTGTATTGTTAATTGGAAAAAGCGGAGTAGGAAAAAGTGAAACAGCCTTAGAATTAGTGAAGAGAGGACACAGGCTGGTCGCAGACGATTGCGTGGAAATCCGTCAAGAGGATCAGGATACGTTAGTTGGAAGCGCACCAGAGCTGATTGAACATCTTTTAGAAATCCGTGGATTAGGCATCATTAATGTGATGACCTTATTTGGAGCCGGTGCTGTCAGAAGCTATAAGAGAATTACGATTGTGATGAACCTTGAGCTTTGGGAACAAGGCAAACAGTACGATCGTTTAGGACTTGAAGAAGAGAAGATGCGAATCATCGATACAGATGTACCGAAGCTGACCATCCCTGTACGACCAGGACGAAACTTAGCGGTCATCATTGAGGTGGCTGCGATGAACTTCAGGTTAAAACGCATGGGACATAATGCGGCGGAACAATTTACAAGTAAACTTGCCGATGTCATTGAAGACAATGGCCAGGATGAATAGGAGTTGTCTATATGAACGAAGCGATTCAGCCAATTGATCCGATCGCTTTTCAGCTCGGACCTATTTCGGTTCATTGGTATGGTGTGATCATTGGGGTCGGAGCTTTGCTTGGCCTCTGGCTCGCACTGAGAGAATGTGAGAAGAGAGGAATCAATAAAGATACGTTTATTGACTTAATCTTATTTGCGATTCCAATAGCCATTATTTGTGCACGAATTTATTATGTATCCTTCGAATGGGATTACTATCAGCAGCATCCAAATGAAATCATTAAGATTTGGAATGGCGGAATTGCTATTCACGGCGGGCTGATAGGTGCTGTGCTGACAGCGATCGTCTTTACAAAAGTGAAAAAGGTATCCTTTTGGAAAATAGCCGATGTAGCAGCACCTAGTATTTTACTAGGGCAGGCGATTGGTCGCTGGGGGAACTTTATTAACCAGGAAGCGCATGGTGAGGCGGTTTCAAGAGCCTTTTTAGAGAATTTGCATCTGCCAGAGTTTATCATTAATCAAATGTATATTGATGGGACCTATTATCACCCAACGTTCTTATACGAATCATTATGGAATCTTGCCGGTGTTGTGATCTTGATTTTATTACGCAGAACATCGCTGCGCAGAGGCGAAATCTTCTTGTCTTATTTAATCTGGTATTCAATCGGTCGTTTCTTCATTGAAGGGATGAGAACGGACAGCTTGATGCTGACAGAACATCTACGAATCGCTCAAATGATTTCGATTGCCATTTTTGCAGTGGCTGTTCTGCTGATGATCTTTAGAAGAATGAAAGGATACGCATCGATTCCTTATAAAGAGAACAACTCATCGAATTAAGCAGGGGGGATCAGAAGAGATGGGAGAGACATGGAAAAGCGGCTTAAAAGCAGGGCTATCGACAACTTGGACACTTGGAAAAGTCATCTTTCCGGTTACCATTCTCGTCAGTATCTTGCAGCATACGCCTGTTATGAATTGGATCATACAATTCATACGGCCATTTATGGGGTTGTTTGGTCTTTCAGGAGAAGCGGCCATTCCGCTTGTATTAGGAAATGTGCTGAACTTGTATGCGGGCATAGCCGCCATTCTGACACTAGATCTTCCTGTGAAGGAAGTGTTCATTTTGGCCGTGATGCTGTCCTTTTGCCATAACCTGATCATCGAATCGACAGTGGCAGCAAAGGTTGGACTCAGAGTGTCTATCATTTTGCTGGTCAGAATCAGCCTTGCTGTTATTTCGGCTATTGTCATTCATCTCGTTTGGCAGGGAGGCCAGGAGCCGGCACAATATGGACTGCTGACGGCAGCTCAGCCGGCTGATGTGCCTTCCAGCTGGTACATGATTGTCCTTCTCGCTTTACAAAAAGCCGTACTCGGTGTGGTCCAGCTCGCCTGTATCGTCATCCCTCTCATGATCATCATTCAATTCATGAGAGATTTTGGATGGCTCCATACGCTGTCTAAGTGGCTGTCTCCATTTACGAGAATGCTTGGAATGAAAGAAAATACGTCGATGACAATGGTAGCTGGATTAACCATCGGTCTGGCATACGGAGCCGGCGTGATGATGAAGGCAGTGGAAGAGGACGGCGTGAGTAAAAAGGATTTAACCCTTGCCTTTATTTTCCTTGTTGCCTGCCATGCAGTGGTCGAAGATACGCTGATATTTATTCCACTTGGGATTCCTGTGTGGCCGCTTCTTGTCATCCGTCTGATATCTGCTATTTTATTAACAGCTGCCATTAGCTATATTTGGCGGAAGCGGGAGCTTGCAGCTGTTAGAAAGGAAGCCATATGAACGAATCAACTATTAACACCGTGCTATTTGATTTAGATGGCACATTAATCAATACGAATGAATTAATTATTGCTTCATTTCAACATACGCTTGATCATTATTATCCTGGTCAGTACAGCCGTGAAGAGATCCTTCATTTCATTGGTCCATCATTGTTTGATACATTCTCTGCGATGGACCCTGAGCTAACGGATGATATGATTCAGATGTATCGAACGTTTAATCATCAACAGCATGATCTGCTTGTGACTGAATATGAGACTGTTTTAGATACATTGAAAGTCCTGCAGGATCAAGGATTTAAACTTGGGATAGTCACAACAAAGATACGTGATACGGTTTTAATGGGTTTGAAGCTGACAGGTTTAGAGCCATTCTTTGAGGTGATTGTGACGCTCGATGATGTCCAAAATGAGAAGCCGCATCCAGAACCTGTCCAGCTGGCATTATCCAAGCTTGGCAGTGATCCGCATGAAGCGGTGATGGTCGGCGATAATTATCACGATATTTTGTCTGGTCAAGCGGCAGGGACAAAAACAGCAGGTGTTGCTTGGACGATTAAGGGAGAAGAGGCCCTTTTAAAGCATCGCCCTGATTTCATGCTGAAGAAAATGAGTGATCTCCTGGCGATTGTTGGAGCTGATTGAGTTGAGAAAAACAGATCGTTATCCTGTAAAAGGGGTCAATTCGTTACGACAAGTCTATCGGACGGTTCCCTTTTTCAAAGTGGTGAAAAACTTTATTTTCATTCAAATAGCACGGTACACGCCTTTTATGGGAATGAAAAATTGGATATACCGAACCTTTCTTCGTATGAAGGTCGGCGAGGATACAGCGTTTGCCTTAATGGTCATGGTGGATCTCATGTTTCCTGAGAAAATCACGGTCGGTCGAAATAGTGTGATTGGCTATAACACGACCATCTTGTCCCATGAGTATTTGATTAAGGAATACAGACTTGGGGAAGTCTATATTGGTGATGAAGTCTTAATTGGAGCCAATTCAACCATTTTACCTGGTGTAACCATTGGGGATGGGGCGATCGTATCGGCTGGTACACTTGTTCATAAGGATGTTCCAGCAGGCTCATTTGTTGGAGGAAATCCAATGCGCATGATTTATACGAAAGAAGAAATGAAAGCACGTCAATCTACGTCTGCTGAGTAGTTCGGCAGACTTTTTTGTTGACAATATGTTGTGGTGTAACTATAATGATTACAACAGAGGTGAGAAAACATGAAAATCAGCAGCAGATTCACTGTCGCTGTCCATATTCTGGCCTTGCTATCACTTGAAAAAGGATCATTACAGACATCGGAGGATATCGCGGGAAGTGTGAATACAAACCCAGTGGTCATCCGCCGCATTATGAGTAAATTAAAAAAAGCAGGCCTAATCTCAACGAGTCTTGGCAAAGGTGGTTCTCAGTTGAACCGCAGTGAAGACGACATCACGCTGCTTGATGTGTATAAAGCGGTTGAAGTCGTGGATGAGGGAGAGTTGTTTCAAATCCATGAAAGCCCAAATCCTGACTGTCCGATCGGTGCAAATATTCAGGCTGTGCTTGAGTTAATCTTGTGCCGCGCTCAAAGTGCGATGGAGCAAGTGCTTGCTGAGATCAAATTAAGTGAACTAACGCAGGTGTTAATCAAAAAAATTGGATGATTATTCAATTTTTTTTACCTCTGTTGTAACTATAATTGTTACACCTTTATTTATTAAATAAAATCATTTTACAGGAGGAATTCATATGAAGATTGGTATTATTGGCGCTACAGGTAAAGCAGGACAGGAAATTGTAAAAGAGGCTCAATCTAGAGGACATGAAGTGACAGCCATCGTTCGAGATGCACAAAAGGTGACAGATTCATCCGTAGCTGTTATCGAGAAGGACGTGTTTCATTTACAAGCAGAAGACATCAAAGGCTTTGATGTCATCGTCAATGCATTTGGTGCACCTGCTGGACAAGAGCACCTTCACGTAGAGGCTGGGAAAAAGCTTATTGATATTTTGAAAGAGGTACCCGATACGCGTTTAATCGTTGTGGGCGGAGCAGGCAGTCTATTTGTTGATGAGGCTCAAACAACAAGACTTGTTGATACACCAGAATTTCCAAAGGAGTATGTGGCGACTGCTTCACAGCAAGGTGAAAACCTAAAAGATCTTCAACAGACAGAAGGATTAAAATGGACTTTCCTCAGCCCTGCTGCATTCTTTGACCCAGAAGGCAAACGCACAGGTTCTTATGTGAAAGGGAAAGACCAGCTGATTGTCAATTCTAAAGGTGACAGCTATGTGAGCTATGCCGACTACGCCATTGCCCTTGTCGATGAAATGGAGCAGGCTGCCCATGTTGGAGAACGTTTTACCGTTGTATCTGAAGCAGAATAAGTCGTTTCACTGCCGCTAAAAACGATGAGTGAGAAGTCTAACGATCAAGAATTATCTCTCATTTTTACTAAAAAAAGGTTGAATACTTCATTGTAGGCGGAGGAGTAATGACAGCTGCAAAGCTTGAAGACCGCCTGAAGGAAATACTAGAAAGATCATCATGAAAAAAACATCCTCTATACGGCTAGAGGATGTTTTTTCATGTTTTCAATGAGAAAGGTGTTCTACGCTTTAATGATAATCGCCTGCCGGCCCATCTGTTCCCAAGAATCCTCAAACTGATTGCGATCGACTTTTTGATTCTTTTCACCGTATGGGTTATTTAGGTAGACATGTTCCTTGTCATAGCCCGTGATGACCACGCTATGCATATTAAAGCTCACATCTATTTTGCCATTTGGTGTATTCCATGTTTCGATGTTATCTATTTTGTCAAAGGTGGATGTGGTAATTACCCAAACAGGATACCCTTTTTCAAGTGATTGATAGATGGCCTTTTTGACAGGTTTTCCACTTAAATCGACGACTTGAGCGCCCGCATATTTTTTCGCAAGCTGATAAATAGGCTCATGGTAAACACCAAGACCTGGTCCATTCTCCATATCGCCTACAAACCCGTCATGCGGGTCTCCTTTTAAGCCATTTTCATAATTGAGCGGAACACGTTTGATTTCATTTGCCAATGCGTCTTTCGTCACTTGCTCATAGCCGCTGTAATGAAGAAGCATCGCTAAGCTTGTGACTTCGCATCCATTATAAAGCTTTGGGGCATCCATTTGATTGTAGAGGATGACGTCCATGGCTTTTTTGCTTCCTTTTAAAGAAGAATATGTGTTGTCTGTTTTTTTCGTTGATCGTGTTTCTTCAGCTGCGAGTGCCGTATCGCTTTCTTTTTCTTTGGCTGCTTTGTGTGGTGAAGCTGCCTTCTTGACTTGGTCGATTTGTGTCACGTATATAAAGCCGAAATAAACAAGGCATGCGCACAACAAAGTTAAGATTAATGTCTGGATGAACTTCACTGTAATCTCCTGTGTTATTCAATATTTTTAAGTATTATAGCACGTTCTTTTATCAAACATGCAGAAAAGGGACAGGTGTCACTTGAATGTAATAATTCCACAAATTTTTCATGAAAATAGAGAGAAAATAAAAATGATTGATTTAATTACTTTATTTTGTTAGCATATTATCATATTAGCGAACTAAAGGATTCGGAATTTTTTGTTTTAATGTGTTGGAGGTGCAGAAGAGCATGTTTATGTTTGAGAAACCATATGGTATGCGGGATTCATTACCAGGATTGTATGAGACGAAGAAAAAAGTGAGACATTCATTAACAGAGGTCATGAATGGCTGGGGTTACCGTTTGATGGAGACACCAACGCTTGAATTTTACGATACAGTCGGTGTTCAATCGGCGATTACAGATACACAGCTCTTTAAGCTTTTAGATCAGAACGGGCAAACCCTTGTACTCAGACCTGATATGACGGGACCTATTGCGAGAGTGGCGGCTTCAAAGCTTCATGAACAGGCGTATCCGCTTCGCGTTGGGTATGCGGCCAATGTGTTCCGGGCGCAGGAAAGAGAAGGCGGAAGGCCATCAGAATTTGAGCAGGTCGGAATTGAGTTGATTGGTGACGGGTCGATTAGTGCAGATGCTGAAGTGATCGCGCTTGTCGTATTTGCATTAAAAAATGCCGGGCTAAAGTCCTTCAAAATCGCGATCGGGCATGTCGCTTTAGCAGAGACGTTATTTGTAGATGTATTGGGAAATACAGAGCGTGCAAACGTCCTCCGCCGATTCTTATATGAAAAGAATTATGTAGGATACCGCCAGCATGTGAAGCAATTGCCACTCTCCTCCATCGATAAAACGAGGCTGTTACAGCTTTTAGAGTTAAGAGGTGGCCAGGAAGTCACAGAGCGGGCAGAGGAAATCGTCGTTTCACAAGAGGGAAAAGAGGTGCTCACACAGTTAAAATCGCTTTGGGAGACTCTTGAAGATTACGGCTGTACAGAATATATCCGTTTAGATTTAAGCATGGTGAGTCATATGAGCTACTACACGGGCATTTTGTTTGAAGTATTTGCAGATCATGTTGGGTCAGTCATCGGAAGTGGCGGCAGATATGACCAATTGCTGGCTCATTTTGATGCACCTGCACCAGCTACAGGGTTCGGACTTCGATTAGACCGTCTGCTTGAAGCGCTTGATGCAAAAGAAATCAATGAGCCGCAGGAGGCAGTGATTTTTAGTAAAGAACAAAGACTGGAGGCTTTTGCTTTTGCAGAAAAGGAGCGGTCAAAAGGGAAAAAGATCGTCCTGCAAGACTTAGCAGGGATTGAAAATATTGACGCGATGACCAAGGCATTTGAGCAGGTGACTTATTTTATCGGCGCTAGAAAGGGAGAGTCAAATGGGTAAAGTGTTGACGATGGCGATGCCAAAGGGCCGGATATTTGAAGAAGCAGCTGGGTTGTTGAGACAGGCGGGATATCAGCTGCCAGAGGAATTCGAGGATTCAAGAAAGTTAATCATTGATGTACCGGAAGAAAACCTCCGCTTTATTTTAGCGAAGCCAATGGATGTGACAACTTATGTCGAGCACGGTGTAGCGGATGTTGGCATTGCAGGGAAGGATGTCATGCTCGAAGAAGCTCGTGATGTGTACGAAGTGCTCGATTTAAACATCAGCAAATGCCATTTAGCGGTTGCCGGATTACCGGGAGCCAGCTGGGGCGGTGTCGCGCCGCGTGTGGCAACAAAGTACCCAAATGTCGCATCTTCCTATTTTAGAGAACAAGGGGAGCAGGTGGAGATCATTAAGCTGAATGGCTCCATTGAATTAGCACCGCTCATCGGACTTGCCGATCGTATTGTTGACATTGTCTCTACAGGTCAAACACTCAAGGAAAATGGACTTGTTGAAACGGAGCATATTTGTGATATTACGTCACGGTTTATTGTCAATCCTGTGAGCTATCGGATGAAGGATGCGGTGATCGATGAAATGGCGCAGCGCCTTGCAAGAATCATTGAAGGGGAGGAAACATCATGAACATCACCTACATACAAGAAGGTGAGACAGAGACACTCTCACTCAAGCGGACTTTAGATACAGGCACAAAAGAGCAGCGCCTGGCTGTTCAGCGGATTATACAAGAAGTGAGGCTAAATGGTGATCAAGCGGTACAATCTTTTACAAAGCAATTTGATGGAGTGCTGCTTGAAGATCCGCTTGTCACAGAGGAGGAAATGACAAAAGCCTCCGAACGCATGGACCCAGCCATGATTCAGGTGATCCAAACGGCTATCCGTCATATTCGCACATACCATGAGCGTCAGCTGACATCCTCTTGGTTTTATCACCAGCAGGATGGCTCGATGCTTGGACAAAAGGTGACACCGCTCGATGCAGTCGGTGTGTATGTCCCCGGCGGAACAGCTGCTTATCCCTCATCTGTTTTAATGAATGTGATTCCGGCGCTTGTCGCTGGTGTTGAGCGAATTGTCGTTGTCACACCTCCAGGGAAAGATGGCCATCTCTCAGACGCTGTACTGGCTGCTGCAAAGGAGCTCGGTATTTCTGAGATGTATAAAATGGGCGGTGCGCAGGCGATTGCGGCACTTGCCTATGGAACAGAAAGCATCCAGTCTGTTGATAAAATCACAGGTCCAGGCAACATATATGTAGCCCTGGCAAAGCGGGAAGTATTTGGCCTGGTAGACATTGATATGATTGCCGGTCCAAGTGAAATTGCGGTTCTAGCAGACGATACGGCATCGGCACATGAGGTAGCGGCTGATTTACTTTCGCAGGCAGAACATGATGCGTTGGCATCTAGTGTTTTGGTGACACCGTCTAAGACACTTGCTGAAAACGTGCAGGCTGAGGTGCAAGCGCAGCTGGACACCTTGCCAAGAAAATCAATCGCCGCACAATCCATACAAAATCATGGCCGTATATACGTGACAGATTCCATGGATCGTGCAGTAGACGTCGTCAACCAGTTAGCGCCAGAGCATTTAGAAGTGCTGACAGCATATCCAGAATCACTTCTTGGTCAAATCAAGCATGCAGGGGCGATTTTTTTAGGGCGTTATAGCCCTGAGCCGGTGGGAGATTATTTTGCAGGACCAAATCACGTGCTGCCAACCAACGGAACAGCTAGATTCTCCAGCCCGCTTGGTGTGACCGATTTTCAAAAGAAAACGAGCATTATTTCATATAGTCAAGAAGCCTTTGAGACACACAGGGATAGCATTGCAGCTTTTGCCAGATTAGAAGGGCTCGAAGCGCATGCAAGGTCGATTGAATCGAGAAAGCGGGAGGAATCGTCATGAGACAGGCGGAAACAGCGAGACAAACAAATGAAACGAATATTTCGTTAGCGTTAGAGATTGATGGGGAAGGAAAAGCAGATATTCAAACAGATGTCCCTTTTATGACACACATGCTTGATTTATTTACGAAGCATGGACACTTTAATTTGACCGTCGATGCGAAAGGAGATACGGATGTTGATGATCACCACACAACAGAAGATATCGGCATCGTGCTTGGGCAAATGTTTAAGGAAGCGTTAGGTGATAAAAAGGGAATTAAGCGGTATGGCTCCAGCTTTGTTCCGATGGATGAAACGCTTGCCCAGGTCGTGGTGGACTTAAGCAATCGCCCTCATTTGGAAATGAGAGCGGCCTTTCCAAGTCAAAAGGTCGGTACCTTTGATACAGAGCTCGTGCATGAGTTTCTTTGGAAGTTTGCGCTAGAAGCTCGTATAAATCTTCATGTGATTGTTCACTACGGAACCAATACGCACCATATGATTGAAGCCATTTTTAAAGCGATGGCACGCGCCCTAGATGAGGCAACAACCATTGATCCACGTGTGAAAGGGATTCCTTCGACAAAGGGGATGCTCTAATGATCGGAGTCATTGATTACGGAATGGGAAATTTGTTCAGCGTATCAAAAGCACTGGAACGAGCAGGTGCCAGTTATATCGTCTCCTCTGATGTGGAGGAGCTCAAAAAGGCAGATGCTTATATTTTGCCTGGGGTCGGTTCGTTTCGTGATGCGATGCAGCTGTTAAAACAGACAGGACTTGAAGAGTTTATCCACCAAGTTGTGCAGGAAGGAAAGCTGCTATTTGGTATTTGTCTCGGGATGCAGCTGTTATTTGAAGAAAGTGAAGAGGCAGGACGTACGAAAGGTTTGGGGCTGTTAAAAGGGCGTGTCGTTCTTTTAAAGGATCGCGACCAGGATGGGCAAAGGCTGAAGGTGCCTCATATGGGGTGGAATGAGCTCACATTTCATCAGCCCTCCCCATTGTTTGATGGTGTACCGGAAGGATTTGCGTACTTTGTTCACTCTTATTATGTAAGTGATATGAATCCAAAAGAGCAATTAGCAAGTGCGGATTATGGCGTTCAAGTACCAGCAGTTGTCGGCAAGGGGAATGTGCTTGGCGCACAGTTTCACCCTGAAAAAAGCAGTACAACGGGAATGGCGCTGCTCAAACAATTTATTCAATTAGCAAACGAACAGAGGGTGAACAAATGAGTGAATTTACATTGTATCCAGCGATTGATATGAGAAATGGCAAATGTGTACGGCTTGTGCAAGGAGATTATGATCAAGAAACCATTTATGGAGATTCGCCGCTTGATATGGCTGCGCGGTTTGCAAATGAAGGAGCAAAGTGGATTCATCTCGTTGACCTAGATGGTGCGAAAGCAGGGAATCGCGTCAATCATGAGCATGTACTGGCGATTGCTTCATCCTTAGATGTGAATGTACAAATTGGCGGCGGTATTCGGACAGAAGAAGACGTTGCCTTTTATATAAACAATGGTGTAGCTAGAGTCATCCTTGGCAGCTCCGCTGTTTCTAATCCCGCCTTTGTGAAAAAAATGCTTGCGCAATATGGGGAGAAAATAGCGATTGGGATCGATGCGCGAAATGGCTTTGTATCGACTGAGGGGTGGCTTGAAACGTCGAAAGTGAAGGCGGAGGAACTCGGCAAAGAATTGGCAAAGGAAGGCGCGGAGGTCTTTATTTTCACGGATATTCAAATGGATGGCATGCTGTCTGGCCCCAATGTGGAAAGTACAGTTCGCTTAGCGGAAGCTACCGGCAAACAAGTCATTGCTTCAGGTGGTGTAAGCGCGCTAGCTGATCTTCAAAAGCTGTCAGCACAAAAACAGTCAGGTGTTTCTGGTGCGATCATTGGAAAGGCCCTATACACGAAGCGGTTTACTTTAGCTGAAGCAATTGAAGGGCTTGACCGCGTATGATGACAAAACGAATCATTCCATGTCTCGATGTGAAGGAAGGGCGTGTGGTCAAAGGGGTGCAATTCCTCGGCTTAAAGGATGCTGGTGATCCGGTAGAATTAGCGCAGATGTATGATGAGGAAGGGGCGGATGAACTCGTCTTTCTTGATATTTCTGCCTCTCATGAAGGCCGGAAAACGATGGTGGATGTGGTCAAGCAAGTGGCGTCCACTCTTGCCATCCCTTTTACGGTAGGCGGCGGGATTAACCACCTTGATGACATGAAGCGCATATTAAGAGCGGGTGCAGACAAAGTATCTGTGAACACAGCGGCAGTGTTAAGACCAGAACTGATTTCAGAAGGCGCCGATTTCTTTGGTTCCCAGTGCATCGTCGTCGCAATAGATGCAAAGTACGATGAAGAGAAAAAAGAGTACATGGTCTACACACACGGAGGGCGCCGTCAAACGGATATAGAGGTCAGCGATTGGGCAAAAGAAGCCGTGCTGAGGGGAGCAGGAGAGATTTTACTGACAAGTATGGATGCCGACGGTGAGAAAGCAGGCTTTGATCATCGATTAACAAAGCTTGTGTCAGAAGCCGTCACCGTGCCTGTCATTGCCTCGGGAGGCGCTGGCAATGCCCAGCATATGCTGGAGGCATTTACAAAAGGAGAAGCTGATGCAGCATTAGCAGCCTCCATTTTCCATTATAAAGAGACTTCAATTCAAGAGGTAAAAACATACTTGAGAGAACACGGGGTGAAGGTCAGATGAAACAGGCAAACGAATTATCCTTTAATGAGGCAGGCCTGATACCTGCAATTGTACAGGATGCTCAAAGTAAGGAAGTATTGACATTGGCGTATATGAATCAAGGATCCTATGAAAAAACACTGGAGACAGGGGAAACATGGTTTTACAGCCGGTCGAGAAACGAGCTTTGGCACAAAGGCGCCACATCTGGACATACTCAGCGAGTCACATCCATTCGATATGACTGTGACAAAGATGCTCTGCTTGTTCTTGTCACACCAAGTGGACCAGCCTGCCATACTGGCAGCTATAGCTGCTTTTCGGAAGAAGGCGTGAAGCTTCAAACGGAAGAGCAGGATCGTTTTGCGATTTTAAATGAACTTGAACAGGTGATTGCAAAACGTCAGACAGAAATGCCAGAAGGCGCTTATACAACCTATCTATTTGAAAAAGGGGTCGATAAAATCCTAAAAAAGGTAGGGGAAGAAGCGTCAGAGGTCATCATTGCAGCGAAAAACCGGGATCAAGAAGAATTGAAATGGGAAACAGCCGATCTCCTGTATCATCTGCTTGTGTTATTACGTGAACAGCAATTGCCGCTTGATGAGGTATTAAAAGTATTAAAAAAGCGTCATCAAGGTGAGTGAAAAGCCGGGGGCACCTCTGGCTTTTTGTTTTTGAGTGAAAAACAAATCCTTCCTTTTCTTTTGTTCTATGTGACGACTCGTGAAGTATGTTATACTACACACGGTACACTGTTCGAAATGGAGGGTATCGGTGAGTAAATACACTTCTCAAAATAATCACACACAAGTCGTCCAGCTATTCCAAGATGGGCATTACTTTTTTCATAAAGGTCTAAAAGCTTATAGAGAAAGAAATCTATCTAAAGCGAGTAAGCTGATACAGCGGGCTATCGTACTTGAGCCTGAAAATGTAGAAATGCTATCACAGCTTGCCATTATTTATACTGAAATGGGTCATTACCAACAATCAAATGAACTGCTTGATTTCATACTTGAACATATCGATGAAAACATGTCTGAGTGTCACTATTTTAAAGCCAATAATTATGCGAATCTAGGACTCTTTCAAGAGGCATATAAGTCAGCTACTGCCTATGCTTCATTGGAAGAGAACGGGGAATTTGCAGATGAAAATGACGATCTCCTCGACCTGCTCGATATGAGCGACGAAGAGGACGAAGATTTTCCTTACGATCAGGATGACCTGATTGTCAAGCAGGATCAAGCGAATCACTTGCTAGAAAGCGGCAGGCTTGATGAAGCCATTGAAATGCTGGAACAGATGATTGTTGAGTATCCAGAATTTTGGTCAGCGTATAATAATCTCGCTTTGGCCTATTTTTATTCTGGTCAAATCCATCAGGCGAAAGAGATGTTGAACCGAGTTCTTCATGAAAATCCGGGTAATCTGCATGCCCTTTGCAACCAGCTTGTCTTCTATCATTATGAAAAAGAAGAAGAAAAGGTCAATACGTTAGCGAAGCAATTAACGCACGTGTATCCAATATTAAGTGAACAGCGTTATAAGCTTGGCGCAACATTTGCCCTAATTGGAGAATTTGAATGGGCCTTTAAATGGCTTTATTCTTTGTACAAAACAGGCTTTCAGGGAGATAGTACATTTTTATACTGGCTCGCAAGCGCAGCTTATTATACAGGCCACAAAACGCTTGCACAGACGGTTTGGAATAAGATGGTCGAAGAAGATATCGATGCAGATGAAATCAAGCCGTGGCAGGATAAACCCGAGGAGACTGAGCCAATGGTCTCCATTGAGGAGCGGCTGACTGCGTACTATGTGAGCAAACAAAAAGGGGAACGTGACGTTCTTCAATCTGTCCTTGATGCACACGCAGCGAAAACAGCCTTCGAACAGCAATTCATCGAACTGCTCTTATACGAAGATGAAATGGAAGTGCGGTCGTTTTCAGAAGATGCGGTTTTCGCAAAACAGGCGGCATCCAGCTTGGAAGAAGCTGTTCAGCCTGACAGCCATATGCCTTATTTTTGGTTATTCCATATTATTCAGCAGGCACGTGCTTCTGGCGTAGATAAGAAAAATGCGCCTGCATGGGCAGCAGCATCTTATTATTTATGGATGCAGGAGCAAGAAGGATCAGCTGTGAGCAAAAAAGAGATTGCAGCCTCTTTTCAAATCAGCGTTCAAACACTGTCTAAATATGAACAAGTCATTTGTGCGTTAATTGATTAAATAGGTAAATAGATTCAGCAGATTGCAGCATGGCCGAAAAGGTCATGCTTTTTTCTTGGATAAAAAGGTGGGATTTGCAAGGATTTGGCGAAGTATGACAATCACGACATGTTTTTGAAACATAAATGTAATAAAAATATTAGCTCATTTTGTCGATGTCTCATGTATAATGAAAATCGTGGATTAAAACAAAGACATATATTTAGATATTTTACTATACATAATGAAACACCTAGTGATAGAAACAATCTGGTCAACATCTGACTGATCAATCAGGAAGAAAGACATAGATAGCACAGATTGGCCGCAGAGAATTTGCTGCTTTCTCATGTCGCTTGGAAATTGTCAAAGGAGGAACTATTCGTGAAAAAGTTTATTACTTTCGGTTTAGCTTCGGTCATCGGAGCGAGCGGTTTATTTATCCCATTTACTCATGAAGCAAACGCACAGAACTTTGAACAAAAGAAACAAGAGCTGGACAGCAAGCAATCTGAGGTCAACAAAAACCTTCAAAAGAAAAAAGATGAGCTTTCAAAGCTTGAAGCAAAACAAGAGGCACTTGCACTAAAGCTAAAAGAAATTGACGAGAAAGCTTTAAAAACAAGTGATCAAATCGAAGAAAAACAAAAAGAAAATGAACAAACAAAAAAAGAAATCAAAGCACTGAAACAAGAAATTGCTGATACTGAAAAACGTATTGAAGATAGAAACAAATTCTTGAAAAAGCGTGTACGTGCGCTTCAAGAAAGCGGCGGTTCTACGAAATACATAGATGTATTACTAGGAGCGAAAAGCTTTAGCGATTTCATCAGCCGTGCAGGTGCAGTATCTACACTCATCAACGCAGACAGCGAAATCATTAAAGAGCAAGAAAAAGACAAAGCTGAGCTTCAAAAGTCTGAAAACGAATTAAACACAAAGCTTGAAGATGTTCAAAAGACACTTGCAAAGCTTGAAACGCTTCAAACAGACTTGAATAAACAGCTTGATGAAAAAGACAAGCTATTCAAGCAAGTGAAAAAGCAAAAGGGAAGTGCATCTTCTGAAATCAGCGAGTTAAACAGTGAGGCTAACAGCATTGCATCTGAAAAAGACGCAACAATCGCTGCTCAAAAACAAGCTGAAAAAGAAGCGAGAGAAGCAGCTCAAAAAGCAAAAGAAGAAAAAGCACAAAGACAACAGCAGCGTCAAGCGAGTGTTCAAGCGGAAGACAACAGCTCAACTAACGACAGCAGCCCGTCTTCAAATAACAGTAACAGTGGATCTTCAAATAATAATAACAACAGCAGTTCACCAAGCAAGAAGCCATCTTCTGGCGGTGGATCACCTGTCAGCAGTAACGTAGGCGGAATCGAAGGTGCAATCAGCACAGGTTCTACCATCGTTGGACAATCTCCGTATAAATGGGGCGGCGGCAGATCACAAGCCGATATTGATGCACGTCGTTTTGACTGTTCTTCATTCGTTCGCTGGGCATTCGCATCAGCAGGCATCAACCTTGGACCAGTTGGCGGTACAACAACAGATACGCTTGTAGGTAAAGGAAGAGCTGTAAGTGCATCTGACATGAAACGCGGAGACCTTGTGTTCTTTGATACGTATAAAGTAAATGGACACGTTGGTATTTACTTAGGAAACGGTACATTCTTGAACGATAACAGCTCTCGCGGTGTTTCAGTTGACTCTATGAGCAATGTTTACTGGAAAAAAGCATTCAATGGCGTTGTGAGAAGAGTCGTTGAATAAATCGTTACTTACTATATAACCGTAAACAGGCTTCCTTAAACAGCAGTTTAAGGAAGCTTTTTCTTTTTTTGAAGATATGAGCAAATGATTCGCTTATTATCCGCAGATTTAATAGGATATGGGTAAGGAATAAAAGTAAGAGTGGAATTGATGCTCTCTGTCATGAATGGAAGCATCACCCAAGGGCATTCTAATAAGAAATGCTAGCAGCAATTGAAGAGGGAGTGACAGTTGTGTCAGAAGAAAAAATCTACGATACGATCATCATTGGAGCGGGACCTGCCGGAATGACAGCCGCTGTTTATACATCACGGGGAAATCTTTCAACATTGATGATTGAAAGAGGGATTCCAGGCGGTCAAATGGCAAATACGGAAGATGTCGAGAACTATCCTGGCTTTGAAAGCATTTTAGGGCCAGAACTTTCAAATAAAATGTTTGAGCATGCGAAGAAATTCGGTGCTGAGTATGCATATGGCGATATCAAAGAAATCGTAGACGGTGAAGAGTACAAAATCGTCAAAGCCGGTTCAAAAGAATACAAAGGACGCTCTGTCATTATTGCGGCAGGTGCTGAATACAAAAAAATCGGTGCACCAGGTGAAAAAGAACTTGGCGGCCGGGGCGTCTCTTACTGTGCAGTATGTGACGGTGCTTTCTTTAAAAACAAAGAGCTCGTGGTCATTGGCGGTGGAGACTCTGCGGTAGAAGAGGGTGTATACCTCACACGCTTTGCGTCAAAAGTAACGATCGTTCATAGACGCGATAAACTTCGTGCACAAAGCATTTTACAAGCGCGTGCTTTTGATAATGAAAAAATCGACTTCATGTGGAACAAAACCGTTAAACAAATTAATGAAGAAAACGGTAAAGTCGGCAGTGTGACCTTGATTGATACGGTGACTGGTGAAGAAGAAGACTTTAAAACAGACGGCGTCTTTATCTATATCGGGATGCTCCCACTATCTAAACCATTTGAAAATCTCGGCATTACAAATGAAGAAGGATATATCGAGACAAACGAAAGAATGGAAACAAGAGTGGAAGGCATTTTCGCCGCTGGTGACATTCGTGAAAAAACACTCCGTCAAATTGTGACAGCAACAGGTGATGGAAGTATTGCCGCACAAAGCGCACAGCATTATGTAGAAGAGCTTGCTGAAAAGCTGAAAGCAGCGAAATAAATGGCTGTCGTAAATCCTTAATATAGCGTCATGGGCTTTTAACTGGAATGTAACACGGGTGAAATAATTTTCCGTTATGATAAAACTAGTAATTGACCCCCTTTTATAAGGAATACATGTTTGGCACGGATGAGAATCCGTGTCCTTTTTTTTGCTTAAAATCAGAAATTCATGAGATGTTCACAAATGACGCATGGAGAACCATTAGATGCTGTAAAATAAAGAGTAGAGAAATTGCCCGCCACCTCTTTCAGACGAAATCCGGTCTGTTTTCGGTGAAGAAGGGGCATGTTCATTGTGAGAGTCAGGATGAACCTGTATAATAAGTTAAAGACATAAAAGAGTAGGTGACAGCTGATGCAACGAGTAACCAATTGTGTGCTGCATCACGAAGATCAAGTTCTCTTGCTGCAAAAGCCAAGACGGGGCTGGTGGGTAGCGCCGGGCGGCAAAATGGAAAGCGGAGAATCGGTCAAGGATTCAGTCGTTCGAGAGTATAGAGAAGAAACAGGAATTTATATTTTAAATCCACAGTTAAAAGGTGTTTTTACCTTTATCATAAAAGAAGGCGATCAAATCGTTCAAGAGTGGATGATGTTCACCTTTATGGCAGATTCATTTACTGGAAAAAACGTGACAGAGTCAGAGGAAGGCATTTTAAAGTGGCATGAAGTAAAGGATGTGCCTCATTTACCGATGGCACCAGGAGATTCTCATATTCTTGATTTCATGCTAAAGGGAAAAGGACTTCTGCACGGTACTTTTACGTATACACCTGATTTTGAATTGATTGCTTATCGGTTAGATCCTCAAGGAGACTAATACATGAACCGTTTTCATAAAGAAGGAGAGGAAGCAGGCATGAATACGAACAAACAAGAAGATATTCAGCTTGTGATTATTACAGGAATGTCAGGTGCGGGGAAAACCGTTGCCATTCAAAGCTTTGAAGACTTAGGTTACTTCTGTGTAGATAACTTGCCGCCATCACTTTTACCGAAGTTCCTAGAGCTCATGAAGGAATCGAATTCTAAGATGAGCAAGGTCGCCCTTGTGATGGATTTACGCGGACGAGAATTCTTTGACAGCTTAATTGCAGCTTTAGATGAAATGAGTGATCTTGGCTGGATCACACCAAGAATATTATTTCTAGATTCAAACGATAAGGTGCTTGTCTCAAGATACAAAGAAACGAGACGTTCGCATCCCCTTGCGACAACAGGTTTGCCCCTCGAAGGAATCGCAATGGAACGCGACCTGTTAGAAGAGTTAAAAGGCCGGGCTCAAATGATTTTTGATACATCGGATTTAAAACCAAAACAGCTTCGAGAAAAAATTGTCGCGCACTTTGCCACGAACCAAGGGCAGGTGTTTACAGTGAATGTGATGTCCTTCGGTTTTAAATACGGTCTGCCGATTGATGCTGATCTTGTATTTGATGTGAGATTTCTGCCGAATCCTTACTATATTGAGAGCATGCGTCCACAGACTGGAAACGATGAAGAAGTGCGCTCCTATGTAATGAAATGGAGCGAGACACAAAAATTCACAGAGAAATTAATTGACCTTCTCAGCTTTATGCTTCCGTCCTATAAACGAGAAGGAAAAAGTCAGCTTGTGATCGCTATTGGCTGTACAGGCGGACAGCACCGATCAGTGACGCTAGCTAACTACTTATCGGAGTATTTTAAAAATGACTACTACACTCATGTCACTCACCGGGACATTGAAAAGAGAAGCAGAAAATAGATGACGACACTTCCAAAGGTGGTCATTCTTGGTGGGGGCACTGGCTTATCTGTTTTGCTCAGAGGGCTAAAAACAAAACCAGTGGACATTACCGCTATTGTAACGGTTGCTGATGACGGAGGCAGCTCAGGCAGACTGCGGCATGATTTGAATATTCCGCCTCCAGGCGATATTCGAAATGTCCTTGCAGCTCTCTCTGATGTTGAACCGCTTGTAGAAGACTTATTTCAGCACCGTTTTAACAAAGGGAATGACTTAACAGGCCACTCTCTTGGCAACCTCATTCTTGCGGCCATGACAAATATAACCGGTGATTTTTTTCATGCCGTCACAGAAATGAGCAAGGTCTTAAATGTGAGAGGAAAAGTCTTGCCAGCAGCGAATTCAAGTGTTGTACTTCATGCTGAATTAGAAAACGGGCAAGTGGTGACAGGAGAATCAAAAATCCCAACCTACGGTGAGCGAATTAAACGAGTGTTCCTCACACCCGATACGATTGAACCGCTCCCAGAATCGATTCAAGTCATTCGTGAAGCTGATTTGATCGTGATTGGGCCAGGCAGCTTGTATACGAGTATCCTGCCAAACTTGCTTGTACCGCATATTGGCGAAGAAGTGATTCGCTCGAAGGCGAAAAAAGTGTATATTTGCAATGTCATGACGCAGCCAGGGGAAACGCTTTCCTACAGTGCAGCTGATCATGTGCAGGCATTAAATGATCATATGGTTCGTCCATTTATCGATACCATTTTTGTGAACAATAAAGAAATTCCAGAAGAGATCAAAGCAAAATATGCAGAAGAACAGGCACAGCCTGTACAGTTCGACACAGATGTACTCAAGGCAATGGGACTGGAAGTCATCCCTGGGGAAATCATTACATATGACCAGCATGTGATTCGTCACGACACGCTGAAAGTAGCCTCGCTGCTTGTCGACCTGCTGCATAAGAAAAAATAGGAATGGGGGTGGCAAGGATGTCATTTGCATCCGAAACAAAAAAAGAGCTGACTAATCTGGACGTGAAGGACTGCTGCACAAAAGCAGAGCTTTCTGCCCTCATCCGTATGAACGGTTCATTATCTTTCTCTAATCGAAAATTAATTCTAGATATACAGACAGAGAACGCAGCCATCGCAAGACGGATTTATACGCTGCTGAAAAAGAAATATGATGTCACAGTCGAGCTGCTCGTTCGTAAGAAAATGAGATTAAAAAAGAATAATGTGTATATTGTCAGACTGGTAGAACGAGCGAAAACCATTTTAGAGGATTTGAAAATATTAGGTGAGCAATTTGTATTTGAGCGCAATATTTCAGAAGAGCTTGTAAAGAAAAGATGCTGCAAGCGCTCCTATATGAGAGGTGCTTTTTTAGCAGGCGGTTCTGTGAATAATCCAGAAACGTCTTCCTATCACCTTGAGATTTTTTCACTATATAAAGAACACAATGATGCCCTTTGTGAGCTGATGAATCAATTTCAACTCAACAGTAAAACACTTGAGCGTAAAAAAGGATACATCACGTATATGAAAGAAGCCGAAAAAATTACCGAATTCTTAAGCGTTGTAGGTGCGCATAATTCACTTCTTCGCTTCGAAGACGTTCGGATCGTCCGTGATATGCGAAATTCCGTGAACCGGCTCGTCAATTGTGAAACAGCAAACTTAAATAAAACGATTGGTGCATCACTGCGCCAGGTCGAGAACATTCAATTCATTGATGAAAAAATTGGACTTGATGCCCTGCCGGATAAGCTGCGAGAAATTGCAAAACTGCGAGTCGACTATCAAGAGGTCACGCTAAAGGAACTGGGAGAAATGGTGGAAAGCGGCAAGATCAGCAAATCAGGCATTAACCACCGCTTAAGAAAGCTAGATCAAATTGCAGAACAATTACGAAACGGACAAGCTGTTACACTCAAATAGGAGAATGAAAAAGGGAGGCAGATCATATGGTGGAAAAAACGGTCACCATCCAGTTAAAAACAGGCTTGCAGGCACGTCCCGCTGCTTTGTTCGTACAAGAAGCCAATCGCTTTGGGGCTGAAATTTTTCTAGAGAAGGACGGAAAAAAAGTCAATGCGAAGAGCATTATGGGTCTCATGAGCCTTGCGATCAGCTCTGGGGTCACTGTCACACTGATAGCAGATGGTGCGGATGAACAAGAAGCCATTGATGCGTTAACGGATTTTATCAATCAAGAAAACTGAGTCTCTTCACAGACTCAGTTTTTTTAGAAGGGAATGAATATGATGCAATCAGCATTTTTACAGAAGATCGGATACGAAGGCCAGTCCATCACCTTTGATGACCTGCCTGTATTATTAAAAAAGATGGCCTACACCTTTCCATTTGAAAATAGATCTGTGCTGAACAAACAATCCTATGCCTTGAATCAAGAGGGGTTGAAGCAGCATCTTCTTGAAGGAGAAAGAGGAGGTCTTTGCTACGATCTCAATCCTCTCTTATATTATGTGTTAAAAGAGGCAGGGCTTGCTGTACAGCTCGTTCAAGGGACCGTGTATAACAAAGAAGCGTGCACATGGGCAATTGATGGCACGCACGTAGCCATGACGTTGAACCATCACAACGAACGCTTCCTTATTGATGCGGGATTTGGTGTGAATTTACCTCTTCAGCCTGTACCTTTTACAGAAGAATGGGTGGAAGGAGCGTCTATTCGGTTTCGAGTCAAAGAAGAGGAAACCGAAAAAGGAACGCATCTGCTCCAATTAGATAAGGGGGAAGGCGCTGAAACAGGCTATGCTTTCACATTGGAAGAGGTGAGCGAGCCTACTTTGGTCCAAATGAGACATGAGATTTATGAAAATGAAGCCTCTCCTTTTAACAAAAGACCGCTTGCGTCAAAGCTCACACCAACAGGACGTGTAGTCGTCACCGAGGATCATGTCACCACACATGAACATGAAGAAGTGTCGAAAAAACCGCTGCCACTGCCTTTTGAGGAATACGTGAAAACTCTTTTGCCGTAAGCAGCATCAAAAAAACAGCCCTAGGTCAAATGGGGCTGTTTTTTTGATTGATTATCGAATACGTGTGAAAGTTGCATAATGGTCTGTTGTTTTGTAAATGAGCCAGTCACTTGAATACACGAGGCGGTCAGCATTTCGGAAGCCAGAGACGTAGTTGATATCTGCCTCACGCCATGTTCGGCCGCTTGCTGAAGGAAGACGTCCCTCCCGGTTAGAGAAAACATCTCCACCGATGCTTTTACCTGGGGCAACCTCTGCTAGATTTCCCTTTGATGCCACCCATCCAAGAGCACTTGCTTGTGATTTTGTGATGTAGTTATCAGGCAGTCGTTTGTAGCGAATTAAATAATCTGCTACACCATCAAACGTATTAATGACGGCAAGGGTATGAACATCTGATGTAAGTTGAATAGTAGCTGTTTCATTTGTGGCGGTCTGTGTAAGAGGTGTTTCGGCATAGGCTTGCTGCGGAATAAAACCAGAAAACAGAATAGCAGCGATCAGAGCAAACATAGTAAAAACCGAACTGATTTTTTTCATCTTCATCCTCCTATTAAGGAAATCGGATGCTGTCCTCTTGATGCTTGTCTACCTCATATTATAGCACCCG
This sequence comes from Bacillus sp. NMCC4, assembly GCF_002998555.1. Taxonomy (NCBI): domain Bacteria; kingdom Bacillati; phylum Bacillota; class Bacilli; order Caryophanales; family Bacillaceae; genus Bacillus; species Bacillus sp. NMCC4. The sequence goes on along the minus strand of NZ_PVRA01000001.1, from coordinate 329,780 downwards.
AACATGAAGGAAATGTAAAGAAACAGGTTCTTTGCTAAAATGAGGCTTTTTTCCTGATAACCTTCTGATGAAATAAATAAAAAGACGCAGCTCCGAATCCTGCGTCTTTTCCGATTAAGATGAAGCAAGCTCCTTCACAATATCAACAGGGGCTTTGCCATCAATTCCATGAATCACATTATGAATGGCTCGTTTCAGCATAAGATCCCGTGTTGTTTCAGTAGCAGAACCGATGTGAGGAGCAAGGGTGACATTGTTCATTTCTTTGAAAGGATGATTCTCCTGAAGCGGTTCCTGCTCAAACACATCAAGACCTGCGCCTTTGATCCATCCCTCCTGAAGCGCTTGAATGAGGCTTTTTTCATCCACTGTTTTCCCGCGTGAGATGTTTACAAATAAAGCCGTTTGCTTCATTAACTTCAATTCCCGTTCTCCAATCATATGATACATTTCATTGGTCAGCGGTGTAATCAACACAATGATATCGGCTTGCTTTAGCAGGTCATCAAGTGTGCAATATAAAGCGCCATATGCTGATTCAGCCTTTTCATTCCGGCTGCGGTTATGATACAGGACGTTCATATCAAAACCATGTGCGGCTCGTTTGGCTACTTGCTCTCCGATTCGTCCCATGCCAATAATGCCAAGCGTTTGATGATGGACATCGATGCCAAAGATATCTTCTTCCTGTACAAATTTCGTCCATTTCCCCTCGCGGATAAAACGATCAAGCTCGGCAATTCTTCGCGCAGAGGAAAGAATGAGTGAAAATGCAAGGTCAGCAACAGTATGATCGAGTGTATGAGGCGTGTGTGTACCAATTACGCCTCTTTGCCTCATCAATTCTATATCGAAATTGTCATAGCCAACAGAGTTATTGCTCACTACTTTGAGTTTTGGTGCGTGATCTAATAGCTCTTGATCGATTTTCGTTCCAGACGTTAAAAGACCATCAGCATGCTGCAGTTTTTGAAATAAAGTATCTTTTGGAATGGGGTCTTTGGATTGCCACACCTCGTATGTACAATGTTCCTTTAGTATTTCCTCAAATGAAGCAGGTAATGGTTTGGCGACAAAAATGTGTGGTTTCACTGTCAACTCGCTCCTTTCACATGATCATCTTACTCCTTTTATTATAAAGCAACCATTTCGGCTGAACACGTTTGAAGGTTATCTGCTCAATATTTAATATACTAAAATAACGGAAAAGAGAGACATTTTCTTAGTGAAAAAGTATATTCATATGCCATCTGATCCATTTTTTACATCGATAAGAGTCAGCTAATGGGAGATGTGACATATGAAAAAGCCTGATTTTCTGAGAGATTATCTGACAAACTGGAAAATAGATCGAGATTTTTTGATAGAAAAATGATTATATTTGAAACGTATTAAACGGGAAGGTCGTTTTCTACTAAACCATTTCATCGTCTTTTGGCGATCTGAGAACGATAGATTGAAAGGAAGACCGCGTCTCCCTTACGTTGAAGCGGAAAATAGAGAAAATGATGACTTTTTTTCTCATCGTTTTCTCATTTTTTTCTTTTTTTTCTATCATTTTTCTTCTCTATGCTTGAGAACACACGAAAGAAAAGGGGGACAGGCAGGGACTTACGTGACTTATAAAAAGATGGGAGATGGCAAGATGGGATCAAAATTAGAACAGATTCTTCAGCACAATTCAGAGTTCGTACAAGAGAGACATTATGAGCCTTACAAAGCGGGGAAATTTCCCGAAAAGAAACTGGTCATATTAACTTGTATGGATACACGTCTTTTGGAATTATTGCCGCAATCCATGGGGCTGCGCAACGGTGATGCCAAGATCATTAAAAATGCGGGCGCCATTGTAACTCATCCGTTCGGCAGTGTGATGAGGAGTATTCTACTAGCCATCTATGAGCTAAAGGCAGAAGAGGTATGCATTGTAGGACATCATGAATGCGGAATGGCAGGTCTTGCGGCAGATCCTTTACTTGAAAAGGCGAAAGCACGCGGCATTGAAGAGAAATGTTTGAGCATTGTGAAAAACTCAGGAGTTGATTTAAAGGGGTGGCTGACAGGCTTTGATTCGGTTGAAGAGAGCGTGTCCCAAAGTGTGAAATTGGTCAAAGAGCATCCATTGATGCCAAGTGATGTGGCTGTTCATGGACTAGTCATTCATCCAGCAACGGGAAAGCTGGATGTTGTTGTGAAAGATAAACAGATTGACGCGCAGTATACCTAAATCATCTACACATACTTGAAGGAGGCCAACACATACCATGCGTTTTTATGGAAGATTTGAAGGATATGATTCATCAAAGTTTAGACGCGATTTAATCGCTGGGCTTGTCGTGGGCGTTGTGGCAATTCCTTTAGGCATGGCTTTTGCCATTGCATCTGGTGTCGGACCAGAATATGGATTATACACAGTCATCGTTGCCGGCATTTTGATTTCATTGTTTGGTGGTTCAAAGTATCAGATCGGCGGGCCGACTGGGGCGTTTGTTCCGATTTTATTTGGTATCGTCAGCCAGTATGGTATCGAAAACTTACTCATAGCCGGTTTTATGGCAGGCTGTATGCTTGTATTATTCGGAATATTCAAACTAGGGAAGCTCATGAAATTTATTCCTCGTCCGGTTATCATCGGCTTTACTGCTGGCATTGCTGTCATTATTTTTTCAGGGCAGATTGCCAACTTCCTCGGGTTAAAGGGTGTTGAAAAGCATGAAAGCTTTTTCCTCAATATGAGAGAAATTGTGGTCCATCTCGGTACCGCAAACAGTCTTGCCATCATCACAGCCGTTATTGGGCTCATCGTGATTGTGGCGGCTCAAAAATACATTCCCAAAATACCTGGTGCTCTATTAGGTCTATTGGCTTCAACGTTTCTAGCTGTTCTCTTTTTCCAAGGACAAGTTGAAACGATTGGCTCGGCATATGGGGAAATTCCTCGTCAGCTGCCAAGCTTCGCTTTTCCTGAATTAACGATTGAAAAAATGATATACCTCCTGCCTCCAGCTATTGTCATTGCGCTTTTAGGCGGAGTGGAGTCAATCTTGTCAGCTATGGTTGCTGATAATATGAAAGGCTCAAAGCATGACAGCAATAAGGAGCTTGTCGGACAAGGGATCGCCAATATGGCGGCACCGCTGTTCGGAGGAATTCCGGCGACTGGGGCGATTGCCCGTACGGCAACAAACATCAAAAATGGCGGAGCAAGCCCGATTTCTGGTGTGGTACATGGCGTCGTCGTGCTGCTCATCTTAATGCTATTTGCGCCATATGCGTCGATGATTCCACTTGCTGCGATGGCACCGATTTTAATGTTTGTGGCTTGGAATATGAGTGAGAAAAAAGAGTTTATCAATATTGTAAAAGTGAAAAATGCGGATTCACTTGTACTTGTTGTGACCTTCCTGCTGACGGTCATCGGTGATTTGATTATTGGCGTCACCGCAGGTCTCATTTTAGCATTTATCGCTTTTATCAAAAAAATGAGCCAGACGACCAGCATTCAAACTAATGTTGCGGTTCCCCAAATGGAAACGGCAGCTGCTTTAGAAAAACAGACAGACCAGCGAGGCATCAGTATGTACTCCATTGAAGGGCCGCTGTTTTTCGGAACAACAGATTCATTGGAAAATTCGATTTTGGACCATGTTCAGACAAAGCCAAAAACGCTCATTCTGCTCATGAATAAAGTCAATTATATGGACACATCAGCAGAAGCGGTTCTGATGAATATCTCCAATCGTTTAAAGCATCATAATGGAAAGCTGATGATTGTCGGACTTCAATCGCAGCCGAAAGAGCTTTTGCGTCGAACGGGTCTTTTTCATCATATTGGAAAGCAGCATTTCTTTGAACGAACAGATGATATCTCGCCACAGCAGTTATAAGGTGGAAAAAAAGCACGTGACAATGTGGTCACGTGCTTTTCACTTGCTCTATTTCTTCTGAAAAACGCTTTGTGAGTTTCTGTTGATGAGAGGAGAAGACCTCTTCTACTGTGACATCATAGAGATTGGCTAAAATAAGTAGATTCGCTAACACATCACCCATTTCTTCAACGAGTTCTTTCTTCAACTCGGATGATTTTTGTCTTTGCTCATCAGGCCGGTCACGTCCGATTTCTATTGCTCTAACAGCACGAGCGAGTTCTCCCGTTTCTTCCATGAGGAAGCCTAACCGGATAAACGGCCCGTATTTTGTCCAATTTCTCATTTCATAAAAATCCTTGATCCACTTCTCCATCTCCGTTGTTTGCATTTTCTTTATACATCTCCTTATATGGTGTTTACCTTTTGATTTTACACTATATATAGATGGATCGGCTGTTTTTTTACAATTAATTATAGTAGAATGAGTGGGAGAAGAAATCATAGAGAGAGATGGAGCTGTTCTGATGAAAACGATTTGTGTGTTTGCTGGTTCGAATCCAGGCGTGAAGGACGTCTACAAACAAAAGGCTGTAGAGCTGGGGACTTATATGGCAGAGCAAGACATCCGTCTTGTATACGGCGGTTCACGAATTGGATTAATGGGTGCCATTGCAGATGAGGTTTTAAGACAAGGCGGGCAAGTGATTGGGGTCATGCCTAAGGGGCTTTTTAGAGGAGAAGTTGTGCATCAAGAGCTGACAGAATTAATCGAGGTAACAGGAATGCATGAACGAAAAGCGAAAATGAGCGAGCTGGCTGATGGATTTATTGCGATGCCAGGCGGCTTTGGTACATATGAAGAATTATTTGAGGTGCTATGCTGGGCACAAATCGGCATCCACCAAAAGCCAATCGGCTTGTATCAAGTGAATGAGTATTTCAATCCGCTCATTGACATGGTGAAGTTTAGTGTACAGGAAGGTTTTTCGAATGAATCACACCTTCAATTGTTACATGCTTCCAGCGAACCGGAGGAATTAATCACGCAGATGGCTTCTTATCAAACACCATCTCTTCAGCAGAAATGGACAGAGTTGTCTTAAAGCGTTTTTGAATCACAAAAAACCGTCTGTTCAAGGAGCAGACGGTTTGTTTTGTCATATTATTTTTGTTCTTCTGAATTACGGGTCAAGACTTTGTCAATGAGTCCGTATTCAAGTGCTTCTTCCGCTGTTTTGAAGTTGTCACGATCTGTATCGCGCTCAATCACTTCAATTGGCTGACCAGTACGTTCAGCAAGTACTTGGTTCAGTTTATCGCGTAAAGAAAGGATTCGTTTTGCCGCAATTTCAATTTCTGTTGCTTGACCTTGGGCACCACCTAGTGGTTGGTGAATCATGACTTCACTGTTTGGAAGGGCATAACGCTTACCTTTTTCACCAGCAGCAAGCAGGAACGCACCCATAGATGCAGCCATACCAATACAAATGGTTGATACCTTTGGTTTAATAAATTGCATCGTATCGTAAATGGCCATACCAGCTGTGATCGAACCGCCAGGGCTGTTAATGTAGATAGAAATATCTTTTTCTGGATCTTCAGCTTCTAAGAAAAGCAGCTGTGACACGATGGAGTTGGCAACATTGTCATCGATCGCAGAACCAAGCATGATAATACGGTCTTTTAAAAGACGAGAATAAATGTCGTAAGCTCTTTCCCCACGATTTGTTTGCTCAATGACTGTAGGTATTAAATTCATAATGTTCCTCCTTCACCTTTTAGGTAAGTATGTAATTCAATGATACATTTTTGGTCAATAAAGGTCAAACAAAACGCTGACCTAAATTCAAATACCCCTATCCATTTTCCCCAAACTCATTCCACTTCAAACCATCATATTAGTCTATGTATCCAAAAGAAGAAAATACATGTTCAGGACTGATGATTAATCATTGCTTTCTTGCAGCATTTCCCTTATAATTTGATATGCTGACGTTCAAAAACATATCGTGCGCTCGTAGCTCAGTTGGATAGAGCGGTGGTTTCCGGTACCACGTCTGCCGGGGGTTCGAATCCCTCCGAGCGCGTACTTGATCTTGTTCACGATCGATAAAGGTCCAATGAAACCCTCTCCTTTGAGAGGGTTTTCAGATTGTTGACAAAGGGCTAAAATGATCTTTATTTTAGCCCTTTGTCTTCTTTTCAGCGTGATAGAAAACCTTTGAAGTCTAGGAAGGACGAGCACCGAAGCGAGCGAATTTAACATTCGTGAGCATCGGCGCACAGGACTGACACCGAATGCGAGGGTTTGTCTACACGCTGAAACCCTCTCCTTTGAGAGGGTTTTTTCGTTTACACATATATATCATTCACTTTTAAAATTTTTCATTTATGACTAGCCATTTATGCTATAATTAATAATCATTCTCAATTAAAGGTGGTTTCACAAGTGAAAAAAATGATTTGGCTGGTCAGTCTGCTGGCATTATTATTAGTGGCATGCGGGCAGAAAGAGAATAAAGAGCAAGCAGCAAGTACACGTACATATACAACTGAAACGGGTGAAAAGATCACCATTCCCGCCAAGCCGAAGCGTGTTGTTGTGTTAACAGCGCAGCTTGGAAACTTTAAAAAGTTAGGTGTGACACCTGTTGGCATGACAGATGTTTACCCAGAATCGTCGTTTTTAGATGAATCAGGTGTGAAGCGGGTACCGATCGAAAATGTAGAGGCGATTGCCAAGCTAAAGCCTGATTTGATCATTGCATATTCCCAAAACGAACAGATTGAAAAGTATAAAAAGATTGCCAAAACGATCACGTTTACGACAAGTGAACACAGCTTCAAAGAGATGCATATTGAAATCGGAAAGATTCTTGGAAAAGAAGCGTTAGCGAAAAAACAAATACAAGAAATGGACGAGCAGCTGAAGAAAGACGGCAAAGAGGTCAAAGCAAAAATTGGTGATGACAAGACGTTCTCCATTATGGACGTGCAGCCAAAGCAAGTATACTTATTTGGTACAGACTTTGGCCGCGGCGGGGAAGTCATCTATCAAGGGTATGGATTCAGCTTGCCTGAAAAGGCAGAAAAAGCTCTTCCGAAAGAAGGCTATCTTGGTATTTCATTAGAAGAGATGAACCAGTATACAGGTGACTATTTACTTGTACCCACAAAGGATGGAAAAGCACCGAATCTTGATATCACAAACAGCGGTGTATGGAAGAAAAATCAAGCAGTGAAACAAGGACATGTCCTGTACTATTCAATTAATGAATTTATCTATGCGGATCCAATCTCAATTGAAAAACAGTCTGCTGCGTTTAAACAAATGCTGCTCAAAAAATAATAGAAAAAAGACAAAGCACATAACATGGGGCTTTGTCTTTTTTCTTCTTGTCATCTCTTAAAATACTGGTCATAAGACTCATTTCTTCCCTTTACAGGCGTATTTGTTGAGCCTGCTGGCTGTATATGATTAACATGGAAGAGAATTGACAATGAGGAGGGATTTCTTGTGGCGAAGATTTTATTGATTACATTTCCAGCTGAAGGGCATGTGAACCCTATGTTAGGGATCATCAAAGCATGGGCGGATCGAGGAGATGAAGTACATGCGGTCACAACTGTACATTATGAGCAGCGAATCAAACGCTTAGGAGCTCACGTACATAAACATCCAGACTATATTCGTACATTACATGTGGATGAAGGAAATCTCGATTCCATGCAGCCGTTCTTTCATGCCATGCTGCAAACATCATTTGATATTTTAGAGGTGGTGGAAACACTTTCTCAGCAGCATTCATTTGATTTTGTCTATTTTGATATGTTTGGGGCAGGAGAGCTTGTTCGAGATTACTTACAAATTCCAGGGATCGGCTCAAACCCATCTTTTGTGCTGCAAGAGGCGCATTTTGATACACCGCTATACAGAAAGGATGAGAAAGCCGATCATCTGTTAGAAAACATACAAGAGCGTTTTGGCGTTCAGCCAACGCGTTTGATGCAATTCATGAAAAACCGCGGAGAGCTCAATATCGTGTATACAAGTGAATATTTCCAGCCGTCTGTCGATGCAGTGAACGACTCGTTTGTTTTCATTGGACCGAGCTTTCTAAAAAGGGCAGATCAGCATGATTTCCCGCTGGAAGCACTTGAGCAAGAAAAAGTCGTCTTTATTTCGATGGGCACAGTTCTTGGGGATACAGAAGCATTTTTTAATATGTGTATTGATGCCTTTGCCGACTTTGACGGAAAAGTGGTGCTCGCAACAGGTGAAAAAGTGGATCGGTCTCTCTTGAAAGAGGCGCCTTCTCATTTTCTGATAGAACCTTATGTACCGCAGCTTGAAGTGCTTGAGCTGACAGATGTGTTTGTGACCCATGGTGGAATGAACAGTGTCAATGAAGGCATTCATTATCACGTTCCGATGGTCGTCATTCCGGTCGACAAAGATCAGCCGATGGTCGCACAAAGACTGACAGAGCTATCTGCTGCCCGTGCACTTGATAAAGATCAGCTGACAGCAAAGCAGCTAAGAGAAACGGTGGAATCTGTTCTGGGAAGTGACACGTACCGTGCTGGGATTGAAAAAATTGAAGAAAGCTTCCAAACAGCAGGTGGAACAGAAAAAGCATTGCGGGTGATCGATCAATTGTTGCAAACGAAACAGACTCAATCGTGAGTCTGTTTTTTTGATAAAAAAAGAGATTGTATTCCCCATTTCTGTATGATATTATTCAATTCGTAATCATTTCGATTAATAATCGTAATGATTACGATAATATAAATTTGGGGGAAGTACATATGAGTGATCAGCCTGTTTACATAAAGAAAAAGCAATCCTATGTAACATACACCTTGATGCTGTTTTCAGTCATGGCATGTTTTTTATTGGCATCATGCTCTGATAATAAAGCATCTTCCAGCATGAATGACAGAGAAGAAGATGAGCTGGTGTATGCAAGTACAAAAGATATAAGGGACATCAATCCCCATTTATATGGTGGAGAGATGGCCGCTCAAAATATGGTGTTTGAATCGCTAGTCGTCAATACAGAGAAAGGCGTTCAGCCTGCCTTAGCGAAAAGCTGGGATATTTCAAAAGATGGAAGGACCTACACCTTTCACCTTCGAAAAGGCGTGACTTTTTCAGATGGCGAGCCTTTTAATGCAAAGGCAGTGAAAATGAACATGGACGCTGTCGTCAAAAATATTGAAAAGAACGCTTGGCTTAATCTCGTATCCGAAATCAAATCCACAAAGGCGGTGGATGACGATACATTTGTTCTTACGTTAAAGGAGCCTTATTACCCTACGTTAGAAGAACTGGGCTTAACACGCCCCTTCCGTTTTATTTCTCCAAAAAGCTTCATTGATGGAACGACAGCAAAAGGAGTTCAAAGCTATGCAGGCACAGGTCCTTATGTGCTAAAGGAACATAAAAAAAATCAATTTGCCGTTTTTAAAGCGAATGACCACTACTGGGGGAAAAAGCCAAACATTTCAACAGTAAAGTGGAAAGTCATGCCGGATCACCAAACGATTTTACTTGCCCTGCAAAAAGGAGAGATTGATCTCTTATTTGGAGCAGATGGCGACATGATCGACGGAGACTCATTCCAGGCTTTAAAGGAAGCAGGTCAATACGGTGTGACCGTGAGTCCTCCTGTTGGTTCAAGATCGATCGTCATCAATTCAAACCAGCCAATGACAAAAGATCCGAAAGTCAGAGAAGCGTTTCAATATGCCATTCAAAAAGAGATGATCACAAAAGGCATTTTAAATGGAACGGAACAGGTGGCACATACGCTGCTTGCCCCGTCCGTTCCTTACGCAGATATCCCGCTGAAAAAGAAAACCTATCAAAAAGAGAAAGCAGAGGCATTACTGGATGAGGCAGGCTGGAAGCTGAAAGAAGACGGCTACCGCTATCAAAATGGCAAAAGGCTGAGTGTCGCCATTTACTATAATTCCGATAATGCAGGTGAAAGAACGATAAGTGAATCCATTCAACAAGATTTCAAGCAAGTGGGGATCAAGCTGGATATTAGAGGAGAAGAAAAACAGGCGTTTTTAGATCGCCAAAAAACAGGGAAATTCGATCTGATGTACTCGCTATCGTGGGGACTTCCTTATGATCCACAAACCTATGTTTCTTCGTTCCGTGTAGCATCGCATGCTGATTATCAAGCCCAGTTAGGATTGAAGAAGAAAAAGTGGCTGGACGAGACGATTACGAAAGTATTGGTAGAACCAGATGAGCAAAAGCGGAAACAAATGTATCGAGACATCTTGACGTATATCCATGATGAAAATGTCTACATCCCAATTTCTTATTCTGTGACAAAGGCTGTTTATAATAAGCGCCTGAAAGGCATAGGTTTTCATGTGTCACAGTATGAAATTCCCTTTGACCGTATGTATTTTTCTTCATAAAGCGGAGGCAGAAAGATGACACGCTATCTCTTAAAACGAATATTACTGCTTTTCCCACTCATGATCTTCATCACCTTCTTTGCTTTTGTACTGCTGACGATGCGGGCAAGTGATCCAGCTGAGGTCGCTTTGCGGGTGAATCAAGTCACTCCAACAGAAGACATGATTGAATCGATGCGGCAGGAGCTAGGCTTAGATCAGCCATTTCTTATACGATATGCCACATGGCTTAAAGATGGATTAACAGGTGATTTTGGCAGGAGTTATGTTACACAAGAGCCAGTTTTTGATCTCATCATGGAGGCGCTGCCTGCCACATTGCAGCTTGCGGGAGCAGCGCTCTTTTTCATCATTGTATTGAGTTTGTTATTCGGAGTGATCTGTGCATATGCTGCTCATACATGGGTGGACCGAGTACTGAGAGCCTTTGTGTTTATCGCTGCTTCAATGCCTAGTTTTTGGTTAGGGATTTTGTTTATTTGGCTTTTTTCTGTCAAATTCAATTGGGTCAATACGAGTGGAATGGAAGGATTCAAATCAATTCTTCTACCAGCTGTCACACTATCACTTGGGTACTTATCAACCTATGTGAGACTGATCCGCAATCAAATCCTGAAATTTCAGCACGAGCCCTTTGTTTTTTATGCAAGAGCTCGCGGTTTAAAGGAACGGGCTGTTCAACTGAAAGTGATGAGACATGCACTTCAATTAGCTGTGACAGCACTTGGCATGTCTATCCCAAAACTCATTGCTGGCACAGTTATTATTGAAAATCTTTTTGCTTGGCCAGGGGTTGGCCGGTTGTGTGTAACAGCTATTTTTCATGCCGATTTCCCTATGATTCAAGCCTATTTATTTGTGATGGGGTTCCTTTTTGTTGTGTGTAACCTCATGGCTGATGTTGTGCAAATGACCATGAATCCGCAGTTGCGAAAGGAGGTCTGAGAATGATGATAGGATGGCATCAATTAAGAAAAGACCGTATGGCGGTTGTTTCTATCTGGCTGTTAGTACTTGTCGCTTTAGCAGGACTGCTTGCACCAGTGTTAGCACCACATGATCCAACAGAAACGAACATTCTTCAAAAATATGCCGGCATCAGCCTGACTTATCCGCTCGGAACGGATCAGCTCGGGAGATGCGTATTGTCACGGCTTTTATATGGCATTCGGACTACGATGCTTGCGGCCATGCTGACGATGTGTATCACGATGCTCATTGGCAGCACACTTGGACTCATGGCGGGCTTCTTCCGAGGAAAAGTGGATGGCGTGTTGATGAGACTGTGTGATGTCATGCTCTCCTTCCCAGCAGAAGTAATGATTCTAGCTGTTGTGGGGATACTGGGGCCTGGATTATTCAATATTATTTTGGCGAATGTCCTAGCGAAATGGGCCTGGTATACAAGAATGATTCGTTCGTCCGTTCTGCAGTATGCGAATGAACCATCTGTTCAGTATGTAAAAGTGTCTGGCGGCTCCCCATTTTACATACTGAGGAAGCATTTATTTCCTCGCATTTCAGGAGAAATTGCTGTCTTTGCGACACTTGATGCGGGCTGGGTCATCTTAAATATATCTGCTCTGTCTTTTCTTGGGTTAGGCGTGAGCGCACCTACACCGGAATGGGGGATGATGCTCAACGAAGCGAAGAATGTCATGGTGACACATCCAGCCCATATGCTTGCGCCTGGACTTGCCATCTTATTTGTGGTCATGGCGCTGAACTTTTTAGGAGACAGCCTTCAGCAGGCCACGACCCCTGCCATGTATCACAACAATCAAAAGGGAGGGAGACCATTTGCCTTTCATCGACGTAAAAAATCTGTCCGTACATGATCCAGTGCAGCAAAAGGATTTAGTGGCGAACATAACGTTCTCCCTACAGCAACAACGTTGTTTAGCTGTTATTGGAGAAAGTGGAAGCGGAAAATCAACCGTCGCAAAAGCGTTAATTGGCTTGATTCCTTCTTCGCTAGAAGTGGAGGGAGCGATCATGTTTGACGGCGAAACATTGACAACTCAGACAGCTGAGCAGTGGCGAGGCAAACGAATTGGCTTCATCTCACAAGATGCGATGAATGCGTTCAATCCCATCGAAACCATTGGTCATCAAATGATGGAAACGTTCCAGCGTCATTTGGGCTTACAAGGAAAAGAAGGGAAAGCACATGCCATCGCAGGACTTGAGCGTGTTCATTTAAAAAATCCAAATGAATTGTTGAAGCAATATCCTTATGAATTATCTGGCGGTATGCTTCAGCGAGTGATGATTGCGATCACGATGATGCTTTCTCCTGATGTGATCATTGCCGATGAGCCAACGGCGTCGCTTGATGCATATAATCGGCGTGAAGTCATCAGGCAATTACAGAGGCTGAAAGAAGAAACAGGCGCGGCCTTGATCATCATTTCGCATGATTTAGGCGTCGTTCAGGCGATCGCTGACGAGGTGTTGGTGGTGCATCAAGGCGAGATGCTTGAGCATCGCCCAGCTGATAAGGTATTCACATCGCCTGAGCATCCTCAAACGAAGCATTTACTTGAGACGAGGCGCCGATTATCTGCGCCCCTTGAAGCACTGCGGCAGCAGCAGAGAGTGAGGGCATTTCCATGTTGATTACAGCTGATAGCCTCATCAAACATGGAGAGAAGAAAGGTTTCTTCTCTCGACAAATGCAGTCAAAACCACGCATATCAAACGTCTCGTTTGAAATCGAAAAAGGACAATGTGCCGGGTTAGTCGGTGAGAGCGGCAGCGGCAAAAGTACATTGGCAAGAATTCTGCTCGGTTTAGAAAAAATAGATGGCGGCAGGGTACAGATTGATGGAAAGCCAGCTGACACATGGCGAAAGATGAACCTTGGAAAAATGAGTGTTGTCTTTCAGGATTATCGACCTTCTGTTCACCCCTCCTTTACGGTGAAAGAAATCGTTGCTGAGCCTATGCGATTGTTAAAGCAGGAAAAAAATGTGGATCAGAAGGTTTTATCGTTGCTTGAACAAGTCAGACTACCCTCTTCTTTGCTGTATCAATATGCACATCAGCTAAGCGGCGGTCAGCTCCAGCGAGTGTGCATCGCACGAGCCATATCAACGCATCCAGCCATTCTCATACTAGACGAAGTTCTGAGCTCACTGGATGTCTCTGTTCAGGTGCAAATATTGGAGCTGCTCGAGACATTAAAACAAGAGCTAGACATGACCATCCTTATGATTACTCATGATATAGAAGCGGCGGTGTATCTATGTGATCGTCTCCTTTTTTTACATGAAGGAAGCATAGTGGAAGAATGCAAAAAGGATGAACTGCTTGATGCGGTCCATCCATTTACGCTGAAATTAATGGACTCACTTATGCCATTTCAGCTTGACAAAAAATAACCAATCTTTTATCGTATACGTAACAAACGACGGAAGGGTGACCCAATGCAATGAAGTACTAATCCTATGACCTGTAAGCAAAATGAAAAAACGAAGGCAGTGAGCAAACGATTGGTTTGCCATGTTTGCTGCGTTTTCATTTTTTAGCTTCGGAATAGGATGGTACAGCTTGGGAATCAAAGAATGAGGTGATTGATACGGGGGATGTGTGTGTTCAGATAGGAACGCGGCACGTCATCCTGGATTGATCTGCTTATTTTTGTACACCATTTTGCCTCCTATTCTGAGAATGGGAGGCTTTTTCATGTCTCCTGATACGAAAGGAGAGGGTTGGATGTTAGTAAAAGCCAATCAGTTAAAGATTTTTCGAAAAGATCGATTGTTATTTGATATTGAGGAGCTTGCCATCCATCAAGATGACCGCATCGGCCTTGTGGGGACAAATGGCAGCGGGAAAACGACTTTATTGCATGTGCTGGCTGGGCAAGAGAAACCAGACAGTGGCACGTTTGCTGCCACAACGACCTGCACACTGCTTCCTCAGCTGAAACAAGCTGATGGCACACAGAGTGGTGGTGAGATGACCCAGACTTATATTGAAAGCGCGTTAAACCGTCCTTCTGCCCTTTTATTAGCAGATGAACCAACGACTCATTTAGATACAGAGCACATTGAGTGGTTGGAAGAGAAGCTGCATCATTATCAAGGGGCCCTCATTGTCGTTTCACATGATCGTGCTTTTTTAGATGCGGTATGTACGGAGATTTGGGAGCTGGATCATGGACGGCTTAATCAATACAAAGGCAACTACTCGCAATTTGCACAGCAAAAAGAGCTGGCGCATCGTCAGCAGGTGGAAGCGTACGAAGCTTATACACAAAAGAAAAAACAGTTAGAGCATGCGCTTGAAAAGAAAAAGAAAAAAGCCGACAAAGCAACAAAGCCATCCCAAAAGCTGAAATCCTCAGGGCCAAAAATTGCAAAGCCCTACTATGCAAATAAGCAAAAAAAGCTGCAAAAAACAGCCAAATCCATTGAGACAAGGATGGAGAAATTAGAAAAGGTTGAGAAAGTAAAAGACATTCAGCCCATTCAAATGACTCAGCATACAATGAAGGAAGTAGCGAGCCGTACTATTTTGCGAGTGAAAAATGTAGATGGCAAGGCGGGCGATCAATTGCTTTGGAAGCAGGCAAATGTGGAAGTGAGAGGCGGGGACAAAGTCGCCATTATCGGCAAGAATGGGAGCGGGAAAACGACATTTCTCCGAATGCTGGTGAATGGGCATCCCGGAGTGTCTCGCTCAGAAGCTGTCAAGCTCGGCTATTTTCGTCAGGATCTTTCAGGATTGAAGGTAGATGAATCGATTTTACAAAATGCGCTGAAAGAGGCTGTTCAAGATGAGACAGTGGTACGAACGGTTTTAGCGAGACTCGGATTTCGAGGGGATGATGTGCATAAACCTGTTAGGGTGTTAAGCGGGGGAGAACGGGTGAAGACCATGCTTGCGTCCTTGCTTGTCAGCGATGCCAATGTCCTCATGCTGGATGAACCGACGAACTTTCTAGATCTGTCGGCAGTTGAAGCGCTCGAAGGTCTATTGAAGGATTACCCGGGTACCGTTGTGTTTGTATCCCATGATCGCAGACTGATTGAGAAGGTGGCCACTCGTATTTTCCATGTTCACGAAAAACGAATTGAAGCATTTGACGGCACATATGAAGCGTATAAACAAAAGGACGACAAACCAGCTGTTACACAAAGAGAAGAGGAGCTTCTTTTAATTGATATGCAGCTGTCTGAAGTGCTCAGCCGTTTAAGTATTGAGCCGTCTCAGGAGCTGGAAGAGACATTTCAAGCATTATTGAAACAAAAGAAGTCTTTGGAGTCATAAAGAAAACCCCTGTGTTTACTGCACAGGGGCTTGTTCATGCCGTTCTTTTGTTAATTGTTCAAGTTCACTTACCGTGACCAGCTGATAGCCTTGTTTGGTGAGCTCATGGATGATCTTCACTGCTGCTTGAGCTGAGCTGTCATAAATATCGTGCATTAACACTGTTCTGCCATCTGCTGCATGTGAGAGAACGTGGTTTGTGATCTGCTGACTGTTGCGAATTTTCCAATCCTCTGGATCAACATCCCATAAAGAGACCTTCATCCCAACCGCTTGATTGATGTCTTGATTTGTTCCACCATATGGCGGTCTAAAGTGCGTAGGTGTATACCCGCTCGCTTTCTCAATCAACTGCTGGGTGTCCTTCACTTGTTTCACCGCCTCCTTTAAAGGCAGTCTTGTTAATAAAGGATGACTGTAAGAATGGTTTCCGATTTCATTCCCGCCTTTTAGAATATCTGCAAGCATACTAGGATAATACTGCACCCTGCTGCCTAATACGAAAAAGGTCGCATGTCCTTTATTTGCCTTTAATGCATCTAAAATTTTTGATGTTGTCGCTGGGTTCGGACCATCATCAAATGTGAGGGCGATGGCTTTTTTATTAGGGTCAAGCTTTGATTTTTGCGGCAGCTTGACGGCTTTTCTTTTCGGATTTGGTTCTTTCATTTCATTTTGGTTATTGGTTTTATTCATATATTCTGGCTTTAATATATCTTTCAGCAGCGTCTTTTTAATCGCGAGTGTTTGCGGACCAAGATCCTTGTCGGCTACTTGAGATGCTGGGAAATAAAATTCTACATATTTCTCTTTCAAGGCAAATTGACTGAAGTTTTGAGCAGTAGGGGCTGTTCCTTTCTGAAGGAGAGTCTGATCCTTAGATAAGGTTTTGTCCTTTAGAAGCTCTGAATATGTAATGTAGGATAATTTCTTCAAAAAGTTGGTTTTAGGCAGAAATAAATCTTTTGTGTCAAGAAAGGTTTTTTTCTGAAAATCATAGTTGATCGTGAGATGATTGGTGGTCCCATTTTGCTGACCTGTATAGGTATAAGTCGTAAAGCGAATAGCAGCAGACTGCTTCGCATAATGCACCATATCATAATCAATATTCAGTTCAAAGCGTTTGTTTTCATCGATGTCCTTGGCTTCACTAAACGTCTTTTTGAAATGCTCTAATGCTGAATTGGCGTAGCTTTGAATCTTGTCATCTAGCTGTTTTTGATGAAAAAGAGGATAGTTGACTGCATATCTCATAAATTTCCCGTCATTTACGAGAGTAACGATTTCGACATTTTTATAGTTCGTATCCTGCTTTACATTTTTCTTCTCTGTACCGCTTGCTTGTTGATTTTGAAAGAAAGCAACGACTCCAATGATGATCGCAAGTGCAAATAGGCTGATACTCCATTTTCCCTTTAATGACACAACGTTCAAATCTCCTCTCATGACGGGCCATTCTTTATCAGTTTGACATCTTTTTGTAATATTTTTATAACATTTGACTTACTTTTGTAATTTTAGAGGATGTTCAGGCGGAATGTCAACTATTTTCCTATTAAACTATGAGAAAAAATGATAGGCCATTCCAAACGAGCAAAAGACACCTCATTTTGCTGCCACGCACATACCTTCATTAATTAAAAAATAGGGCGTACATTGATTTTTCAGAGGCAGACGGCTATAATTTTGATGATTATGATTCTCATTTTCAAACTGACTTTTAATGAAGAAAAGGATGACACCGATTTTGCAGGATAAGCGAACACCTCAACAAAAACGATCATCACATATTCTGTTCTTTTTGATATTTTTTCTCGCCGTCATTGGTTTGGCGGCTGCCATGTTTTTGGCTGTGTCATATGGTGCCAAAACATTGTCTCTGCAAACGGTTTGGACAGCTGTATTTGACTATCAGTCAGATGTTACAGAGCAGCAGATCATCCATGAATTAAGACTTCCTCGTGTTTTAGGAGCAGCTCTTGTTGGAGCGGCATTTGCCGTAGCAGGTGCGCTCATGCAGGGCATCACAAGAAACCCGCTGGCAGATGCGGGGATTCTGGGCATTAATGGCGGTGCGATGTTTGTGGTCGCTCTCTGTTTTGCCTTTTTCCCAGAAATGCCTTATTCGGCACTTATGTTTTTTTCCTTTATTGGTGCAGTGCTTAGTACGCTGCTGATCTTTGCGATTGGGGCGGCTGGTGGAGTTTTGACACCGCTGCGCTTAACTGTAGCAGGAGCCGTTGTGGCTGCATTGCTTCATGCGCTTAGCTCTGGGATCGCGATTTATTTTGACTTGAGTCAGGACCTTGCGTTTTGGTATGCAGGCGGTGTGGCTGGTGTGAAATGGCCGCAGCTGACGATTCTTGCCCCAGTCATTCTGATAGTGATCGTATGGGCGATGCTATTAGGGCGTTCACTGTCGCTGCTGTCGCTCGGTGAAGATGTAGCGGCAAATTTAGGGGTGAAAACACGACAAGTGCGAATACTAGGAATGGCAGCTGCCGTATTATTAGCAGGGGTTTCTGTATCAGCAGTCGGATCGATTGGGTTTGTCGGTCTTGTCATCCCGCATATCGCAAGAAAGCTGGTTGGTGTAAACTATCGTTTTGTCATTCCGATGTCGGCGATATTAGGCTCGGTGCTGCTAGTCTTTGCTGACCTTGCCAGCCGCACCGTTAATCCGCCCCGAGAGCTTGCCATTGGCGTGATGGTGGCACTTGTCGGTGTTCCTTTCTTCTTATATATTGCCAGAAAAGAAGGGAGGAACCTGTCATGAGAGAGAAACAGCGGGCTCTTGTCGTGACAGTCGTTTTGCTTTGTTTGACTGCGGCTGTTGTGCTGTATAGCTTAAATACCGGCACGCTGAAACTAAGTCCTCTTGTGGTCGTCAAAACGTTATTCGGCTTTGGGGATTTTCAAAGTGAAACGGTGCTGTTTGACTATCGTCTGCCTCGAATCGTGGTGACGATGCTGGCGGGAATTGGTCTTGGCATTGCGGGCAGCATTTTGCAGAGCTTATCTCGTAACCCGCTGGCCGATCCAGGAATTATTGGACTGAATGCAGGAGCAGCATTTGGCTTAATCGTGTTTGTGACGTATTTCCATGCACTAGAAGGCAATCCATCTCTTCTTATTCCGCTCTTTACATTTGGCGGAGGGCTTCTTGCGGCAGCGGTCATCGTGCTTCTGGCGTATGACCGGCAGGAAGGGCTTGTTCCCATCCGGCTGATCCTAGTAGGAATTGCGGTTGCGGCGGGATTCAGTGCTTTGACGTTATATTTGTCATTGAAGCTGGATGAAGATACTTACACATTTGCTTCAAGATGGCTTGTCGGTAATGTCTGGGGTAGAGACTGGATTCATGTGTTAGCGCTTCTGCCTTGGATTGTATGCCTTGTGCCGCTTACGCTGATGCAGTCAAACACGCTCAATGCATTGACATTAGGAGATGCTGTCGCCTCAAGTGTAGGTGTACGTGTCCAGCGTCAACGTCTCCTTTTGCTGACCTTAGCTGTTGGTTTGGCGAGTGCAAGTGTTTCGATGACAGGCGGTATTGGTTTTATTGGACTTGTCGCCCCGCATTTGGCAAGGCGGCTTGTCGGCTCACTCCATCAGTATTTTTTACCGGTTAGTGCGCTGCTTGGCTTGTTGATTTTGGTCAGTGCCGATACAATAGGACGTTCCATCTTTGCCCCAAATGCCATACCAGCGGGTGTGGTTGTGGCTTTTATTGGCGCACCTTATTTTCTCTATTTATTAACAAAAACGAAATAAATGTGAAAGAGGAACTCATCATGAAAAAATTACTTGTGCTTGGTTTAACGCTCTGTTTCATTATGCTTGCCGCTTGTGGTCAACAGGAAACAAAGAATACAACAACTCAAAATGATCATGGAACACCGAAAATTGCTTCCTTGTCTATCCATTTAACCAATGACTTATTAGCACTCGGTATCAAGCCGGCAGGCTCTGTTGTAGGAGGGGACTTAAAAGATTTCCTTCCACATGCGAAAAAGCAGCTGAGTGGTACGAAGAAGCTGGGCATCGCAGCCGATCCCGATATGGAGTCACTGCTTGCATTACAACCAGATGTCATTTATGTCGATGAAGAACTAGCTGGACAAGACTTATCGAAATATAAGAAAATCGCCAAAACGGAAGTGTTTAATTTAAATGACGGCACTTGGCGTGATCATTTGAAAAAAATCGGCAAGCTCGTCAATAAAGAAAAAGAAGCCGATCAATATATTCAGGATTACAATCAAGAAGCAAAAGAAGTCAAATCGCTCATCAAACAAAAGATTGGAAACGGGAAAGTAATGGCGATCCGTGTGACGGCAAAGGAGCTTCGAGTATTTAGCATGAAGCGCCCAATGGGTCCTATTTTATACGAGGATTTAGGTCTGACACCTGTCGATGGTGTGAAGAAACTGGACAGCAAGCGGCCATTTGAAGTGATTTCTCAAGAGGTTCTTCCTGACTATGATGCAGATGCTATCTTTGTCGTCGTGAATCGTGATGATAAAGCGCAGCAGGCATTCAAGCAATTAGAAAAGACTCCGATTTGGAAGGGTCTAAAAGCCGTGAAGAAAAATCAAGTCTATCCGATTGCCGATCAGCCATGGCTCGATTACTCAGCACTAGGCAATAAAATGGCATTGGATGAAGCAAAAGAGATGTTTTCTACATCAAAATAAAATGAAATCAGGCATCATTCCTTATATGGGAATGATGTCTCTTTTTTTGATCCGGTCTTCTATTCATTCGGTTTTTGCATACATATGAGAGAGAACGAGCAGTACCGCCCGTGAAGGGGAAGAAAGGGAGGGGATACAGTTGAAGGTTCAAAAAATTAGTGCAGGTACAATCGCAAGGCTTGTGCTGCTTTTGCTCGCGCTTGTCAACAGTGCTCTAACCGCTGCGGGAAAAAGCCCAATTCCTATTGATGAAGAAGGTATTCAGCAATTTATCACGTTAGCCTTTCTTGGGATTACATCACTATGGGCCTATTGGAAAAACAATGATATAACGAAAAAAGCACGAACAAAAAAAGAAGAATAAGAGAAAAAAGAGCCTTTTCATGATAAAAGGCTCTTTTTCAGCGAAGCGTCAAACGCCTCTCCCCGCAATTTGACTCTTCCTGAAAGGCTTACGCCCGTCGTTCTCCCATGTTGGCGAGGAATGCTTTTACTTCCTCAATGCTTAAGCCGATAGCTTTCGCCTCACTCATCAGACGCTTCCACTCTGATATATTCGAATCAGTCAGCTTTCTATGAGTGACATGTAACGTCTTTTCTTCCTGCTCCTTTCGGTACGTTTGGAGCAGCTGATAGAGTTCTTCTTTCGGCATGCCGGATTGGACGGCATTGACGATATGCTCCCGCCATTCGTGTTCACCACCCTCAGAGTAATGAAACATCATCGTCTCTGCATCAAACAGCTCTTGTAAATCAATTTCTAGTGAAGAGGATACCTTTTTTAAAAACTGGACAGATGGATTTCTGTGGACACCACGCTCAATTTTACTCAAATACGACTTAGAGACATGGGCATCTTCAGCCAGCTGCTGAATGGAGTATCCTTTCCTCTTTCGGTAAATGCGTATCACCTTTCCTATCATTCTTATCAATGATCTCCCTTCTCCCTGGCGAATCGTACTGCGACCTTTTCGTTCATTATAAGAAATAAATTGTTCTTTATAAAATTCAAAAACGTAAGAAACAGGAAGTAAACAAAAGAAAACGAACGATTTCGTTCTTTAAAAAGAACTATAAGACCTATTATGACATTTTTCTTTGCGGGTATTATCTTTTATAATCCAATCATTAACAAAAAGAAACCATATATAACCTTTTTATGATGAAATCGGGAGGTATCTATGAATGAGAATATAGGTTTTAAGCAGCTGTTTTCTGTCATTAAAGAGAAAATGGCCCTTCTGATCCTGATTGTCCTGATCGTAACGGGCACTTCAGCCTACTATCAGTTCTATGTCTCGACTCCTGTATATCAGGCAACCACTCAAATTCTTGTTCATAAACGCAGCAATGACGCACAAGCAAACTTAAACGATATTCAGATGAACCTTCAATATACACGTACCTTTCAAGTTTTATTAAAAAGTCCGATCGTCATTGAAAAAGTAAAAGAAACACTCAACCTCACAGAATCAGCTGAAGGATTAAAACACAAAATTGCCACAAGTACAGAAAATGAGTCTGAGGTCATCAATATTTCTGTACAAGATGAGGATCGCGCAAAGGCAGTCGCCATTGCGAATACCGCAACAGAGGTGCTGCAAGAAGAAATCAAAAAAACCATGAATATGGATCGCATTAATGTTTTGTCTGAAGCCAAGCTGTCCAATACGATTCTCATGAATTCAAGAAAATTCGTTCATATCGTTCTGGCACTAGGTGCCTCTTTATTAGGGGGGATGACACTCATTTTCTTAATGAATTTACTCGATGATACTGTAAAACGAACACATCAAATAAGAGAAGAGATCGGATTGCCGTCGCTCGGAAGTGTCTATCAGATGCAGGCAGACAGGAGGGCAAAAAAAGACAAGCAGTCCGTCATAACGGGAGGACAGAACATTGATCTTTAAGAGGAAGAAAAGAGAAAAGAGAGATTTATCCTGTATTTCTGTATTAAATCCTCACTCTGTCATTGCAGAACAATTCCGTACAATCCGAACTAACATCGAATTCACATCAATCCAAACAAGGCTGAAATCCATATTGGTGACATCCTCCTTGCCGAAGGAAGGGAAATCATTTACGGCTGCAAACCTAGCAGCTGTTTTTGCACAGCAGAAAAAGCGGGTGCTGCTGATGGATGCTGATTTGCGAAAGCCGGCTGTTCATGAATATTTTGACCTGAGTCATCACACGGGTTTGACCAATGTACTATTAAATAATTGCAGCTTGGAGGAAGCTATTTTGCCTACACCCATTGAGCATTTAGAGCTGCTTCCGAGCGGAACCATTCCGCCGAATCCAGCTGAGCTGCTCTCCTCTTCTGTCATGAAGCAGCTGTTTTATGAAATTGAACAGCAATATGACATGGTGATTGTTGATTCCGCGCCGCTTCTGCCAGTGGCCGATGCAAAGATCCTGGCGAACCGGACCGATGGGAGCATTCTTGTTGTCTTAAGCGGCAAAACAAAGATAGCGGCTGTGAAGAAATCAAAAGAAGTGTTAGAAGGAACAACAGGTAAACTGCTTGGGGCTATGCTAAATGGCAAGAAAGAGAAAAAGGGAAGGCTGTATATGTATTAACAAGATTGATAGGTGATGTCTCCTAATCTTTAACAATGGAGGCACTCGATCCTGCTGTGGGCATGACAAATGCCTTAGATGCTCGTCATCAATAGTGGGGTGTGAGGACGGGTTTGATGCCCATTTTACGTAAGAATAGTGATGTTGAAAAAGGGGGAGGAGCGTTGACTTACGCCCAAAGATTATCAATCATCGTGGCACTAGATTCATATCTCATCTTAGTGGCTGTCTTTTTTGGCTTTCAATTTGTCCAAGAAGCGGCGTTAACTGTTTATACATTTGAAATGCTCGTCATTTCTTCGCTCAGTCTGCTCATTGGGCACCATTTGTTTTCGTATATTTTTCACGTGTACAAGCAAGTATGGGCTTATACAGGGGTAAGAGAGCTATTTTCTTTAATGAAGACCTTTGTGTGTTCTTTTTTATTTTCAATGGCAATGCTGTACCTTTTCGTGCAGACATGGCCCTTTCGGTTTTTGTTCATTGTGTGGCTTTTCCACGTATTATTCATCGGTGCATCTCGAATGGCCTCTCGGCTATTTCATGATGGTGCAAAGCGGCTGCAGGTAGAAAAGGAGCGGGCCTTAATCATTGGCGCCGGATCAGCCGGGACCATCATCGTTCGTCAGCTTCAGCAATCGAGTGATGTACATATTGAACCAGTCGCCTTCATAGATGATGACAAGACGAAGCATAAGCTTGAAATCATGGGACTGCCTGTTCTAGGGGGAAAAGAACAGATTCAAACAGCTGTTGTGATGATGGATATTCAAAAGATCATCATCGCCATTCCGTCCAAAAGCAGCCATACTTTAAAAGGGCTGTATAAGGAATGCGTAGCGACTGGGGTCAAAACGCAGATCATGCCAGAGATGGAGCAGATTTTAAAAGGAACTCATGCGCTGAATCAATTACGGGATGTACAGCCAGAGGATTTACTCGGAAGAGAACCGATTCAATTAGATTCAAGCCGTCTATCTGTCCATTTAAAGGGGAAAACGATTATGGTCACAGGGGCAGGCGGATCGATTGGGTCAGAAATCTGTCGTCAAATTTGTGTGTTTGCTCCTCAAGCGATTGTGCTTGTGGGACACGGGGAATTTAGCATTCATTCTATTTTACTAGAGCTGAAAGAAATTTATGGGGACACCATCAGTCTCTATCCACAAATTGCAGATATCCAAGATAAACAGAAAATGAGTGAAATCGTTGGTCAGTTTCAGCCGGATATGATTTATCATGCCGCGGCACATAAGCACGTCCCGCTCATGGAGATCAGTCCAAAAGAAGCAGTGAAAAACAATATTATCGGGACAAAAAATGTCGCAGAAGCTGCACATGAGCATGGCATTGAAACATTCGTCCTCATTTCCTCTGACAAAGCGGTCAATCCTGCCAATGTGATGGGCGCCACAAAGCGATTTGCTGAAATGCTGATCATGCAAATGGGGGCAAGCAGTGAAACAAAATTTGTAGCGGTTCGATTTGGAAATGTACTCGGAAGCAGGGGAAGCGTCATTCCAATTTTTAAGAAACAGATCGAACAAGGCGGACCGGTCACGGTCACACACCCAGCCATGACAAGATATTTTATGACCATTCCAGAAGCATCAAGGCTTGTCATTCAGGCGGGTGCACTGGCAGAAGGAAGACAGATTTTTGTATTAGATATGGGGGAGCCAGTGAAAATTGTTGACCTCGCAGAAAACCTCATTCACCTCTCAGGCTATACCACAGACCAGATTCCGATTACGTTCACAGGCATTCGTCCAGGGGAGAAAATGTATGAAGAATTACTCAACCAGCATGAAAAAGCGCAGGAACAAATTTTCCCGAAAATTCATATCGGCCATGCGCTGGATGGGGACCCATATGTGCTGAACCGCTTTATCCATGAATTTGACATGATGAGTGAAGAGCAAATGAGAGAAGCATTGTTTGCTGCCATCGAATCGCATGATTTGTTGTCTGAACAGATGACCAGAGAGGAGGAAGCGCTTGCCAATGAAGAAAAAAGTCTTGTTTTGCGCAACGGTTGACTATCATTTTAAGGCATTTCACCTTCCCTATTTCCGGTGGTTTCAGGAACAAGGATGGGAAGTGCATACAGCAGCAAATGGTCAGCTGGAGCTGCCCTATGTGGATCAAGCGCACTCAATTCCGATTCAGCGCTCCCCTTTTCATGTGCACAACCGGTTTGCGTATGTGGAGCTGAAGAAGCTGTTAGCGAAAGAGCACTACGACTTCATCCATTGTCACACGCCAATGGGAAGTGTCATTGGCAGACTCGCAGCCAAAAGCGCGCGCAAAAAAGGGACGAAGGTTCTTTACACAGCACACGGCTTTCACTTTTGGCAGGGGGCGCCGCTTCAAAACTGGCTGCTCTATTATCCGATTGAGCGATGGCTCGCCCGCCATACAGACGCTTTGATCACTATTAATGGAGAGGATTTTAAAAGAGCAGATCGTCTATCAAAAGAGCGTTCATCTGTCTATTATGTTCCCGGTATGGGTGTGGATATGAAACGATTTGCACCAGTTAATCAAAAAGAGAAGCAGCGTCTTCGTGCAGTCTATGGCTTTTCTTCAGAAGATTTTATTGTGCTGTGTGCTGGCGAATTAAATGCGAATAAAAACCAAGGGATGCTCATCAAAGCATGTGCCCAGCTATATAGGAAAATATCAAATGTGAAGATCGTGTTTGCCGGGGAAGGCACAATGAGGCCGATGTATGAAAAGCTGGTTTGCGGGCTCCATCTTGAAAAGCATGTCCACTTTGCTGGTTTTTGCAAACAAATTGAGGAATGGATGCATATGAGTGATGTATGTGTGTCGACTAGTCTGAGAGAAGGCCTCGGCATGAATCTGCTTGAAGCGATGTCTGCGGAAAAGCCGGTCATTGCAACGGAGAATAGAGGACACTGTGAGCTGATCAGACATGGCGTCAATGGTTTTTTAGTCAAACCGCATGATGTGAATGACTTGGCTGATTATTTGCACCAGCTCTATCACAAAAGGGATCAGCTGCCCCTCATGGGAAAAGCGGGACGCTCCTTAGCGCATGCATTTGCACAGGAGCAGGCGGTGAGTGCTATGGAAGAAATTTATACAACTTATATGGATCAAGCAGAGAAGGTGATGTGAGCATGCGTAAGCCAAAGGTGTCTATCATCATGGGCGTCTACAATTGCCAAGACACAGTAGAAGAAAGTATTGAATCCATTCTTCATCAAACATATGACAACTGGGAGCTCATCATATGTGATGACGCATCAACAGACGGCACCTATGAAAAAGTGCTGTCTTATACAAAACGAGACCCTGAAAGAATTCGCCTTATCCGCAATCAACATAATCAAAGGCTCGCTGCCAGTCTGAATCGCTGTCTCGCTGAAGCAAGGGGAGACTTGATTGCACGGCAGGATGGCGACGATGTATCAGTACCAGTTCGTTTAGAAAAACAGGTTCATTTCCTAGAAACACATCCTGAATATGATGTGGTCGGTACGGCGATGACGGTGTTTGATGAATCGGGTACAAAAGGTGTACGTGCACTGATTTCAGAGCCTGATCGGAAAGTGCTGGCAAGAGGGACGCCGTTTTGTCATGGAACCATTATGATGAGGGCTGCTGCATACAAGGCTTTACATGGGTATCGCTCTGTGAAAACAACAAGGCGGATGGAAGATATCGATCTTTGGATCCGTTTTTTTGCTGCGGGGAGAAAAGGCTTTAATTTACAAGAGCCGTTATACCTTGTGAGAGAGGATGAAGCGGCCTTTCAGCGCCGTAAGTTTCAATATTCGATGGATAATGCCTGGCTTGTTTTAAAAGCATGCTGGTTATTAAAATTGTCGCCGGTTCATTATCTGTTTGCAATAAAGCCGGTGGTCCGCGCCTGTTTATCACCGAAGATCATGAAATTTTATCACCAGCGGAAGTTGGAGGCGTCTTTGTTGAAAAGGAGGACGATTCGGGATGAGTGAGCCAAAGCGTGTACTCCATATTGTGGGCGGGATGAACCGCGGCGGGGCTGAAACGATGATTATGAACATCTATCGTGCACTCGATAGAAATGTCCTTCAATTTGACTTCATTACCCACCGAAAGGATGTCTGTGATTATGATGAGGAAATTCAGAGGCTCGGGGGACGCATCTTGTACGTCCCAAGTATTGGGGCGTCCTCTCCTTTGGCATTTGTGAAAACATTGACAAAGACAATCAAACGAACAGGACCGTATCAGGCAGTGCATGCCCATACGGATTTTCAAACAGGTTTCTCCGCACTTGCTGCGAAATTGGCGGGTGTGAAGGTGCGGATTTGTCATTCGCATAATACAGCTTGGAAACAGTCGCCAAATTGGGTAGACCATATGATGCTCAAAGGGTTTCGCCAGCTGATCTTTGCATTTTCTACACAGCTTGTTGCATGCGGTGAGGATGCCGGTTCCTTTTTATTTGGGCAGAAAAAAATGAAGAATGGACAAGTTGAGGTGCTGCCGAATGGGATTGATTTATCCCTTTTCTTTCAGCCTGATCCAGACGAAAAGGTGAAGATCAAAAAGCAGCGGGGTCTTCACGAAAAGAGCATGATTATTGGTCATATTGGCCGGTTTCATGAGCAAAAAAATCACGTTTTTTTTATGGAACTGGCACAGACCTTAAAGAAACAAGGGGTCTCATTTCAACTTGTCCTTGTAGGGGATGGACCACTGAGGCAGGTGGTTGAATCATATGCGGAGAAGGCAGGCTTGTTAGACGACATTGTCTTTACAGGCGTCGTATCAGACGTTCCGCAGTATATGAAAGCATTTGATGTATTTGTGATGCCATCCTTGTTTGAAGGACTTCCGCTTGTATTAGTGGAAGCACAGGCATCTGGATTGCCTTGTGTGATTTCAGATCATATTACAGAGGAAGTGGATTTAGGCTGCGGTCTTGTGAAAAGAATGTCGCTGGGGGATTCTGCGCATGAATGGATGAAGGCGGTGCTTGAAGCATATCATGCAGAGCCTCCTCTTCAAGAGACCATTACGTCCCAGCTTGAACAAAGAGGATTTGATGTCAAACAGAACATCACACGTGTGATGAATGGATATGGACTGTAAGGAAGGAATGGCAGATGGCGGTTTATTTGGTGAACATGATCATGGTCTATTTATGGTCGAGCTTTGCCGCATTTTACGGCAGGCGTGATGATACCATTCAAAGCGGATGGCGGCCTAACAAGATTCTGGTGTTATTTCCGTTTTTGTTTCTTTGTATTGTCGCTGGTATTCGGTACAAAGTAGGAACCGATTTTGTCACATATGGACAGATGTATGAGTTCTCCGTCAATTATGAAAAGCCTTGGCATATATTCGGACTTGGTGTGGACAAGGCGGCCACTGACCCAGGATTTACGTTTATTTTATGGATGCTCAATCAACTGTCCCGTGATCCGCAAATCATGTATATCTCGGTTGGGGCGATCACCTATTTTTTTATCATCAAGACGCTCGTTCAATATGGCCGTCCCTTTGAGCTGAGTATGCTGCTTTTTCTCGGCACTTTTCATTATTACGCTTCGTTTAATGGCATGCGTCAGTATATGGTGGCTGCGGTTCTTTTTTATGCCATCCGTCTTGTGATCAATGGTCAGTGGAAATTGTATTTTCCGCTTGTCCTCGTATGTTCATTGTTTCATTCATCGGCTCTCATCATGATTCCTGTGTATTTTATCGTGAGAACAAAATCGTGGTCTTGGATGATGCTGGTTTTATGCATGATTTTCTTAGGGTTAACCGCTCTTTATGACCGCTTTGTTTCCGTGTTTGTCGTGATGCTGCAAGGCAGTTCATATGGGCATTACGAGGAATGGCTCACAACGAATACGAATGGAATGAATGTGACAAAAATTGGTGTGTTGGTTTTGCCGCTTTTGCTTGCTTTCCTTTATCGAAAACGACTTCGTGAGCTGACGCCTGAGAGTGATTACGTTGTGAATTTTTGTTTGCTCGGTTTCTTGTTTGGCATCCTTGCTACAAAGGATGTCATTTATGCAAGATTTCATATTTATTTTGGCTTGTATCAGCTCATTTTACTGCCATATTTCACCCGTATTTTTGATCAGCGGTCTAATGTCTTTATCTATGTAGGGATTGCTGTTTGCTATATTCTGTACAGCATCATGCTGATGCCGTTCGATTCATCTGTTTTACCGTACAGGACGATATTTACAAAGTAGATTTGGAGAAAGGTGGGGCATGTTGTAATGCCAGCTATCAGTCTATTGGTCGCAGTCTACAATACGAGTCAATATGTGGAGCAATGCCTTCAATCAATTGCAGATCAAAGTTTTTCAGATATAGAGGTGATTCTCGTGAATGATGGATCGACGGATCACAGCGGAGAATATCTTGAAGCGTTTGCTGCGCAAGATCAGCGCTTTCGGGTCATTCATCAAACCAATCAAGGGTTAGGCGCTGTGAGGAACCGGGGCATCGAAGAAGCAAAAGGGACGTATATCGCCTTTATTGATTCAGATGATATTCTCGCGCCTCATTACTGTGAAGCCTTGTATGAAAAAGCTGAAATGACCGGCGCAGATCTTGTTGTCAGTGAGTACTGGATTCAATTTGAACAGTCAAAGCGAACCATACCAACAACGCTGTTAGCCGAGCGATCAGCCGAAAAGACGAGTTTAATTGAAGCGTTATTGCACGGAGACATCACGGGGTTTTCATGGAATAAGCTGTATCGGCGTGCCTTTATCGAAGAACATCACATTCGATTTCCGCTGCGGGGGGAACTTGAGAACATAGAAGATCAATATGTGACGCTGCGCTGTTTTTCTTTATCACGCAGCATCGCCTTTGTTCATGAACCTCTTTATTACTACAGGGTTCATCTGTCATCTATTGTGCAGCGATATCAGAAGCAGTATTTTCATCATGGACTGACCTTTTATCATGCGCAGCGCTTGTTTTTGAAAGAATATGATGACATCTCTCTGTATGAGAAGGCACTTGATTTTTTTATTGTCAATCATACTCTTCATTGTATGCTCAACGAATGGAAGAGCCAAAATGCCCTCTCTATTCGGGAAAAGCTTGATCACATGCGGGAAATGGTGACACACGAGGCCTTTCTGTATGCCGTCAAACAAGTGGAACCATCGAAGCTCACCGCTCGAAAGCGAATGATTTTATTCCTTGCTAAGTGCCGGTTGGTTTATCCGCTTTCTGCCGCCGCTTCAAGCTATCAAAAATGGATCGAATATCAAACAAGGAAATAGGGGTGATGAGATTGACATTGCAGCAATTGAAGGCGCACGCCGCAGAGTGGCTGCTCTTAAAGGTTAAATATCCACTTGAATATCGACTGAGCCGCCAAAGCCTGCCAGAGCTGAGTCATCAGAAGAAAATCATTCTCACGCTGCTGCCGGGGCATGATAATTTAGGGGATCATGCGATTGCCTATGCGAGTTATTGTTTTTTAAAAGAGCACTTTCCCGCTTATGACATCATGGAAGTGGACATGAAAGAGATCTATCGCCTCGCCCGTCCGTTAAAGCGTATGCGGCACCCAGAAGACATCGTCTGTATCATCGGTGGGGGCAATATGGGGGACTTATACCGTTATGAAGAATGGACGAGACAATTTATCATGAAAACCTTCAAGTCCTATCCGGTGATTCAATTGCCGGCTACTGCCCATTTTACAGAAACAAAGAGAGGAAAAAGAGAGGAACGCCGCGCTATTCAAACATACAAACACCATCCAAGGTTGCTTCTCATGGCAAGAGATCAAACAACCTATACCTGGATGAAGCAGCACTTCCCTGATCAAAATGTGTGGAAACAGCCTGATATGGTGCTGACATTAGATGAATCGACTAAGGAACAAAAACGTGAAGGGGTTCTACTTTGTTTGCGAGAGGATAAGGAAGCGTATCTCACTGAAAAGGAGCGGCGGCAGCTAAAGCAGCATATTCAAGAGACGTATGATCAAGTCGGTTTGATTACAACGACAATTGGCAAACGAGTTGATCGAACGACTCGCCTAGATGAATTATCTGCCTTATGGACAGAGTTAAGTAAGGCTCAGGTCGTCGTGACAGACCGGCTTCACGGCATGATTTTTTGTGCGATTACGCAAACACCGTGTGTTGTCCTCAGGTCGTTTGATCATAAGGTGATGGAAGGGTATGAATGGGTGGCTCATCTTCCGTTTTTGACGCTATTGAAAGAACCGAATGAGGCGGCTGTGAAAGAGGCGATTCATCAGCTGATGAAAACGAGCGGACAAAAGGGAGAGGAAGCTGGATGAAAGCTTTTAAACGCTGCGTGAAAACAAAATGAATCGAGCGTTTCTTTACAATGCCAGTGCAAACTTCATGACGTTTGTCTTGATGATGCTTATGTCTGTTTGTTTAACACCGTACATCGTTCATACACTTGGAGTGGAAGCATTCGGCTTAATCCATCTGACGCAAAATATGATCAACTATTTATCGGTTATTACGGCTTCATTAAGTGCTGTTGTTGTGCGCTTTTTTTCTGTGGCGGCTCATAAAGGAGAAATGGAGAAGGCGCAGCGCTATCTCTCATCTTATTTCGTTAGTTCCATTTTTTTATCGATCAGTCTTTTTCTGTTTTGTCTGTTCATGTCCCGTCAGCTGGTAGAGTGGCTTCATGTGCCTGATTATCTCGCAAAAGACACACAGACCGCCTTTATATTAGGGGGTCTTTTATTTATGCTCAATTTTGTCATGTCCGGCATTGGGGCTGCGCCGTTTTATGCGAATAAGTTATATGTATCAAGTGTTGGTCAGTCCATTCAGATGTTTTTGAGGGCATTTATGATTATGATGCTGTTTACATGGACGGCACCAGCCATCTGGCATATTCCGCTTGCGGCCGTCATAGGAAGCTTGGCGGCTATGGGAATCGGTATCTATTATTTTAAAAAACTCATTCCTTGGTTTTCGTTTAAGTGGCGGCACGTCTCATTATCTTCTAGTCTCACACTTGTTCGATCAGGGGTCTGGCATTCTTTTGAGCAAATGGGAATTTTGTTGTTTTTACAAATTGACTTATTGATGACCAACCTGCTCATTGGAGCGGAAGCGACGGGACAGTATGCGGCGATTTTACAATTCCCATTATTATTACGCACACTCGCAGGGACACTGGCGGTTGTATTTGCCCCAACGATCACGAAATTTTACTCGAATCAAGATGAAGAAGGTCTCATCCAATATGCAGCCAGTGCCATTAAATGGAGCGGTTTATTTGTCGCGTTCCCAGCCGCTCTACTAGGAGGGCTCGCCGGTCCGCTCATGCTTTTATGGCTTGGACCTGCCTTTGAAGAGCTGAAATGGCTTCTCATGATTCATGCAGCTTATTTATGTTTGACCTTGATGTTTTTACCGCTGACATATGTGCCGACCGCTTTTAATCGATTGAAAGTTCCAGCGGTGGTCACGCTCATATTAGGAGTATCCAATGTGATTTTTGCCTATGGATTGACTCATATGCTTCAGCTTGGCTTATATGGCATTGCATCAGCAGGAGCGATAGTTTTATTGATGAAAAATATCGTGTTTCTGCCATTTTATACGGCCCGCATCACGAATCAGAAACGCACCATCTTTTACAAACATACATTGGTTCCACTTGCAGGAGCACTCATGATTTGGGGCGTCTGTGCAGGGATTCAGGCGTTTTATGACGTGAACTCATGGTTGGAGCTGTTTTGTATTGGTGGTCTTTGTTTCATTCTCTATATGGGCTACTTGTATCAATTTGCAGGAACAAAACGAGAGCGGCAGCAGCTGGTGCATAAGGTAAAACAAGCTGTTTCCCGCTAGTGAGATAAGGAGATTTAATGATGAAAAGAATGTTAGATGTGATGGTGGCATTGACGCTGCTCATCGCAGGCAGTCTTCTTTTTCTTCTGATTTATGGGCTGATTCGGTGGAAAATTGGGACGCCTGTGTTGTTTCGGCAGAAGCGGCCTGGTCTGTATGGCCGGCCATTTATGCTATATAAATTTCGGACGATGACCGATGAACGCGACGAGCACGGAGGGCTCCTGCCAGATCATCTTCGATTAACAAAAACCGGCGCCTTGATTCGCAAGCTCAGTCTTGATGAATTGCCGCAATTAGTCAATGTCCTAAAAGGAGAGCTCAGTCTCGTTGGACCAAGGCCTCTTCTGATGGAGTATCTGCCGATGTATACAGAGGAGCAAGCAAGGCGCCATCTTGTAAAGCCTGGCATTACTGGATGGGCACAGGTGAATGGAAGGAACACGATCTCCTGGGAGGAGAAATTCACCTATGACCTCTGGTATGTCGAGCATCAAACGTTTTGGCTGGATATGAAAATTTTATGGATGACCTTGCTGAAAGTCATCAAAACAGAGGGGGTGCAGCAGCCGCATCATGCCACAGCTGAAAAATTCAAAGGAACCGATATGTAAAGAGCAACCCATAGGTTTAATTGGTGCTGGCGGGCATAGCAAAGTCATTCAGGAAATGATTGTTGCACATCCCGATTACTCATTATGTGCCGTATTAGATGATCAATTTGAAGAGGAGGCCACTCAAAGCGGCATCTTGTATGGACCGATCTCCATGAGTCAACAGCTGAGAGAGACAATGCCTCATATGAAATGGCTGATTGCTATTGGGCAAAATGAGATGAGACAGCTAGTAAAGGAACGCCTCTCATTTGAAAACAAGGCGTTTGCCACACTCATCCATCCAGAGGCGGTCATAAGTCCATCAGCGGTGATTGGAGGGGGAACTGTCGTGATGGCAAGAGCAGTGGTTCAAGCAGATGCAGCAATCGGTGAACATGCGATTATCAACACAGGATCTATCGTAGAGCATGACTGTATACTCGAATCGTTTGTGCACCTATCACCAGGAGCAGTGTTAACTGGCTGTGTGTCTGTACGAATGGGTACCCATATTGGGGCAGGTGCTGTTGTGATACCCAGGATATCGATCGGAAGCTGGACAATCATTGGCGCAGGAGCCGCAGTAACAAAAGATATACACGATCAGAAAGTCGCTGTAGGCATTCCTGCAATAGAAATCAAAGATCGGAGAGAAGGTGGGAAATGATGCAAGAAAGGAAACGAATTTACTTATCACCACCGCATATGAGCGGAAAAGAGTATCTGAAAATAGAGGAAGCTTTCAAGAGTAACTGGATTGCACCGCTTGGACCTCTTGTGAATGAATTTGAGCAGGCAGTCGCACGCTATGCAGGAGTGAATGCAGGAGCGGCTTTATCTTCTGGAACAGCAGCAATTCACCTTGCATTAAAGCTTATTGGCGTTCAAAAAGGTGACATTGTCTTTTGTTCCACCCTCACATTTGTTGCAACTGCAAATCCGATCTTATACGAACAAGCCACACCCGTTTTTATTGATTCTGAAAGAGATACATGGAATATGTGCCCGCTTGCTTTAGAGAAAGCCTTTGTGGAATCAAAACGACTTGGAAAAAGACCCCGTGCTGTTATTGTCGTGCATTTATATGGACAAAGCGCAAAAATGGACGAGATTCTGGCGTTGTGTGAAGCATATGATGTACCAGTCATTGAGGATGCGGCTGAATCGTTAGGTGCTCTATATAAAGGGAAAAAAAGCGGCTCAATGGGCAGGTTCGGTGTCTATTCGTTTAATGGAAATAAAATCATTACAACATCAGGTGGCGGTATGCTTGTGAGTGATGATGAAGCTGCGATCGAACGCTGCCGCTTTCTCGCTTCACAGGCTAGAGAACGCGCCATGCATTATGAGCATCAAGAGATAGGATACAACTATCGCATGAGCAACCTGCTAGCAGGCGTCGGGATTGCTCAGATGGAAATATTGGACGAGCGTGTTGAACAGAAGCGACGCATTTTCAAGCGTTATCAGGATGCTTTATCTAAGGTAGAGGGCCTGTATTTCATGCCAGAATATCAAGGCACCAAGTCCAACCGCTGGCTGACGACATTGACTATTGATCGTGATAAGAGAACGTCTCCAGTGGACATCATTGCTGCACTAGAAAAAGAACAGATCGAAGCAAGGCGTGTATGGAAGCCGCTGCACCAGCAGCCGCTCTTTCGTAATTGTCCTTTTTATTCAGCAGCGAAAGGCACTCCCGTATCTGAGTTGTTATTTGAAACAGGGCTTTGTCTCCCCTCTGGAACAAGTATGACAGAAGCTGAACAGGATCGTATCATTGACACACTTCGTAATGCCCTGCGAGAAAAAACATTCACCTCTTCACAGGCTGCTCATTCGTAAGCAGCCTGTCTCTCTTTCTATCAAATTCATCAATTAATGGAATAAATAGGTATATGTATTGTCAATTCGTTTTAAATATGATATTGACAAAGGGGTCCTTCCTCCTTAAAATGAAAATGATTATCAGCGTCAATTAGGAGGAACATCTTATGTCTATTTGGAGTAAATTTTTTCCGAAAATTAAAATAAATACAGTATTACCTTTCCTGCTAATCTTTTTATTAGTAGGCTGCTCTCAAGCAAACAATGGAGCAGAAGGAAACAAGGATCATCCTGACATGATCACGATGGCTTGGCCGAGAGATATTGGCGAAATGAATCCGCACGTATACAACCCATCGCAATTGTTTGCACAATCAATGATTTATGAGCCATTGGTCAGCTATCAAAAGAATGGAAAGCTAAAACCTGAATTAGCGAAATCATGGGATGTTTCAAAGGATGGCAAGGTGTATACTTTTCATTTAAGAGACAATGTGACGTTCTCAGATGGATCTGAGTTTAATGCTAACATTGTGAAAAAGAACTTTGATTCCATCTTAAAAAACAAGGATATACATAGCTGGTTAGGTGTTATAAAAAAAATCAAAAAGACAGAAGCAGTAGACAAGAAAACGTTTAAACTCACATTAACAGAGCCATATTATCCAACTGTTCAAGAATTAGCAGTTGTCCGCCCGGTTCGTTTCTTAGGAGAAGCAGGCTTCCCTAAAAACGGAGATACGTCAAAAGGGATTGAAAAACCAGTGGGGACAGGCCCTTGGGTATTAAAAACATATCAAAAAGATGACTATGCCATTTTCGAACGAAATGATCATTATTGGGGAGAAAAACCAAAGGTTAAAGAAATCAAAGTCAAGGTGATCCCAGATGCGGAAACGAGAGTCATGGCATTTGAAAAAGGCGATGTAGATGTCCTTTACGGAGAAGGAACCATTAGCCTTGATGCCTACAAACAGCTAGAGGCGAGCGGCAAGTATGAAACAAAAATGTCAGAGCCTGTAGCAACGAGACAGCTTGTCATGAACACAAAAGTGGATCAGCTGTCAGATGAGAAAGTGCGTCATGCCCTTCAATATGCTATTAATAAGAAATCAATGGTAGAAGGTGTCACCTCTGGCTTAGAGGATGAAGCAGATCACATATTGCCGACCAACATGCCTTACACATCTGATATTAAGGTGAAGTCTTTCCAGTATGATGTAGACAAAGCGAAAGCATTGCTGGATGAAGCAGGCTGGACACTTCCAAAAGGAAAAACCGTTCGTGAAAAAGATGGAAAAGCGCTTGAATTTAGTATGATGTATGACTCAGCAGAATCGATTCAAAAAGCGATGGCTGAGACGCTTCAAGCAGAATGGGGAGCCATTGGCGTTGGCGTCAAACTTGAAGGTGTGGAGCTGGCAACACAGGTGCAGCGCTTTAAAGCCAACAAATTTGATATGAACTTCTTTAGCAACTACGGAGCGCCTTATGATCCGCATACATTTATGAACGTCGTCTCATCAGATGGTTTTGGATTCAAAGAAGCCATCTCAGCCTATCCAAATAAGGACAAGCTGATCAAAGAAATGAGCGAAATTCCATCAACAACCAATGAAAACAAACGAAAAGCACTTTATTCGTCTGTGTTATCTTCATTACAGGATCAAGGGGCGATTGTGCCAATCTCTTATTTTAAAAAGACAGCCGTTTATCAAAAAAATGTGAAGGACTTTGAGTTCCCAGCAAATCGTGATGAACATCCATTCACAGGCATTAAGCTGAAGTAATAGAAGGAAGGTAAGGAAATGGGCCGCTATATCGTCAAACGCATGCTATCAATCATCCCTGTATTTTTATTAGCCACACTTTTTACGACTGGTATGATTCACCTTTCACCAGTTGACCCGGCTGAGGCATATTTAGCAGCGGCTCATATCCAGCCTACGGATGAAATTTTAGCGCAAAAACGAAATGAATTTGGTTTAGACCAACCGTTTTATATGCAGTATCTTCACACCATTGAAAAAGTCATTCACCTTGATTTTGGCCAGTCGTATATGTCGAACCAGCCTGTGCTCAATGAGGTGATCTATAGAATACCAGCGACGATTCAATTGGCGCTGACTAGTCTGCTGATAGCTATTTGTGTCAGCATTCCGCTCGGCTTTTTCAGCGGCATGAGGAAAAATGGCGTCGTTGATCATATGAGCCGGCTTATTTCTTTTTTAGGAGCATCTATCCCGACGTTTGTCTTGGGGTATTTGCTCATCTTCTTTTTTTCAGTGAAGCTCGATCTTTTACCAGTTGAAGGGGTCGGAACATGGGAGCATCTCATCCTGCCGTCGATCACACTGGCCGTCCCTTTAATTGCTACGTATACAAGGCTATTACGATCAAGTGTGAGTGAGGCGCTTCAAGAGCCTTTTGTTCAATATGCGAGAATCAGAGGACTAAAGGAACGGTCGATCATGTTCAAGCATGTATTGAGAATCGCGATATCGCCAATGCTGACAGGGCTTGGGGTGAATCTTGGCAAGCTGCTGACAGGAACCATTATCGTAGAGGCGGTTTTTTCATGGCCGGGGTTTGGGCGCTTCTTTATTGAAGCGATCTTTAACCGGGATCTGCCGGTCATTCAATTCTATGTCCTCATGGCAGCATGTATCTTTATCTTGAGCAGCTTGATTGTGGACTTGCTCCAGCTGATCATTGACCCCCGTATTTCCAGAAAGGAAGGCCGCCAGCCATGATGACAAAAGGAAAATATCTCTTCTCTCATCAAAAGATGATCTCGATCTGTGTGGTGCTCCTTGGTCTATTGCTGATTGTGACAGTATGTGCACCGTGGATCGCTCCACATGATCCGGCGGCTGTCAATCTAGCGATGAAGCTAAAGGGGTCTTCGTGGGAGTATCCTCTTGGGACAGATCAATTAGGCCGATGCAATTTATCTCGAATTTTATATGGTGCACGTGTTTCACTAGGCTGTGCGTTATTAATCTTTCTCTCTTCTTTATTGATTGGGTTAATCGTTGGTTTGTTGTCAGGTTACAAAGGCGGCTGGATCGATCACGTCTTGATGAGAATCTGTGACGGGATCATGGCATTCCCGAACCTGGTGCTGATTCTTGGATTAGTCGGCATCTTCGGTCCTGGACTTTCTCAAGTAGTGCTTGCCTTGATGCTGGTACAATGGGTATACTATGCTCGCGTCTTTCGAGGAATGGTGCTGAGTTTAAAAGAACAGAACTTTATTGCTGCCGCAAAAATCAGCGGGACGTCCCACTGGAACATCATGAGAAAGCATATGATTCCAAATGTCCTGCCGCCACTCGCGGTCATAGGTACACTCGAAATGGGCTGGGCGATTATGGACATTTCTGCGATGTCCTTTCTCGGATTAGGCGTTCAGCCTCCTATGCCTGAATGGGGGGCGATGATCCATGAAGGGAAGTCGTACATTCAAACGAATCCTCAGTTGATGCTGTACCCAGGTCTTGTGATCATGGCTGTCGTGGTCCTCTTTAATTTACTAGGAGAGGCCCTCTCAGAGAAATATGGTATCAAACGCCGTGTGTAAAGGAATGATCGATGTGCAAGAGTCCATTTTACAAATAGAGAACCTGCATGTGCAGACGAAAACGCCTCATGGGACAACCTCTCTTATTCAGGACGTATCGTTTGAAGTAGGGCGTGGTCAAATCGTTGGATTAATAGGTGAGAGCGGCTGCGGGAAAACGGTGACAAGTATGTCGATCTTACATATGCTTGACCCGAAAACAACGGAAGTCACTGGCAGCATCACATTACAAGGACGAGAATTGATCGGTATGAGTGAAAAGGATATGCGCTCTATTCGGGGCAAAGACATCTCATATATTATGCAAAATCCAATGAACAGCTTTACACCAGTATGGACGATCGGTCATCAGCTGATTGAAACCATCCGCCGGCATACCGCTGTCAGTAAAAGGCAGGCACGAGCGAAGGCAATGGATGCGTTAGCGCAGATGAATCTGCCGCAGCCAGATAAGCTGTTAAACAAGTATCCCTTTGAACTAAGCGGCGGCATGCTGCAGCGTGTCATGATTGCCATGGCTGCCTGCATGCACCCGCCTCTTCTCATAACAGATGAACCAACAACTGCTTTAGATGTACACACGCAGAAGCTGGTGCTTGAGCACCTAAACCAAATTCGTCATGAGTATGGAACTGCCATTTTGCTCATTACTCACGATCTTGGCGTCATTGCAGAAATGGCAGATCAGGTTGTCGTCATGAGACAAGGAGAAATGGTTGAAAAGGCAGAAGTGCTTGAGCTTTTTGAAAACCCGAAGCATGATTATACAAAGAAACTATTAGCAGCTCGTCCATCCATCCCAGCTGTTTGCCCGATTTGAGGTGAGAAGGCCCTTGCATTTATTAGAAGTGAAAGCAGTTAGTCATTCATACAACAGCCGGTCGTTTCTGATGAGAAAAAAAGGCGCAGACCAAGTCTTAAGCGGCGTCAATTTAATCATTGAAGAAGGCACATGCCTCGCATTGCTGGGGCAAAGCGGCGCAGGGAAAAGTACACTAGGCCGCATCATACTTGGTCTAGAGAAACCAAGAGCCGGTCAGGTCCTTTTTGAAGGGCAGGATATATATTGTGCAGATCAGCGAACACGCAAACATTATCGCCGGCATGTGCAAGCGGTGTTTCAAGATTCATATTCGGCGGTGAATCCAAGGTGGACAGTCGAACAAATTTTATCCGAGCCGCTTGAAAACTATGAAGCTATGGGCCGACAAGAACGCAAAAACGTGTTGATTCACTGGCTGGAAAGAGTCGGGCTCAGTGAAAAGGACTTGTCTAAATATCCGCATCAATTCAGCGGCGGCCAGCTGCAAAGGATCAACATCGCAAGAGCCTTATTGCTGCAGCCAAAGCTCGTCGTACTGGATGAATCCGTCAGCAGCTTAGACATGGTTACACAGGCTGTCATTTTAGATTTATTAGTAGAATTAAAGAAGGAACTGGGTGTCGCTTACTTATTTATTACACATGATATGACGGCAGCCTATCATGTAAGTGATCAATTGGCGATATTGGATCAAGGTGAACTTGTTGCTCAATTTCAATCAAAGGATGATTTCTTTTCATCAGAAGAGACAGCGGTGCAGAAAATGAGAGATGCAATGCTCGCAGACCATCCTTTGTCCCGAACAATTGGCAGGCCGGTTCGGTAAATCTTCATTTCATCAACGCCTCTTTTAGAAGAGGCTATTTTTCATGAAAGGCAGGTGGCATCGTGAACCATCGAGCGTATTTAGCTTTGGCCATTCCTTTAACCATCTCAACGATGACCACCCCATTACTTGGAGCTGTTGATACAGCAGTTGTCGGTCAGCTCGCCAATCCCGCTTATATTGGAGGCGTCGCGGTTGGCAGTCTCATTTTCAGTACACTATATTGGCTCTTTGGTTTTTTGCGGGTGAGTACATCTGCTTTTGCCGCCCAGGCAAACGGGGCGCAGAGTGAGGAGCAGGGCGTACTTGCTTTTCTAAGACCTTTTTTAATCGCCATCATTGTCGGCCTTTGTTTTATTGCCCTGCAATGGCCAATTATTCAATCTGCTTTTCTAGTGATTTCTCCCGCTGCGGATGTCCGGCAATTTGCAGCAGATTATTTTCATATTCGTATTTGGGGTGCCCCGTTTACCTTGATGAATTATGTGATATTAGGGTGGCTGATGGGAATGGCAAAAATGAAAGAAGCCCTCTCTTTACAAATCTTGATCAATGTCATGAATATGGTCCTTGCCCTTCTGCTTGTTCATGTGTTTTCGTTTGCAGTCAAAGGGGTGGCGGCTGCGACATTGATATCTGAATTAACCGCCTTTGTGCTAGGCGCATGGATCATCATGAAGCATTCAAAAAACGGGTTCCAGATACCTTCTCTTAAGAAAATCATGGATACACAGGCAGTTCAGAAAATGTTTCATGTGAATAAAGATTTGTTTATTCGGACGATTTGTCTGCTAGTGGTGATTAACATGTTTACAGCAAAAGGTGCTTCTTTTGGAACAGAGATGCTGGCGGCCAATGCCATCTTATTTCAAATTCACTACATCATGGCTTATTTGTTCGATGGTTTTGCCAATGCATCCAGCATCCTTGTGGGCAGATCAGTTGGTGCAAATGACCGTACCCTTTATGAAAGAACTTTAACTCTTTCGAGACAGTGGGCACTTGTCATGGCATGCGTCATTGCGTCGGTTTATTTTCTCTTAAAAGAGCCGATCTTGAGCTTGTTTACAAATCTTCCCCGGCTTCTTGATGTGACATTAGGCTATGCAGACTGGCTCGTTCTCTATCCGTTTGCCGCTTGTTTCGGTTTGGTCATATACGGCGTATTTACAGGTGCGACAG
The DNA here is from genome assembly GCF_002998555.1 of Bacillus sp. NMCC4. NCBI lineage: Bacteria > Bacillati > Bacillota > Bacilli > Caryophanales > Bacillaceae > Bacillus > Bacillus sp. NMCC4. The sequence continues at coordinate 288,219 of NZ_PVRA01000001.1, read as the reverse complement.
AAATTGCCCCTGTCAGAAATTCGATGCTGTTTGCGATGATCTTGTTTATCGTTGTTCAAGCAGCGGTCACGCCTATTTGGCACAATCACGGAATATGGTTTGCCTTTATCATCTATACTACCGGACGGTCTGGCTTTTTGATGATGTACAAATCAAGGCTGGATCAGAAGCTTTTCGCAAATGAAAAACACCCTTTGCCATCATGACAAAGGGTGCTCTTTTTCGTTCATTCATTCGCTTTCTTTTTTCACTTTTTGATATGCTTCATCAAGATGCTGAATACGCTTCAAGACCACAGCGTTTTTGGTCAGCTGGTCTTGTACAAGTGTGGACACCACTGAGCGGTAATAGGCATTCATGGCATGAATCTTGTCTTCATTTTGATTCATGGCGATGTGCTGTTTCAAGTTGTCAACAAAGTATGGAACGGAAAAAAGTTCAGACATGGGAATCACTCCTATTTCGTATATACGGTCCGTCAATCTTCATGTAAAATGATGAGAGGGAGGGGAGACAATGAGCCTTAATCTGCAACAAGAACAAGTATTAAAGCAGGTGCTCACACAAGAACTCAGGCAGGCCATTACGCTGCTCCAGCTGAATAGCGCTGAGCTTGGCGAGTATCTTGACCAGTTAGCGCTTGAGAACCCTCTGATTGAGCGGAAAGACACGGACAGCTATCAACCAGTTTATCATAAAAAATCTCAAGATCGAATGACAGAGCCGTATCGAACGCATCAAAAAGAAAGCCTGCAAATGTATTTAAAGAAACAAGCTATTGATTTGAATCTAAGTGAAAAGAATCAAAGGATCTTTGACTTTATGATCGAGTCCATTGATTCCAATGGCTATTTAAATGAACCGGTTGACGAGATGGCAGCTGTCTTAGAGGTGCCAGCTGAAGAAGTAGAAGCCGTCCTTCATCAGCTTCAATCGCTAGAGCCTGCCGGTATTGGCGCAAGATCATTACAAGAATGCATTCTGCTTCAGCTGAGAAGAAAAAAGGAGCGCTGGTATGAAGCCGAGCTGATCATCGACGAGCACTTCTTTCTCTTTGCAAGAAAGGCTTGGAAGGAAATCGCGGCGAAAACAGGCGTTTCAATGAAAACACTTCAAGCGGTACAAGATGAGGTGTCGCAGCTGGAACCAAGACCGGGCATACATTTCTCATATGAAGAGGACCCTGTGTATATAGAGCCAGATGTGACGATTACTGTCGTGCAGGACCACATCACATTTGAGCTGAATCAGCGCGCTTTTCCAGACGTTGAAATGAATGAAGGATACTTCGCCATGATTCAAGACCAGAAGCGGCATGAAGCATATGTGTATCTAAAGGAAAAAGAGCAGCAATACAATTGGCTTGTCCAAGCGCTGAAGCAAAGAAAACAAACGATGACCCATGTCGTTCGTGAGATTATCTTCCATCAGACAGATTTTTTCCTTACAGGGAAACATAAAATGAAACCGCTTACGATGAAGCGAATCGCAGATATATTGCAAGTGCATGAGTCAACAGTCAGCCGAACGGTGAAAGGGAAAATGGTGCAAACCCCTTATGGTCTCATGGAAATGAAACAATTTTTCCAAGCAAAACTAGAAGGACCTTCGCTGGAAGAGGCGTCCAGCTACACAGTCAAGACGCACATCGCAGAGCTGATCCAAACGGAAAATAAGAAAAAACCGTATTCAGATCAGCAAATGATGACGCAGCTTCAGCAAACCTTTGGTATCCGTGTGTCGCGGAGAACCATTGCGAAATATCGTGAACAAATGAATCTTCCATCATCTACACTGCGGAAGCGCCATGATTAAAAAGAAGTACTTGCCAGAAATAGGGCAGGTGCTTCTTTTTTGTTGAAAGCAAGGCACACAGAAGATTTTTTGAAAATTAAATCGGGGAGACGTCTGAACGGAAATTTTGGGGTAAAGTATAAGATAGGGCATGAGCCGATAAGGATAGACAACAGTGATGAGGTGAGACCAATTGAAATATAAACAAATCAAAACCAAAAAAATATATGAAGAAATTGCGGATGCATTAATCGAATTCATTCGTACAGGTGAGCTTCTTCCGGGGGAAAAATTAGATTCGGTTCAAGCGCTCTCAGAAAGCTTTCAAGTCAGCCGTTCCGCTGTAAGAGAGGCGCTGTCTGCTCTCAAAGCGATCGGATTAATAGAGATGAAGCAAGGGGAAGGCACGTATGTGAAGCAGTTCGATCCTGAACAGCTCGCATTTTCTTTATCTCCTGCATTTTTAATGAAGCAGCATGATGTCAGGCAGCTCCTTGAAGTGAGAACCATCATTGAAACAGGTGCTGTTAAAAAGGCGGCGCTGCTTCGGACGGACGATGACCTTCATCAGCTGCGTGATGCACTCGAACAAATGAAGCTGGCAGAAGCACATGAAGAAATTGGTGAAGAGGCAGATCTCACCTTCCATCTCGCCTTAGCCAAAGCCTCGAAGAATGATGTATTAAAGGTGTTAATGAATCAAGTCTCAACCTTGTTAGTAGAAACGATGCGGGAAACGAGAAAAGTCGTATTATTCTCAACGAAAGCCTCCATTCGGCAGCTTTACGAAGAACATGAACAAATTTACAAAGCCGTCATGGCAAGGCAGCCAGAAGAAGCAGAGAAAGCAATGCTTACGCATTTGAAAAATGTAGAAAATCTGCTCGGTGATGTGCTGCAAAAAACAGCAGAACAGTCAGATACACAATAAGCTGTGCCGAATGATGGCACAGCTCTATTATTGACGAGAAATATGTAGCTTTTTCATTCGATATTGCAGACTTTGCCTGCTCATGCCCAATAACTTTGCAGTCTGTGAAATATTATCGTCCATTTTTTCTAAGTAATGGACGATGTATTGTTTTTCGAATCGCTCCATTTGGGTTTGGAAATCAGTCGTCTGTTCTGGGCTTGTATAGACAAAGGTGTCAGCAGCTGCGGTTTGCTGCAGAGAATTTGTTTGCAATTGCGCCTTAGGACGGCCTTCCCCGTGCTTAAATCTAAAATGATAGGGAAGGTGATGCATGCTTAAGTCGTCTTCATCCATCATCATATTCATCCCCGCCTCAATCACATGCTCCAGTTCTCTTACATTGCCTGGCCAATGATACGCTTGGAAAAGGGCAAGTACCTCTTCGTCAGCCGTCTTCACCTTCATTTGAAACAGCTCATTATATTTTTGAATAAAATGATTCACAAACGTAGGAATGTCCTCTTTTCGCTCAGAAAGCGGCGGGATAAATAAGGTGACAATACCGAGCCGATAAAATAAATCCTTGCGCATGCGTCCACCTGCGATCGCATCAACAGGGTCCTCATTCATATTGGCAATGACTCTTACATCAACAGCGATTTCTTTTGTGCTGCCTAGCCTTCTCACGCGTTTCTCCTGTAAGACGCGCAGCAGTTTTGCTTGAAGAGGAGGATTTAATGAGTTGATCTCATCTAAAAGCAATGTTCCTCCTTGCGCCTGTTCAAATAAACCAGGCTGATCAGTTGCCCCCGTAAAAGCCCCTTTTTGTGTACCAAAGAGCAGACTTTCAATCAGATTATCAGGCAGTGCTGCACAATTTTGGGTAATAAATGGTCCAGATGACCGGCTGCTGCCGTTATGAATGCTTTGAGCAAACAGTTCTTTCCCAGTCCCTGTTTCGCCAACAATGAGCACATAAGAAGAGGTGCGTGTCGCTCGTTTCGCATGTTCAATCACCTCTAAAAATGCAGGGCTTTGTCCAATAATGGAATCAAAGGTAAAGCGTGTGCTTCCTTTTTTCTTCATATTGTGATGAATCAGCCGTTCCAGCTTGGTCACATCATTTGAAATTTCAACTGCCCCTTGAATGAGGCCGTCTCGAACGAGCGGGTATGTATGGTTAATCGTTGTGATTTCTTTTCCGTTGTAATTATGATACGTCTGCTTGGCATGAACGGTTTGTTTCCCGGTACGAAGCGCTTGGACAAGTGTACTGTGCATCTCATCTTGAAAGGTGAAGAAGTCGAGTACATTTTTATGGAGAACATCAGAGCGTTTTAAAGACTCAATCTCCATCATTTTTTTATTATAAACAACCGTATGGCCATTCTCGTCAATTGCATGAACCCCGACATCAATTAAATCGAGCATTTGTTTATACAAATCAATCTCATTTTCAAGCTTTGCGGCATGCAGATCTTTTTTCACTTGTGCCACCTCCTGACGTTACCTCTATTTTACATGAAAAATTTTGCGTTTTCCTCTAAAAAATTTGGCATGCGCAAAGAAATTTTGCGTAAATAATGAGGTAGACCCTCATGATCAAGCAGTCAGAAAGTTGGCACGATCCTTGCATAACATATGGATGAAGATGAACCCAATTGAAAGAAGCTACCTTACAGAAGGAGGAATAGATGATGACACAGACAAATGAATTGATTCAACAAACAGAACAATATGGAGCGGCAAACTATCATCCGCTGCCAATTGTGATTTCAGAGGCTGAGGGAGTGTGGGTGACAGACCCTGAAGGCAATCGATATATGGATATGCTCAGTGCGTATTCCGCAGTGAACCAAGGACATCGCCATCCCCGCATTATTGAAGCGCTCAAAAAACAGGCAGACCGTGTGACACTCACGTCGAGAGCTTTTCATAATGATCAGCTTGGTCCTTGGTATGAAAAAATTTGCAAACTGACGAATAAAGACATGGCACTGCCAATGAATACTGGTGCTGAGGCTGTAGAAACCGCTGTAAAAGCAGCAAGACGCTGGGGCTATGATGTTAAGGGAATCGAAGAGAATCGTGCAGAAATCATTGCGTGTGTTGGCAATTTCCATGGGAGAACGATGACGGCTGTGTCTCTTTCCTCTGAAGCAGAATACCAAAGAGGCTTCGGTCCAATGCTTCCCGGAATAAAATTGATTCCTTACGGAGATATTGAAGCGTTACGTGAAGCTATCACACCACAGACAGCGGCTTTCCTCATTGAGCCCATTCAAGGAGAAGCAGGAATTGTCATGCCGCCAGAAGGCTTCTTGAAAGATGCCAAGGCGCTTTGTGAGAAAGAACATGTGCTGTTCATTGCGGATGAGATTCAAGTGGGGTTAGCACGAACAGGTAAGATGTTTGCGTGTGACTGGGAAGACATTGAGCCAGATATGCTGATCCTCGGGAAAGCTTTAGGCGGCGGCGTCTTTCCAATCTCGTGTGTCGTAGCAAACCGCGATATATTAGGCGTGTTTAACCCTGGTTCTCATGGGTCTACCTTCGGAGGAAATCCTCTTGCGTGTGCGGTGTCGCTTGCTGCACTGGATGTTTTAATCGACGAAAAACTTGCAGCCCGTTCCATGGAGCTTGGCGAATACTTCAAAGACAAACTATCACGCATTCAAAGCCCTGTGATTAAGGAAGTGCGCGGCCGCGGATTATTTATAGGAATGGAGCTGACAGAGGCAGCTAGACCTTATTGTGAAAAGCTGAAGCAAGCAGGATTGTTATGTAAAGAAACCCATGAGACAGTTATCCGTTTTGCCCCGCCGCTGACCATTTCAAAAGAAGATTTAGACTGGGCAATTGGTCATATTGAAGCACTGTTTCAAGCCTAAAAGCCAAAGGGGGAGGAACCTTCACTTTCTCCCTTTCTTTTTCAACGAACAGCGAATTTTGTCAAAGGATGATGAATAGAAGAAAGAAAGTGGGGAAGTGGATTTGAAGCAAGAACAGCATAATGAACTAGAGCGTTCCATGAAAAGCAGACATCTCTTTATGATTGCCTTAGGCGGCGTCATCGGTACGGGCCTTTTCCTTGGATCAGGATTGATTATCCATCAGGCAGGACCTGGCGGAGCCATTCTATCGTTTATCATTGGCGGACTGTTAATGTATTTGGTCATGCTGTGTCTTGGAGAATTAGCAGTGGCGATGCCGACAGCCGGTTCCTTTCAGGAGTATGCAACCAAATATATAGGCCCGTCCACAGGCTTTATGATCGGCTGGCTGTATTGGTTTAGCTGGGCGTGTACGATTGGACTGGAGTTTACGTCAGCAGGCATATTGCTCCAAAGGTGGTTCCCAGATATCCCGGTTTGGCTCTGGTGCCTAGCATTTAGCGTGATATTATTTGCCGTGAATGCCATCTCAGCTCGCAGCTTCGCTGAAACAGAATTTTGGTTTTCAGCCATTAAGGTTGCAGCCATCCTATTGTTTATTATCATCGGAATTGGCGCAATTTTCGGAATGATTCATCTAAAAGGCGGAGAACCAGCCCCTTTATTTCGTCATTTGACGGATCATGGCGGACTATTTCCTAATGGTGTTTTTGCTATTTTATTAACCATGGTCACGGTCAATTTCTCCTTTCAAGGAACAGAACTTGTAGGGATTGCAGCAGGTGAGAGTGAAAGCCCTGAAAAAACATTGCCTCGATCGATACGGAATATTATTTGGAGAACGATGGTCTTTTTCGTTTTATCAATTGCGGTTCTTGCCGCGCTTCTTCCATGGCAGACAGCAGGCACTGTTGACAGTCCGTTTGTGGTCGTGCTGGACAAGGTCGGCATCCCATATGCTGCAGATATCATGAATTTTATTATCATCACAGCTGTCTTATCTGTAGCAAACTCTGGATTATATGCATCATCACGTATGCTTTGGTCGCTTTCAAAGGACGGGAAAGGACCTGGCTTTACGAAAAAGCTGTCCAAGCGTAAAATCCCGATCAATGCATTATTGGTGACAATGGGTGTATCCGCTTTATCCCTGCTCACAAGTGTTGTGGCACCAAAAACGGTGTATGTGTGGCTCATTTCGATTTCCGGAATGGTTCTAGTTGTGGTGTGGATGTCCATTTGTTTGTCTCAGTATTTCTTTAGAAAACAATTCATAAAAGCGGGTAGAGATGTAAAGGATCTCGTCTTCCGTACACCGCTCTATCCATTTGTGCCATTGGCAGGCTTCATCGCATTTGGCATCGTTCTCATCAGCCTATTCTTTATTGAGGATCAGCGGATTGGCCTTTATTGCGGCGTTCCGTTCATGGCTGTCTGCTACATCATTTATTATTTCAAAATCAAACCGAAGGAAGAGGCAAAGCGTTTCGCTGAAGAGGAAGGAACCATCCCAAAAACATAAAAGACCAACTATATCAACAAAATGTGCATGCGGATCTCACACGCATGCACATTTTCAATGGTGAATTCATTGAATATAGAAGAAAATAAATATTTTGAAAAGAAATATCATAGCAAGAACCTTGATGACAAGCAGGTTATCGGTGAAAATGTGTCTATTTTTTGTCTAAATGTGTTTGTAAGAGTTGAAAATGCAAGATTATCCTGTTAAAATAATTAAAGAAAGCAGGGATTGATTTTTTTTGGCTGTGGCGGGACGTTTTTTGTCACAGTGGGACGTTTTTAGTCCAACGTGAAAAGAAAGGGTCGTTAGCCATGAATCGTTTATTGGAAGCTCAAAAAAAATTATTGCCAGATCTTCTCATCGTTATGCAAAAACGCTACGACATTTTGCAATACATCAGGTTAGCTGAACCAATCGGCCGCAGAAGCCTTGCGACGAGCCTAGGTCTCAGTGAGCGCATCTTAAGAGCTGAAGTTCAGTTTCTAAAAGAACAAAACCTGCTGGATGTCAAAACGAGCGGCATGATGCTGACGAGTGAAGGCCACGCTTTGCTTGAAATGCTTGAAGGAATGATGAAGGACGTTTTAGGTTTAACCTTTTTGGAAAATACATTAAAGAGGAAGTTAGGCCTAGAAGAAGTCATCATCGTTTCTGGTGACAGTGACGAATCCCCGTGGGTGAAGCAAGAAATGGGAAGAGCTGCTGTCCAATGTATGAAAAAAAGGTTTACTGGAAATAATATCGTCGCCGTCACTGGCGGAACGACGATGGAAGCCGTTGCCGAAATGATGACCCCTGATGCCAAAAACAGAGGCATGATGTTTGTCCCTGCGAGAGGCGGTCTTGGGGAGAATGTAAAAAATCAGGCAAACACCATTTGTGCCCACATGGCTGAAAAAGCTTCCGGTACTTACAAACTGCTGTTTGTTCCAGGGCAGCTGTCAGAAGGTGCTTACTCTTCTATTATTGAAGAGCCGTCAGTCAAAGAAGTGCTTCAAACGATTAAATCATCCACGATGCTCATTCATGGGATCGGTGAAGCAAAAACAATGGCGATGAGACGAAATACACCAGCTGAAGATTTAAAAAAGATTGATGAGCATGACGCAGTGACAGAGGCCTTTGGCTATTACTTTAATCGTGATGGTGAGGTCGTCCACAAAGTGCACTCCGTCGGCATGCAGCTAGATGATTTAGAAAGCATTCCACACATCATTGCTGTTGCAGGTGGATCATCAAAGGCAGGGGCCATTGAAGCTTATTTCAAAAAACCCCGCCGAACGGTTCTCGTCACAGACGAAGGAGCCGCAAAAGAGTTATTAAGGGAGTCAATTGATCCCTCAATATAAAACATTGTTACCTATAAAAGGAGGAAACATCATGGCAGTAAAAGTCGGTATTAACGGATTTGGACGTATTGGACGTAACGTATTTCGTGCAGCATTAAACAATCCTGAAGTTGAGGTAGTAGCGGTTAACGATCTAACAGACGCTAACATGCTTGCACACCTTTTACAATATGACTCTGTTCACGGAAAACTAGATGCAGAGGTTTCTGTAGACGGTACAAACTTAGTAGTGAACGGTAAAACAATCGAAGTATCAGCTGAGCGTGACCCTGCGAAATTAAGCTGGGGTAAACAAGGCGTAGAAATCGTTGTTGAATCTACTGGATTCTTCACAAAACGTGCAGACGCTGCAAAACACTTAGAAGCTGGCGCTAAAAAAGTCATCATCTCTGCCCCTGCTAACGAAGAAGATATCACAATCGTTATGGGTGTAAACGAAGACAAATACGATGCAGCTAGCCACGATGTCATCTCTAATGCATCTTGTACAACAAACTGCTTAGCTCCATTTGCAAAAGTACTTAACGATAAATTTGGTATCAAACGCGGTATGATGACAACTGTTCACTCATACACAAATGACCAACAAATTCTTGATCTTCCGCACAAAGACTACCGTCGTGCTCGTGCAGCTGCGGAAAACATCATCCCAACTTCTACAGGTGCTGCGAAAGCTGTTTCACTTGTATTGCCTGAACTTAAAGGTAAATTAAACGGTGGCGCTATGCGTGTTCCAACACCTAACGTTTCTTTAGTTGACCTTGTGGCTGAATTAAACCAAGATGTAACAGCTGAAGATGTAAATGCAGCACTTAAAGAAGCAGCTGAAGGAGAACTTAATGGAATCCTTGGCTACAGCGAAGAGCCATTAGTATCTGGTGACTACAATGGTAATGCAAACTCTTCAACAATCGATGCTCTTTCTACAATGGTGATGGAAGGCAGCATGGTGAAAGTCATTTCTTGGTACGATAACGAGAGTGGATATTCTCACCGCGTTGTTGACCTTGCAGCTTACATTGCAAAACAAGGTCTTTAATTTCTCACACTGAAGGAACTCACTTGGTTCTTTCCTAGAGACACGATATAATGAAGACGGACAAGGGAAGGGGAAGCATCCCTTTCCCTTTTTCTCTGTTTTTATCCGTTCTGCACGATTTCTCGTTTTGATGAGGGCAAAATGGGAAAAGGATAAAGAGAGACTTGTCCAATGCGTAAGGAAACCAGAATAAAGGAGGATCTCCTGACGAGCATGAATAAGAAATCAGTAAAAGACATTGACGTAAAAGGTAAAGTTGTGTTCTGCCGCGTAGATTTTAACGTTCCAATGAAAGACGGAGAAGTGACGGATGATACTCGTATTCGCGCAGCATTACCAACGATTGAGTATTTAACAGGACAAGGCGCAAAGGTACTGCTAGCTAGTCATTTGGGTCGTCCGAAGGGTCAAGTTACTGAAGAACTGCGTCTGACACCTGTGGCAAAACGTCTGCAAGAGCTTCTTGGACAAGAAGTGAAAAAAGCGGATGAAGCTTACGGAGACAACGTGAAAAAGCAAATCTCTGACTTAAAAGAAGGAGATGTGCTAGTGCTTGAAAACGTTCGTTTCTATCCTGGTGAAGAAAAGAACGATCCTGAATTATCAAAAGCATTTGCTGATTTAGCCGATGTGTATGTCAATGATGCGTTCGGTGCTGCACACCGTGCACATGCATCCACTGCTGGTATTGCAGCATATCTTCCGGCTGTTTCGGGCTTCCTCATGCAAAAAGAGCTTGAGGTTCTAGGAAAAGCCATTTCAAACCCTGATCGTCCATTTACAGCGATTATCGGTGGTGCAAAAGTAAAGGATAAAATCGGTGTGATTGAAAGTCTTCTGGATAAAGTGGACAACCTCATCATCGGCGGCGGACTTGCTTACACATTTGTGAAAGCACTTGGCCACGAAGTAGGAAAATCTTTATTAGAAGAAGACAAAGTAGATTTAGCGAAATCCTTTATGGACCGTGCAAAAGAAAAAGGCGTGAACTTCCTGATTCCAACAGATGTTCTGGTAGCCGACGACTTTTCAAATGATGCGAATACAAGCATTGTGCCAATCTCTGAAATTCCAAGTGATCTAGAAGCACTTGATATTGGAACAGAGACAAGAGAGAAGTATGCTGATGTCATTAAAAACAGCAAACTTGTTGTCTGGAACGGACCAATGGGTGTATTTGAAATTGATGCATTCGCTAAAGGAACAAAAGCAATCGCAGAAGCACTGGCAGAAGCAAAAGATACATATTCTGTCATTGGCGGTGGAGACTCAGCAGCAGCTGTTGAGAAGTTTGGTCTTGCTGATCAGATGAGCCATATTTCTACAGGCGGCGGCGCTTCACTTGAATTTATGGAAGGCAAAGAGCTTCCAGGTGTTACTGCATTAAACGATAAATAAGACCAAAACTGCTATAAGGAAGTGTCAATCATGAGAAAACCAATTATAGCTGGGAACTGGAAAATGAACAAAACACTTGGCGAAGCGGTTAGCTTCGTTGAAGAAGTCAAGTCATCCATTCCATCTCCTGACAAAGTGGAATCAATTGTCTGTGCGCCAGCACTTTTCCTTGAAAAGCTAAACAGCCTTTCTAACGGAACAGACCTTAAAATTGGTGCACAAAACATGCACTTTGAAGAAAATGGTGCATTCACTGGTGAAATCAGCCCTGCTGCGCTAAAAGACCTTGGCATCGGCTACTCAGTGATCGGTCATTCAGAGCGCCGTGAATTCTTCGCTGAAACAGATGAAACAGTGAACAAAAAAGCACATGCTGCATTCAAGCATGGCATCGTTCCAATTATCTGCGTAGGTGAAACGCTTGAAGAGCGTGAAGCTGGCAAAACAAATGAACTTGTCGCTGATCAAGTGAAGAAAGCACTAGCTGGTTTAACGACTCAGCAAGTCGCTGAATCTGTCATTGCATATGAGCCAATCTGGGCGATCGGTACAGGGAAATCTTCTACAGCGAAAGATGCAAACGACGTTTGCGCGCATATCCGTCAAACCGTTGCAAGCGAATATGGTCAAGAAGCGGCAGACAGCCTTCGCATTCAATATGGCGGAAGCGTGAAGCCGGCGAATATTAAAGAATATATGGCAGAATCCGATATTGACGGTGCTTTGGTAGGCGGCGCAAGCTTAGAACCTCAGTCTTTCGTTCAATTATTGGAGGAAGGTCAATATGAGTAAGAAACCAGCTGCATTAATCATCTTAGATGGATTCGGTTTAAGAGGCGAAACAGTCGGTAACGCTGTTGCCCAAGCAAAGAAACCGAACTTCGACCGCTACTGGAATGAATTCCCGCATCAAACCTTAACGGCTTCAGGTGAGGCAGTAGGCCTCCCGCAAGGTCAAATGGGTAACTCTGAAGTTGGGCATCTGAACATCGGTGCAGGACGCATTGTGTATCAAAGCTTAACAAGAGTGAATGTTGCCATTCGTGAAGGGGAATTTGAGAAAAACGAAACGTTCCTAGATGCAATGACTTATGCAAAAGAGAATGACAAGGCCCTTCATTTATTCGGTCTCTTGTCAGACGGCGGTGTGCACAGCCACATCCAGCATCTCTTTGCCCTGCTGAAGCTGGCGAAAAAAGAAGGCTTAACAAAGGTATACATTCATGGCTTCTTAGACGGACGTGATGTTGGTCAAAAGACAGCCAAAGTGTACTTAAAACAGCTTGAAGAACAAATCAAAGAAATCGGTGTCGGAGAAGTGGCAACACTTTCTGGACGCTATTACTCAATGGACCGTGACAAACGCTGGGATCGTGTGGAGAAAGCATATCGCGCGATGGCGTATGGTGAAGGCCCAAGTTATCAAAACATTTATGATGTCGTTGATGACTCCTATGAAAATGGAATCTACGATGAATTCGTTATTCCATCTGTCATCACGAGAGAAAATGGTGAGCCAGTTGCAAAAGTAAACGACGGAGACTCTGTGATTTTCTATAACTTCCGTCCAGACCGTGCGATCCAAATTTCGAACACCTTCACAAATGAAGATTTCCGCTCATTTGATCGCGGGGAAGCACATCCGAAGGATTTACACTTCGTCTGCTTTACACACTTCAGTGAAACGGTTGATGGCTATGTCGCCTTCAAACCAGTGAATTTGGATAACACAGTAGGAGAAGTGCTTTCTCAAAATGGATTGAAACAGCTGCGGATTGCTGAAACAGAGAAATATCCTCATGTGACGTTCTTTATGAGTGGTGGGCGTGAAGAAGAATTTCCTGGTGAAGACCGCATCTTGATCAATTCGCCAGATGTGGCAACCTATGACCTCAAGCCAGAAATGAGCGCTTACGAGGTAAAGGATGCACTTGTTGCAGACATCAATGCTGATAAGCATGATGCGATCATCCTGAACTTTGCTAACCCGGATATGGTTGGTCATTCAGGTATGCTCGAGCCAACAATCAAAGCCATTGAAGCAGTAGATGAGTGCTTAGGAGCTGTAGTCGACGCAATCCTAGCAAAAGGCGGACATGCCATCATCACGGCAGACCACGGTAACGCAGACGTGCTGATAACCGAAGAAGGCAAGCCGCATACTGCACATACGACAAACCCTGTTCCAGTCATCGTGACGAAAAAAGGTGCAACGCTTAGAGAAGGCGGCATTCTAGCCGATCTATCTCCAACGCTTTTAGACTTACTTGGTCTTGAAAAACCAAAAGAGATGACAGGAACATCATTGATTCAGAAATAAAAAAATTGATTCAAAAGGAGAGAAATAACGATGCCATACATTGTTGACGTATATGCACGCGAAGTATTAGACTCTCGCGGTAACCCAACAGTTGAAGTAGAAGTTTACACAGAATCTGGCGGCTTTGGCCGTGCATTAGTACCAAGTGGTGCTTCTACTGGTGAATATGAAGCAGTAGAACTACGTGACGGAGACAAAGACCGTTACCTTGGAAAAGGTGTTCTGACAGCTGTAAACAACGTAAATGAAATCATTGCACCAGAACTTTTAGGCTTTGATGTAACAGAACAAGTAGCGATTGACAAAATGTTAATCGAACTTGATGGAACAGAAAACAAAGGGAAATTAGGCGCAAACGCAATCCTTGGCGTATCTATCGCTGTAGCACGTGCGGCTGCTGATTTCTTACAAATTCCACTTTACCAATACCTTGGTGGATTCAACTCCAAAACGCTTCCAGTGCCGATGATGAACATCGTCAACGGCGGAGAGCATGCGGATAACAACGTAGACATTCAAGAATTCATGATTATGCCTGTAGGTGCACCGAACTTCCGTGAAGCACTTCGCATGGGCGCACAAATCTTCCATAGCCTGAAATCTGTATTAAGTGCAAAAGGCTTAAACACAGCTGTAGGTGACGAAGGCGGATTCGCTCCAAACCTTGGTTCTAACGAAGAAGCACTTCAAACAATCGTAGAAGCGATTGAAAAAGCTGGTTTCAAACCAGGTGAAGAAGTGAAACTTGCAATGGATGCTGCATCTTCTGAGTTCTACAACAAAGAAGACGGTAAATATCATTTATCAGGCGAAGGTGTTGTGAAAACATCTGCTGAAATGGTTGACTGGTATGAAGATATGGTATCGAAATACCCAATCATCTCGATCGAAGACGGCCTTGATGAAAACGACTGGGAAGGTCACAAACTATTAACTGAGCGCCTTGGCAGCAAGGTTCAGCTAGTAGGAGATGACTTATTCGTGACAAACACGAAGAAGCTTTCTGAAGGAATCAAAAACGGCGTTGGTAACTCTATCCTGATCAAAGTAAACCAAATCGGTACATTAACTGAAACATTTGATGCAATCGAAATGGCAAAACGCGCAGGATACACAGCAGTCATCTCTCACCGTTCTGGTGAAACAGAAGACAGCACAATTGCAGACATCGCTGTTGCAACAAACGCTGGACAAATCAAAACAGGTGCTCCGTCTCGTACGGACCGTGTGGCGAAATACAACCAATTACTTCGCATCGAAGATCAATTGGCTGAAACAGCACAATATCACGGCATTGCAACATTCTATAACTTGAATAAATAATGCCAGCTACGCGCTGCGTCCCGCTCTTTCATGAGAGCGGGACGCAGCGTTTTTTTTGTGTTGAGCGAAATCCGATAGCTAATTCATTTGTCTTATCCTATTTTTGTAAAAAATCCTCCTTCAGTTAGAGAAGCAGTCAAAATCCCCTCCATTTATAAGCACTAAATCATGAAAAATCGACTAAAAATATGATCTGAAATGAACTTATGCTTTCTGTAAGGGGGTGGTATCATTTTACATATATTAGGGGGTGATGAGATGCTGAATCCTTTTAGCCTTCGTTTTCCAGTAGGTGTGTATATGTATGTCCTTCACCTACTGGCGGCCTATGATGAAAGGAAGCAACGAATTCTAACTTCTAAGAACATACAGAAAAATGCATTTTGGATTTATGTCCTTGCCGCTATTTTAGGTATTGTGACAGTCGCAGCATTGATTTGGGCATGCAAGACCTTTGGAAAAGGCTCTAAATTTTTAGGCGAATTCAAGTTCTTAGGCATGTACGTGAAAATCAAATGCGGTTTCTAACAGGGATGAGAACAGATGCGAGGTCATCTGTTCCATCTGAAACAAACGGAGGAATATGATGCTGACATTACAAATACAAGAAAAAACGTATAGCCGCACCTTCTCTCTCCGCCATATACAAATGAACGTAGAGAAAGGCCGAACGATGCTTCTTTTAGGACACAATGGTGCAGGAAAGACAACAATGATCCAAGCTATGTTTGGGCTAACGCCATTTACTGGCTCTGTTTCCTTACATGGTGAACAGCTGAACCTTCAATCCTCAGCACATATTTCCCTATTGAAAAAACACGTTTCCTATATTCCTGACGAACATGCGTTGTTCGATTATTTAACACCGAGGGAATACTTTCAATTACTTCAGCTGCCACATGAGCAAGATATCACACGTGAAGAGACATTCATCGATTTGTTTGAGCTGAGTCCGTATATGGATCAGCCAATCGCTCAGCTGTCCCATGGCAATCAAAAAAAAACACAAATCATTTCGCAGCTTCTCAGGCCATGTGATTATTATGTGTTCGACGAGCCAACGAACGGACTTGATCCAGATATGATGATTATCTTAAGAAAGGTGCTCATGAAGCTGAGAGATCAAGGCGCTGGCATTCTGATATCAACTCATCATTTGAGCTTTGGTGATACATTATATGACCATCTCATGATCTTAAGAAATGGTGACGTCAAGCTGAATATGTCCCGCCAAGAAACGACTCAGACATTTCCTCATCAGGCACTTGAAGAGATTTATAAAGAAGTAAATCGAGATTACTATATGCAGGTGGAGAGGTTACTCAATGATTTGGACACGACACGTTCTTCATAAAATAGAATGGGGCATGCTGACAGCGAAAGGAAAGCAGCTTGGAAAAAAGTATCCTTTGCAGCTTCTCGCAGCTGCCGTTTTTCTCTTGCTGATCTATGCGATATACGTTGTCATCAGCCTGCGCTTTTACATGCAGGTAGGTGAAAGTGAGCCAGCTACGCTATACCTCCAATTTGTCAAAATGTCGCTCTTACTATTAGGAGCAGGGATTGTGTTATCCCGGAATAAACTGAAGCGCCAAGAATATCAATTCTACTTTTTGAACAGCGCGATACAAAGTGTATCCTTTGTCCTTTGTGCGTATTTCTTTCCAGTTCTTTTTTGCTTCCTCATGGCTGGACTGCTTTTTTTACCGATTATATTAGGTCTTTTGATCACGGGTGTCACTCCATCTCTGTATTGGATCATCGTTGTCTGCATCACATGTTGCATATTGGCACTTTATACGGTCTCTTCATGGATGCTGCTGCGGATCGGTGTGAGCCATTTCGTATCAAAAACAAAAGAGCATTTGCTGCTTCAAACGATCGGCTTTGCGGCGCTTCATGTACTAATATTTCTCCTTTTTCAAAAAGCGGTGGAGATGATCCATGTATGGCCGGCTGTCTATCTGTTGTTACTTGTCATCATCCTAAGCGCTGGATGGCTATGGGTGAAGGGTTTAGCAGCTTGCTATGTTCATCAGATGTTTTTGCAGCTGAAAAAAGAGGTGAAGTCGTTTTCCTACCAGAAAATCAGAACGCACTCTTCCTTTCTGACGCATCTGCGGCAGGAATTGGTCTATTTCAGCCGATCAGCTGTTTTTAAAGAGCAAGGCATTTTGTTTCTCTTTCTCATTTGTTTGACGGCGGGGCTGCCTTTTGTTTTTACACCGGCAGAAACTGGCTGGCTGTATGCCTTTATTGTGCAGTTTGCGTTAAAGGAAATATTGATCATGCTTCCGCTGATGATTGGCAGGGAATATCATATCAATCAAAGGGCCATCTTTATGTTAAATACATCAAAGGGCGCTTATTTAATGTCGAGAATGTTATTTTATTACACCATTAATCTGCTGACATATTTTGTGTATATTGGGCTTGCCTATTTGGTGATCGGTATTGAAAGTGAAGGTCATGGATTGGCGAGTTTGTCCATTTTATTGATTACCGCCATGGCGGCCTGTACAGGGTTTGTCGTGAAAATCAGTGATTTTAATAAGCTGTTTGTGATCGTGTTGATGATTGCTGTATTCAGCTTTATCGATATGCTTTTATTAGAATGGCTTTCATCTGATGTATCTCTTCTCGCCACCGCTTATCTGCTTGGTTCACTTGCCTTTTTCAGTTGTATATATGCTGCGATGTTAAAAAGGCCTGTATTGCGATGATGGGGCTTGTCATTAGTTTACTAGCTGTTGTGCTCATTCACGAACTCGGTCATATGTTGATGGTCATGGTGTGTAACAAATTCGAAAAAAGACCCCTTTTTGATTTTGTGATGATGATTGATTGGAAGCAAGTGGCGATCGTCCATGAGACATTTGCCCGGCCGAGCTTTAATCTGATGGTGGCACTTGCGGGTCCGCTGTTTCCTGTGCTCTGCTCGAGTGTGCTTTTTATAATGTGGAAGCATCCGGTGAGTCATCAGCTGCTGTTTTTTTCTTTACTGAACACTGTGATGCTGCATCCAGCTTGCCCAGATGGGAAAAATATCACAGCCAGTTTAAAAGAGATGAAGGAGAGAAAGAGATGATCAAAGTATTTCATTCGTTTTCTAGCGGCTTAACACTTGCGATGCTGTATATATTTGCTGTGTTTATGACCCCTGTCTTTTTACTGCTGCTAGAAGTCAATCATGTTGAATCAAGTCCGACACTGTTTGGTATGCCATTTTATATCATGAAAATTGAAGAGTATCAATTCAGCTCAGAGGCGACGCTTTTTGGATGTGTTGTCTGCTTTTTAGCTGGCGCTGTGCTTTACTTTTTGATTCAATATGTGATTCATGCTGTGAAAAAGCGAAGATCATAAAAAAAGCAGGCTGAGCAAAAAGTCAGTCTGCTTGAAACGTGAGAGACAGCCGTACCATATCCATACATTGAATCCCGTTTTCATAAATCGGTTCATCATAATGCTTAAGGAAGAAATCGCGATCGATCGAAGTCAGGCGGAAGCCGCATTTTTGATAAAGTGCGAGCTGCTGAATACTCGAGTTGCCTGTGCCGATTTCAATCCTATGGAAACCAGCGGCTTTCGCTTCAGCGATCGCATGACGGATCAGCTGTTTCCCAATTCCCTTTCCTTGCCATGACTCCTTCACAGCAACATTCATGATTTCGACTGTATGCTGAGGTAGCGATGATAGCACATAAACACCAATCACATCCTCTTCATGAAAGGCGGCATAACAAGAGCCGGATTGCACATACGCGAGAACCTTTTTCTTTGAAGGGTCAGCTAATAGTAAAAGATCCATTGGGAGAGATTGATCATGAGATAATCGCTGAATCTGTATCACATGTTTTCATCCTTTCTATTCTTTCATATCCCCTTGTCACGCCCCAATCATATTGGTCCTGTACCCACCTGAGAGGGAGGGTGATGAGTGACATTCGGGTCTTTTTTGACAGTTGGTTTTCTTGTAGCCTGTGCGGTCTGCTTATTCGCTTGAGCAGTAGCTTTTGCTGCTGCCAGCTCTTTTTGAAGCTGGTCGACTTTTATCTCAAGCGCTTTACGCTGTTTGACCTCTTTTTCATAGGCTTTCTTTTCTTTTTTGAGCTTTTTAGTGACGGTGGCTATTTGCTTTTTTTGTTCATCGTTTTCATGCTTCATATCCGTTTGATCTGATTTTAACTTCGAAAGCTGCTTAGTGTTCGTTTTGCTTTCTTGCTGATGTTTTTCCTCTGCTGCTGCCAAACAATCCAGCCAGCTGCGCCTAACACCGCAACAGACAGAAGAATGATCGTAATGGTTTTTTCAAGTGTGAACCCCTTTCTTTAAACCTCTATTATCATCGGTTAAAGATAAACAGGTTTTAACATCAAAGGGAATATTCACATCAGTTTGGCAGACACTATGAAAAAAGGAGGGTGTCTGTTGATTTCCTTTATGATTCATGTTGTGGTCTCATTATTTGCTGTATCAAACCCCATTGGAAACGTGCCTCTTTTCATCACCTTAACAGAAGGCTATACAGAGAAAGAACGCGCTCAGACAGCCAAAAAAGCCATCGTGGTCTCTTTCATTATTTTGATTGCCTTTCTATTGGCAGGCAGGCTCATATTCAAATTGTTTGGGATCGATATTCATGCACTCCGCATCGCCGGAGGTATTTTTATTTTTGGTATCGCTTACAATTTGCTGAATGCAAAAGAATCACACGTCCAAAATCCTCATTCGGAGGAAAAGGCAGAAAGCAAAGAGAAGGCAGATATCTCCGTTACGCCGCTGGCAATCCCGATCATCGCTGGGCCCGGTACAATCGCTACAGTAATGAGTTTAACCCCGGGAAGTCAAGGGATGCTCCACATGTTTTCGATTCTAATCGGCATTATCATTGTTCTTGCCATGACGTATTATGCCTTTCATTATTCCAGTTTCATTATGCGGAAAATGGGGAAAACAGAGATGAATGTTGTGACGCGTTTGATGGGATTAATTCTTGCTGTAGTGGCAGTTGAGATGATCGGCGCAGGCTTAAAAGGGATGTTTCCGATGTTTATGTCATAAGTGTATATAAAAAAGCTGTTTTTTTTCTACAATGATGTAAAATAAAACAGCTTTTTTTAAGGTTTCGGCACATGCTTAAATACTTCTTCACTTTCAAAGAATTCAATTAAGCGGCTAATCCAATCATAGTAATCAAGACTTTCCTTGATTTCTGAAAGAAGCAGATTGATTTTATCCTCTGTTTCTTCAGGTAAGTCGTCCTGTTCAAGCAGCTCTTGCAATTCCTTGCACGTTTTCTTATGTGCTTTACGGTTTTTGCTGACAACTCGGGACCAATTGGCTGCAAACAATGAAATAAACGTTTGGTATTGATCTTGCTCAACTTCATAAAGATCTTTACGTATTCCTTTTTCATAAACCTTTTCCGCAATATTCAAATCGAGCATTTCTCGAACGACTTGACTCATCCTCGTTTTGCTCATGCCGGTCGCCTCTGATAGCTCTTCCAGCGTCATTGGTTTACGGTTCATGTGAATGATACCAAGCACTCTACCCACTGTAGAAGAAAGACCAAAGGCATTCATGTTCTCCGCAGCTTTTTCAATATAATGATCCTGTGCTTTTTGAATGGCGCCTAACGCTTGCTTGTCCACTCCCCGCTTCATCCCTTCACGACTGACAATTTGTAACACAATATATCATATACCTGTTTGTTGATGAAAACAATAAATATTGAGTAATTGCTAGTAATTTGAAGGAAAAAGGAGAGATCTCTAGATATTACAGCGTTAACTGAAAATTTTATATAAATCTTATGCAATACAAACACATCATAAACTTTTTATTTTATAAAGTTTGCACTATAATGAATAAGGTGTAAATTTTCTGAATATATAGATCCAACTAATTGGAGGTGTCTCATTTGCTGAAACTAGAGAATGTATCTAAGACGTATAAAGGCGGAAAAAAAGCTGTCAAAAATATTGATTTAGAAATAGCAAAAGGAGAATTTATTTGTTTTATTGGACCGAGTGGCTGTGGTAAGACAACAACCATGAAGATGATCAACCGACTCATTGAACCTTCCTCAGGAAACATTTTCATCGAGGGAGAAAATATTATGAAAAAAGATCCAGTTCAATTAAGAAGAGAAATCGGTTATGTGATTCAGCAAATTGGACTGTTCCCCCATATGACCATCGCGCAAAACATCTCACTTGTGCCGAAGCTCTTAAAATGGCCGGAAGAAAAACGGAAAGAACGAGCTCGCGAACTGCTGAAGCTCGTCGACATGGGCCCGGAATTTTTAGAGCGCTATCCTCATGAACTCAGTGGAGGACAGCAGCAGCGCATCGGAGTTCTTCGCGCACTGGCAGCAGAACCCCCTCTGATCCTCATGGATGAACCATTTGGTGCACTTGATCCAATTACACGAGATACATTGCAGGAAGAATTTAAGAAACTGCAAAAAACGTTAAATAAAACCATCGTATTCGTCACACATGACATGGATGAAGCTATTAAACTTGCTGACCGAATTGTGATTTTAAAAGATGGAGAGATTGTCCAAGTAGGCACACCTGAAGATATTTTGCGTAACCCCGCCAACGAGTTCGTAGAAGAATTCATTGGAAAAGAACGCCTGCTTCAATCAAATCCGAATATGGAACGTGTAGAACAAATGATGAACACGTCACCAGTCACCATTACAGTCGAACAAACGTTGACTGATGCCATCTACATCATGAGAGAAAAGCGGGTCGATTCCTTGCTTGTAGTAGATGAACATCATGTGCTAAAAGGCTATATCGATATTGAAACAATCGATGCGAACCGCAGAAAAGCGGCTTTCGTTGGTGAGATCTTAAATACAGAGTTCTATACTGTACAAGAAGGCGCACTTCTAAGAGACACCGTTCGGAAAATCTTAATACGCGGTATTAAATATGTACCGGTTGTGGATGCCAAAGGGCATTTAAAAGGCATTGTAACACGGGCAAGTCTTGTAGATGTTGTGTACGACTCTATTTGGGGAGACGATACGCCGGCGTCTGCCATTGAAATGAACTAAGGGAGGTGGACACATGGATCAAATCATCGATTTTCTAGAGAAAAATGGTGGGGAACTCCTCACAAAAATGTGGGAGCATTTATATATTTCCTTAATTGCCGTCGTGCTAGGAATTATCGTTGCCGTTCCTTTAGGCGTCGTTCTCACACGAATGAAACGAGGCGCAGGTTTTGTCATCGGTGTCGTGAATATCTTTCAAACACTCCCTAGTTTAGCGATTCTTGCATTTTTTATTCCTATTTTGGGGGTGGGGAAAATACCTGCAATCGTTGCTCTCTTTTTCTATTCGGTATTGCCTATTTTGAGAAATACGTATGCGGGCGTCCAAGGTGTGAACAAAAACATGCTTGAATCCGGTAAAGGGATCGGCATGACCACATGGGAACAAATTCGTCTTGTGGAACTTCCGCTTGCTGTACCGATCATTATGGCAGGCGTTCGAACGTCAACGATTTATTTAATTGGCTGGACAACACTTGCTGCTTTTATCGGTGGAGGAGGTCTTGGTGACTACATTTTGATTGGACTTCAGCTATACCAGCCGGAATACATTATTGCAGGTGCCATCCCAGTCACCATTTTAGCGGTCATCATCGACTTTTCATTGATGAAGCTGGAGAAAAAAGTAACACCAGAAGGCTTAAAAGGATTGAAGGAAGTTTCATAAGGAGTTGGCTTATGTGAAGAATCGAAAAACAAAATGGATCAGTGCACTGCTTGCCGGATGCTTGCTATTGATAAGCGGCTGTTCACTTCCTGGACTAGCCGGCTCCTCAGGCAATACGCTGCGAATTGGAGCACAAAACTTTACCGAATCAGAAATTATGGCCTACATGGTTAGCGATATCATCGAACATTACACAGATAAAAAGACAACCATTGTGAAAAACCTAGGCTCTAATACCGTACAGCAGAAAGCAATGGAAAACGGAGATATCGACATTTCTGCCACAAGATATACAGGGACAGATTTGACGAGTACGCTTGGAATGGATGCGGAAAAAGACCCGGAGCGTGCGATGGAGATCGTCCAAAAAGAATTTAAGAAACGCTATGATTACAAATGGTTTGATTCCTATGGCTTTGATAATACGTATGCCTTTGCCGTGACGCAAAAGATGGCGAAGGAAAACAAGTTAGAAACCGTCTCTGACTTGAAAAAGAATGCGAAAAATTACCGGTTCGGTGTCGATAATATTTGGCTCAAAAAGAAAGGCGACGGTTATGAAGGATTCGTGAAAACATACGGAATTGAATTTGGAAGCACGTATCCAATGCAGATTGGTTTAGTCTACGATGCATTAAAAAATGAAAAAATGGATATTGTGCTTGCCTATTCAACAGATGGACGAATCAAAGCCTATGACCTCAAAATTTTAAAAGATGATAAGCGGTTTTTCCCGCCATATGATGCATCGCCAGTTGTCCCGGAAAAAGTCCTAAAAGAGAACCCAGGGCTTGATAAGGTGATCAACAGGCTGATCGGAAAAATCGATACAGAGCAAATGCAAGAGCTTAACTATCAAGTCGACGGGGAGCTTCAAGAACCAGCCACCGTTGCGAAAAATTTCCTGAAAAAGCACAATTACTTTGAGTAAGATGGGGAGGTGTCACGGCTGATGGACACACTGCAGCAATTATGGACGTATTATCAGCAGAACGGTTCATATGTGTTAGAAGAATTTTATCGGCATTTTCTCATGTCAGCGTATGGGGTGCTGTTTGCGGCGATTGTCGGAATTCCAGTAGGCATCTTTGTGGCGCATTACCGTAAGCTGAGCAATTGGATCTTCGCCATTACCAATGTTATACAAACCATACCGGCGTTAGCGATGCTTTCCGTGCTGATGCTTGTATTAGGACTTGGCGCAAATACAGTCATCTTATCACTCTTTCTGTATTCGCTTCTGCCGATCATCCGCAACACGTATACAGGGATTGTCAGCATTGAACATGCTTATTTAGAATCGGGTAAAGCGATGGGCATGACGAAATGGCAAGTGCTGAGAATGGTTGAATTACCGCTTGCTTTATCGGTCATTATGGCTGGTTTAAGAACCGCCCTTGTCATCGCCATCGGCATTACAGCGATTGGGACATTTGTTGGTGCGGGAGGTCTAGGTGATATCATCATCAGAGGATCAAACGCCACAAACGGAACAGCCATCATTTTAGCAGGTGCTATTCCAACTGCGCTCATGGCCATTATCGCTGACCTAGTCATGGGCTGGCTCGAACGCTATTTAAGCCCAACTAACAAGAAAAAAGAAAGAAAAGCATTAGCTGCAAAAAACATCACATCTGCTTAAGCGGTTAAAAAGACAAAACCTCCCTTACATCTGTAAGGGAGGTTGTTTTATGATGATCAGGCGGTTCACATGCAGGTATTTTATGATTCAAGCGTGATCCATTCAGAGGACCACTTCGAAATTTCCTCAAAAACGGGTGCAAGGGAACGCCCCATATCAGTTAAAGAATACTCAATGCGCACGGGTGTTTCAGCAAAAACCTCCCGTTTTACAATGCCTGCTGCTTCCAGCTCTTTTAATCTCTCAGATAATACTCTTCCGCTTAAATTTGTCAGAGCAGCCTCAATTTCACTAAAGCGCTGCGGACCTGAGAGAAGCTGAAAAACAATCAGTGCAACCCAGCGTTTACTCAATAACTCAACTGCTTTTTCAAACCGCGGGCACATGTCAGATTGATTCATCTTTCTTCACTCCAATCTGAACTCATTATACCGTAAATCTGTCATAAATCAGCTCGAAAAGCTTGTCAATGCTCAAAACATTCTATGATGACGAACGGCTGTTTAACATAAATAACAGATAGCGGTTAAGATCCTCTATTTCTTTTTTCGAAAGAGTTGACCAAATGTCTCCATCAAATATTTCGAGATCACCAAGTTCATATAGCACTGCAGCTTCCTTTATTTTGGATAATGCCATTTCCTCTTCCTTCAACTGATGGACAGAAGAGGCTTCCTCAATATAGCCCGCAGCCTGCATCATTTCCTCATAAGGGACCTTTAATGCACCGGCTAGTTTTTTAATCGTAGGAGGCTTTGGAATACCGCGTTTCCCGTTTTCAATACGAGAAATACCAGCAGCGCTGACCTCTGAATACATCGCTAATTGGTTCACTGACAGCTTCTTTTCCTCACGTAATGCTCTTAAATATGCACCAAAGTTCATCAAGGCAAAACCTCACATGGTTATAGATTAGATATGTCTATTTTATCTGATTTGTTGACTATTGGCAACAAGTATACTATGAAAATATTGACATTAGTTAATAGTGGATGTACATTAGGTTTATGCCCCGCTATTTGTTCGCCTTTTTTTGGTTGATGAGCGTGAGAAAGTATTCATTCAGCTGGCTGATGTCTTGTGCGGAGAGCCTTTCCCATTTGTCCCCATCAAAAATGGGAAGATGTTCTACATCCTTTTGAAGCGCCGTTTGATAGATTTTCAACATGGATTCATATTTTGGTTTCATTTCATGAACTTGCTCCTGTTCAATATGACCGGCAAGCAGCATTAAATCCTCATAAGGCACCTTCAAGGCATGTGCTAATTTTTTGATAGTCAAAGGTTTTGGCACACCGCGCTTTCCATTTTCAATACGAGAAATTCCAGCAGCGCTTACACCTGAATACATGGCGAGTTGATTGACAGACATTTTTCTATTTTCTCTTAAAATGCGTAATTGTTCACCAAAGTGATTCATGACATCGAACCTCACATTTCAGTATATGACTTATTTTAGTATGATCATTGACCAAAGGAAATAGCAGAGGGGTAAAAGTGTTGACTTAAGTTAATAGATCTGTTTCATGTGAGCACCTGCACGTTGTACATATTGATTCCATAGGAGGTTGTAATGATGGTCGAAAAGATTCAGATCAGGCGGGCTTTTGTCATGCAGTATATGATCGAAAACGATATGTCTTTAAATCAGCTCGCTGATGAAATTGGCATTTCTCCTGCCACACTCAGCAGGGTATTAAATGGTCACCGGAAACCAGGCCAGCTTGTCATTGGCAAAATGATTCATTACTTTGATAAAAAATTTGAAGATCTATTTTACTATGAAGATATTGACAAAAGTCAACGAATGAAATGATCAAGGAGGCAATGTCGTTGAAAAGAACTGGGATGGTCAGACATATTGATTCACTAGGCAGAATTGTTCTGCCTTCAGAAATGCGCAAGGTGCTCAATATTAAAGAAGAGCAGCTATTAGAAATTTTCATTGAAGATCAAACCATTATGCTGAAAAAATATGATGCAGATAAGAGCTGCCTGTTAACTGGACAAGTGACGAAGTATAACAAAAGCTATGGAAATGGGAATGTGATGCTGAGTCCTGAAGGAGCTGAACGTTTGTTAGTAGAATTAAAACAGCTATTGAAAGAAGAAGCAACCCGTTAAAAACGTATTTTTAACCGAAAATTGCATATAAAAAATGCTGCATACTACTCTTTGGAATGAAATTGAATCAAAATAACGAATAAAGTCGACAATATAGAGGGAATCTTTATTTTGATGTTTCGTGACATGCACCTTGTTTTCATGTAAAATAAAGTTATGTGTACCAGTTTGTCTGGAGGTGTTTTCATGCACGCATTTGTTATCACATTACTCGTAATTGTCAGTATCGCACTTATCATCGTTGTATTGTTACAATCAAGTAAAAGTGCTGGACTGTCAGGCGCTATTTCAGGTGGAGCCGAGCAGCTTTTCGGTAAGCAAAAAGCGAGAGGCCTTGACTTGATACTTCACCGATTAACGGTTATTTTGTCAGTGCTTTTCTTCATCTTAACACTTGCATTGGCATATCTAGGCGTGTAAGGCGCGAGTAACAGAAGGTCTGATCTTTTTTCAGACCTTTTTTTATTATCAGCACTCTTTTGTGTTTGTTTCATACATACAAGTGGAAAATATAAACCATATCAGAAGGAAAGGAAGTCACATCATGAAAGTTGTTACACCGAAACCATTTACGTTTAAAGGTGGAGAAAAGGCGGTGCTTCTTCTTCACGGTTTTACTGGGAATACAGCCGATGTTCGAATGCTAGGCCGTTATTTGAACGAAAGAGGGTATACATGCCATGCACCTCAATATAAAGGACACGGTGTGCCGCCAGAAGAGCTTGTCCAATCTGGCCCGGCTGACTGGTGGAAAGATGTAGAAGAAGGCTATCAATTCTTAAAAGATGAAGGCTATGAGGAAATTGCGGTTTGCGGACTATCCCTCGGAGGAGTTTTTTCATTGAAATTAGGTTACACTGTACCTGTAAAGGGAATTGTACCTATGTGTGCACCTATGTACATAAAAAGTGAAGAAGTCATGTACCAGGGTGTACTAGAATATGCCCGTAACTATAAGAAATTCGAGGGTAAGTCAGAGGAGCAGATTGAACAGGAAATGGAAGAGTTCAAGAAAACGCCAATGGATACACTCAAAAGCCTGCAAGAACTGATTGCAGATGTCAGAAACAATGTCGACATGATTTATTCACCTACTTTTGTTGTTCAGGCACGTCACGATCATATGATTAATACAGACAGTGCGAATATCATTTATAACGAAGTAGAGACAGATCAAAAGCATTTGAAATGGTATGAAGAATCAGGCCATGTGATCACGCTTGATAAAGAGCGTGAGAAGGTTCATCAGGATGTATATGCATTCTTAGAATCACTTAATTGGTCAATTTAAATATATAGGGGGTTAGAGTGTGCAAAAAGAAGAATTTATGGATGAATTACTCGCTTTTATGAAAGATGAAGCTTATAAACCGTTAACCGTTCAAGAGCTGGAAGTGATGATGGAGATTACCAATCCTGATGATTATAAAGAGCTCGTCAAAGCACTTGTGATGCTGGAAGATCAAGGACTCATTGTTCGCACGCGCAGCGATCGCTACGGTGTACCAGAAAAAATGAACTTGGTAAAAGGAAAGCTGTCTGCTCATGCAAAAGGTTTTGCATTTGTGACACCAGAAGAGTTTGGACAGGATGATATTTTCATTCCGCCTAATGAGCTAGGCACAGCGATGAATGGTGATACGGTCATGGTTCGTGTCAGCCACAAATCAAACGGCACAAAAAAAGAAGGAACTGTCATCCGAATTTTGGAGCGTAATACTCAGACGGTTGTCGGTACCTACACAGAAACGAAAAGCTTTGGCTTTGTCATTCCTGATGATAAAAAAATCACAACCGATATCTTCATCCCGAAATCCGCTAAAAATGGAGCGGTCGAAGGGCATAAAGTGGTCGTGACGCTGACAAGCTACCCAGAAGGAAGAATGAGTGCAGAGGGCGAAGTGACTGAAATCCTCGGTCATAAAAATGACCCTGGCATTGATATTTTATCGATCATTCATAAACACGGCCTGCCAGGTGAGTTCCCAGAAGAAGCGCTTCAGCAGGCAGTAGACACACCTGAAACGATTGATGAAAAAGACCTGGAAGGCAGACGTGACTTGCGCAACGAAACGATTGTAACAATTGACGGAGCAGATGCGAAGGACTTAGATGATGCCGTTACGGTGCAAAAGCTGGATGATGGCAAATATAAGCTAGGGGTGCATATTGCAGATGTCTCTCATTATGTCACAGAGAACTCCCCGATTGATCAGGAAGCTTATGAGCGTGGAACGAGTGTGTATCTCGTAGACCGCGTCATTCCGATGATCCCGCACCGCCTGTCAAACGGTATTTGCTCATTGAATCCGAAGGTCGATCGTCTCACCCTGTCTTGTGAAATGGTCATCGATCGAAATGGGAAGGTCGTCAAACATGAGATTTTCCAAAGTGTGATCAAAACGACGGAAAGAATGACCTATTCTGATGTGAATAAGATTTTAGTCGACCAAGACGAAGAGCTTTTAGACAAATATGAGCCGCTTGTGCCAATGTTCCAAGAGATGGAGAAGCTTGCAGAGATTCTTCGCGACAAACGAATGGAGCGCGGAGCAGTAGACTTTGATTTCAAGGAAGCAAAAGTGCTTGTAGATGATGAAGGAGCGGCGAAAGACGTTGTCATTCGTGAGCGATCTGTCGCAGAGAAATTAATTGAAGAATTCATGCTTGTTGCAAACGAAACGGTTGCAGAGCATTTCCACTGGTTGAATGTACCTTTCATATATCGAATTCACGAAGAACCAAATCCTGAGAAGCTTCAGCGCTTTTTAGAGTTCGTGACAACGTTTGGTTACATTGTGAAAGGAACGTCGACAAACATCCACCCGCGTGCCCTTCAAAGTGTACTTGATGCTGTGAGGGATCAACCAGAAGAAGTTGTGATACAAACCGTGATGCTTCGTTCGATGAAACAGGCGAAATATGATCCAGAAAGCATCGGCCATTTTGGGTTATCAACGGAATTCTATACGCACTTTACATCACCGATCCGCCGTTATCCGGATTTAATCGTGCATAGACTGATCAGAACCTATTTGATTCAGAAAAAAACAGACGAAGCAACCCTAGAAAAGTGGGGCCAGCTGCTGCCTGAAATCGCAGATCATGCGTCTACTATGGAGCGCCGTTCAGTCGATGCAGAGCGTGAAACAGATGACCTCAAGAAGGCAGAATTTATGCTTGATAAAATCGGTGAAGAGTTTGATGGCATGATTAGTTCCGTGACGAACTTCGGACTATTTGTTGAACTGCCGAATACAATTGAAGGTCTTGTCCATGTCAGCTACATGACAGACGACTACTATCGCTTTGATGAACAGCACTTTGCCATGATCGGTGAACGCACAGGGAATGTATATCGTATCGGTGACGAAATCACTGTCAAAGTGGTTAGTGTTAATAAAGATGAGCACTCCATTGATTTTGAAATCGTCGGCATGAAAGGCACCCGCCGTAAATCGCCAAAAGATTTTAAGTTCAAAAAACGGACAGATTCACCAGCGAAAAAAGGGCGTGGAGGTCAAAATGCCTCTGGGGATAAAGCCAAAGAGGATAAAGGCGGAAGTGACTGGTTCACAGGCCATAAGAAGAAAAAGAAAAAACGCGTATTTGATAACGCGCCAAAACAAAAGCGTAAAAAGAAAAAGTAACGTGCCAAAAAGCAAATAGAGCGTGATGCTCTATTTGCTTTTTGACCACATGGCGTCAGCATTGTCGAAAGCTGGATTGTTTGATAAAATAATCCGTACGATTTGGACCGTGTTTGTGTCAAAAGGAGGGTGTACGCCAATGCCAAAGGGAGAGGGAAAGGTTGTTTCCCAAAACAAAAAAGCAAATCATGACTATTTTATAGAAGAAACGTATGAAGCCGGCCTTGTGTTACAAGGAACTGAAATCAAATCGATTCGTGCAGGAAAAGTGAATTTAAAAGATTCCTTTGCCAAAATCGAGCGAGGAGAAGTGTTTCTTCACAACATGCACGTAAGCCCATACGAGCAGGGGAACCGTTATAACCATGATCCGCTGAGAACGAGAAAGCTGCTGCTTCATCGCAAGCAAATCAGCAAATTGATTGGTGCGACAAAGGAAGAGGGCTACTCACTCGTGCCTCTGAAACTCTATTTAAAAAATGGCTTTGCCAAAGTGCTGATCGGAATTGGTAAAGGGAAAAAGAAATATGATAAACGTGACGATCTGAAGAAAAAAGATGCAAAACGTGAAATCGAGCGTGCTTTCCGTGATCGCCAAAAGCAATTCTAGATTCATGCAGATGTCTTGCTGAGAGCGGAAGCATTATGCTACAATATGTTATGCAGTAAACAATCATTGCTTTTCTTACAGAAACCACCAGTTGTTTCAAGCGAAGAGATTGTTATAATAGTTATATACGGAAGCAGTTAAGCTGAACGTTTCCATCCCGTATATCCCTTTTACAAGGGGACGTTACGGATTCGACAGGGATGGTTCGAGCTTAGGCTGCGAGCCGAGAGGCGATCTCGTTAACACGCACTTAAATGTAACTGGCAAAACTAAAAGTTTTAACCAAAACTTAGCACTAGCTGCCTAATAAGTGCAGCGAGCTCTTCCTGACATCGCCTATGTGTCTGTGAGGAGCCCAATGAAGTAGGCTACGCTTACGTTTCCGTCTGAGGACGTAAGAAGAGATCCATCAGACTAGCTCTCCAAGCGCCCGTCAGCAGGCATGCGGATGAGTGAACACGAAATATGTTGACTACGCTCGTAGACGCTTAAGTAATCGATGTCTCTGGACGTGGGTTCGACTCCCACCGTCTCCATCAAAATTTTTAGAATGCAGTCGGGTATCAAGGGTTTGAAAGCCCTTGATACGGGTTTGGCATCATTTTAGAAGTTCCAAAACTCTATCATCATTTTTAAAAGGCGCTATTTTATGAGCGTCTTTTTTTATGCTCTTTAATAGATCCATCACTTGATTTGACAGACTTTGTGAAGCGTATGTCGGAGCAGAATCTAATGGTGCAGTTTATAGAGGATCAAAAAATGATAAATATTTAATTAAATCGCTAAAAACATCCTTAATCATTGTGGTGTATCGAGATTCCTTAATTGTTCAGGGCTTTATGTTGGTCGCTCAATTAATGGTTTGCACGATGCAGCTCTCTTAAAGCCTCCTTAATAGATTAATTTGTCACTCAAACATTGAGCACTTTAATTATGTTATAATATGATATCTTTATTGCCAAATAGAAATTTTATTTAAAAAATGTATGTTTATGGATCTTATTAGATTTAAGGTTTAGCCAAGAAACATCATTATTCTATAAGTTGAGGTGAAAGAGATGTCAGTCATTATATCAACAGACGATTTAGAGCATGTTTGTCCTAATTGTAATGGAACAAGTCATATTTCTATTAAGAACGAAGAAAAAATATGCCCAAAATGTGATGGGAAAGGTGTTATCCTAACTGCTTTAGGCCAAACATTACTTCATTTTATGAAGAAGCATATACGCAATTAATTCAAAGAGATTCTGTACAAAGACAAGAACAAAGTTAAACCAACTGTTTGTTTAATAATGGAATATTGTTCAAGTCTCTTTATAGTTTACCCTGCGGAAACAGGTAAATGGTATTTTTTATTAATTATTCTGTTAAGATAAGCATTTTTCTGTTTATCTTTTTTTAGACAGAAAAACAAGATTATTAACTGCGTTTTTTGAAAATTTAAACAGGGTAAATACATAAAAAAGAAAATAATTTTTAGGAGGACGAAATGTTAGAAGTAAAAAACATACCGAAAATAGAAGAATGTTTCGAAAGTTCTATCAATCCTTATGTTAAAAAAGTACATGAAGACACAGTTAATTGGGCTAAAATTAATAATTTAATGAATGATTCAAACATAAAAAGATATGAAAGACAAAAAATTTCATACTTGGCAGGACGTTCTCAACCTTATGACTCTTACGACAGTGTAAGATTGTCTTCTGATTATCTTTTATTGTTTTGTATATTGGATGATTATAGCGACAATTTGAACAATCAAAAGTTATATGATATATATTCTAAAAAGATAATTGAAATTCTTAATGAAAGAGCATTTTATGATGATGATACTTTTTTATATGCGTGGCATGATTGGTGGAAACGTCTTAGTATAGGAATGCCTGATGAATGGAAAAAAAGAATTATTCAAAGTATTCAAAATTGTTTTAATTCTATTAAATGGGAAATTAAAAATGAAAAAGAAAAGTACATACCGACTCTTGAAGAGTACGTCAATCATAGGATGCATAGTGGGAGTGTTTTTGTCTGTTTTGATCTAATAGAAAGAGGAGGGAGAAGTTTTATTCCTGCTTCTAGTCGTAGTATTTTACTGAGAGATTTAATTAACTCTATCAATAAAATAGTAAATTGGACAAATGATTTATTATCTTTTAAAAAAGAATTTGAGAATGATGAAATTCATAATTTGGTTATCATTCTGCAAAAACAAGAAAATTGTTCAATAGAGACAGCTTTAGATAGAGCAAAGGAAATGTTAAACATAGAAATTAATACATTCATTGAACTTAAAAATAAAGTCTTTATCAGTAATGAGCCTTTTGATAGTGGTATGATTAAATTCATATCTAGGTTGGAGAATGGTGTTCGAGGACATTATGAATGGAGTATGAAGACTAAAAGGTTCTAATTTATTATTCTTAAATGATAATTGCTACCCTTATAGTGCTATTAAATAAAAATATATACTGTATATTTATGATGACTATTACCCCTCATTATATATGTGGCTCCGCTTTATAAAAAGAGGTTATATTATGTTTAATATGAGGGAGGTTTTGTACGACTAATATATCAAAACGTTTTAGATCCATTGCTTCATGATAAGGAACAGGGTCGTGGATATTTATTGATGTTGTTTGCATTTCTTTAAGTTGGGGTGAATCGGTTTAAAAGAACGTGGCCTCTACCACTAGATCAATCGGCATAGCATAGAATATTGATGTTTTTAGGTTTGAGCATCAATGACCCCGTTCCTTATCATTTGGCATCGCCTTACTCGATTTAAAGATACAACGATTTTCTAGGACATTTTCAATGAGATTATTCTTCAAGCCATTAATCGGAATAATCTAGCAATACAAAATCGGCTCTGTGTTGAGAAGGATTTCTAGAGTGGAATATGAGAACAACACCTTGCTTTAACGAGAAATTTCTCTATTATAAAATGGATGGAATTAAGAAGAAAATAAGACTGACGAGATTTTCTCGGAAAACTTAAAGATGCCGATAGCCAGCATCTTTTTTTAATGTATTGGTCAACTTATGTTCCCCGAAACAACTGTAAAAATCGAATTAACAAAGGACAAACAACTATAATAGCAATGATGAGTAAGAGCTGATTAGATAAGAGTTCCACAAACGTTGTTTGAATCACATAAACTGCAATCAGTAGTAAATAACTCACCAAAAATATCAACCCAGAACTTCTCTTCTCAAATGGCTTCTCCAAGAGAATCAGCATAAATAGCCCCGCCATAATAATCAAAAAAGTCATATACCTTGTAAGCCTCCTCGTCATTGATCCCCGATTTCCACATTGTACAGATATTTCACCTACCGCAACATACTTCTCCCTCAAATTAAGCAAAAAGTAGTGAAAATATAAGGGATCACGAACAGATAATGACCGAAACTGTACAAAAAACCTCCAACCAAATCAAAATCACATCTTCCCATTTATGACTTCCTCATATATAGTAATATTAGACTAGTTCTAAATAACTGAAATTGGGGCGTTTACATGGATTCGATTGTTTTACATTTTATTGTGATCATGAGTGTTTCTGGCATTCTGTCCGTGATATTATCAATCATTGCTCATGCGAACCGCCGCCGGTATATTGGCTGTCAATTGTTTATGTATATGTCTGGAGCAACTGCGATTTATATCTTTGGGCACACGTTTGAATTATTGGCAAGTACACCTGGACAGATCATGTTCTGGGTTTGTTTTCAATACATAGGTCTTCCGTTCATCGCACCATTCAGTCTGATGATTGTGCTGCAATTTACGGGATTCCATCAATATTTCACAAAGCGCCGCGTGCTTCTCATCTTACTGATTCCAACTCTCACTACCATTATGGTGTTCACCAACTCTTTTCATTCACTCTTTTATCGTAGCATCACGATGAATCCAGTAGACGGTTTTTTATTGGCTGATTTTACGATTGGCTATTGGTATATCATTCATGGCGTCTATACATTTGGCTGTTCGATGCTCGCTATTTTTATGCTGGTTTGGTTTTTACGTGTCACAAAAAAAGAATATTTAAAGCAGATCCTCATTTTGCTAGTGGGAATGTTACTGCCAATCACGACATCTTTTATCTATTTATTAGGCGTTACGCCTCTTCATATTGACCCGGTCCCTGTGGTGATGTTTTTAACCAATGCACTCTACTTATGGGCGATTATGTCGTTCCAGCTCTTTAAGCTCTCTCCCATTGCAATGGAGCGTGTGTTTGAGCATATGTCTGAAGGGGTTCTCATTTTAGATCGATACCGGACACTCATAGATTACAACCCCGCTGCTGCATCGATCATTCCAGCACTTTCTAATAAAAAGGGGATTGGCTTTAAAATTGACGATATTTTCTCAGGGATCATCAAAGATACCGCGTTCATTCAGTGGCTGCGTTCTCCGCAGGATCATTCGCAATATGATTTAATGTTGAAAAGGGAAAAAGATCATTCCAGCTATTATCACTTGACCGCATCGTCCCTATTTAATAGAAGAGGAGAGATCGAGGGCAGGCAAATTGTGATCAGTGATGTAACAGAGCAGCGTTTGCTGCAGGAAGAGCTGGAGCGTCGTGCGTATATTGATGGGTTGACGAATATCTTCAATCGTTCTTCTTTTATTGAACGAACGCAGATGATCTTGGAAGAGGATGCGCAGGATACGGCGATCTTGCTGTTTGATATTGATTTCTTTAAACAAATCAATGACACGCATGGACATCATATTGGAGACGAGGCGCTGCGTCATGTTGTCACCATTTGTCAGCAGCATTTACAGATGGACGATTTATTCGGACGATATGGCGGAGAAGAGTTTGCTATTTGTCTGCCGCATCATTCATTTGAAGAGGCATGTCATATTGCGGAGCGAATGAGACATTCGTTTGAGACGAGTTTCTTTGAGACTGATGAGGAAAAAGTGCGAGTGACAGCGAGCTTTGGAATCGCTCATACAGCTTATGATCCAAATGTATTAGAAACTCTTCTATTTGAAGCGGACCAAGCCTTGTATATGTCAAAACGCCAAGGGCGCAACCGGATTTATGCGTCAACTGGAGCGGGCTATATGCTGTATGAAGAGCATGATCTACCGCCAGCTTCTCATTGACTGTTGTCCTGACATTCGATATGATAAACATAACATTTGAACGGTTTCCTAAAGGGGAGTAGCTTTTACGGTTTGGTCGTCATTACAGAAACTCACGTTGTTTCTCGGCCATTCCGGCATGAACATGTTAGCCAGACCTTTGCCTATCACACATGAGGCAAAGGTCTGGCTTTTTTAAGGTCTTATTGCATCTGTGTGATGGGGGAGCGGGACAAATGATGTTTTCAATACCGCAGATGAAAGGATGATCGATCTTGAAAAAACATGTGATCTCTTTGTTATTTTCGGGCACGCTTGTATTAAGTGGATGCTCCGGTTTGCTTGACCAAGTAAGTGATACAACGACATATGTCACAGAGGCAAATGAGTATGTGACGGACATTCAGCAATTTACGGAGGACTTTCCACAGCTCGCAGAAGAAGCTGTAAAAAACGCCGCCAAAAAAGCAGAATTAACCCAGCAGCTTGAATCATTGAAGGCAGACATTCAAGAATTTAATGAACTGACAGCACCAAAAATAGCAGCAGACCTGCATGTGCAGATCATTGAAAAAAATAAGGTGCTGTCAGAGGAAATTCAAACGTATTTACAGCAATTGAAAGCGGACAACATCGACGTTGCTGCTATGCTTGAGGACCAGCAAGGGTTGATCAAGCAGCTTCAGCAGTCCGTCAATCTTTTACAGGATATTGAACAATTAACAAACTAGGACAAACACAGCTCTTAGACGCGCATTCAGCATATCTTTGCCTTTTCCAGTGGAGATATGCTTTAATTTAAGGAAAGACAAGTCATATTAGAAAAAAGGTGATCACATGACAGAACATGAAGAAAGACATATGGCTTCGCCTAGAGCCGAGAAGGATAAAGATCAATTGATCAATCGGTTGAAACGAGTGGAAGGACAAGTGCGCGGGATTCAGCAAATGATTGAAAACGATCGTTACTGTATAGATGTTGTCAATCAAATCTCCGCTGTCAATGCAGCTTTGAAAAAAGTCAGTCTTCATTTGATGGAAAAGCATACACATCACTGCGTAGCGGATGCTATTAAGAGCGGCAATGGGGATGAAGCCATTGAAGAGTTAATGAACGTCTTTCATAAGCTCACAAAATCGTAGCATTTATATGTTTACATTGATACCCTACTAGGGTATAGTAAGGTGTAGAAAATGATTGATGGAGGCGATGAGAAGTGGAACAAGCAACACTTCAAGTGCAGGGCATGTCTTGCGGACATTGCGTGAAAGCAGTCGAGGGAAATGTAGGAGAATTAGCAGGTGTTGAATCTGTGAAAGTCCATTTAGACAAGGGACAGGTGGAGGTTTCTTTTCATCCTGATCAAGTCACGTTACACCGAATCTCTGATGTGATTGAAGAACAGGGATATGATGTCGTATAAATGATATACGTGCTGCATGTGACAGCGCGTATTTTTTTCAAAAAAAGATACCCCCATGGAGTATGTGAAGAGGTGAGATGAATGAAAAAGGAAATTGATTTTCATATTACGGGGATGACCTGTGCTGCCTGTGCAGGACGCATTG
This sequence comes from Bacillus sp. NMCC4, assembly GCF_002998555.1. Classification (NCBI taxonomy): domain Bacteria; kingdom Bacillati; phylum Bacillota; class Bacilli; order Caryophanales; family Bacillaceae; genus Bacillus; species Bacillus sp. NMCC4. The sequence continues at coordinate 251,211 of NZ_PVRA01000001.1, read as the reverse complement.
AAAAGGGTTTGAACAAGCTGGAAGGTGTGGATGATGCCAATGTGAATTTGGCGCTGGAAACATCTCATATTGTGTATGAAACAGAACAACTAACACCAGATGATCTGAAGCAAAAAATTCAATCCCTTGGCTACAATGTGGTGATGGAGCAAGCAGAATTTGATATAGAGGGAATGACGTGTGCAGCGTGTGCCAACCGAATCGAGAAAAAAATTAACCGGCTGGACGGTGTTGATCACGGATCTGTGAACTTTGCACTTGAGACCCTTCAGGTCACGTATCATCCTGGCCAAACGTCTACAAGTGATATAAAGGATGCGGTTCAGTCCATTGGATATTCTTTAATTGAACCAGCTGCAGATGAAGCAGAGGAAGGAAAGAAAGATCATCGCCAAGCAGCAATAGAGAAGCAGACGGCACGCTTTTTATTTTCAATGATCTTGTCACTGCCGCTTCTTTGGGCAATGGTCAGCCATTTTTCCTTCACGTCTTTTATTTGGCTGCCAGAAGCGTTCATGAATCCATGGGTTCAGCTGGCTTTAGCAGCGCCGGTTCAGTTCATTGTCGGCTGGCCCTTCTATGTAGGAGCATATAAAGCTTTACGTAATAAAAGTGCCAACATGGATGTTCTTGTCGCACTTGGGACATCAGCTGCGTTTTTCTATAGTTTATACGAAAGCATTCAGTCAGCGGTTCAAGGCACACATGAGGCAGCCCTCTATTATGAAACAAGTGCTGTGCTTATTACGTTGATCGTGCTCGGAAAATTAATGGAAGCAAGAGCAAAAGGGAGATCATCAGAAGCGATTCAAAAGCTGATGGGCCTACAAGCGAAAGAAGCGGTCATCGAGCGAGATGGAAAAGAGATGACCGTGCCTATTTCCGAAGTAAAAGTGAATGATCTTGTGTTTGTCAAACCGGGGGAAAAAGTGCCGGTAGATGGAGAGATCGTGGAGGGAACAACCGCAATTGATGAGTCCATGATTACGGGAGAAAGTCTGCCTGTTGATAAAACGGCTGGTGATGCGGTCATCGGGGCAACCATCAATAAAAATGGGTTTGTGAAAGTGAAAGCGACAAAGGTTGGGAAAGAGACCGCCCTTTCACAGATTATCCGAGTCGTAGAACAAGCACAGGGCTCAAAAGCACCGATTCAAAGAATGGCAGATCAAATATCAGGGATATTTGTTCCTATCGTTGTAGGAATTGCTGTGCTCACGTTCCTGATATGGTTTTTCTTTGTTGATCCAGGGAATGTGACTTCAGCACTTGAAACCTTTATAGCGGTCATTGTCATTGCGTGTCCTTGTGCACTTGGTCTTGCCACACCAACCTCTATAATGGCTGGAAGCGGCCGTGCAGCTGAATCAGGCATTTTGTTTAAAGGCGGGGAGCATTTAGAAGTGACCCAATCACTTGACACGGTGGTTTTAGATAAAACAGGGACTGTGACAAAAGGGGAGCCGAGTCTGACAGATGTGATGGTATCTGACAATTGGACAGAAGATACGCTGCTTCAGCTAGCAGGATCGGCAGAACAGCAGTCGGAACACCCGCTTGCCAGAGCGATCACAGACGGAATGAAGGAACAAGGTCTTGAAGCGGTCGAGATCGAAGCCTTCCAAGCAGACCCAGGCCATGGAATTGAAGCAAAGGCCGCAGGACACAAGCTTTTGATTGGAACGCGTAAGCTATTACAGAAATATCATATCCCATATGATCAAGTCGAAGCATCCGTCACACTACTGGAGCAGCAAGGGAAAACGGCTATGCTTGTCGCTATTGACGGCGAAGTCGCCGGCATTGTCGCAGTGGCAGATACGATCAAATCATCCTCACCTCAAGCTATCAAGCGTCTGAAAGAGCAAGGGATTCACGTTGTGATGATGACAGGTGATAACAAGCTGACGGCAGAGGCGATTGCGAAACAGGCGGGCATTGATCATGTCATTGCGGAAGTCCTGCCTGAGGAAAAGGCTGCTCACATTGCGGCGCTTCAGGAACAAGGAAAGAAAGTCGCCATGGTCGGAGATGGCATCAATGATGCCCCGGCTCTTGCGACAGCGAATATTGGGATGGCAGTTGGAACAGGGACAGATGTTGCCATGGAAGCAGCAGATATCACGCTCATGACAGGAGACCTCCATGCCATTGCAGATGCGCTTGAATTTAGTAAAAAAACGATGAGAAACATCAAGCAAAATCTATTTTGGGCGCTTGCTTATAACTGTATTGGGATACCGATAGCTGCATTTGGACTTCTTGCGCCATGGCTTGCAGGAGCAGCAATGGCCTTTAGCTCCGTGTCGGTTGTATTGAATGCGCTCAGATTGCAGCGATTGAAACCAGTTAGAGAGGGAGTGGCACAATGAAGCTGAATGTCAAATGGATTTGGACGATTAGTGCATTGTTCTATGTTGCTCTTGTTCTTATTGGATATGCTATGTATGATGAATTTTATCCAAAGCAAGAACCGCCAAGTGAACATATGCAAGATCATTGAGACTTCGCCAAAAGCGAAGTCTTTTTTTAACAATTTTGTGGAAAAACCCACCTTTTAAAAGATTTTTCATAAAAAATTCACTTCTTTTTGTTCCTTTTTGTCGTTTTTTGTAGGTTCATCGTTAAGATGCGATTAAGCAACAAAGAAAGCGTTATCAAAAAAAGGGGGTTCACGTATGAAAAAGTTAGGGTTAGCTTCTCAAATACTCATTGCACTTGTTCTGGGTGTTATCGTGGGAGCGCTGTTTTATCAAAATGAAACCGTTATTAATGTGTTAACGCCGATTGGCGATATATTCATCCATTTAATTAAAATGATCGTTCTTCCAATTGTTATTGCTGCGTTGATTGTAGCAGTAGCTGGTGTAGGGGATATGAAAACCATCGGAAGACTCGGCGGAAAAACCATTCTTTACTTCGAAATTGTGACAACGATTGCATTAGCAGTGGGACTGCTTGCAGCAAACGTCTTCCATCCTGGTACAGGAATTGACATGAGCAACATGGAAAAAGGCGATATCTCTAAATATGAAGAGACATCGAAAGCTTCTTCCGAAAAAGCGAGTTTCTCTGAAACCATTGTGCATCTAGTGCCAACAAACGTTTTCCAATCCATTGCAGAAGGTGATCTATTACCAACGATCTTCTTTACAGTCTTATTCGGATTAGGAATTGCCGCAGTAGGAGACAAAGGGAAACCAGTATTAGGATTCTTTGAGGGTATACTCGAAGCCATGTTCTGGGTGACCAATAAAGTGATGAAGTTTGCACCATTTGGTGTATTCGCGCTCATCAGTGTGACGGTGATCAAATTCGGGGTCGGAGCGCTTCTCCCGCTAGGTAAACTGGTACTTGTCGTTTACGGTACAATGGCATTCTTCGTTATTGTCGTACTTGGCATTATCGCAAAATTAGCTGGAACAAGCGTCTTTACACTATTTAGAGTGCTAAAAGAAGAAATCATTCTTGCATTCTCAACAGCAAGTTCAGAAGCTGTACTGCCTAGACTTATGGATAAAATGGAGAAGTTCGGCTGCCCGAAAGCGATCACGTCGTTCGTTATCCCAACAGGCTACACCTTTAACCTAGATGGAAGTGCCATCTATCAATCCATTGCCGCCATATTTGTTGCACAAATGTACGGCATGCCGCTTTCCATCTATGAGCAAATTACGTTACTATTAATCTTGATGCTGACATCTAAAGGAATGGCTGGTGTACCAGGTGCATCAATCGTTGTTGTCATCACAACACTTGGTGCAATGGGACTGCCGCTTGAAGGACTTGCCTTCATCGTTGGGATCGACCGTATACTTGACATGGTTCGTACAACTGTTAACGTATTTGGTAACTCACTTGCCGCCATTGTCATGTCTAAGTGGGAAAAAGTTTTTGATCAAGAGAAATCGAAGAAGTATATTGAGGAATTAAAACAACAAACAAAAGCAGCGTAAAAGGAGATCTTTTCAAATGACGAAGCTACAGGACAAGCAAGTTCGAATCGAACGAGACTTTCTAGGTGAAAAGGAAGTAGACACTCAAGCGTATTATGGAATTCAAACATTACGTGCAGTAGAGAACTTTCCAATTACTGGCTACCATGTTCATGAGGAACTCATCAAAGCATTAGGGATTGTCAAAAAGGCAGCCGCACTTGCAAATATGGATACACAACGACTATATTCTGGTCTTGGAGAAAAAATTGTTCAAGCCGCAGATGAGGTTATTGAAGGAAAATGGAACAATCAATTTATTGTCGATCCAATTCAAGGCGGGGCTGGCACTTCAATGAATATGAATGCCAATGAAGTCATTGCAAATAGAGCGCTTGAACTACTAGGAAAGGAAAAAGGCGCTTATACTGAGCTAAGTCCAAACACGCATGTGAACATGTCGCAGTCAACAAACGACGTTTTCCCAACAGCGATTCATATTTCAACATTGAATATGATTGAAAAACTACTTTATACGATGGAAAACATGCATCAAGTCATGACGGAAAAAGCGCAGGAATTCGATCATGTGATCAAAATGGGACGTACGCATCTTCAGGACGCTGTTCCAATCAGACTTGGTCAGGAGTTTAGTGCTTATGCAAAGGTTCTTGCTCGTGATATTAAACGTATCAAGCAGTCTAGACAGCATTTATATGAAGTCAATATGGGAGCAACAGCAGTCGGAACTGGATTGAATGCTGATCCTAAATATATTCGTCAGGTGGTAGGCTATCTATCTGACATTAGCGGATTACCGTTAGTTGGAGCTGAAGACTTAGTCGATGCCACGCAAAATACGGATGCTTATACAGAAGTATCTGCTGCACTTAAAGTATGTATGATGAATATGTCCAAAATGGCGAACGATATTCGTTTGATGGCTTCAGGGCCAAGAGCAGGTTTTGGTGAGCTTCACCTGCCGCCGAGACAGCCAGGTTCATCCATCATGCCAGGGAAAGTCAACCCAGTGATGCCTGAGGTCATGAACCAAGTGGCATTCCAAGTCATCGGAAATGATCATACGATCTGTCTTGCATCAGAGGCTGGTCAGCTTGAACTGAACGTTATGGAACCAGTTTTAATATTCAACTTACTACAATCTCTCAGCATGATGAAAAATGTGTTTGAGTCCTTCATGGACAACTGCTTGCGTGATCTAAAAGCAGATGAAACGAGATTAAAAGAATATGTAGAAAAAAGTGCTGGTGTCATGACAGCGGTGAATCCGCATATTGGTTATGAAGCTGCTGCACGAATTGCAAGAGAAGCGATTCTTACAGGCGCATCTGTACGTGAGCTTTGTCTGCAAAATGATGTGTTAACAGAAGAAGAGCTTGACGTCATCTTGAATCCTTTTGAAATGACCAAACCAGGTATTGCTGGCGCATCACTTTTAGAAAAGGATCGTTTAGAAGATTAAGCGGCATCATGAGAAGCGCACACCGACAAAGTTCCGGTGTGCGCTTTTTCATGGATGTTTGTTTTTCTCAAGCTCACATAGTATACTATCGTCAATTATTAGGGATGTGACTGCGTTTGAATCTACTGAAAAAATGGCTGAATACAGAGCCTTATTTAATTGTGATGCTCATTGTACTGACACCGATTGGCGGAGAGTTCAAATTTTATCCATTTGAGGACAGCTTTCGGGTCAGTTTTGGAACCGTTGTCTTTTTCTTTATCCTGCTTCAAATGAAAAAATTCCCGGCATGGGCAAGCGGTATTATTGCAGGGGTATCTGTTTTTGCGTTTCGCGTGCTTCTTGATACAGCCGTCACAGGTCATCTTCCGCTGGAAGAGGCGGTTTCATTAAGATTTCCTTCCCTTCTTTATTATGTCGTCTATGGCACGCTCTTTTATTTATTACAGGTCAGACGTTTCCGCGATCAGCCTTGGCTGATTGGTGCGACAGGCATCATCATGGAACTGTGTGCGAGCGTTGTTGAGATGATTGCACTTCGTGGCACCATCGATGAAATTTTAACGATGCGGACGCTGTTTCAACTTTTTGTTTTAGCGATTTTCAGAAGCTTTTTCGTGTTGGCTTGTTATACAATGATTCGATTATATGAAGAGCAGGCGAGAGAGCGTCAGATGAAAAAGGAAAAGGAACATCTGCTCATGCTCCTGTCTAACCTTTATACGGAATCTACATACTTTCATAAAACACTTGCACATGCTGAGCACATTACAGCGACATCCTATCAATTGTATCAATCCCTGCACCACGCAAAGGATACAGAATCATTGGATTTGAAAAAGCTCGGAAAAACAGCCCTGCAAATTGCAGGAGAGGTACATGAGATCAAAAAGGATAACCAGCGGATTTTTTCTGCATTATCAAAGCTGATTCATGAAGAAAATTTTCAGGCTTATGCAAGTCCTGCGCATATTGCTGGGCTCGTGATTCGTATTCATGAAAATTACGCAGAATCTCTTAAAAAAAACATTGTCTTTCATTATGATGAAGATGGGCAGCATCCCGTCTATCACGTGTATACCATTCTATCTTTGTTAAATAATATTGTTTCCAATGCTGTCGAAGCCATTCCAGTGGATGGAGAGGTGTCACTCTCTATTTCACAGAAAGAGAACCAGGTGATCTTTCAAATCAGTGACAACGGGCCTGGCATTAAAGAGCGTAATCATCATGTTATTTTTAAACCCGGTTTTACTTTAAAATACGACCAGGCTGGGAATCCATCAAGCGGTATCGGGCTTTCCTATGTGAAGGATACAGCGGAGAAGCTTGGCGGAAGTGTTGAGATGAAGAGTATCCCAAATAAACAAACGATTTTCACGTTAACGATACCAGTGGATCAAGTCAGTAGAAAAGAGGGGATTGGGAGATGAGATTTTTTATTGTTGATGATGATGAAGCCGTGCGTTCTTCACTGGCTCAGCTCATTGAAGATGAAGAGCTTGGCATTGTCGCAGGGGAAGCAGAGGATGGCGCAGAGTTAACGGCAAGCTACTTAAATGATTTGCACATTGATATCTTATGTATTGATCTATTGATGCCGGAAAGAGACGGTCTTGAAACGATTCGAGCCATTAAGGATGAGTTTCATGGGAAATACTTAATGCTGTCGCAGGTAGAAACAAAGGAATTAATCGGCCAGGCGTATACGCTTGGTGTTGAGTATTATGTGACAAAGCCAATCAATCGTGTAGAGGTCTTAAGTGTGCTCCATCTCATGATTGAACGTCTTCATTTAGAGCATTCAATTGAAAACATTCAGCACTCACTCAAATCCGTCATGCAGTTTCAGCAGCGCGGTCAGACGAAAACGAAGCAGCGGGGGAAAAGTCTTGCAGAGGCAGGTCAGTTCTTGCTGGCAGAGCTTGGGATTGTGGGTGAAAAGGGATCTAAAGATTTATTAGATATGATTCTCTTCACAGATCAGTATGTAGCGCTGCATACCGAACATCATGATTCATTTCCTTCTTTAAAGGTCATTTTCACGGGTGTCACCGAGGAAAAATTAAATGAGCCTTACACATCGGCTGACATTGCAAGAGAAGCGAAGGCAGCGGAACAGCGGGTAAGACGTGCGATCAACCAATCTTTGAAACACATCGCATCACTTGGGTTAACTGATTTTTCTCATCCAACGTTTGAAAATTACGCATCTAAATTCTTTGATTTCACCATCGTGCGAAAGAAAATGAGTGAATTAACAAAAGAGACGAGCGGTAGAGAAGAACATACTCGTATCAATGTGAAGAAATTTGTGCAGGTGCTCTACTACGAAGCAAAACGTATTTTTATGGAAGATTAAAAAAGACATGCTCCCTCATGAGGGAGACATGTCTTTTTTGGTGATGGATTGCAGGTGCATCTGCAGCACGGAGCGTATGAGCTCAGGCGGTAAACGATGAGGCTGCAAGATTCCATTCAATGCAAGCCCGTTGATGACCGCATAAAGCCGCTCAGTTTCGACTAAAAGATCGATATGATCAAGCAAAAGCCCATCCTCTTTTAATTTCATTAAACAAAATTGGGTCGTTTGGAGAAGCTCGTCATACATCTTTGCATTGAGCGGCTGTAAATCTGGTTCAGTCAGCGACTTGACTATAAAAGCCTGCCACACCTCCATTTCAAATCTTCGTTCTTCATCAAGTGGAAGAACCTGCTCCAATAACGTGAGGACATTTTCTTCCGTTGAACCATTAAGCTGAAGTCCTGTCATACGCTCTTTGACTCTTTCCTGAATCAATGTCATAGAGAAAAGAAATAACTCTTGCTGTGTGGAAAAATAATGACGCATAGAGCCCGCTGAAATACCAGCTTCTACCGCAACTTTTCGTACAGAAGCGTTTTCCAATCCATCCTGTTTAATCACTCTCATTGCAGCTTGAGCGACTTTTTGTTTTTGTTTATGGTGATCGACGATTTTTGGCATACATTGATTTTAGCACAGCTATTGTTTTTTTAACACAGTTGTGTTATTTTTTATTTAATACAATTGTGTTAAAAAGGATGTGGGGAATATTGGTCGGGTTATTGATTGTGGCATGTGAAATTGGTTTTTGGCTGTTTATTCTGGTGGGTTTAACACTGCGTTATGTGTTTAGACAGAAAAAGTGGGGCGCCTTCTTTCTGGTCTGTACGCCGATTTTGGATCTAATCCTTCTTGCGGCTACTTATATGGATTTAAGGCAAGGGGCTGTGGCGAGTGTCATCCACGGGCTTGCGGCTGTTTATATTGGGGTGAGTCTCGCCTTTGGACATCAAATGGTGAAATGGGCAGATGCTCGGTTTGCTTATCGATTTGCAGGAGGCCCTAAGCCGAAGGGAAGACCTAAGTACGGGAAGGAACGGTCAGTGTATGAAATGGTCAGCTGGACGCGGCATTTCGTCTCTTATGTCATCGGAGCTGGTCTGCTATTTGGTTTATCCTATCTCATACAAGCACCAGAACGAACGGAATCACTGATGCAGCTCGCCGGTGTGTGGGGGATGGTCTTAGCCATTGATTTCGTCATTAGCATTAGCTATGTCATTTGGCCGAAAAAACACCCGCAAAATATAGCCAGCTAACAAAAAAGACAGGCGGATTCATTCCGCCTGTCTCAGCGTGAAGACAAACCCTCGCATTCGTTGTCAGTCCTGCGCGCTGGTGCTCACGAATGTCAAATTCGTTCCGCAAAAGTAGCTGTCCTTCCTAGACTGCAAAGGTTTTCTATCACGCTGAAAAGAAGACAAAGGGCTAAAATAAACATCATTTTAGCCCTTTGTCAACAATCTAAGACAGGCAGAATCACTCCGCCTGTCTTTTCTCATGATGAAAGCCCTTTGTAAATGGTGTCAATATTCCATTTCATCATCTTATAGTAGCTGTCTCCGTCTTCACCTTTCTTTCCAATAGAGTCAGTGAATACTTTTCCTTTAATCGGAACCCCGGTTTCCTCAGATAAGCTTTCAAGGCTGCGTTGATCGACACTTGTTTCAAGAAAGAGCGCAGGAACTTGATGATCTTTGACAAAATGAATGATGCGCTTCATTTGTCCAGGTGTTCCTTCACTTTCTGTGTTGATCTCCCAAATGTAGCCTGCTTTCAGTCCATAGGCATCTGCAAAATACTTGAAGGCTCCCTCACTTGTCACAAGGAGCTTTTTGTCTTTTGGCAGCTGATCAAACTTGTCTTTTGCTTCATCGTGAAGCGCTTGAAGCTTTTTGATATAGGCTTCTGTATTTTTTTCGTAATCCTCTTGATGCTCAGGGTCCGCTTCAATAAGCGCATCCCGGGCATTTTGAGCATAAAGAATCCCATTTTCGACATTCAGCCAGGCGTGGGGGTCCTGCTGGCTTTCGAGTCCTTTTGAAGATAAATGCTTTACTTTGACGCCTTTACTTAATTCGGCTACAGGTGCATCATCCCCGTCCTTGCCACTCGATTCGAGCAGCTTTTGAAACCAGCCGTTTCCTGTCTCAAGGTTTAAGCCATTATATAGAACAAGGTCTGCATCCGTTGTATGCTGAACATCCTTTGGCAGTGGGTCGAATTCATGTGGGTCTGTACCAATGGGAACAATGCTGTGAATAGAGACGTGCTCTCCGCCTACTTCCTTCACAATGTCATAAAGAATGGAGTAGGTCGTGACGACTTTTAATGTGCCGTCAACTTTGCCGGAATTATTTTGCTTAGTAGAACAGCCTGCGATGATCATAAGGGCAATGAATACTGCGATCAAACGGATTGCAAATACCTTCTTCATATATGTCCTCCTTTTACATAGACGCTTCCTTTTTTAGCTGCGTTCGTTTTCGTTTAGATTTTAATGATCTCCATAGAATTCCTTGCTTTGGTGAAAAGATAAAGGCACTCCCGAATAAAATGGTCGCGACCAGCACGATAGAAGCGCCAGACGACAAGTTATACGTAAAACTAAGCCCAAGTCCCACGACGGCAGAAACTGCACCGAAAAAAGCAGATAAATAAATCATGATCCATAGCCGGTCTGTTAAGAGATAAGCAGTGGCTGCCGGCGTAATAAGCATGGCAACGACAAGAATAATCCCAACAGTTTGCAGTGACGCAACGGTCACAAGGGTCAACAAGGTCATGAGAAAATAATGGATCATTCGATTCGGTAAACCGTAAACCGAAGAAATGACCGGATCAAATGAACTAATGAGCAGTTCTTTGTAGAAAACGATAACAGCCAGCAGGATAAAAATGCCGATGCCAAGTGTAATCCACATATCAGATGACCGAACAGCTAGGACGTTTCCAAACAAGATATGATATAAATCACTGGAACTTTTCAAAAATGTGATTAAAATGATTCCGATTGAGAAAAAGGCGGTGAAGACAATGCCGATGGCAGAGTCATTTTTAATGCGGCTGTTTTGACTCACGTATCCGATCCCAATTGCTGTTAACACTCCAGTTAAAACGGCCCCGAAGAAAAAGTTAATTCCCAGCATATAAGAGATGGCGACACCTGGCAGCACTGCATGCGAAATGGCGTCTCCCATCAGGGCCATGCCCCGTAAAATGATAAAGCAGCCAATGACCCCGCAAATAATGCCTACCATGACGGATGTAAATAACGCTTTTTGTAAAAACGCATATTCAAAGAGTCCGGTTAAAAATTCCATTACACGTCTCCTCCTGCTGTTTTTAAGAATGGTAGCTGCGTTTCATATGCCTCCAGCATGACCTCTGGGCGAAGGATGTCGTGTACAGGTCCAGCTTTGATGAGTTTTTTATTTAACAGAACGAGATGGCTGAAGTAATCATCGGCTTTACTTAAATCATGATGGACAACCAAAATGGTTTTTCCTTCATCCCGTAATTCTTGCAAAATGCGAACCATCGTTTCTTCACTTGCCATATCAATCCCAACAAACGGTTCATCCAAACAGAAGAGCTGTGCGTTTTGCGCAAGTGCTCTTGCAAGGAAGACACGCTGCTGCTGACCGCCGGATAACTCACCAATCTGTCTTTTGGCAAAGTCCTGCATGCCGACCTTTTCTAAACAGTGGTACGCATATGCCCTGTCTTCTTTTTTCGGACGTTTCATCAGGCCAAGCTTCGGATATGTTCCAAGTAGCACGGTATCCAGCACATGAATAGGAAACGTCCAGTCTAGATCATTTCTCTGTGGTACATAGGCGATCTGTTTTCTGACTTGTTTAAAGGGCTGTTCAAAAAAGCGAATATCCCCTTGGTCTTTTTCAATTAAATCCAAACATGCCTTGAGTAAAGTCGATTTACCGGCACCATTTGGACCTATGATTCCTGTCATCGTTCCTTCCTGTATGGAAAGAGAGATGTTCTCTAATGCATCCTGCCCGTGATATGAGACATGAAGACGGTCGATTGTTAAAGCATTTGGCATGTCTTGCGGCCCCTTTCAATCATCATTGCACTTCCTAAAGATATATGCATACATTAAATAATTTTGACTAAAGGATGAAATGATTCTCTAATGCTAATTTGTTTCCTTAGGGAAACTTTTATTTCATTCTAAGTGTATGTCCTTCTTTTGTAAAGAGAAAAGCTGCACTTTTTCTGTCAGAGGTCAAACGATCGTTTTTATGTTATGCGGGGAGCGGGGGACATGAGCTTGGATTATTGAAAATCCATGTGGCAGGATTGGGCATAAAAAAACCAAACATTTGCTTATAAATGATTGACAGCTGATCAGAACTCCTCATATAATAAAGATAATTCAATATATGAATATGTGCTCATATATAATATCCACAGCAGCTGATAGGTTTGATTGAATCAGGGAAGGCTACTTATAAAGAAAAAGGTGAGAACATGAAAAAGATGAAGGATGAATACGTATTAAGCGGTCTTGATTGCGGCAACTGTGCACGTAAAATAGAAACAGGTGTCAGCAAAATGGATGGTGTTGAAGCTTGCTCTGTTAATTTTGCGACAGGCACATTGACTGTTACGCATGCAGATAAGCAAGAAACGATGTCAAAGCGCATTGAAAAAACCGTTCAGTCCATTGAACCTCATGTGAGTGTATCACCGAAAGAAGAAGGACATCATCACGATCATGATCATGGGACGAAAAATTTAAAAACGATTGTGCTGAAATTAATTGGCGGTGCAGTCATTGGAACAGCAGCTTTCTTTATACCTGAAGATGGTGTATTAAAGTTCATTATGTTCTTCGCAGCATATTTACTAGTCGGCGGTGATGTGGTTTTTAAAGCGCTGAAAAATATCGTGCGCGGCCAAGTATTTGATGAGAACTTCTTAATGACGATTGCAACGGTTGGTGCTTTTGTCATTCAGCAATATCCAGAAGCGCTTGCTGTCATGCTGTTTTACCAAATTGGAGAGCTCTTCCAAGGGGCGGCAGTGAACCGTTCAAGACGATCAATTAGTGAATTAATGAATATACGTCCAGAATACGCGAATCTAAAAGTAGGAAATGAAACGAAAAAAGTGAATCCGGAAGAAGTAAAAGCCGGTGACCGTATTGTCGTGAAGCCAGCTGAAAAAATTCCGCTGGATGGGCTCGTTGTTGAAGGCTTCTCGCTCGTAGATACATCTGCATTAACAGGGGAGTCGGTGCCGCGGGATGTAGAAGCGGGAAAAGAAGTTCTTGCAGGATTTGTGAATCAAAATGGTATACTTGAAATTGAAGTGCAAAAAGAGCTAAGTGAATCGGCAGTGACGAAGATTTTAGATTTGGTTGAGAATGCGAGCAGCCGAAAAGCACAGACAGAAAATTTCATCACAAAGTTTGCAAAATATTATACACCGGCTGTCGTCTTGCTTGCCTTATTGCTTGCCTTTATGCCGCCGCTTTTCATTCCATCGGCACAATTGTCTGACTGGGTGTACCGGGCACTTGTCTTTCTCGTGATCTCTTGTCCTTGTGCTCTTGTTGTGTCCATTCCATTAGGATTTTTCGGGGGAATTGGGGCAGCTTCTAAACGAGGCATCCTTGTGAAAGGCAGTAACTATCTAGAAGCATTGAATTCTGTGAGATATGCTGTATTTGATAAGACGGGCACACTCACAAAAGGAAACTTTACGGTGACCAATATCGTCACAACCAGTGACAAGTGGTCAGAAGAGGAGCTGCTTTCTTTTGCAGCACTGGCAGAAGCCCATTCCTCACACCCTATTGCAGAATCGATTAAAGCGGCATACAGCTCGCCGCTTGATGAAAGCCAGATTGAAGCATATGAGGATATCGCGGGACATGGAATTAAAGCGACCATTAGCGGTTCCCATGTCTTAGCGGGAAATCATCGCTTGATGGAGCGAGAAGGCATTGCGTATGAAAAAGAAAAAAGAAGCGGAACCGTTGTGTACATGGCGATTAACGGTGAGTTTGCCGGATCGATCTTGATTGCAGATGAATTGAAGGATGATGCAATCGAGGCCGTTTCTGCTCTAAAAGCGTCTGGTATTCAAACCGTCATGCTCACTGGTGATGCTAAGCAAGTCGGAACTGCGGTCGCCAAGCAAATTGGTATCGACGAAGTACATGCAGAATTATTGCCGCAGGATAAAGTAACGAAATTAGAAGAAATTGATCAGAAAAAAGCGCCTCAAGAAAAACTGTTATTTGTTGGGGACGGCATTAATGATACACCTGTATTAGCAAGAGCAGACATAGGAATTGCAATGGGCGGGCTTGGATCAGATGCAGCTGTCGAAGCGGCTGATATCGTCATCATGACGGACCAGCCATCAAAGGTAGCAGAAGCCATCGCTGTCGCGAAACGAACAAGAAGGATTGTATGGCAGAATATCGCATTTGCCCTTGGTGTCAAAGGCATTTTCCTATTACTCGGTGCATTCGGTATTGCGACCATGTGGGAAGCCGTCTTCTCGGATGTCGGTGTCACCGTACTCGCTGTTTTAAATGCCATGAGGGTCATGAAATAAAATTGTAAGGAAAATTTCATGAATACCATCTTTCATAATCGACCCCCTCTTGTTAAAATAGAAGAAGTTGGATAATGGCATTTTTCTAAGCTATTATCCTTTTTTTTTTAAGGAATGAAAAAGATAAGGTAGGTGCTTATGTGAGTAAGAAAAATAATCAATCTTCATCCATTAAATTTGCTGTCATTTTAACCATCATCGCAGCTCTTCTCATCGGTCTATTTGTTGTGATTGGGAACAAGAACAGCCAAGAAGCACAAACAGTTGACAGTAAGCCTTCGATTAAAGGACAGCCTGTCATAGGGGACAAAAACGCAGCGGTGCAAGTCGTTGAGTTTGGGGACTACAAATGTCCGTCATGTAAATCATTTGAAACAGACATTTTCCCAAAGCTGAAAGCAGACTACATAGATAAAGGCGATGTATCCTTTTCATTTATTAATTTACCACTGCCTGTTCATGGAGATGGCGCAGTGTTAGCAGCACTAGCTTCTGAAGAAGTGTGGAAAGAAGATCCAAAAAACTTCTGGGCATTCCATGAAGCTGTCTATCAAGCACAGCCAGATAGTGAAGCAGAATGGGTTACGCCTGCTAAGCTGACTGAACTAGCGAAAAAGACAACAAAAATTGATACGGACAAACTCAAAGATAACTTATCAAAGAAAACGTATCAGCCGCAGCTGAACACAGACGATCAGCTTGTGAACAAATATAAAGTGAATTCAACACCAACGATTTTGATTAACAATAAACAAGTTCAAAACTTTTATGACTATGATGAAATCAAAGAATTAATTGATCAAGAGCTCAAAGGGAAAAAATCATGAAGAATAAGCTCATTTACTTATACAGTGCTTGGATTGTCTCTATCGTTGCGACGATGAGCAGCCTGTATTTAAGTGAAATAAAGAAGTTTATCCCATGCGATATGTGCTGGTTTCAGCGCATTTTCATGTACCCGCTCGTGCTCTTACTTGGAATTGCTACGTTCCGGGGCGATGTCAAAGTGAAGTATTACGTACTGCCTTTGGCTGTGATCGGTGCTGGCTTTTCCATCTATCATTATATGGAACAAAAGATCCCGGGCTTTGCGTCGATTCGTCCTTGCTTAAGCGGCATTCCTTGTTCCGTTGATTATCTGAACTGGTTTGGTTTTATTACCATTCCACTATTGGCTCTCATTGCATTTATTCTTATCATCCTCAGTATGCTGCTGTTAAATGCAAAAGAAGATTGAGAGATAGCCTGCTTTTAAGCGGGCTATTTTTTATTTTTGCAAAAAGATAAAATTTAAAGAAAATTTGTATTGCTTTTCGCTTATGTCAGATATACATTAAGGGAGTAGTGTTAGATGATCAGATCATGTAAGGAGATAAGCGGAAAATGGCATGGGAAGTCTTAAGTATCATTGGTATTATCGCATTCGCCATTAGTGGTGCGATAGTAGCAATGGAGGAAGAGTACGATATTCTTGGTGTGTACATTTTAGGGATTGTGACAGCATTTGGCGGTGGAGCGATTCGAAATCTATTAATCGGTCTTCCGGTGTCTGCTTTATGGTCACAGGGCAAAATGTTTACCATTGCTCTTGTATCCATTACGATTGTGTTTCTTTTTCCAAAGCTTTTGCTCAAGCACTGGAGCACATGGGGGAATTTCTCGGATGCGATTGGTTTAGCAGCGTTTGCGATTCAAGGTGCATTATTTGCTGTGCAAAGAGAGCTTCCGCTCAGTGCGGTCATTGTGGCAGCCATTTTGACTGGAAGCGGAGGCGGAATTGTGCGTGATTTATTGGCAGGGCGAAAGCCGCTTGTGCTAAAAGCGGAGATTTACGCAGTTTGGGCAGCACTTGGCGGCTTACTCGTAGGACTCGGTTTAGCACAAGGAGAGATTGCTTTGTATTTGCTGTTTCTCATCCTTGTCGTATGCAGGGTTTGTTCCTACCTATTCAAATGGCGGCTTCCCGCTAGGTCTTATTTTCTAAATAAAGGGTAAAACGAGAAAAGAGCGGTTTCGCTCTTTTTTTTGTGTTTGATACGAGCTGGATGTCAGCAGGTAATGGAGTTTTCGTGTAAAATAAAAGCAGGGTCTTTTTGTTCATCATTGGAACAATACATGGGATGAAAATTTTGTCAGCTGGCTGAATATCTGGATTCAGCTTTTTTTGCCTAGATGGATTGTTATGTGTTGGTTTCACATTTTGCGGAATACTAAAGAAGCACCTATGATCGGACGGATGAATCAACATGGAATGAACACATCTTTGCATGTAAGCAAAACTTGACGAAAAAATTAAAATAGGAGGGACACGTACTAGTGGAGATTTTTTTGGCAGTGCTCGTATTACTAGCACTCATCGCATCATCTAATATTATCAATCGTTTTGTCCCCTTTATTCCAGTCCCGTTAATTCAAGTGGGCTTAGGAATATTGGTGGCGGCTTTTCCTTCAGGTTTACATATTTCTTTAAATCCCGAACTATTCTTCGTTTTATTCATTGCGCCGCTGTTATTTAATGACGGGAAGCGTACCCCAAGGGACGAGCTGTGGAAATTAAGAGCGCCGATTCTTCTGTTAGCCCTAGGGTTAGTATTTGCGACAGTCATTGTAGCAGGATATACCATCCATTGGATGATCCCAAGCATTCCGCTTCCAGCCGCATTTGCGCTTGCAGCGATTTTATCACCGACAGATGTGGTAGCAGTAAGTGCTCTTTCCAGCCGTGTGAACATGCCAAAGGGCATCATGAGACTGCTGGAAGGCGAGGGATTGATGAACGATGCATCAGGACTTGTCGCTTTTAAATTTGCTATTGCTGCAACGGTGACTGGCGCTTTTTCGATTGCTGAGGCATCCTTTAGCTTTGTCCTGATTGCCGCAGGCGGTCTATTGACTGGATTTATTCTATCCTTTTTTATCATTCGTTTCCGCTATTTCCTCCGCCGGTTAGGAATGGACGATGTCACGATGCACATCATCCTGCAAATCCTTACACCATTTGTGATCTATTTAGCAGCGGAAGAAATCGGTGTGTCCGGAATTTTAGCGGTTGTAGCGGGTGGTGTGACACATGCCATTGAGCAGGATCGAATGGAAGCAAATTTAGCCAAACTGCAAATTGCTTCATCAAACACATGGAATATTATTTTATTTATTTTAAACGGACTTGTTTTCGTTATCCTTGGATTGCAGATTCCTGATGTATCGACGGTCATTTTCCAGGATGAAGCCTTTAATAATATGCAGGTCATCAGTTACATCTTAATCATCACGCTGTGTCTTATGATCCTGAGGTTCTTATGGGTATGGCTGTTCTGGGCAGGGAATTGGAGTGCAACGAAAAAGCAAAATGTGAAAAAACCGAAGCTTCGCGCCTCGATGCTCATGACATTCTCTGGTGTTCGTGGGGCTGTGACATTAGCCGGTGCCTTCTCCATCCCATTTACACTTGCGGACGGATCACCGTTTCCTGAACGGCATTTGATTATTTTCCTCGCAGCAGGCGTCATCTTATGTACACTCATTTTAGCTAGTGTGTTACTGCCTCTTTTATCTGAGAAAAAAGACAAGCAAATCGCTGTGGATTTGGATACAAAGATTCAGCATGCGAAACGGAAGCTGCTAAGAAGTGCCATTAAAACCTTAAGAGAAGGAATGAATGAAGACAATAGGGAAGTGTCTCTTGCACTCATCAATGATTACCGAATGAAGCTGCGCAATATCCAGCGTGAACCGTATCAATTCGGGATGAGAAAACAAGAGAGAAAGATCAGGCTGCACGGAATCAAAGCTGAGCAGATGAAGCTGCAACAGCTCATTGAGGAAGAGAAAATCGATAAAGAAGAAGCCTATGAGCTGCAAGAAAGATTTCATGAGCTAGAAATGCTGTATTCAAACTCCTTCAAAATCCGTTTTTCAAAAGTGAAGTTTCTGCGCTTGCTTCAATGGCTCCAATTATGGCGGCCGAATCAGCACGTTTCCAGCGGCATTTTAGAAAACGAGGGCTCGTACAAACAAATCCGTAAGAAAACGGCTGAGGCTGCTGTGGACTCGATCAAACAGCATATGACCGATGAAAATAAACAAACGTGTCATCAAGTGATTGGTTTTTACAACCAAGTCATTTATCGATGTGAACACGGTCCAAGCTTCTTTCAGCAAAAAGACCGTTCATTTGACCGGAAGAAAAAAGAGCTTAACTTCCAAGCTGTACAGACAATACGAAATGAAATTCAAACTCTGTATGAAGATGGTGAAATCAATCGTGACATTGCCCATCATTTAAGGGAGTATATCAATGACATGGAAGCTGTTCTCCTGACTAATACGTAATGTTGTGATCTTCTCCCCTATGTTTTATGATGAAGAAAGAGAACAAGCAGGGGGAGATCAATGATGGCGTATTATGGAGCAATTGAAGCTGGCGGTACAAAGTTTTGTTGTGCAATCGGCAATGAGCATGGGGACATTCTCGAGGAAATGACGATTCCAACAGAGCACCCAGAAAAAACATTACAAAAGCTCATTCCATTTTTCGAGCAGCATGACATTGAAGCATTAGGGGTCGGCTCCTTTGGACCAATCTGTGTTCAAAAAGACGATCCTTCTTACGGTTATATCATGAACACGCCGAAAGTAGAGTGGAAGCATTACCCGTTCATTCCAGAACTAGAGAAGCAATTACGGGTCCCAGTATCCTTTACAACAGATGTTAATGCGGCAGCCTTAGGTGAATTAACAAAAGGAGCAGCCAAAGGGCTGAAAAGCTGTATGTATATCACGGTCGGTACGGGTATCGGTGCTGGCGCTGTTGTAAAAAACGAACTTCTTCACGGTCATTCGCACCCAGAGATGGGGCACATCCTTGTCAGGCAGCATGAATCAGACCCGTTTGAAGGAGTCTGCCCAGCGCATGGGACGTGTTTAGAAGGACTGGCAGCTGGCCCAGCGATTGAGAAAAGGTGGGGGAAATCTGCCAAAGAGCTCACGGAGGAAGAATCAGTTTGGGCACTTGAAGCTGATTATTTGGCTCAGGCGCTGATGCAGTACTCGCTCATTTTAAGCCCAGAGCGCATCATGATGGGCGGGGGTGTCATGAAGCAAAAGCAGCTGTTTCCACTGATTCGAGAGAAGCTTGCTGCTTATCTCAATGATTATGTAGACCTGCCGCCGCTTGATACATACATTGTCTCTCCTGGACTTGAGGACAAGGCCGGCATGACAGGTGCTTTGCTGTTAGCCATCGAAGCGAAGAAAAACGCCTGATAATAGAGTTTTAATGGACAACGTGAGATAATGAAAAAGATGGAATCTATGAAAAAGGTGGTTGTTAAAATGGTCAAAAGCTTGAATGATACCGTAACACTGAATAACGGAGTGGAAATGCCTTGGTTTGGTTTAGGTGTATTCAAAGTGGAGGACGGCAATCAAGTGGTAGATGCCGTAAAAGCAGCCATACGAAACGGATACCGCAGTATTGATACGGCTGCCGTTTATAAAAATGAGACAGGCGTAGGCAAAGCGATTAAAGAATCTGGCGTGAAACGAGAAGACTTGTTCATTACGTCTAAAGTATGGAACACGGATCAAGGCTATGACAAAGCGCTGGCTGCGTTTGACGCAAGCTTGAATCGATTAGGTCTTGATTACTTAGACCTCTATTTGATTCATTGGCCTGGCCCAAATGCAGATACATTTAAAGACACATGGCGTGCGCTTGAGACGCTTTACAAGGATGGGAAAGTGAGAGCCATTGGCGTCAGCAACTTCTACATTCAGCATTTAGAAGAGCTGTTAAAAGATGCTGAGGTTGTTCCAGCCGTGAACCAAGTTGAATTTCATCCGAAACTGACACTTGTCGAACTGCGTCAATACGCAAAAGAAAAAGGCATTCAAATTGAAGCGTGGTCTCCGCTGATGCAAGGAAAGCTATTAGATCATGACGTATTGAAGGACATTGCTGCACGCTACAACAAATCTGTTGCGCAAGTCATCTTGCGCTGGGATCTGCAAAGCGGCGTCGTGACGATTCCTAAATCAATCAACGAAGAACGCATTAAACAAAATGCAGATATTTTTGATTTCGAACTATCCAAAGAAGACATGGAAAAAATCGATGCGTTAAACAATAACGAGCGCGTCGGCTCGAATCCAGAGACGATGACGGTTGGGTTTGAATAAATGAAAAAAATCCTCTTTCTCATATGAGAAAGGGGATTTTTTATGTACTGCTTCTGCGCACAGCCAAAAGCATAATAAAAGATAAGATCACAATACAAATCGTCCAGGCCCAAGCAAGTTCCATTCGTCCAGAGTCAATCGCCACATAGATAGCGGTTGGGAGTGTTTGAGTTTTTCCTGGGATGTTGCCGGCAAACATTAAGGTCGCTCCGAATTCTCCTAGGGCTCTCGCAAAGCTGAGGACGCTGCCAGACAGCAGGGAAGGCAGGGCAAGAGGTACCGTAATATAGGCAAAGACTTGGAATGAATGAGCACCATCAACTTTTGCAGCCCCTTCAATATCTGACTCAATTGTAGAAAAGCCCGCCTTTGCTGATTGATACATGAGCGGAAATGCCACGACTGTCGAAGCAATGACCGCCGCCCACCA
Source organism: Bacillus sp. NMCC4 (assembly GCF_002998555.1). Lineage (NCBI taxonomy): Bacteria > Bacillati > Bacillota > Bacilli > Caryophanales > Bacillaceae > Bacillus > Bacillus sp. NMCC4. The sequence continues at coordinate 230,224 of NZ_PVRA01000001.1, read as the reverse complement.
TGTGAAAATGACCGGCTGATGGAAGATCCATTCAATCGCGCTCCCTATTACACTATGTTTTCCGAATACGACGAGCAATAAAAAGCCAACGACTGTTGGTGGGAGAACGAGCGGCATCATCAGGAACGTTTCCACAATCATTTTCCCTTTAAAAGTTGTTCGCGTCATCCAAAAGCCGACCGTTGTGCCAAAAACAGTGGCCAACAGTCCGCTGACGATGGCCACTTGAATGGACAGCCAAATGGGTGATAGAAATTCTTCAGTCAGCATAGCCATTACGACACTTGAAAGCCGTATTTCTTAAAAATGGATTTGGCTTTATCAGATTGAAGAAATTGAAAAAAGACCTTGGCTTCCGTTAGATGTTCTGTCCCTTTTACAATCCCTACTGGATACATAATCGGGGAGTGCATGTCCGGATTTGCCTCAGCTGCAATCTTTACTTTTTTGGAAACGAGGGCGTCTGTTTTATACACAACACCTGCTTCTACATTTCCTGTTTCGACGTAGCTTAGGACTTGCCGCACATCCTTGCCGTAGACAGCATTCTTTTTCACTTGGTCCCATATGTTCAGTTGTGTGAAGATCTCTTTGCCATATGTACCAGCAGGAACCGATTCAGGTGTGCCAAGAGCAATCTTTCCTTTTACGTGCCGGACGTCTTGAAAGCTTTTAATAGAGGAAGAGCCATCTTTTGGCACAATAAGGACTAGCTCGTTTTGTATAGCGTTCTTGATATAATCTTGATCAATGTCTCCAGATTGAACAAGTTCATCGAAGGGCTCCTCAGCTGCTGAGAAAAAAAGATCCGCTTTTGCTCCTTGAGCGATTTGCTGCTTCAATGCGCCGGATGACCCGAAGTTATTCGTTAATGACACATTCGGATGTTGCTTGTGAAAGGAGGCTTCAATTTCCTTTAGTGCATCCTGAAGACTTGCTGCTGCTGAAATCACAAGCTCTGTTTTTTTATTCGAATTAGATGGCATCATCTCTGTTTGGCATCCACTCAGGAGCAAACATATGGAGATGAAGGCTAAGAATGTATACTTCATGTTCACACCTCTTATCATTCAATATCATGTGTTTCCCTTTATTATAAGCAAACTTATTTGAGCATTCATAGGCTTTCAGTAAAAAGAGAAAAGAAAAAGCCGCCAAATGGCGACTTTCAGCGTGAAGATAAAAGGGATCGTTTTATCCTGTTTACTTCTGATAAAAACGCAGCAAATTCCCATTGATCACTTTGTCTGATAAGGAAAGCTCTTTATTGGCTTTTTCGATATAAGGCTGACACACCTCATCCTGTTCAACAGGTTCTTTTGTTTTTTGATCATAGCAGGTGTTCTTTGTATAGAGATAATCATCTGTAATAAAGTTCCCGTTTCTCAGTACAGCGAAAGGCGTACGTTCATTTGAAAATAAATCATTGCCGAATTGAATGGCATCCTTCGTTTCAATCCCAAGTAAGTGAAGAAGTGTCGGCTTTACGTCCATTTGACCAGCTGTTTCAGAAATGGTCTGCGGTGCTTGATCCGTGACACCTGGAATGTAAATCAAAAAGGGTACCCGCTGCAGTTTGACCGCATCAAACGGCGTGATTTCCTCTTTATTGAGCAGCTGTGCCATTGCCTCATGATGTGCCTCTGAGATGCCATAGTGGTCACCCATGAGGACAAACATCGTATTGTTATACAATCCTTCTTCTTTCATACGGTCAAAAAACATTTTAACCGCTTCATCTTGATAGCGGACGGTCGTCACATAGCGGTTTAAAATGGTACTGGACGAATCATATTCATCAATAAACTGATCCTTCGGGTCAATTTCAAATGGAAAATGATTGGTCAGTGTAATGAATGTGCTGTAATAAGGCTGCTTCAACTTTTTTAAATGATCAATGGATTGATCAAAGAAGTCGATATCTTTTAAGCCCCAGCCAGTTGAATTCCGTTCATTGACATGATATGAATCGACATCATAAAAACGATCAATTCCAAGCGATTCATACATCACATCACGATTCCAAAACGTTTTATTATTCGCATGAAATTGGACGGATTGATAGTTTTCCTTTTTCAACTGCTTGTATAACGTGTCATATTCGTTGTCACTCGCTGTGAAAAAGACAGCGCCGCTGCTAGAAGGGTAGAGGGAATTAGCGACAATAAACTCTGAATCCGACGTTTTCCCCTGCTCTGTCTGCTGATAAAATTCATCAAAATAAAAACTCTTTTTAGCCAGTTGATTTAAAAAGGGAGTGATGGATTGTCCATTCACCTTTTGATTCATGACAAATTGCTGCGTCGATTCAAGTGAAATGAACACAACGTTCTTGCCTTTAGCAAGTCCAAAATACTCTTCGTTTGGTGCGCTGTAATCAGCCTTTGTGTAGTTTGCTACAGTAGAAAGCGTATCTTCATCTGCAAAGGCCTTTTGTCCAATGCGTGCCGTTTGGGCAGCACCGTCATACAGATGAAATTGGAAAAGCCCGAGGTTTCTGACAATGACTTCACGATCATAAGAGCTTGTCAGAAATCGAGGGTGATCCATCATAGCTGAGCTGACATGAAACAATAAGAAGCTGCAGCAGACCGCATAATACGTTTTGATCGTCTTGAATGACGCTTTTGGGGCTAATGGTTTGCGCTTGAGCAGCCATGCCAGTACCACAAAATCAATGAGCATCAGCACAAAGAGCGGGTGGAATAATTCCGTCATACTGCTGCCCATATCTCCCATGTTTTTCGCTTGGAATAACACGGGAATGGTAATGAAATCAATATAAAAACCATAAAAGATCGTATTCGAGATGAGAATCGCCGTTAGAATAAAATTTGCGGTCAATAAAAAAACCTTTTGGTTGGTTTCATTTAAAAAAAGAGCAATCCCAAACAAAGGGAGCAAAAAGCTAAGTGGATTGATCAAAAGCAGCCATTCATGAAACAGATTGGCCGTTCGTATGTGAAATCCGAATTGATAAATGATGTATGTTTTCATCCACATGAAAAGGATGGAATACACTAAAAACCAGTGATTTTTGAAAAACGCTTTCATTTATGTATCTCCTCACCATTCTGTATTCAGCTGCAAGGCAAAAACACTTATCTTAAACCTACTAAAAAAATGAGGAATGATCAATTCATATCCTGTCTTTTTCGCAAAACTCTTTTTTTATTCTGTTAGAACTGGATTGGGATGGATATGCCGCAGATGACGGCGATGTAATAGCAGGTGACGACGGTGAGAGCAGCTAGTACGACTTGTTCTCCTGTGCTGCCTGTTTTGACATAGAAGGGGAGACGCACTTTAATGGAAGCTGGAAATAAAAATTTAATGCCGTTCACTGTTCCAGCATCAAGGATAAGGTGGCTCGCCATTCCAACGAGTAAACCGGTACTTAAGCTGTCATTTGGAATGTATGTTGTCGCGAGAAAATAAATGATCAGCAGAAATAATAAACTGTGTGTAAACGTGCGATGACCGAACACGCTGCTGATTAGTGTCGAGAGCAGCGGAAATTTTCTGCCGATTTTACTTTTTGTATGGCAAAGATCGGGGATCAGAGCACCTGCTGATCCAGCTGCAGCCATGATGACTGGGTCGAGTCCGTAGTAGTAGGCGACGGCCGTTGAGGCGGCGATTCCGCCCATAATGTGTGTTTTTCCTGTCATGATGCGTACTCCTGTTCTATCTTTTGTTCAAGTACTCACTATATCAAGGGTGAATTCATTCAGCAAGGCTTATTTCTAAAGAAAAAGAGGACAAAAGGGTTGGCTGATTGGAAAAACATTCTATAATAAGGGGGAAGTCATGTTGATACTAACGATAAGGATGCGATTCGGATGAGTAATGCAGACATTTTAAAAGAAATTGTTCTCGTACATTATGAAGTCAGCCGTAAATTAAACCGCAAGTTACTTGAGTTAGAAAAAGACATCACGCCACCGCAGATATATGCTCTTTCTATTTTGATACAAGGCAAAGTATCACATGCCGAAGAGCTGAAACAAAGACTCTCCTTAAACCCAGGTGCAGCCTCCATTGCACTCAATAAATTATGTGAGCAGGGCTATATTCAGAGAGAACGTGACAAAGACGACCCCACGCTAGTCCGGTTAGAAGCTACGGAAAAAGGGGTAGCGATTTATGAAAAGCATACACGTCTTTTCGGAAAGGTGATTCAGCATATGATGTCAGACTTCACAAAGGAAGACTTAAAGACCTTTTTGACGTATTTGCAAAAAATGAGACAGACCTTCCATGATGATTGAGCCTTTCCACCTTGTATAATGAGGCGCACTGTAGCACAAATTAAACAGGCAACCGCATTTTATGAAAAGGGAGGAAACAGCGATGTCATTTTTCCAAAAGGATAAAAAGGCGAAAAGCGAGCAAGACCACAAGCAGGTTGATCAGCTGTTAGAAGAAGCAAGCAAAGAGCTAGCAGGCGATCCGCTTCAGGAAGCTGTACAAAAGAAGAAAAACAACGATCAATAAGCAGGTAATAGGCAGAGAAATGATTCTCTGCCTTTTTTCTATGTTTTTCCCTTTGACAGATGTGAGAATGTTTGATAACCTTCGTGTAGTAAAAATGAATAGAAATCCTCACGCTATGTCTCAGTGAGGTAGAGGTTGCGCGGATGATGAGTCACTCATGGGAGAGATGGAATCGAAGATCATGAGAAAAAAGGCATCAGCGCCGAAGTGTAGAGAGAGCTCCAACTTTCTTTATGCTGGGTCTGCATTGAATAAATGCAGGACTGCCACGTCTTTGAAGCGTGGAGGGCTATCCGGAGATCAAGGTGTATGTTTTGAAAAGCATGGACTGTTGTTCAGGCTTTTTTTTATGTTCTGAGTATCTAAGATAAGGGTATGCTGTTAAGAAAGTGACCCATGATGAACATAAAGAATACAAGTCATTGCTTCACGAATATATCAATGAAGATACTGCCGGGTCTGGTCCGAAGTGAATATAACGGAGGTACGGAAATGGAACAGACAAAAAAATGGGGTTTTTGGTTATTGACGGCTTTTGTCGTCGGAAATATGGTAGGGTCAGGCATCTTTATGCTGCCAAGTACACTTGCCCAGCATGCCAGTCCTTTAGGTGTGACGATGGCATGGCTTGTTACAGGTGGCGGTGTGCTGATGATTGCACTTGTTTTTGGGCATTTGTCCATTCATAAGCCGCAGCTGACGGCTGGACCACAAAGTTATGCAAGAGCGCTTTTTAACGATCCGAAAAAAGGGAAAGCGGCCGGTTTTACAATGGTTTGGGGATATTGGGTGGCAAGCTGGATTAGTAATGTCGCAATTATTACGAGTCTTGCCGGTTATTTAACGACATTTTTCCCTATTCTCACCGTGAAGACGGAGATTTTCACCTTTGGAAAAGAAGCGATCACACTTGGTCAGCTGACAACGTTTATTGTATGTACCATTCTTCTTTGGGGCACACATACGATCTTGATTACAAGCTTAAGTGCTGCAAGTAAATTAAACTTTATTACGACCTTTTCAAAGGTACTTGGATTCGTCCTTTTTATTGTTGCGGGATTATTTGCATTCCAAACGGCATTATTTGAACATTATTACTTCCCAGTTGCAGCAGAAGGCGAAGGAGTGCTCGGACTTGGAGGCCAAATTCATCATGCGGCCATTTCCACACTATGGGCATTTATTGGCATCGAATCAGCTGTGATTTTATCAGGGAGAGCATCCTCGCAGCGCGATGTGAAACGTGCAACGATTACAGGTCTTTTAATCGCACTTTCCATCTACATGATTATTACATTGATTACAATGGGCGTCCTGCCGCATGATCAGTTGCAAGGCTCAGATAAACCATTCGTTGACGTGCTTCAGCTCATTATTGGACCGGCTGGCGGAATAGTCATGGCACTGCTTGCGATCATTTGTTTATTTGGCTCGATGCTTGGCTGGATCTTACTTGGTTCAGAAGTACCGTATCAAGCAGCAAAGGCTGGCGATTTCCCAGCAGTATTTGCAAAAACAAACAAAAAAGGCAGTCCTGTTTTTGCTTTGACAGTTACAAATATCATGTCACAACTGTTTATTTTCTCAGTGATGTCCCGTACGATTAATGAAGCTTTTACCTTTTTAACGACATCAGCGACACTTGCGTATCTCATTCCGTATATTGTATCTTCGATCTATAGCTTTAAGGTCATCATGCAAGGTGACACGTATGATCTTCAAAAAGGGAAGCGAACAAGAGACGGAATCATTGCGCTTGTTGCGATGGGGTATTCCGCTTGGGTCATTATTTCAGGCACAGCTGATTTGAAAACATTTGGACTTGGGATCGGTCTGTTCTTAGTAGGTATTTTGCTTTATCCATTCATGTCAAAAGGATTCGCCAAAGGAACAGAATAAGGTTAACGTTTCTCCAGAAATGGAGAAACGTTTTTTTTATGATGCGGATGTTAATCGGTCCACAATAAACTCAAGCTGTCCTTCTAGTGACACTGGGTCATTAAAGAAGTACCCGACAGGATCGATTTCAAATACGTGTTTATTTTGTACAGCAGGCAGTGATGTCCAAATGCTGCTTTCATACACTTGGTCTCCTTTACTTTTTGAACCACTCCATGGACTAGTGAAAATATAGTCGCCTGCGTATTCTGGCAGCTTTTCAAGGGAAATATTTGCATAGCCGACACCGCTGTCGATAGCGTCTTTTTTAACTGCCTTTGGCGCACGTAATTTCAGCTCGTCATAAATAATTTCGCCTCCGCGCGCAAAGGTGTTTCCAAAGATATAAATACCTTTATCAAAAGGCGACACGATTGAAACGGTTTTGCTGCCGACCGCTTTTGTTACTTTAGGCTTTACCTCAGCTATTTTTGTATCCCATTTTGTGATCCATTCTGCTGCTTTTTTCGGTGTACCTGTCATTTTACCGAATTCTTTTAGCTGATCTTTAAAGGAATATTGATTGTATTTAATTGCAACGGTTGGAGCAATTTTTTTGTATTGATCAAATTTCTCGTCTTCTCCCCAAGCGATAATCATATCTGGCTTCAAAGCCGCTACCTTTTCGACAGAAGGGGTTGTTCCAAGGTTTTTGACACCATCCGTTTTTCCCTTATAGAAAGGGTTTTTAAAGATGGGTGCAGTTGCAGCAATTGGCGTCTTGCCAAGTGTCACGAGGTCTCCGTAGTAGCTTTCTGCCAGAAGCACAATTCGTTTCGGATCTTTAGGGAGTTTGACCTCACCTTTGACATCCTGATAGGTGATTGTGTCATTCTGGTTGGCGCCAGATTTTTTATTTGAAGTGCTGCCGCAAGCAGCTGTAAAAAGCATAAGAATGGCTAAGAAAATCAAAAGAAATCCCGATCGTTTTTTCACAAAGATTCTCTCCTATTCACTTTCTTTTGATAATGATTCTCAATTTCAATTATATCGTAACATGATGGGATGAAAAATGCATCGGCTATTTTAAGACCTAAAGAAAAATGGTAAGTTTCTCCCGGTTTTTTGATGAAAATAAAGAAAATGTTCAGAACAATGATTTCAAAAAGAAAAGAAAATGATATACTAGACTTCGAGATTGATAATCATTATCACTAATGAGGAATAGATATGAACGGAAAGGAAGAGACTGGTTTTGGGCTCACAATCGAATAAACAGCTGCCAGCCAAGGACGATGCAATGGATATTGTCACGAAGCCTTTTGGAACAGCAGCTGTTGTCATCATAGGAATTATCGCTTTAGCATTTGGTCTTTTTTTATCGGTATCATTAGGAGCGGCAAACATTCATCTACACACTGTATGGGAAGCCATTTTTCATTTTGATCCACAGCAAACTTCACATCAAATCATTCGGGAATTGAGGCTGCCGCGTACAGTTGGGGCTGCACTCGTCGGTGCCTTTTTAGCCGTATCAGGTGCCATTATGCAAGGGATGACAAGAAATGCGCTTGCGTCTCCTGAAATTATGGGCGTGACAAATGGCTCTGCATTTGCGATTGCTATAGCATTTGCGTTTTTCCCAGGCCAATCTTCTTTCACATTAATTCTTTGGTCATTTGCTGGAGCCGCACTCGGTGCATCTATTGTGTTTGGTGTCGGTACTCTGTCTAAGGGAGGACTGACCCCAGTGAAGCTCGCACTAGCAGGTACGGCGGTTGGAGCACTTTTAAGCTCCATCTCTTCAGCAATTGCCATCCGGTTTGATGTCGCTCAGGACATGAGCTTTTGGTATGCGGGCGGCGTGGCAGGTGTGAATTGGAGCAACATTCAGGTCATTATTCCAGTCGCCATTGCAGGACTTTTGATTGCGATGATCCTTGCTCGCTCGATCACTGTACTGAGCTTAGGTGATGAATTGGCTAAAGGGCTCGGGCAGTATACGAAAACGGTCAAGGTGCTAGGAATATTGGTCGTAATTCTTTTAACCGGTGCTGCTGTGTCGGTGGCAGGCTCAATTGGTTTTATCGGGCTTGTCATTCCCCATGTCACTAGATTCTTGGTCGGAGTGGACTATCGATGGATTATCCCTTGCTCAGCTATTTTAGGTGCCATTTTGTTAATTTATGCAGACATTGCTGCAAGGCTGGTCAATGCTCCATTTGAAACGCCAGTCGGTGCCATTACTGCGATTATAGGCGTTCCTTTCTTCTTATATTTAGCTAGACGTGAAAGGAGCGGAATTTAAATGGAAATGGTCCAGCAGGCAAAGAAAAAGAAATATAAACGAACGATGCTCATGATCTTTTTAGCCATCGTCGCGGTATTTCTGATTAGTTTAAATACCGGAGAAATTCGTATTTCTCCGATAGATACATTGAAAACATTTTTTGGATTCGGAAGTGAAATGGATGAGCTGGTGCTGTTCGAATTCAGACTTCCAAGAATGATCATCGCTTTACTTGTTGGTGCTTCCATCGCTGTATCAGGAGCTATCTGGCAAGGTGTTTCTCAAAACGGCTTGGCTGATCCCGGTATTCTTGGTGTGAATGCGGGTGCAGGATTTGCCGTTGTGCTCTTTATCTTTGCATTCCAAGGCACGATGTCGAACTTAGGTAATTTGACGATTTTTGTACTGCCGCTTTTCGCATTTGCAGGTGCAGGCTTTGCTGCATTTCTCATCTATGTGTTAGCGTGGAAAAAAGGCATCACACCTGTTCGATTGATTTTAACGGGAATTGGCGTTAATGCTGCGTTTTCAGCAGCAATTGTGGTCATTCAATTAAAAATGAGCCCAAATGATTTTAACCAAGCCATCGTGTGGTTATCAGGAAGCATTTGGGGCTCAAGCTGGACGTATGTCCTTTCTGTTCTGCCATGGATGCTCATTTTCCTTGTGTTAGCGCTTGTGAGAGCACGCTACTTAAATATCATGAATTTAGGTGACCAGCTGTCCTATGGCTTAGGGATTTCGGTTCATAAAGAAAGAAGCTTTCTGATGCTGATTGCCGTTGCATTAGCAGGTGCAAGTGTCGCTGTTGCAGGTAGTATCTCGTTCCTAGGGTTAGCCGCACCGCACTTGGCGAGAAAGCTTGTTGGGCCAAAGCATCAAGGAATGATACCGGCCTCCGCGTTGATTGGCGCACTGTTATTATTACTGGCAGATACACTTGGCCGCGTCATACTTGCACCATCAGAGGTGCCAGTTGGCCTTGTCGTTTCTGCTTTAGGCGCACCTTACTTCATTTACTTATTGATGAAAACGAACTAATGAGGAAGGAGAAAAACATATGAAATCGCTCGAAACAGAAAAGCTTTGTATCGGTTATCAGGACCGTTTGATTGTAGATGATTTAAATATCAGTATCCCAAAAGGCAAGGTGACAACACTGATCGGGCCGAATGGATGCGGGAAATCAACGATTTTAAAAACAATGTCCCGGATCATGAAGTCCCATCAAGGCGCTGTTTACTTAAATGGCCAGGCTATTCATCAAACGCCTACAAAAGAAATTTCAAAACAAATGGCGATCTTACCGCAAACGCCCGAAGCACCAAGCGGACTGACAGTGTATGAGCTTGTGTCATATGGACGTTTCCCGCATCAAAATGGATTTGGTCGCTTATCAAATGAAGATAAACGAATCATCAGATGGGCACTTGAGGAAACGGGCATGATCGCTTTTCATGACCGGCCAATTGAAGCACTTTCCGGTGGACAGCGTCAGCGTGTATGGATTGCGATGGCACTTGCCCAGGAAACAGAACTGCTTCTATTAGATGAGCCAACGACGTATTTGGATCTTGCGCATCAGCTCGAGATTCTTCAGCTGTTAGAACGGTTAAACAGAGAGCAGGGACGAACTGTGTTGATGGTCATTCATGATTTGAATCATGCGGCACGTTTTTCTCATTACATGATTGCCCTCAATCAAGGAAAAGTCATCAAAGATGGGACGCCTCATGAGGTCATGACCAAAGAGGTGCTTGGTCAGGTATTCCACATTGATGCAGAAATTGTACTTGATCCTAGAACAAATAAGCCGATCTGTTTAACATATGACTTAATGAATCATGAAAGAAAGCTAGAAGCTGTGAATGGATAATAAAAGTAAAAGGAACTCGGTGGAATAGCCGAGTTTTTTTGCGTCTCTGAAACTTCCTAGTACTTCCATTTTCTCCAGTTGATATTTTTTCGCTTTTATGCAGAAAAAGAGGTACTTTTTTACTTTAGACAATGGTAATATACGGTTAGAGATCATAGCTAGAAAGGAAAGAGATGCGTGGAAACAGCAAAAATATTGATTGCAGATGACGAAGAAGCAATTGTAAAAATGGTTGAACGCGTATTAAAAAAAGAAGGATTCAAGCATATTTATAAAGCCTACCATGCAGATGAAGCATTAGATGTTGTCAAAAACGAGGACATCCACCTCTTACTTCTAGATGTGATGATGCCCGGTAAGTCTGGCTTTGATGTTCTTCCTGAAATAAGAAAATATACGAAAGCACCCATTTTCTATTTAACTGCAAGAACGTCTGATGTAGATAAACTGACCGGCTTTGCGCAGGGGGCAGATGATTACATTACAAAGCCATTTAATCCACTAGAGCTTGTGGCTAGAATTAAGGCTCACTTAAACCGAACATATATCTCCTTACAGGAAGAGCAAGAAGAGGCTCAAAACCAATATGAATATGCCCATTTCTCATATCATCCTCATTCAGCCGAACTGAAAGTGAGAGGAGAGATGACGGCATGCTCAGCTCAGCTTCTATCCTTGCTGAAGTACTTTTGTGATCATCCGAATGTGGTTCTTTCAAAAGATCAAATCTATGAGAAAGTATGGGGCGTCCCGTCGTATGGTGATAACAACACCGTCATGGTTCATATTCGAAAGCTGAGAGAAAAGATTGAATTAGATCCAAGTCAGCCTGAATATATTGTGACCATCCGTGGTATGGGATATAAATTTATTCCGCACCCTGTGAAGGTTCTTAATTAATTCATGAATTTACGAACAAAACTTTTCTTTCACTTTGTCGGACAGATGTTTATTGTGATTGCCATTCTGATGATCGGGAATACGTTCTCTGAGAATTTATATTTTAAAAAACACTACGAGAACATGGCCGAAACCGGTTTAACAAAAGCTGATGGAGACACACTCATGAGCTGGCTTTATTTTAACGAGGATGGAAAAATGGAAGCCGATGATCAGCTCAAGCAAGCAGTGAAAAAACGAGACGGCTGGCTGCAAGTGATTGATTCAAAAAAACATAACGTCTATAGCTATCACCGTCCTAAGACCATTCCAACATCCTATCAAAAGGATGAAATGATCAAGATCTTTGAAAAAAGACAATTTAAAGATTACAAGATGTACTTCTGGCCAATTGAGATTGATCAAAAAAGCTTTATCGTGTTATACGGGTTCAAAACGAACAGCACAAAGGTCGCCAATTATCTGAAGCAGCACGAGAAAGATTTGGCTGCACTATCTCAATATTCGGTTGAAACGAAAGAATTTTTGAAGAGAATGAATGGATCGGTGCATCTGTTCAATGATGAAGGAAAATATTTAAAAGGCATTCGAGCCAATACCAATTTGAAACATGATGTAACAGATGTTGAACTGCTCAAGTATCAATCGAAGCCTTGGGAGTTTAGAAGTGACCTGTCTTATATCAAAGTGAATAAAAACCTGTATATCATCGTTTCGGTACCAAATAAAGTATACAGCCCAGACAAACTTTACGATAAAGAGACAGACGCTTTAAATCAATATACAACCATTTTAATTGCAGGTCTTGCACTTACGGTTATTATCGTCATGACATTATGGTACTCGTATCGCTATGGTCTGCCGATCTATCACATTATCCGCTGGCTGATTTTCTTATCAAGAAATAAATTGCAGGAACCAACAAATAGAAAAGGAATTCCAATCAGTAAAAATAAAAAAGGTCGTATTAAGCGGGAATACCGATTATTTGAGGATATCCTAAAAACAATGGATCAGCTCACGCTTACATTAAAAGAGAATGAAGCAAACCGAAGAAAAATTCAAACTACAAGGGAAGAATGGATTGCAGGATTGTCTCATGATTTGAAAACACCTCTTAGTACGATTTACGGCTATGGGCTCATGCTTGAATCTGATCAATATCAATGGTCCAAGGAAGAAGTCATGGAAATGGGACAGGTGATTCGTGAGAAATCAGAATACATGTCGACCTTGATTGAGGATTTAAACCTCACGTACCGATTGAAAAATGGGGCCTTGCCTATTAATCGAAAGCCGGTCGAGCTGGGTGAATTTTTAGCCTCTATTATGGACGAGTTTTCAAGAAGCTCCTTTTCTGAGGATTTTTCATCCTCTTTTGAAGATCAAACAAACGGTGTCATGTTTGAGATCGACAAAGCCTGGTTCAGACGAGTGATTGAGAACCTGCTGGCGAATGCAGTCAAGCATAACCAAAAAGGCACTCATATTACAGCTGTTTTATCTGAAACAAATGAAGAAGTTCGGATCGAAATGAAAGACAACGGATGCGGAATGGCACAAGAAACGGTAGATCACTTATTTAACCGCTACTACAGAGGGACAAATACAAATGACCCAACGAATGGAACAGGACTTGGGCTGGCAATAGCAAAAGAGCTTGTCTTGCTGCATGACGGTGATATTCAAGTGGAAAGTGAACTAGGTGCTGGAACAACTATTGCGATTATCCTTAAAAAATCACCTTCTGTAAAATAGGCAAAAAACGATTTTCCTTTCTTAAGGAGATCGTTTTTTCCTGTTTTAGGATTGAAATCAACTTTGTAAACGATTACAATTAAATTGTTAACGTGAACAAATTATTTTTCATACGATAAGAGGGATGGGGGAATTTGATGAGAGCCTTTTTAGATGAGCAGTTTTTACTAAACAGTCCAACGGCGGAAAAGCTATACCATGAGTTTGCAAAGGACCTTCCAATTATAGATTACCATTGTCATTTAAGTCCTAAAGACATCTATGAAAATAAAACCTTCCAAAATATCACCGAAGCATGGCTTTATGGAGATCATTACAAATGGCGTGCCATGAGAACAAATGGCATCCCTGAAACGCACATTACGGGGGATGCATCAGATCATGAGAAATTTTTGGCGTGGGCGAAGACCGTACCCATGACCATTGGAAATCCACTCTATCACTGGACTCATCTAGAGCTAAGACGATATTTTGAAGTCGAAGACCTATTAAACGAAAAAAACGCATACATTATTTGGAAGAAAGTCAATGAAAAGCTGCAAGGAGAGGGATTTGGTGCGAGGGACTTCATTGTGAAATCAAACGTTGAAACCGTTGTGACAACAGATGATCCGGTCGATTCGCTTCACTATCATCAAAAACTGCGGGAAGAGGAATTCTCTGTACAAGTGCTCCCAGGGTTTCGACCTGATAAAGCACTCGATATAGCGAATGATCTGTTTGCAAAATATGTTCACGAGCTGGCAGAGGTTTCAGCTACTCCAATACAATCCTACCAAGACTTCTTAAAAGCACTCCGTGCAAGAATTGATTTCTTCCATGAACACGGCTGTTTGATCTCAGATCATGCTATAAATGAAATGACATATGAAGAAACGTCAGAAGAAGAAGTGGAGACCATCTTTCATAAAAGAATGTCTGGTCATCCATTGACGGAAGAAGAGAAGATCAAGTTTAAAACAGAGACATTCATTATGCTAGGTCAGGCATACTGTGAGCGTGGCTGGGCGATGCAGCTTCATATCAATGCGCTTAGAAACAACAATACAAAAATGTTTGAGCGGCTCGGACCAGATACGGGGTATGATGCGATGAATGATGAGGACATTGCAAAGCCGCTTTGCCGAATATTAGATCGTTTAGAACAAGAAGATGCTTTGCCAAACACCATTCTCTATTCCTTGAATCCTAGGGACAATGTGGTGATATCAACATTGGCTGGAAGCTTTCAAGACGGGAAGACACCGGGGAAGATGCAGCACGGCACAGCCTGGTGGTTTAATGATACGAAGCAAGGAATGACAGAGCAGATGATGGCTCTTTCCAGTATTGGACTGATCAGCCGTTTCATCGGGATGCTGACTGATTCACGAAGCTTTTTGTCGTATACAAGGCATGAATATTTCCGAAGACTGCTTTGTGATATCATCGGAGATTGGGTAGAAAAAGGAGAAGTCCCCTATGACCTTGAGCTGTTAGGGGGGATCGTGAAAGGAATCAGCTATGAAAATGCCAGGCAATATTTTCAATTTGACCGGGCAAAGCAGCTCCAGCATCAAAGTAAAATCACATGAGGAAAAAGGTAAGAAAATGAAAGCGGTTTTATGATAAGATGGAAAAAAATCATAAAAGGCGGAATAGCATGACAGTCACAATTAAAGACATAGCAAAATTGGCAAACGTCTCTCATACTACGGTATCAAGGGCTTTGAATAATAGTCCTTTTATTAAAGAGAAGACAAAACAAAAGATTTTGTCGATTGCAAAACAGCTGAATTATTCACCGAATGTCCATGCCAGAGGCCTTGTATCACAAAAATCGTTTACAATCGGTCTGTTTTTTACGAGTTTAACAGAAGGCACATCTTCAAGCTTCTTTGTAGATGCGTTAAAGGGCGTCAATAGCGTGATGACTGAGCATTATAATCTGTTTGTAAGGGGAATTGACGACTTTCACGATTACACAACCATTCATAAACAGCGCTACGATGGCATTTTGCTTATGAGTCAAAGCGAGCACGATGAAGCGTTTATCCATCATGTCAAGAAACAGGGCATTCCAATCATTGTGCTGAATCGCCGTGTAGAAAGTAATGAAGTGATGAATATATTAGCAGATGATAGTCAAGGAGCATATCAGGCAGCGCACTATTTCATTCAGCAAGGCCATCATCAAATCGCCATCATTGAAGGAAAAGAAGGCTTTAAATCGACTCAGGAGAGAAAAGCTGGCTTTCTCCAAGCGTTAATTGATCACCATATTCCTATGAAGAAAGAATATATGATCACAGGTGACTACCACATGAAAAGCGGCTATGAATCAATGGAATCCCTGCTGACCCTTGATCATCCGCCAACAGCGCTTTTTTGCTCTAACGATGACATGGCCATTGGTGCGATGAATGCTTTATATGCAAAAGGCAAGACATGTCCAGGTGATATCTCTATTATCGGTTTTGATGACATAGCATTCTCATCCTACACCACGCCTGCACTGACAACGGTAAAAAAGCCTATCGAAAAAATGTGTGCACTTGGAGCAGAAGCCATCCTATCAGTCATAAACGGTGAAGAGCAGGAAGAAGATCATATGGAAAAAATCTATGTCCACACAGAGCTGATGATCAGAGATTCAGTCAAAAAGGTGCAGTAATCAGCACCTTTTAAATAAAAATGTTCACGTGTGCATAAAGCGCAGAGAGGGGAATATATTTGAAACGTTTATCAAAAACCATATGCCCGGTGCCTGAGTTTCCGGAAACCATTTTGCAGATCGGTGAAGGGAATTTTATGCGAGGATTTATTAATTGGCACATCCAGAAGCTGAACGACTGCACAGATTTTAAAGGAAGAGCTGTTGTTGTTCCTCCGCGAAAAGGATCCGTTGCGGCTTTAAATGAACAAGATGGCTTATATACTTTATGTATACAGGGCTATCATGACCAGCAAGAAATGAATGAGCGCATGATCATTCAATCGATCAGCAGAGGAATCAGTACGTATACGGATTACGATGGTTTTTTATACGTAGCTGAAAACCCCGATCTCCGCTTTGTCTTCTCAAACACGACAGAGGCAGGACTTATGTTCAGAAAGGAGGATCGCTTGGAGGATCGACCGCAAGCCAGTTTTCCAGGAAAGCTGACAGCGTTCTTATATCACCGCTTTAAAGCATTTACTGGAGATGAACAAAAAGGGCTGATCATCCTTCCATGTGAACTGGTCGAACATAACGGTGACCGCTTGAAGGAATATGTGATAGACATGGCAGCTGAGTGGGACCTGCCGCCTGCGTTTATCACATGGATCAAGGAAGCCAACACGTTTTGTAATACGCTTGTGGATCGGATTGTTCCTGGGTTTTCTAAGGAAGCAGCTGAAATTGTCCAAAAGGAAGATGGGTATATCGACGAGTTGCTTGTCACGGCAGAATATTATCACCTCTTTGTTATTGAAGCACCTGCCTTCGTACAAAAAGAGCTTCCCTTTCAAAAAGCAGGATTAAATGTCCTTTTTGTAGAAGATATTGCGCCTTATCGCATGAGCAAGGTACGAATTTTAAATGGTGCACATACAGCAATGGTGCCAATCGCTTACTCATGTGGTATAGACACTGTAAAAGAAGCTGTGGATGACAAGCATGTTGGTCCGTTCATCCGGCGTATGCTGGAGGAGGAAGTACTGCCAGGGCTTGAGCTCTCTCAAGATGAGCTTCTTCTTTATACACAATCGGTTTGGGATCGTTTTTGCAATCCATTTGTGAAGCATCAATTGCTCGATATTGCGCTCAATGGTATATCCAAGTTCCGAACCCGAGTTCTTCCGTCATTGCTTGATTATGTTGAGCAAAAGAAACAGCTGCCAATGAAACTCGTGTTTTCACTCAGCAGTCTCATTTATTTTTACAGAGCATATGCAGAAAGGATAAAGGATGATGAGACTGTAATGGCATTTATGAAGGAAGCCTGGGAAGGGGAGAACCAATCCAATGAAGCGATCGCAGCCAGGATTCTATCATGTGAGCCATTATGGGGGAAAAATTTAACGGATGTAGATGATTTGAGTCACGCTGTAGCTGATCAGCTTACCTTCATACAGGAGCAAGGGATGAGAGCGGCTGTTCAACGAATGCTGCATCATCAATATGAAAGTCAGGGGGAGAAGGCATGAAAGATTTTATTGTGATTCACCCTTCAGATAATGTCGGTATTGCATTAAAAGTACTTGAACAAGGTGAGGAGCTGCATCATCAAGATCACTCTGTTGTCTTAAAAGAGAACGTTCCCAAAGGTCATAAGTTTGCTTTGGCTGATATCAAGCAAAGAGAGAATATCATGAAATATGGCTACCCCATTGGGCATGCAACGACTACCATTTCTGCTGGAGAATGGGTGCATACGCATAATATCAAAACCAATCTATCAGGAAAGCTCGATTACGAATACGAGCCTTCATTCACAGACAACCCCTATGAAAAAACGAATCTTACATTTAAAGGATATAAACGAAAAAATGGGGAAAGCGGGATTCGCAATGAGCTTTGGATTGTCCCAACCGTTGGATGCGTGAATGGCATTGCCGATCAAATCATCCAAATATTCACCGCTGAAATGGGCGGAAACATCCATCCGTTTGAAACAGCTCTCGTATTAAAGCACAATTATGGATGCTCCCAGCTTGGGGACGATCATGAAAATACAAAAACCATTTTACAAAATGCCGTGAAGCATCCTAACGCTGGAGGGGTGCTCGTCCTTGGACTTGGTTGTGAAAATAATGATATTGAAGATTTTCAGTCCACATTAGGTGAATATGACCGTGAGAGAGTGAAATTTTTAAGAAGCCAAGAAGTAGGAGATGAGATTGAGACGGGAGTCGCTTTACTCAAGGAAATTTATGATGCGGCGAAAGAAGATCACCGTGAAGAGATCCCGTTATCTGAGCTGAAAATCGGCTTGAAGTGCGGAGGATCAGATGGATTCTCCGGCATTACCGCAAATCCGCTTTTAGGAAGGCTGTCCGATTTTATTGTTGCTCAAGGCGGCACGACAGTGTTAACAGAAGTGCCCGAAATGTTTGGAGCTGAAACGATTTTAATGGAGAGAGCGGAATCAGAAGCGACTTTCGACAATATTGTGCAAATGATCAATGACTTTAAACAATACTTCATGGATCATCGACAGCCAGTATATGAAAATCCTTCCCCGGGAAATAAAGCTGGTGGAATTTCGACATTAGAGGATAAATCTCTCGGCTGTACACAAAAAGCAGGGACTTCTGACATTCAAGATGTATTGAGATACGGGGAATTGCTGAAGCGAAAGGGCCTGAATTTATTAAGTGCGCCAGGTAATGATTTGGTTGCTTCATCCGCACTTGCTGCTTCCGGCTGTCAGTTGGTCCTTTTTACAACAGGAAGAGGGACACCATTTGGTACGTTTGTCCCTACAATGAAAGTCTCGACGAATACAGCCTTATATGAAACAAAAAAGCACTGGATTGACTTTAATGCGGGAGAACTGCTTGAAGATGTACCAGAAGATGTTGTATTAGAAAAATTCATTTCAACTGTCATTGATGTGGCGAGCGGAAAGCTATTAAATCATGAAAAAAACAATTTTAGAGAGCTGGCTATTTTCAAAACAGGTGTCACACTTTAAGGCGACTGGGGGATGAGAACGTGTTTAAAATGCGGGATTTGATGTATATCACAGCAGGAACGGTACTCACAGGAATCGGACTCATGCGTTTAGCAAGGCAAGAGAAGAAAGACAAAAAAGCAAACGGAATCGATCAAGTGTTAAAGCAGATAAAAGCGCCGCTGTTCCCTGATCGTGAATTTAATGTGGTTCATTATGGTGCAGATGGGAAAGGGATAGAGCTTTCAACAGATGCTATCCAGTCTGCGATTGATGATGCGCACCGTTTGAAAGGGGGACGTGTGCTTATTCCAGAAGGGACGTTTGTGACAGGTGCTCTAGAATTGAAGAGTCATGTAGAGCTGCATTTGCATGAGAAAGCCTATGTGGCATTCAGCCAAGATCCAAAGGATTATCTGCCGATTGTACTGACAAGATATGAAGGGATTGAGCTTTATAATTATTCACCTCTCATTTATGCACACCATGCAGAAAATATCGCCATCACAGGAGCTGGAACGCTTGATGGCAGAGGGGATGAACATCATTGGTGGCCTTGGAAGTATGGCACGAATGGCCAGCCGTCTCAGGACCGGGATCGGCAGCTTCTATTTGAAATGGCTGAAAAGAGGATACCAGTAGAAGAAAGAGTGTTTGGAGAAGGCCATTATTTAAGGTCAAGCTTTATCCAGCCCTACCAATGCCAGCAAGTTCTCATTGAAGGAGTGACAGTGAAGGATTCACCGATGTGGCAAATTCATCCTGTGCTAAGTGAAAATGTCATCGTCCGTGGAGTCCATATCATCGGGCATGGACCAAATACAGATGGTGTTAATCCGGAGTCTTGCCGGAATGTGCTCATTGAAGATTGTTATTTTGATAATGGAGACGATTGTATTGCCATCAAATCTGGCAGAAACGAGGACGGGCGGAGAATAGGGGTTTCATCTGAAAACATTGTCATTCGTAGAAATGAGATGCGTGATGGACACGGCGGAGTGACGATCGGGAGTGAAATCTCTGGCGGGGTCAGGTATGTATATGCAGAGAATAATGTAATGGATAGTCCGAACCTTGACCGGGCACTGCGTATTAAAACCAACTCTGTCAGAGGCGGTACCATTGAACATATTTACTTTAAAAACAACACAGTCAAAAGCTTAAAGCATGAAGTGGTCTGTATCGACATGATGTATGAGGAAGGGGATGCGGGTCCACATCGTCCTGTTGTGCGTCATATTGAAGTAGAAGGACTGAAAAGCAGCGGCGGACGATATGGTGTGAAAATAGCCGCCTACTCACATTCCCCCGTTACACACTTCAACATGAAAAATTGTGTCATAGATCATGTGACGTATCCACTTTCTTTGGAGCATGCAGTATCTCCTTCTTTTCAGAAAGTCGTCATCAATGGGGAACAAATCAATTGATAGATGAGTGAAAAACAGTCTTTTCGGAGGCTGTTTTTCTTTTAGTAAGAACGAAAAAGACGCTTTTAGAAATCACATATACAACCTATCTGCACTGTAGTATAATATTCCCGAAATTAGAAAAGAATTGACGGAAGAGATGACGTCAAGCAGTACATAAACCAGGGGGTTCATTCATGAAAAAGTTAACGGCCATTTGGCTATCGCTATTGCTTGTGATGGGTGTTTTAGCAGGATGTGCAGGTGCTGAGACAGACCATAAAGCAAAGAGTTCACAAAATAACGAAACAGCGGCTGCGGCATTTCCTGTCTCGATTAAAGATGCAGCTGGTAAAACAGTCGAAATCAAAGAGCAGCCTAAGCGTATTGTTTCATTAATTCCAAGTAATACAGAGGTTGCCTATGCGCTTGGTCTTGGCGATAAAATGGTTGGACGATCAGATTTTGACAATTATCCAAAGGAAGTTGAAAAGGTAGAGAAGATTGGCGGACTTGAATTCAATGTCGAGAAGGTCATTTCCTTAAAGCCTGATCTAGTATTAGCTCATGCATCGCAGATGGGATCAAAAGATGGATTTAAACAGCTTGAAGATGCAGGAATTCAAGTACTGACTGTAAATGATGCCACCTCCTTTAAGGATGTGTACAAATCGATCAATTTGATCGGTGAAGCAACAGGTGTAAAAGAAGCATCAACAAAGCTTGTAGATGAGATGAAAACAAAATTGAATGACATCAAGAAACAAGCAGAGGCGATCTCCAAAGACGAACAAAAAACAGTCTTTGTCGAAGTATCAGGTGCGCCTGAAATCTATACAACAGGTACAAATACATTTATGGACGAAATGCTTTCTGTTATCCATGCGAAAAATGCTGCTGGCGATCAAACTGGCTGGGTGCAAATGACAGAAGAAGCGATTATCAAACGAAATCCTGATGTGATCGTCACAATTGATGGTTCCAGCTTAGCTGATCTGAAAAAGAGAGACGGCTGGAATGCGATCAAAGCAGTGAAGGAAAAACAAGTCTTTCAATTGAATACGGATCTCGCATCAAGACCGGGACCGCGATTGGTTGAAGGAGTCGAGGCTCTTGCGAAAAGCATCTATCCTGACACGTTCAAATAAATTCATCATCGCATACACACTAAGTGTTTTACTTCTTGTGGTGAGCATTGGAATGGGAATCTCCTTTGGAAGCTTAGGGATTCCCATTCCTTCTATTCTCCGTATATTTGTTCATGAACTATTCGGGGTGCAGATTGGCACAATAGATTCAATTGATCGCAATATTATGATGAATATCCGGCTGCCGAGAGTGATATTAGCGGCACTAGTCGGAGCAGCGCTGGCGTTATCAGGTGCAGCCTTTCAAGGTTTATTAAAAAATCCTCTCGCTGACCCATATACGCTAGGTGTATCTCAAGGGGCATCAGTTGGAGCCGTCGCGACACTATTTTTCAGCTTGCAGCTCCCTTTGCTCGGCAGTTTCACACTGCCTTTTTTCAGTATGACAACAGCGCTTGTGACCCTATGTCTCGTCCTCTTTTTTGCGCGTCTTGTTCATCGGGGGATGAGCATCTCTTCTTTAATTTTAACAGGGGTGATTTTTAGCTCTTTTTTGGGTGCGCTTATATCATTGATGATTGCTTTAACAGGTGATGATCTAAAAGAGATTATTCATTGGCTTCTCGGCAGTGTGTCCATGAGGGGCTGGCGCTATATTGCGCTTTTCCTTCCTTTCTTTCTTGTGGGGACCTTTGCATTAATGCTGATGGGACGAGATTTGAATGTCATGACGTATGGCGAGGAGAAGGCACAGCTATTAGGTGTACATGTGAAAAGGAGCAAATATATAGTGCTGCTTGCTGGCTCAATTCTGACTGGTAGTGCGGTAGCGGTGTCAGGGACGATCGGATTTGTGGGACTTGTGATTCCGCATTTTATTCGCCTCTTAGCCATCACAGACCACCGGCACCTCCTGCCTTTGTCTATGCTGAACGGCGCTTCCTTTCTCGTTTTAGCAGATGTGTTATCCCGTACGATCATTGAACCGACTGAATTACCGATTGGCATCATTACTGCGTTAATTGGTGCCCCTGTATTCGGTATCATCCTCATCCGTAAATATAGAGGAGGGACACATCTATGATTCAAGTGAAGGAAATCAGAGGTGGATATGGAGAGAAAGAGGTCATACGTGGCATCAGCCTTGAGGTAAAGCAAGGAGAATTTCTCGGTATACTTGGTCCAAATGGAAGCGGGAAGTCGACCTTGCTTAAAATGATTTCTGGGATGCTGGCACCTGAGAGTGGCGAGGTACGCCTGAGCGGTCAATTGGTTCAATCCTACCGTCCAAAGGCGTTTGCGCAAAAAATGGCTGTTCTACCGCAGAAAACGGACCAAGCCTTCTCATTTACAGTGGAAGAAACGGTTCAATTCGGTCGTTACCCATATCAAAAAGGATGGCTGCAATCTGTTACTCGAGAAGATATGCAGGTCGTAAACAAAGTAATGGAACAAACGGATGTTGCACAATTTAAGGATCAATCCATTCATGAGTTGAGCGGGGGAGAACAGCAGCGTGTGTACTTGGCACAGGCATTAGCCCAGCAGCCTGAATATTTATTGCTGGATGAACCAACCAGTTTTCTTGATTTGGCCTATCAAAAAGACTTGCTTGATTTAATTAAAGAAGAGACCACTACCTCTAGGCTAACGGTGATCGGCGTGTTTCATGATGTGAACATCGCCAGTTTATATTGTGACCGGCTGCTGCTGCTTGATGAAGGAAAGACGGAAATGATAGGACTGCCGCATCACGTCTTGACGCCTGAGCGAATCAACCGTGTGTATGAAACAGAGGTAACACCGCTCCAACACCCGCGAAGAGCAAACCCTCAGCTGATCATTGAGCCTGCGGGGGCTTCTATAGCATCAAATGCAAAGTTAGCGGATGGCTGGAAAACGTATGGCTCAGAAGGAATGACGTTTTCCCTCAAACAGCCGCTCCGCGTCCTTTCCTCACATCAGAAAAGGGGCGGCTTCTTTTGGAAAAGATCTCTCGGAACAGGAACGGAGATACTTCGTGACGAGCTGGATGATCGTGAAGGAATATTGTTTTACGACCAAACGAGTGGACCAAACCAATTTGCTGCTGAAGACACAGAAAACGACATGGTGCTTTACGGCATGCGTCATCAAGAAGAGCTGACCATTTGGCTTGTACTGAAAGAATCTTTATCAGACGGATCGTCTGTTCAGCTCATGGGGCAGCTTGTCCACATGATTAAACAGGAGACGAGCATGTCCATTCATCATCTTTGTATCGCTGCTGCGGGTATGCAAGAAACAGAAGATGATGAGCATTTACATGAAAGATTAAAACAGAAAGTGCACCGTCTTCTTTATACATTGAATGCCATTCAAAAGTGAACCAAAGGGTTCGCTTTTTTGTTTATGATGCGATGAAAATCACAGTGCTTTAGTTAAACAAATACATCCTTTGCACTTCAGGTTATACTAAAAGGACAAAGCAATAGACAAGGAGGGACACCGATGAAACTTTATACAAAAACAGGGGATCAAGGCCAAACAGGCTTGATCGGCGGGAGAGCCGATAAAGATGATGTAAGAGTCGAGGCGTACGGCACGTTAGATGAGGCGAATAGCTTCATTGGACTCGCACATGCACATTTACGTCAGCATGGAGAATTGTTTCAAGACATTTTGTCAGAGCTGATTGTGATACAGCACGAGCTCTTTGACTGCGGCGGTGATTTGGCAGCAGTCAAACCACGTAAAGAAGGCAAATTAACTGAAGCATCAGTGGCAGTCCTTGAACAAAGAATGGATGTCTATGTAGAAGAAGCCGCGCCTCTCACAAAGTTTATTTTGCCGGGCGGCCAGGAAGGCGCTGCTCTCTTACATGTGGCGCGGACAGTCGTCAGAAGAGCAGAGAGGCATATTGTGACGCTTGCGAAGCAGGAGGAGATTCCAGCGGTTACACTCACCTATGTGAACCGTCTATCCGACTATTTATTTGCAGCCGCACGAGTCGTGAATCATCGGCTCGGTGAAGCTGATGTTGAATATGAACGAAGCGCAGACGTGTTTCGGTCTACACGCTGAAAAGAAGACAAAGGGCTAAAATAAAGATCATTTTAGCCCTTTGTCAACAATCTGAAGCACTCTTCGAATGAGAAGAGTGCTTTTTTATTAGGTTCTATCGCTTAGTCTGAGCGAAGTTACGACTCTGGTCGCAATGAAAGATCAATCTGCGACACGTTTTGCCAGCTCTCTTTTTTGACTAAAGTAAAAGCAAGGAGCAAGAAAGGAGGCATGAAGATGAAAATAACAAGTAAAACCATCATCGGTTCGATTTTAATGTTTGTCGGTCTATCCATCTTCTTCGGTGGTTCACTAGGAGGGCTGATCCCGATTCTGATTGGGGCGTGGCTCATCTATGTAGGTATAAAGAAATATGAGAAAGGCAGTCAAACCTTCGGTGTCATTCTAGCGGTCATTGGTGTACTGATTGTTGTGCAATCTCTGCCATTTATCCTTGGAATCGCATTGGCTGGGGGGCTTCTCTACTTCGGCTGGACGATGATCAATGGTGAACAGGCAAAAGAATCATCAAGCAGATCATATATGGAGCCAAACACGGCACCGAAAATGGAAGAACCTATTCACACGTCATTTGATCAAGAATGGGAAGACTTTTTAAAGAAAAAATAAGAGGAGGAATATCAAATGGTATTCAGAAGAGTAAGAGATATGTTTGTTGCAACGGTCAATGAAGGCTTAGATAAATTGGAGAATCCGCGTGTCATGCTGAATCAGTACGTTCGTGATATGGAGGACGATATTGCCAAAGCGAAACATGCGATCATCAAACAGCAAACGATTCAACAAGGCTTCCTGCACAAAGCAGAAGAGACAGAAGCATTTGCTGATAAAAGAAAGAAGCAGGCTGAGCTGGCATATCATGCGGGAGAAGAGGAACTTGCACGAAAAGCGCTCACAGAAATGAAGTATTTTGAAGAAAAGCACCAGGAATATCAGGAAGCTTATCAGCACTCTGTGAAACAATTGAAAGAGCTGAAAGAGCAATTGCAGCAGTTAGAAACGAAGCTGCGTGATATTAAAGACAAGAAGCAGGCTCTGATTGCAAGAGCAAATGCTGCACAGGCAAAGCAGCATATGAACGAATCCATGAACAAAGTAGACAGTGAAAGTGCATATAAGGAATTTCTTCGAATGGAGAACCGTATCGAAGAAATGGAGACAAAAGCGGGCAGCTATGCACAATTTGCCGATCAAGGAGCATATGCTCATCTAGACTATGCGGATGAGGTTGAAAAAGAATGGCAGAAGCTCAAGCTGGAGAAGAAGCCTGAGCAGCAAGCAAACTAAGGAATCGATGTCAGATCGGAAGAAAAGCAGGATTTTTCTTCCGATATTTGATTTCTTTCTGTTTCGCTTTTCCTTATAATGAAAAGGTCAGAAGATAAAAGGATGGTACGAATGAAGCGGTTAATCGGTCTAATTTGTATACTTGTAGGTGTCTTTTTAATGATTGGGATGCTTTTCAAAAATGAAGATCTCTTTCATTTGAGTTTCTCCCGTGAAAAAGCAGTCACAACAGCTTCAGCGAAAAAAGATGAAATTGATCAATTAGATATCTCTCTTTCTGGGTTTCGCGTGAAGGTAAAGCCTGAAAATCGTTCCGATATTTCCGTGATTGTCGTTAATGGGAAAGGGAAAATGTATGCGGACCAAACAGGCAGTACATTCAACGTCCGTGCTGAAAATAAAGGATTCTTGTTTTTCTCCTCATTTGAAAAAGGAGAACTCTTAGTCAAAATTCCAACAGATTATCATAAAAATGTGAAGATTACGGGTGGAAGCGGGGTCAGCGAGATGGATGGCGAAGGGAAGCTGTCTCTTCAAGATGTGACGCTCAAATCAACAAGCGGAAACCTCAAAGCCGAGAATTTCTCAGCAAAAAATGTAGAAATCAAAGCGACATCGGGCAGACTCTCCGTGTCTCACATCGATGCGAAAAATAGTGATATTGGGGCAACCTCGGGACGTGCCGATATTAAAGATGTCAAAGGGGAGCTGCAACTAGGCATGACAAGCGGTAGATTAACGGCAAGTTTTGATACCATTGCGTCACCTGTCTCCTTTCATATGACATCAGGCAGTGCCAAATTTAATTTACCGGATGAAGGAGATTTCAATGTCCGGGTGAAAAAAACAAGTGGCAGTGTCGATCATTCCTATCAATTTGATCAAGTGGATAGTGAAGGGCGCGGATTTACAGGCACGCGGGGAAAAGGAACACACTTAGTCGATATTGAAATGACAAGTGGAAACTTAAAGCTACGGTAATGAACGGAAGAAAGGAAGGAGGCGAGTCAACTGCGTTTTTCAAGGAATCAAATTTTAGGCATCATTGTCGTGATTTTTGGGATTAATCTATTTCTCAAAATTATTGGGATCGGAGCCGATTTGTTTTGGCCTGTATTTTTTGCGCTGGCTGGCTATTGGCTGCACTCACGATCCAAACGTTGGCTCGGTTCAGTTTCCTATATTTTTGCTGGCTTTCTCTTTTTAAAATTCCTGCTCAATATTACATTTAGTCTAACAGGATATTTATTTGCGGCCTTTTTGATATATGCCGGCTATCGCTTATTGAAGAATAAACCCGTTTTTGATGTCGATAAAAAGGAAGCATCGGACGATGGAAAGCCTTCGCTGAAAGTCAATCTTGAAAAAGAGGGCGACCAAAAGAAAACAAAGAGCCAGACAAAGCCGCGCAAAGAGCATGACTTTTTTATCGGTGAAGTCAGGCTGATGAAAAAGCCGTTTCAATTAAGTGATTTGACGATTTCAGGGTTTATCGGGGATGTCAAAATCGACTTATCAAAGGCCATCATCGCAGAAGAAGAGAGCACGATCGTGATTAGCGGGCTCATCGGAGATGTGGATATTTACGTACCGCAGGATATTGAAGTATGTGTGAGTGCTTCAGCTGCAATTGGTGATATGAAAATTATTGATGAAAAAAGAAGCGGATTCGGCAGTAAAGTGTATGTGATGACCAACAATTACGATGAGAGCAAACGAAAAGTGAAAATCTCCATCTCTTTACTGATTGGAGATGTGGATGTGAGATACTTATGAGGAAACTCCATCTAGGTATCCAGTGGCAATCTATTCGTCTTGGAGTAGGGATCTCGCTTGGTGTTGTCATCATGACGATGCTGCCCATGTTTTTTTATTATCAGCTTGATCCGATGATTCTCCTCTCTACCCGCTGGTTCGGCATTCCGTTTTTTTGTATTTTACTGATCATTAGTCTTGTTATTGGGGTTTCTGCCTCGCATGTATTTGGCTATCAGCATAAGAAGCGTCTCGATCAGCTTGTAGAGTCGATTTTAAAGTTTGAAAATGGGAACTTTGCATACAGACTGCCGTCTCTTGGCGACGATGAAATTGGCTTAGCGGCAGATCAATTAAATGAAATGGCGAAACGAGTTGAAGGGCAAGTAGCTTCTTTGCAAAAGCTCTCGAATGAACGGGCTGAATGGCAGGTGCAAATGAAGAAATCCGTCGTCTCAGAAGAACGTCAGCGTCTAGCACGAGAACTGCATGATGCGGTCAGCCAGCAGTTGTTTGCGATTTCGATGATGACCTCTGCGATTCTTGAAGGCATGAAGGAAAAGGATGAAAAGATTTTAAAGCAAATGCGCCTAGTCGAACGAATGGCTGGCGATGCACAAAATGAAATGCGTGCGCTTTTGCTTCATCTAAGACCGATCACCCTTGAAGGAAAAGACTTGAAAAAAGGCTTGATTGAACTCCTAAATGAATTTCAAGCAAAGCAGCCGATTGATATTGATTGGGAAATAGAAGATGATGTTCCGCTGTCTAAAGGAGTAGAGGATCACCTCTTCCGAATTGTACAGGAAGCCCTATCAAATGTGTTCAGGCATGCAAAGGCGACAAAGGTGACGGTACGTCTGCTCATTCGAAATCGGCAGGTGCAGCTGAAGATTATCGACAATGGGATCGGTTTTCAAACAGATCATGTGAAGACAGCTTCCTACGGACTTGAATCGATTCGTGAAAGAACAAGTGAAGTAGGCGGTGTCGCAGAGATTATGTCATTTGAGGGAAAAGGAACACAAATCGATGTGAAGGTCCCCATTTTTGATGAAGGAAAAGGAGAGAACGTTCGATGATTCGAGTACTTTTAATCGACGATCACGAAATGGTGAGAATGGGGCTTGCTGCCTTTTTAGAGGCGCAGGCTGATATTGAAGTCATTGGTGAAGCGTCAGATGGACAAAAAGGTGTAGAGCTTGCGGTTGAATTAAAGCCAGATGTGATTTTAATGGATCTTGTCATGGAAGGAATGGATGGCATCGAAGCAACGAAAAGAATTTGCCAAGAAATTGAAGATGCTCGAATTATCGTTCTGACGAGCTTTATTGACGATGATAAAGTCTATCCAGTGATTGAGGCAGGTGCTTTAAGCTATTTATTAAAAACATCCAAGGCAGGAGAAATTGCGGATGCCATTCGGTCTGCAAGTATCGGCGAACCAAGACTTGAATCAAAAGTGGCTGGAAAGGTCATGAATAAACTCCGTCATTCCTCAAATGGATCGATCCTTCATGATGCATTAACAGCAAGAGAAATGGAAATCTTGAAGCTGATTGCGGATGGAAAATCGAATAAGGTCATTGCTGAGGAACTATTTATTACAATTAAAACAGTGAAGACACACATTACCAACATTCTTTCCAAACTCGATGTAGAAGACCGGACGCAAGCGGCTGTGTATGCGCATCGTCATAAGCTGATTCAATAAAATAAAAAAACAGCTTTCAAATGAAAGCTGCTAGAACATGCGTAAAATTAGTCCTTCTGTCCTGTGATCGGACGTTCGGATAGTTGATGGAGCTCAGGAACTGGAAAAGCCTCCTGCTCCTCGGCCGATTTGTCTTCTAGGGCTTTCTTCATCTCGGATAATAGCTGTACGCTCTCCTTTGCCACTGCTGCTTTTTTCTCCTGCAAACCAATGATCTGTGAAAGTCCGACGAATAAACCGCCTCCAATAAGAAGGAGCGCAGGGGTTTGTCCATAATAAATCACAATCAAAAATGTGCTCGAAAAGCTGTCGGCTTCAATGAAGAAATCTTCTTTTGATTGCATGAATACAACGACTAACAGGAGTATTCCTAGAATCAAAAATAGAATGCCGGCCGAAAGTAAAGCTCGTTTCATGATTGACACCCTTTTTTTCTTACCATTTTAACATACTCTATCAGGATTGTGTTGCGCCCTTAGTCCCGAAGTCACGGATTTTCACATTTGCTTTGTAACGAATATCTGATTCACTAAAAATCTCATCCCAATGTTTTGCTTCTTTTCGAAAGTCCTTTGGGTAGGCAATACTCGCCTTTTGATAAAACCCGCAAATATCTGCTTTGATCTCATGCTGTAATTCCTCGATGAAATCTTTAACGCTTTTCTCTAATCGACGCTTGACAGCGCCTTCGATTTCTCTGAGATACTTTTCATTAAAAGCGTTTTCGCGTTCATTCCAATCCTCAGACAATCGCCCATCAAGCTCCACTGACACATCAAATTGATATTTTCCACTGGCTGATTTATGCGTTTTGATATGGTGCTTGATTTTGAAAATCTCAAAAGAGTAGAGGCTGTGATCATATTCAAATTGTATGACTCCGCCTTCTCCGTCCCCTGTTAACAAATTATATGACTCCACTGCTGACGGAGAGATATTGGTGAGAAATCGTCTATTCTTAATAATAGAGGCACCGTCGAGTATTAATTTTCCTTGATCGACGCTGACTTTCGGAAGAGCAAAAGATACATTGTTTTGCATGGCAGAAGAAATATCTCCTAATGAGACCGTCTTGAACATGGAAATGGTCGTTTTTCTGTTTTCTGAAAGATCGTATAAGGTCGAAGAGGCTGGCTGTCCGTCGTCATTGATTTTCAGCATGTCCCCAGGTTTCTCAGAGGTCATAAAGACGAGGCTTCCTCTCCGCGTTTCATTGTCTCGAATGAATTGATTAATGACGAGGTCGAAATTATTCTCATTGATGAGCTCCTCAGAAAACAAATACACCCTTAGCTGCTGGGCGAAAATGCGGTGGCTTTTCAGCGCCGTTGTGCGGAAAATTTGATGCATAGAATCCCCGCTTGTTTCAATGATTTTCGTAGGGTCTTTGACGCTTGCTTCCTGATCAATCTTTTGAGGAACGAGGACTTGCATAGACACCTTTAATTTATGTCCTTGGTCCCCTTTATCTACTGCAAACCCAATCGCCATGTTGAGCTCCTCAATATTTGTACTATCCCAGCAACCACTTAATAGAACCAGCATCAAAAGAGCACAAGCTGCCTTCTTTTTCATGCTGTTTTCCGCCTCCTTTTGAAAAAAACGATTATAAATAAGAGAAACGGGAGAATGCCGAACAGCAGAAAAAAGAGGTTGTTCACATAGGTTAAATAATCTCGCACTGTATCGACATCCTTTGGGAAAATCGCTGCAAAGTAAATGACAATTCCCATTAGAGCGACGACTACCTTTTTAGGAAACTTGGTCAGTCTGGATACCCCGATTGCGGCAAAAAATGTATATCCGACAAAGCTTGTATACAGCTGAACCAGCCAAACGATAAGCAAAAATGATTCAATTCGTTCAATAAAAATCCCCTGAATATCAAACGATTGGAATAAGGCAATGGTCGGCCAAGTCAAAGCCGCCGTTTCTTTGACCGTCAGCGCACCTATCACAAGAATATAAGTGAAAATATAAATAATCGCAGGAATCAAAAAGCCGACTGTTCCATAAGCAAAAGTGTGTTTTTGCGTGTTCATATAAGCAGGCATAAACAGCATCATTTCAATGCCGACAAACGATATGGCTGATGCATTAAAGGAATTGAAGACAGGGGAGAACCCCTCTCCTAAAACGGGCCGGAGGTTATCTAACTTAAATTCTTGCAAGCTAAGTCCGTAAGCGACAAATAAGATGATGAGCGTCACAATCAAAATAAAAGGAAAAAGCCTGGCTAAATCACCAATCCCGCCAATCACAAGATAAAAACCAACTATAATAAAGCTGATCATTGTCACCGCTACAGGCGTGTTTTGAAGCAGAAAGAATTTCACCATTTCCGACATCGCTCGTACTTCATAGCTGGCGACGCCAAGAAAATAAATAATAATCAAGAGGTTGGCAAGAGCGCCAATCCATTTTCCAAGCCCCTCGTTCGTATAATCATAATAAGAGGAGAAGGGGACTTTTTTCATCATGAGGACATTTGCAAAAATAAACACAATGTAAATGACACTCACGAGTAAGAGTGCAATCCAGCCGTCAGGTGTAGCCGCAGCCTGAGCCATTGATCTTGGTAGAATCATCATACTTGCGCCTAGTGTTGTATTGGCAATAATGGCACTTGCCTGATAGCTGGTAATCGACTCTTTATGATTGACCATGTCGTTCTCCTTTCTTTTGATTTTTTAAAGGCAATCGAATAATGGAATTGTCTTCGTTTTTATAGCTGAATACAAAATCTGGTGAGAAATAAGGCGTGCCAAAACTTTTTTGCCGCGTGAGATGAGTAAGGAGTACAAGCATAAACAGCACAATCCCATATAAACCAAAGGTAGCCGCAGTAAACATGGACACAAAGCGGAGCACACGAAAGGACATGCCCATCCCATATTGAGGAACAGTAAAGGATGCAAGTGCAATGACACTAACGATAATCACCATGATTGAGCTGACAATATGTGCCTGAACGGCAGCCTGTCCAATGACAACCCCGCCAACAAGTCCGATCGTTTGACCGAGCGGGTTTGGCAGCCTTAAGCCAGCTTCTCGCAGCAGCTCAATGGTTATCTCCATGATGAGTGCCTCGACAATGGGTGAAAACGGGACATTTTCCCTTGTGCTCGAGATCGTAATAGCCAGAGTGGTTGGCAAAAGACCTTGATGGAACGACACAAGCGCAATATAAATGGCTGATAAAAATAACGTCAGAAAGATTGAGGTAAACCGCAGCAAACGAATAAGAGAGGCGGCGATCCATCTTTCATAATAATCATCGGGTGATTGCATAATCGTCGCAAGGGATGCAGGTACAATTAACACAAAAGGTGAATGATCGACAAAGATGGCGACCCGGCCATTATTTAAAGCAGACGCCACTTTATCCGGCCGTTCTGTGTTTTGAATTTGTGGAAAAGGAGAATACACATTGTCTTCAATCAGCTCCTCAAGAACACCAGAGTCTTGTATATCATCAATGGTGACTTGCTTGAGCCGTTTTTTGACTTCCTTTAAAACAGGCACTTGAACGATACCGTCGATGTACATGATGGTCACCTGAGTGTATTTCTGTAGACCAATCTTCATATCGACGGTTTTAAGATCGGGGTTTTTCAAGCGCTGTCTTACAAGCGCTAAATTCGTATTTAAATCTTCAATAAAGCCAATTTTTGGTCCTCTCACGACTGTTTCAGAGGTAGCATCCCCTAAACTGCGTTTCTTCGTTCCATGCGTTTCTAAAATATAAGCATGCTGAAATCCATTAATGAGCACCACGCAATGCCCTTCAAAAATCGCATCGACCAATTGTTCAGAGGTCTTCACCGAACGTGTGGTCATCATCGATAAATTGGATTCCAGCTTCTCTTTTGTGAGAGACGTATGATCTTGATCTTGGAGAAGCAGCTTCAAAAAGGTTTGAATCTCCATCTTTTCGTTCATTTCTTTTATGTATAAATAGTAAACGACTTGCCCGTGAGGCAGCGTTTTTTTCTCATGAACCAAATCGTCCATTTCCTTTAATTGCGGGAGAATGACGGAGAGATTATCGTATAAGTGCTCTTTCAATGGAGTCTGATTCAAAAGGATCACCCGCCTCAATAACTTTTTCTTAGCATTACCTGCTTGAAAAAACAATATTCTGTGTTACATTATTTTGTGGTAAAAGAAAGAATGAGGGTTTTGGAGGAAACAAGATGGCGCAAATTCGTTTAGCAGGAACAAAAGAGGAGATTGACCGTATTCTACAGTCGTTTGACAAGCATTATGAAGTGACATATACATCAAAGGATTACGGAAAAACGAACCCAAAATACAAATATTCGAAAGATGTCCGCGTTTATATTGAACTAAAATTAAAATAAAGATAAAATTTTAATTGAAAACGCTTAAAGGATTTTGGTTTTTTGTATAGAATAGAGTTGAGTGATGAGAAGCTATGGAGGGATACATAATGACGGAATTTAGAATCGAAAAAGATACAATGGGCGAAATCAAGGTGCCAAAGGACAAGTTCTGGGGTGCACAAACACAACGAAGCAAAGAAAATTTCAAAATCGGTTCTGAGAAAATGCCAAAGGAAGTTGTGAATGCGTTTGCAATTTTGAAACGTAGCACAGCGATTGCCAACGAACGTCTTGGCAACCTTGAAAGCGAAAAAGCAAAAGCAATTGCTGCTGTATGTGATGACATCATCAGCGGAAAGTATGACGAGCATTTCCCGCTTGTTGTATGGCAGACAGGCAGTGGAACACAAAGTAACATGAATATGAACGAAGTCGTTGCAAATAGAGCAACTGCTTACTTGAAAGATAAAAATAGTGAGTTCAGCATTCATCCGAATGATGACGTCAACCGCAGCCAAAGCTCAAACGACACATTCCCAACTGCTATGCACGTGGCAGCTGTTTTAGCTGTGTATAAAAAATTATTGCCGGCGATTGATCAATTAAGAGCCACTCTTGATGAGAAAGCAAAAGCGTATCAAGAGATTGTTAAAATCGGCCGTACGCACTTACAAGACGCAACACCACTGACAGTAGGTCAAGAGATTAGCGGCTGGGTGTACATGCTGGATCGTTCAAAAGAAATGATTCTAGAATCAACTGAAAAAATGAGAGAGCTTGCGATTGGCGGAACAGCTGTTGGTACAGGGATTAACGCACATCCTGAGTTCGGACAATATGTCGCTGAGGAAATCAGCCAACTGACAGGTCAAACATTCAATTCTTCACCAAACAAATTCCATGCGCTGACAAGCCATGATGAAATTACGTATGCACACGGTGCCCTAAAAGCACTTGCAGCTGATTTAATGAAAATTGCCAATGATGTGAGATGGCTGGCAAGTGGTCCGCGCTGCGGAATTGGTGAATTGATCATTCCTGAAAATGAACCAGGAAGCTCCATTATGCCAGGTAAAGTCAACCCAACTCAAAGTGAAGCTTTAACAATGATTGCAGCACAAATCATGGGGAATGATGCAACAATCGGTTTTGCCGCTAGCCAAGGAAACTTTGAGCTGAACGTATTTAAGCCGGTCATCATTTATAACTTCTTACAATCAGTTGAATTACTTGCTGACGGCATGAACTCATTCCATGACAAGTGTGCAGTTGGAATCGAACCAAACCTAGAAACAATCGAGAAAAACTTGAACAATTCATTGATGCTTGTGACGGCACTCAACCCGCACATCGGATATGAAAATGCAGCGAAAATTGCAAAGCTTGCTCACAAAGAAGGTTTAACATTAAAAGAAGCAGCACTTCAATTAGAGCTCTTAACAGAAGAGCAATTTGAAGAGTTTGTGAAACCAGAAGAAATGGTGACACCGAAAGCAAAATAAGAAACCAGGGGCAGCAGCCCCTGGTTTTTTTCTTTGAGAGTATCGAACAAAATGAAAGTCCAGGGACTGCCCTGGGTTCTACAAATGATCCTCTTTCAAAATACGCAAAAGTGATTCAGAGTTGGTTTGGAGCGGTGCGTATAATTTTAATTGATACAGCATGCCTTTTACGATGACTTGTCTTGGTTTTTGTTTGTTTAATTCATTTTCTAAAATGCCAAGCGCTTCAAATAAATCTGGCTCGTCTTTCACTTCATAGTGTGCTTCAGCCTGCTCTCTTAATTCTTTTAAAAGAGATTCTGTCAGCGGGTCGAATGACCGTTCGTAAATAGGACCAAACCAATCGCTCGCTTGATCTACAGATATGAGCGGAAAATCATTTCGCTCCATCATACCGCCCATCAAATCATCGATACGGTGAATCATCGTTGCAGCTAGCTCCTCAGCCTCCAGCTGAAAATCATATAAAATCGCAAGCTCGAAATAAACGTGGCTCATGCCCTCAATCGTCAAACAAAGATCAGCCATATAAGGAATCGCTGCATCTCCATATACCTGCTTAATGTTATCAATGTGAAGCTGAATGGTGGCAAGTCTGATTTGTTTTGCGAGCTGCTGCGTTTCTTCATTCATTGGCAGTGCTCGATCGCTCAGCTGCATTTTAATAAAATCCTTTTGCTGCAAAATATTATCGTAGTAGACAGTGAGCTGTTTGCGGTAGGCTTCTTTTGGTGTGCCGCCCTCTGTTTGAACCTCATGAATCCGGGTAAATACCTTATCATAATAGTAATGCAAGATTGAAATGAGCAGTGCTTCCTTTGATTTGAAATAAAGATAAAAAGCACCCTTTGACATGTGGCATTCATCCGCAATTTCCTGAACAGACGTTGTATTGTAGCCTTTGCTGGCAAACAATTTCATGCCGGCCTCAATGATCATTTTTTCTTTCTTTTTCAATATGAATGTCATCCTTTCTTACCGAGAGACAAATGTCTTAGGAAACGTGCGCAAAGAGATATGACTTATCGGTCATAAACGACGAAAGTTTTCAAAAATTAATCAGATTGTAACTTGTTTTTTACAGTGTAATTCTTTATATTATAAAGTAAGGTGACCAACTGGTCAAAAAATGTGAAAGGATGATGTTCCATGAGAGAAATCGATGATATGATGAGACGCTTGCGAACAAAAGGAATACAAGTAGAAAAAGTCAAAATGCCGAAAGAGACAACCATTGAAAAGAAATGGATGTATCAAGCTGGCAAGAAAATCAAAGCCACATACCGTGATTTCAATGGGTATTCATTCATCTAAAAAAGACTGCGGTCAAAAACCTACAGTCTCTTCTTTGGAACCGTGATCGTATAACGTACACCTAGATCATCATTTTCAATTGATATAGACGCTTGATGCATGGAGAGAATTTTTTTGACAATGCTTAATCCAATACCGAATTCGCCCTTTTTTCCCTTACTAAAAGGTTCGTATAGGTTGGATAGCATATGTTCTTCAATGTGAGGACCGTCATTACGAATGACAATGCGTATTTGATCCTCTTCCTGTTTCATTTGGATATCAATTTTACTTTTTGCGTAGCGGAGTTGATTTTCTAGTACATTCTCAAATAATTTGCTCCATTGTTCTGGATCGCCTTCAAGAGCAGCCTCATCATCTAAGTCCACGTTCCACTGCAATTCATTTTTCGACCAGCGTATTCGGTCGACCACTTCCAGCATCGTATTACTGAGTAGGAAGGAAGCATGTGCGGGGTGTTGTTTTGATAAATAATCAAGCTTTGTTAAGTACAGCAAATCCTTGATTTTCTTCTCAAGTTTTTCCGCTTCACCTTCAATGACTTCCACCGTTTGTTCAAGATCTCCCTTAGGAAAAATACCATCTTTAATCGACTGCGTATAGCCGCGGATGACCATGACAGGTGTCTTTAAGTCATGTGATATATTTTGCAAAAGAGTCCGT
Source organism: Bacillus sp. NMCC4 (assembly GCF_002998555.1). Lineage (NCBI taxonomy): Bacteria > Bacillati > Bacillota > Bacilli > Caryophanales > Bacillaceae > Bacillus > Bacillus sp. NMCC4. Next base: position 193,245 of record NZ_PVRA01000001.1, on the reverse strand, counting down.
TCTGTTTCATCCTTTTGAATGAGCTTTTGTCTCATTTCTTCAATGGTATGACCAAGCTTCCCGATCTCATCTTGCCGGTCAACGATGACAGGGTCGTCCCAGTCCTCTTGCGCAATCCGCTTCACGTGCTTTTCAAACGCAACGATTGGACGGGATAAGTAGCGGGCAAGCCAAATCGATGGAATCCAGCTTAATAAAATAACGGTGCCCAGGATAAATATCAGCTGTTTAAACAGCGTAAAGGACAGGTCGTCTCGATAAGAGTCTGGTGCATAGGACAGAAGAATATATTGTGTATTGTCTGTTGATACTTTTTTGATGACAAAAAAGATGTGCTGGCCATTCACCTCTTCAGAATAGCGTTTCGTTGCGCTTTTTTGTTTTTTCACAAAGGCTTGGATTTTCTCAATAAAGGCGTGCGGGAAAAACTGCGTCATTTGGTTTAATTCATCTGACGGAATCAGAATGTGCTGCACCGAGCGGTTTTCCGGTGTCGACTTTGGCGAGCCGTCTCGGTTCAACGGATATTCTGTGAGCACCTGCTGTTCATTTTCGATATTTTTATAAATTTCATTCGTGAAAAAGTTTCGTAATGTATTGGAAAATAGGATGATCAGGACAATCGAGATCGTGAGCAAAATACCAGAGATGACGACCCAAATTTGAAAAGCGAGCGGTTTGTTCTTCATCCTTTTAGCATCCTATAGCCAAATCCATAGATGGTCTCGACCTTTAAGTCGGGCATTTTTTTGCGTAGCCGTCTGACAAGGTCGTCGACCACACGATCTGTTCCGAAGTAATCGTGTCCCCAAATTTTGACGAGGATATCTTCACGAGAAAAAGCATGTCCCTGATGATGTGTAAATAAAAGCAGCAAGTCAAATTCCTTAGAAGTTAAGTTAATCAGCTGATCTCCTTCATACACCTCTCTTACATCCTCATGAATGACATAGGAGGAGACGGGTGTGACGCTTTTCTGCTGCGGAGTATCGCTATTTTTGTACACAAGCTCAAGCAGCTTTTGTACCCGAATGATCAGCTCGCGCGGAAGAAATGGCTTCGCAATATAATCACTGCTTCCCAGCTCTAAGCCGAGGACACGGTCGATATCTGCATCGCGTGCCGAAATGAAAATGACCGGTATGTCAGGTGATGCGGCTTTGATTTCTTTAATGAGTGTGTAGCCATCTGTATCAGGCAGCATGATATCTAAAATCCATAGATGCGGCGGCTTGTTCATTGCCCGGCGTGCCGCTTCTCCGGTTAAAAAAGAGGAGACATTCCAATTTTCACTTTCTAAATATTTGGTTAAAAGTTCGTTTAAGTTTTGTTCATCTTCCACTAAATAAATGGTGTACGACAAAGTCTTCCACATCCTCTCAACGTCATTATAACGGGATACAAAGGCGGCATGTCAACAATCACATGCTTTTTTCACAATTTCACATATTCTTCTCATCATTATCCCATAATGTTTGTTTATGATAAGCTCAAGGGAAAAAAGGGCATAGACAAAAGGTAGATAAATAGGTGCTTTTCACGAATGTGCGCACCTTGCTTTTTTTCTATCAATAAGTATTATATAATTTGACATATTGTCATGAAGTATCTTCAATGATATTGCCATTAAGAGGACATGAGTCCTATCTAAACATATGAATCAAGCAGTCATGAACACGATGTAAAGGAGTGCAAGCGATGGATTTCCGAAGAGAAGATGAAGAGAAGAAGATGAATCATCAAGAAGATGTGCATCAAGAGAATGAGAAACAAATAGACGAACCAGAAAAAGAAAAGGAACTCGTTTATCAACCTCATGAAAACGAAGCATCTGCCACTCAGGAGAGTGTGACAAACCATTCTCCTCAAATGGAGGATGACCGTGCGTCGAAAAAGGAGAAAAAGCGGAAAGCGGCATGGCTCAGTCCGATCCTTGGAGGGATTATTGGCGGAGGCCTTGTGCTTGGCATTACACCGCTTTTGCCGCAGTCACAGGACACAGCTGCAAACACACAAACGCAAACAGCTTCAAGTGAGCCGGCAGCTTCTGATAATTTCTCAACAAAACAAATCACCAATGCCACGAATGTCGCTGATATGGTAGAAGATTTAGAGCCAACCATTGTAGGAGTCTCAAACTATCAATCTACACAAAATTCGTTTGGCCTTAGCGGTGACTCAACAGAAGCTGAAGCTGGAACGGGTTCTGGTGTCGTCTTTAAAAAAGATGGCAAAAAAGCGTACATTATTACAAATAACCACGTAGTCGAGGGTGCCAATAAACTGAAGGTCACACTTTATGATGGGAAAACAAAAGACGCAAAGCTGGTCGGCAATGATGTGATGACAGATTTAGCTGTTGTTGAAATCAATGCAGACGGCATTGATAAAGTGGCGAGCTTTGGTGATTCTTCTAAGCTCCGTGCTGGAGACAAAGTGATCGCAATTGGGAACCCGCTCGGTGCACAGTTCTCTGGTACTGTGACAGAAGGGATTATTAGTGGTCTTGATCGTACAGTTGAAGCGAACACATCATCTGGTACGGTGGAAATGAATGTACTGCAAACAGATGCAGCGATTAACCCCGGGAACAGCGGGGGACCGCTTATCAATACAGATGGTCAAGTGATTGGCATCAACAGTTTAAAAATTAGCGAAAGCGGTGTGGAATCACTTGGCTTTGCGATTCCAAGTAACGATGTCAAACCGATTGTAGATGAGCTGTTGAAAAATGGAAAGGTTGAACGTCCTTACCTTGGCGTACAAATGATTGACCTTGAGCAAGTGCCTGAAACGTATCAAGAAAATACGCTCGGCTTATTTGATAAACAAATCGGCAAAGGGATTTATGTAAAAGATGTATCAAAAGGATCACCTGCACAAAAAGCAGGCTTGAAATCTGGAGATGTCATCATCAAATTCAAAGGGAAAAACGTGGCAAACAGCTCTCAGCTGAAAGAAATTTTGTACAAAGAAACAAAAGTCGGCGATAAAACGACAATGACTGTCATTCGTGAAGGGAAAAATAAAAATCTAGACATTACCCTTGGACAGTCTGAAACCGAATAAATGAAAAAACAGGTGGACGTTAAAGGTCTACCTGTTTTTTTATGCTTATTTTTTTGAAGAGAGTGTACGTAATATGATCTTTTCCCACATGCTCCAAGGCAAGAGCTGCTTTGCTGTGAATGAAAGTCGCACCCCTTTCCCAATCGGATATCTCAACTTTTTCAGCCGTTTCTTCTCGGCTAATCGAATCACAAGCTCTGCGACTTCACGCGGGTCACCGTAGTTGGTTTTCTGGGCATTGATATAAACCATCATCTTTTGATAGATGCTTGTGTATTTCGATCCTTCCCCTGGCTGCAACATGTGCTCGTTCATAGACGTGTTCCAAATATTTGTTTGGAAAGAGCCTGGCTCGATCAAGGCTGCCTGTATACCGAACGAGGCCAGTTCAATGCGCAAGCTCTCTGTATAGCCCTCCAAAGCAAACTTGGAGGATACATATGGAGAAAGTGCGGGCATTCCCATTAATCCGCTGATGCTGCTCATATTGAATATCTTTGCACCATTTGTCATAAACGGAAGGACGGCTTGTGTCACTTCCATGACTCCGAAGACGTTTACATCAAATTGCCGGCGGTACGTGTCAACAGGAACTTCTTCAGCAAAACCCGCATAGGCTGTTCCCGCATTGTTGACAAGCAAGGTTATGGGGGCGTAAGCATGTAGCTTTTTCTGAAATGCTTGAATCGACTGCGTATCTGTCACATCTAATGCTTCAATATGTATCGCTTCGGATAAAGAGGCTTGCTTGATCTCTTCGGCAAGCTTTTTTGCATTGGCTTCCTGCCTGACCCCTGCAATCACTGTATAGCCTTGCTTGGCGAGACCTATCGTGATGAGCTTGCCGAAGCCGCTATTGGCACCAGTTACAATGGCTGTTCTTTTCATCATCTCGTTCTCCTTTTTGTTTCAATCTACCATAGTCCGCTGTTTTATTGAATAACGAAAAGCAGGATGGAGAAGAATAAAAAGCGATGATAAGAAATAGGAGGAAGCACATGATGTGTTGGAAGAAGGCGGGACAAATAGGAGTGCTGCTTTTTATGCTGTCTGGCTGCCAATCAATCGAACCGCTGCAGCAAACAAAGGAAGCAGAAGCAGAGAGTCTCTCAGCGGTTCAAATGAAGGAACTTCCATTTGAGCATCTCCACCTGCATGTTCAATACGGGCAGAAAAGCGAATTATACGAAGCCACCTATCGTCAGGCGAAAGGCAAAGAAGAAGCACTTATCCGTGATCATATGAACGGTGTCCGCTATGAAGGTGAAGAAGCATTACGCGAGATGAAGATGAAGCTAAATGATATGTCTATTCCTAGTGAGAAGATCAATGATGCGTATGTAAATGAGCTATTAGCCGCTTTTAATCTAGACGATGATTATCAGCGGATTCAGGTCGATATTAAGCTTGAAGATGGGACCAAACGTACATTCCAAAAGAAGAAGTAAAACGAGACTTTCTCATTTTTTAATTGAAAATGATTTTCAAGATCACTTAAATCTGATACACTAAATTGAGATAAGTGATCTTTTCCGTCTATACATAGACGATATTTCATATAAAAAATTTGCATGAGAAAAGGAGCGTTTGAGCGGAATGAGTGCCATTTCTACTGAAGGTTTAAGCTTAGGCTACGGAGAAACAATGATCATAGATGAACTAAATGTATCAATCCCTAAGGGTGAAATCACAGTATTTATTGGCAGCAATGGATGCGGTAAATCCACGCTACTTCGCTCTTTGGCCCGTCTCATGAAGCCAATGGGTGGTTCTGTCCTGCTTGAAGGTCATTCCATTGCCAAATTACCAACAAAGGAAGTAGCGAAACAGCTCGCCATTCTTCCGCAAGGACCAGAAGCGCCAGAAGGATTGACGGTGCATCAATTAGTGAAGCAAGGCAGATATCCTTATCAAAATTGGCTGAAGCAGTGGTCGAAGCAAGACGAGGAAGCGGTGAATCGCGCACTGAAGTCAACAAAGATGGAAGACCTCGCTGATCGAACAGTCGATTCATTATCAGGTGGACAAAGGCAGCGTGCATGGATTGCGATGACGTTAGCGCAGGAGACGGATATCATCTTGTTAGATGAGCCGACGACGTATTTAGACATGACGCATCAAATTGAAATTCTAGACCTTCTGTTTGACTTAAATGAAAAAGAGCAGCGCACGATTGTCATGGTTCTTCATGACCTGAATCTCGCATGCAGATATGCTCATCACCTTGTAGCGATTAAAGACAAGACGATTTATGCAGAAGGCAGACCAGAAACAGTTATTAATTGTGATCTCGTGAAAAATGTCTTTGATATGAACTGCCAAGTGACGACAGATCCTTTATTTGGAACACCATTATGTATTCCGCACGGTAGAGGACGCTGTATTGTGCAGCAAGCGCAAGCGGAGACATTTCTTGCTGCAAGATAATCGTATGTCAAAAGCCTGACATCTGTTACGCACAGAGTCAGGCTTTTTTCTTAAAAAGGGAGCGGAAACTCAATGGGAAATGAATTAGATGAAAAGCTTGAGGGCTTGCTTGATAAATATACAGAGCTGCTGCTTGGTGAATCAACTTGACGCGCTGAAACAAGATGTGAAACAGTGGGTGATTTATTCTCATATTGCAAAAAGCATGCCGCCTCTAGCAAAGCACTTTAATGAAACGTATCCAGAGGCGAAGGAAGAAATCAAAGAAACAATTCAGCGGATCAAACAAATGAACGAAGCTCATCGAGCCAATCAAGACCGTTAAAAAACTGCCAGCACTACACTGGCAGTTTTTCTTTATGACATCTGTGATGGTCCGTATGGAGATTGATCTGTCAGTGTTTGCTGGAATTTCTGGTGTGCCTGCTGGAGTTTTTGCTGTTCAGCGGCTTCAACAGAATACCAGCCATATCGGAACATGACATCGTATAAATGTCTTTGTGTCTTCTGTGTTTCCAGTGCAATTCGCTGAATATCTTGGTAAAGAGATTCATGACTGAATTCATTGAGCGCTGTGTTGTAACCGCTTGTCATATATTTTTCAGTCGACAAAAGGTCTGTGACAAAATCACGATCATTCATGTTTGTTGTCGTGGGAACCGGAGTTTGTGGATTCCCGATTTTTTGTTGGTTTTGTTGTTCCATGTTTTTTCCTCCTATTGCATAAAGCCAGTAGACTGGCCTTGCCCTGAGCTGCCTAAATGCTGAAGAATTTGTGTGTAATGCTGATGATGCATTTGGCCCACTTGATTTAATTCTTGTTTCAAAGTCTGGTCTTGGCAGTGCTCGGCCATAAAGTGAGCCTTTTTCATAGCGATCAAGTTCCAATTCAGCATATCCTCTAAGTACAAGGAATCCTTCACTGAAATGACTTGCGGGGGCATATTCATTTGCTGATTGTTCAAGATGTGTTCCTCCTTACGATTTTGTTTCCTTACTGATTCTTTTTATATTGCTGATTTTGACTGGTCTTTTTGCCGCCTAGGTCTGCTTCCTGTGATGGACCTGCGTTTCCTTTTACACTTGCAGCACTTACGCCTGCTTTCGATGGGTTTTTCTTCAAACGAGACATGTGGACATCACCTCCATTCTTACAATGCCCTCTCATCTTTAATTCATACGCCGCAAAGTAAGGCACATGAGAATGTGTAAATTTTTGAAATCCGCTCTTGAACTGTTTCGGAAAATCTTTTAAGATAAAGAAAGAGGCATTGCTTTTTTTTGGACAAAAAATGAATGACTGTTCATTCAAAATGTTTAGGGGGATATTTATGGGCAAACATATTCGCAAGGCGGCTGTCATTGGTTCAGGTGTCATGGGCTCAGGCATTGCTGCGCATCTAGCCAATATCGGGATACCAGTAACATTGCTAGATATTGTGCCAAACGAACTGACAAAGGAAGAAACGGCGAAAAAGAGAACGCTTGATCACCCTAGTGTTCGGAATAGATTAAGTCAAGAAGCGATGAAAAAATTGTTAAAGCAAAAGCCAGCACCTCTTACATCAGCAAAAAACCTATCATACATCACACCGGGAAATCTCACAGATCACCTTTCCTTATTACATGATGCTGACTGGATCATTGAAGTCGTCACTGAAAAACTCAGCATCAAACAACACGTATTCTCTCTCATCGACGAACACCGCAAAGAAGGCAGCATCGTATCAAGTAACACATCCGGTATTTCGGTTGAAAAAATGGCAGAAGGCCGATCAGATGATTTTAAACGCCACTTTTTAGGCACACACTTTTTTAACCCAGCCCGTTATTTAAAGCTTTTAGAAATCATTCCTATTCAAGAAACAGATCCAGAAGTACTCCAATTTATGAAAACGTTTGGCGAGGATGTACTTGGTAAAGGCGTCGTTGAAGCGAAAGATACGCCGAACTTTATTGCCAATCGTATTGGTACTTATGGACTCCTTGTGACAGTGCGTGAAATGCTTGAAAACAAATACACCATTGGAGAGGTGGACTCGGTCACAGGCCCCCTCATTGGAAGACCGAAAAGTGCGACCTTCCGTACACTTGATGTCGTAGGGCTCGACACGTTTTCCCATGTAGCTCGCAACGTATATGACCAAGTAGAAGGAAAGGAAAAAGATATTTTCCAGCTGCCTGAGTTTATTGAAAGAATGCTTGAAAAAGGATGGATTGGCAGCAAGGCAGGGCAAGGATTTTATCAAAAAAATGGAAAGGCCATTTTAGAACTTGATCCTGTGACGCTCACATATGGAGAACGAACGAAGCTTAAAGATCCAGGCATTGAGATGGCGAAGCAGCAAAAAGGGACGAAAGCGAAATTGAAAGCGCTTATTTATCAAGATGGCCGTGCAGGACAATTGCTTTGGAACATGACGGCACCTGTGCTCCTTTATTCAGCTCAGTTAAAAGGCGAAATTGCGGATGATATTCAGTGCATCGATAACGCAATGAAATGGGGATTTGGCTGGCAGCACGGTCCATTTGAGCTCTGGGATGCAATCGGTGTGAAAAAAGCAGCTGAGCGCATGGAAGCAGAAGGTCACAGCATCCCGCAGTGGGTGCAAGACATGCTGTCAGAAGGACACGACACATTCTATCAAGAGAATGCTGATGGAGAGCGTGCGTTTTATCACAATGGGGCTTATGAACAGGAAAAAGGAAACGAAAAGAATATTTCTTTAGCGAAATTGAAAAAGAAGCAGGGCGTGATTTTTAAAAATTCTGGTGCGAGCTTGATTGATATCGGTGATGATGTCGTCTTGCTCGAATTTCACTCCAAAAGCAATGCCATTGGACTAGATGTCATTGACATGATCAATCGCGCTGTCGATGAGGTGGAACAGAATTATAGAGGGCTTGTCATCGGAAACCAAGGGAAGAACTTCTGTGTTGGTGCCAACCTTGCTCTGATTTTAATGGAAGCTCAGGACGATAATTTCTTTGAAATTGACTTTGTGATCCGCCGCTTCCAGCAGGCAATGATGAAGGTGAAATATAGCGACCGTCCAGTCGTTGCTGCACCGTTTGGTATGACACTCGGAGGCGGAACAGAGGTTTGTCTGCCGGCAGCAGCTATTCAAGCGTCCAGTGAAGCATACATGGGTCTTGTCGAGGCTGGAGTTGGACTGATTCCGGGCGGTGGTGGAAACAAAGAATTATACCTTCGCCATCTGCAAGGATCAGCTAAGCCGACGCAGACCGCTATACAAGATGCCACGCTGAAAACATTTGAAACGATTGCAATGGCTAAAGTATCCACTTCGGCTGAGGAAGCGCGGGATATGAACATGCTCCGCGTGAGTGACCGAATCAGTATGAACGGGGACCACCTGATCTATGATGCGAAACAACTTGTTCTCTCTCTTGATAAAGCGGGTTATCGTGCACCGCTCAAGCAAAAGGTGCCCGTCATGGGAGAAACAGGCTATGCAGCAATGATATTGGCGGCTGAAAATATGAGATTGTCTGGATACATTTCAGAGCATGACATGACCATTGTCAAAAAATTAGCTCATGTCATTTCCGGCGGGAAACTGCCATTTGGAACAGAGGTAGAGGAGCAATACTTATTAGAGCTTGAAAGGGAAGCCTTTTTAAGTCTTGTAGGAGAAGTGAAATCACAGGCACGCATGCAGCACATGCTCGTCAAAGGAAAACCTTTACGTAACTAAGGGGGAGTCAAAATGAGAGAAGCAGTCATTGTCGCTGGCGCGAGAACACCAGTAGGGAAGGCGAAAAAAGGATCGTTAAAACATGTTCGGCCTGATGATATGGGGGCATTGTGTGTAAAAGAAACATTAAAGCGTGCCGGTAATTACGACGGACAGATAGATGATTTGATCATCGGATGTGCAACACCAGAAGCAGAGCAGGGGTTAAATGTGGCTCGGAATATTGGAGCATTAGCAGGACTTCCTTATACAGTACCTGCCATCACCATTAACCGCTACTGCTCATCTGGTCTTCAGTCAATCGCTTATGCGGGTGAACGAATCATGCTCGGCCAGGCAGAAACGATCTTAGCCGGAGGAGTCGAATCGATGTCACAGGTGCCGATGATGGGTCATTCCATTCGTCCGAATGCTCAATTGGCAGAGCAAGCGCCTGAATATTATATGAGCATGGGCCACACGGCAGAGCAAGTGGCGCAAAAGTATCAGGTCACACGTCAAGATCAGGACGCCTTTGCGGTAAGAAGTCATCAAAAGGCAGCCAAAGCATTACAGGAAGGTAAATTTTCAGATGAAATCGTATCCGTTGATGTAACAGAGCGGCGGGTAGGGGAGCAATATCAATTAGAAGAACATCAATTCACGTTCTCACAGGATGAAGGCGTGAGAGCGGGCACAACGGAGGAGATTCTTTCCACTTTGCGTCCGGCTTTCTCAACAAAAGGCACGGTGACCGCAGGGAACTCTTCTCAAACAAGTGACGGTGCTGCGTGTGTGATGATGATGGACCGTGAGAAAGCATCCTCACTTTCCCTTCAGCCTCTTGCCAAGTTCCGGGCGTTTGCTGTTGGCGGCGTACCGCCTGAGGTGATGGGAATCGGTCCGATTGAAGCCATTCCGCGTGCGCTAAAAATCGCTGGACTTGAGCTGAAGGATATCGGGCTGTTTGAATTAAACGAAGCGTTTGCCTCTCAGGCAATTCAAGTCATTCGTCATTTAGGGATCGATGAAGAGAAAGTGAATGTCAATGGCGGGGCAATCGCGCTAGGGCATCCGCTCGGCTGTACAGGAACGAAACTGACACTGTCACTCATTCATGAAATGAAACGGCGAAACGAGCAATTTGGCATCGTCACAATGTGTATCGGCGGGGGCATGGGAGCAGCAGGAATTTTTGAATTGATCTAAAGGGGGAATCAGGATGAAAGCAATGGAAGAGGTAAAAAAGGGTGGAAGCTTCTTAATTGATGAGACGAATTATGAGCATATCTTTACACCAGAGGATTTCTCTGATGAGCATCAAATGATTGGAAAGACAACAGAGGATTATATTTTACAAGACGTTGTTCCGTATATAGATCAAATTGAACATCATGAATTCGAGCATTCCGTCAGGCTTCTCAAAAAGGCTGGAGAGCTTGGACTTCTAGGAGCTGATGTGCCTGAAGAATTCGGCGGACTCGGATTAGATAAAATCAGTTCAGCCATCATTACCGAGAAATTCTCCAGAGCAGGGAGTTTCTCACTTTCCTATGGCGCCCATGTCGGCATTGGATCTCTGCCAATCGTGCTGTTTGGAAATCAAGCGCAAAAGGAAGCATACCTGCCTGGACTCGCTTCTGGAGAAACGATTGCGGCGTACGCTCTAACTGAGCCAGGATCAGGCTCTGACGCTCTTGGAGCAAAAACGACTGCAGTCCTGAATGATGCTGGAACCCATTATGTGCTTAATGGGGAAAAACAATGGATTACAAACTCCGCATTTGCCGACGTCTTTGTCGTATATGCGAAGATTGATGGTGAACACTTCTCTGCTTTTATCGTAGAAAAGGATTTTCCAGGTGTCAAAACTGGACCTGAAGAGAAAAAGATGGGCATTAAAGGGTCCTCGACGAGAACGTTAATTCTTGAAGATGCTCAAGTGCCGAAGGAGAATTTACTAGGTGAAGCTGGCAGAGGTCATGTCATTGCCTTTAACATTTTGAATATCGGACGCTACAAGCTGGCTGTCGGGACAATTGGTGCGTCAAAACGTGTCATTCAATTATCGGCAGAATATGCAAACCAGCGTAAGCAGTTCCAAACACCAATTTCTCGATTCAGCTTAATTGGTGAAAAAGTAGCCAACATGTCTGCAAAGCTCTATGCGATGGAAAGTGCTGTTTACCGCACAGTCGGATTATTTGAACAGCGCATGGGTCTATTAAGTGAAGAAGAGCAAAAGGACGGCAAACAAATTGCCCAGTCCATTGCAGAATATGCGATTGAATGCTCTCTTTGTAAAGTGCTTGGCTCTGAAACTTTAGATTATATTGCAGATGAAGGCGTGCAGATTCACGGCGGATATGGATTCATGCAAGAATACGAGGTCGAAAGAGCCTATCGTGACTCGCGGATTAACCGTATTTTTGAAGGGACAAACGAAATCAACCGTCTGCTTGTGCCAGGCACATTCCTGAAGAAAGCGATGAAAGGGGAGCTTCCGCTGCTTCAAAAAGCGCAAACCTTACAGGAAGAGCTCATGATGATGATGCCGGAAGAGCCGGGTGATCAGCCGCTCGATCAAGAAAAATATTTACTCGCCCATGCGAAAAAGATCGCCCTTATGGTATCTGGTATGGCAGCGATGAAGTATGGAAAAGCTTTAGACAAAGAGCAAGAAATCCTTGTGAACATAGCGGATATCGTCAATGAAATTTTTGCTGCTGAATCGGCGATTCTGCGTACCGAAAAGGCAATCGCTTCATCAGGGCTAGAAAAGAACGCTCAAAAGCTTGCCTACACACAAATTTTCACGCAGGAAGCCTTCTTAAAAATTGAAGCCCATGCAAAAGAATCCTTGATCGCGATGGAAGAAGGAGATTCACTCCGCATGAGTCTGTCAGCTCTTCGCAAACTGACAAGATTCACCCCGATCAATGTCATCGCCAAAAAGCGCGAAGTGGCGAAACGAATCTTTGAAGCAGAGAAATATATCGTATAAGGACAGCTTAAAAGGTGCGGAGTGATATCCGCACCTTTTTGTAAGCATACATTTAGGTTTTTAAAATATTTTGTGATAAAATGTTCTCACAATTTGCAGGAGGTGAAAATGGTGGCTTTAGATTTTTATGAATACCCATCTTGCGGTACATGCCGAAAAGCAAAAAAATGGTTGGAAGAACACAATAAAGACATCAACAGCATACATATCGTCGAAGAGACGCCTGATAAAGAAACATTAAAAGCCCTTTACGAAAAAAGCGGCTTAGAGCTGAAGAAGTTCTTTAATACAAGCGGACAGAAATACCGGGAGCTACAGCTGAAAGATCAACTTCCTGCAATGTCAGAGGACGAGCAGCTAGAATTACTCGCATCGAACGGAATGCTGATCAAGCGTCCGATTACAACAGACGGTAAACGAGTCACAGTTGGATTTAATGAAGATACCTTTAAAAGCGTCTGGAAATGATGTAACTTTCATTCAGATTGTGGTATCTTCAATATAGATTGAAAGAAAAGACTGGAGGGGTATTGAATGAGCACACCAAAAGATTTACGTTATTCAGAAGAACATGAATGGGTCAAAGTAGAAGGGGATAAGGTGCGTATCGGTATTACGCATTTTGCTCAATCTGAGCTAGGCGATATCGTGTTCGTTGAGCTTCCTGAAGTAGGAGACAAAATCAAAGAGGACGAGCCTTTCGGAAGTGTAGAATCAGTGAAAACAGTTTCTGAGCTTTACGCACCGATCAACGGCACAATCGTCGAAGTGAACGATGAGCTGGATGACAGCCCTGAATTCGTCAACGACTCTCCATACGAAAAAGCATGGATGATCGTGGTAGAGCCAGCTGATGCATCTGAAATCGAGAACTTGATGACTGCTGAGCAATATGAAGAAATGACAAAAGAAGACTAATTCACGTGAAATTGGACACTCTACCTTTATGGGGGGTGTCCAATTTGTCTTTTCAAAAAGAACAGGTGGATATAACAGATCATGTCACTGGACGATTCAAAGAAAGCGGCATGGTGCTGTATCATCAAAATGAAGAGATTGGCACGATGATTAGTGAAAACCACTATGAGTTAAAATCAGGTTATTCCTATGATCAAAATCGTTTTTATCGTCTGACGGATACATTGACCCACGGGACAGAAAAATATGTAGACTGTGATGATGAAAATGGCTGGTGCTAATCACAGATGAGGCTGCAGTGAGCATAAGCTGCAGTCTTTTTAGTGCAAGCGCCCAATCTTTACAACCTGAATGAAAGATTGTAATCTAAGGGAGAAGTGAACAACGTCAAAAGGGCCGGGTGATCGTGATGAATGTAGAGGTAGAAAAGGTCATCATTGTAGAAGGTAAAACAGACAAACAAAAGCTAAAAGAAGTCATAAGTGAACCTGTTACCATCATTTGCACCAATGGCACGATCAGTACATCGAAGCTGGATCAGCTTGTAGACGAATTATTAGGGAAAGACGTTTACATATTAGCAGACAGCGACGATGCAGGCGACAAACTGCGGAAGCAATTTCGAAAAGAATTCCCTGAAGCACTTCATCTTTTTGTCGACAGAACATACCGCGAAGTGGCCGCTTCACCGTCAGCCCACATTGCATCTATCCTATTAGCTGCAAACATTGATGTTCATTCGAAATATTTATGAGGGTGGACGTATTATGAAAGAGATTGAAGAACACGAATTCAAGGAAATAGAGGACGATTTATTTCTTTTATACTTATATACACCGTTTTGCGGGACATGTCAGCTGGCAAAGAAAATGCTGACAGTCGTAGACACCATGCAGCCGGATGTACCATTTTATGAAAACAATTTAAACTACTCACCAGGCTTTGCAAAAGCTTTTGAGATCGAAAGCGTTCCTTGCTTTCTACTGTTTAAAAAAGGTGAGCTGCTGGTGCAAAAAGGCTATGCCTTTCACTCCGTTCCATATCTTCATGAAATGATTGAAACCGCTAAATAAAGCGGTTTTTTGTCATATTTCAAGCAATTCGTCTGAAAATTTGTCGAGTTATTTATAAAGGACAAGCCAATGTTTGTAGAGAAATGTTATGTATAACCAAATGACAGGGAGGTTATACATGTGGAAAATGTGAAAACCCATGGGAACACAGGGCAGCGTTTATTATTAAAACCGCTGCTCTCATCATCATCCTTGAAGATTACATTTGAGGCGGAAACTGACTCTTGTACATTGATTGTGGATGAGCGTGGTGAAGTGAAGAAACTACCTGCAATTGAGTTATCGGATCTCATCTTTTATGGTGAGAGAAAAGAAATACTTCAATTATTAGATGGAGATATGTCCTTACAGCAGTTAATTAGCAGAGGACAAGTAAAAGTAAAAGGATCATTCCGTGCGCTCCTAAGACTAGAGGCTGTGCTTTGGCTGACGAACGGTTTTTTTCGAAAAATGATAACGTAGTCGTTTACTTGGAAATTAGCGATTTACAGCGTTGACATATCTCGGGTAGCATGATATTCTACGTTAGTAAAAACATGAACATCACATAAAACAACATATTTTCTCTTATTAAGAGAGGTGGAGGGACGTGCCCTATGAAACCCGGCAACCGTCAGCATAGCTGAAATTGGTGCCAATTCACTCAAAGCCGCAATGCTTTGAAAGATGAGAGAAAGGCGTATTGAACATAAAAGGCCTTTCTGCTTGCGTTGCAGTTAGGTCTTTTTTACTGACCTGGTGTCAGGCTAGAGGCATGACAGCAGGAAGAATAAATAACGTATGTGATGGCAACCTATAGATTCAGCAAGAAAGCAGGTGAACAGACTGTGATCCATTTACAGAATGTATCAAAAACGTACCACTCTAAAAGCGGAAATGTTGATGCCGTGAAAGAAGTTAACTTGGATATCGATAAAGGTGAAATATTCGGAATTATCGGGTATAGCGGTGCCGGAAAAAGCTCGCTTATTCGCCTATTAAACGGTCTGGAGCTGCCAACAGCAGGAATTGTTGAAGTGGCAGGCAACCGGATCAATGAAGTATCGAATGCGAAACTTCGAAAAGCAAGACAAGAAATCAGTATGATCTTCCAGCACTTCAACCTACTTTGGTCAAGAACGGTGAGACAAAATATTATGTTCCCGCTTGAGATCGCAGGTGTAAAGGCATCAAAACGGAGAGAACGTGCGAATGAACTGATTAAATTAGTCGGTTTAGAAGGAAAAGAAAATGCGTATCCGTCTCAGCTAAGCGGCGGACAAAAGCAGCGTGTGGGGATTGCGAGAGCATTAGCAAATGATCCAAAGGTTCTTCTTTGTGACGAAGCGACGTCTGCGCTTGATCCGCAAACAACCGATTCCATCCTTGAGCTTTTGGCGGATATCAATAAACGACTAGGGCTCACGATTGTGTTGATTACACACGAAATGCACGTCATTCGCAAAATTTGTCATCGCGTGGCGGTCATGGAGAATGGACGTATTGTCGAAGAAGGCGAAGTATTACGCGTGTTCAGACAGCCAAAGGAAGAAATGACGAAGCGATTTGTACAGCAGCTTGCTGAGCCAGAGGAAGCGAAAGAAACAATCGAGCACGTCTTAGAGCGTGTAAAAGAAGGTCAGGTCGTACGGTTGTCCTTTATTGGTGATTCTGCCGAGCAGCCGCTCATCACTGAAATCATTCGATCCTTCAATGTCGATGTAAACATCCTTCAAGGAAAGATTTCTCAAACGCAGGAAGGCGCGTTTGGAACACTCTTTATCCATATTAATGGAGAAGAGACCGAGGTAGAAAAAGCCATCGCCTATATCCAAAGCAAACAGGTTGAAATCGAGGTGATGACACATGTTTGAGAAATGGTTTCCGAACGTTGATTTAGATGTCATTTGGAATGCAACGGGTGAAACAGTCTATATGACACTCATTTCATTGGCGTTTGCCTTTGTCATCGGTATTATTCTTGGACTCCTGCTCTTTCTCACAAGTAAAGGCGGTCTTTGGGAGAATAAACCAATCAACACCGTCATCGGTGCAGTCGTCAACATTTTTAGATCGATTCCTTTTATCATTTTAATCATTCTATTATTAGGGTTTACAAAACTTATTATGGGCACAATTCTAGGTCCCAATGCAGCCCTCCCTGCCCTTGTCATAGGGTCAGCTCCATTCTATGCACGCCTTGTCGAAATTGCACTGCGTGAAGTAGACAAAGGAGTCATTGAAGCAGCACGATCAATGGGAGCGAAAACGTCGACCATCATTTTCAAAGTATTGCTACCAGAATCATTGCCAGCCCTCATTTCAGGTATTACCGTAACAGCGATTGCTCTAATTGGCTCAACTGCGATTGCAGGTGCAATTGGGGCAGGCGGACTTGGTGACCTCGCTTATGTAGAGGGATACCAATCTGGTAATACAGATGTCACACTTGTCGCCACTGTGTTTATTCTCATCATCGTCTTTATTATTCAAATAATCGGTGATTTGATTACAAATAAAATTGATAAACGTTAAGGGAGGATTTATTCATGAAGAAATTGATTTTAAGTGCACTATTACTAGCATTTGCAGGCATCTTAGCTGCATGCGGTTCATCTAATAACGCAAGTGATAGCAAAACCATTACGGTTGCGGCTTCAAAAACACCACATGCCGAGATTCTTGAAGAAGCAAAACCACTTCTAAAAGAAAAAGGCTACGATCTCAAAGTGAAAGTACTTAGTGATTATAAAATGTACAACAAAGCGTTAGCTGAAAAAGAAGTGGATGCAAACTTTTTCCAACATATCCCTTACTTGAACGAAGAGAACAAATCAAACAAAGATTATAACCTAGTAAGTGCTGGTGCGGTTCACCTTGAGCCTTTCGGTATCTACTCTAAGAAATACAAATCAGTAAAAGATATTCCAAATGGCGGCACCATCATTATGACAAACAACGTAGCTGAGCAAGGACGTATGCTTGCTCTATTACAAAATGCCGGTGTCATTAAGCTTGATCCAAAGGTTGATACAATCAACTCAACGGTAAAGAACATCAAAGAAAACCCAAAGAACCTAAAGTTCAAAAAAATCGCTCCTGAACTAACAGCGAAAGCTTATGAAAACAGTGAAGGCGCTGCTGTGTTTATCAACGTCAACTATGCGATCCAAAATAAATTGAATCCGAAAAACGATTCAATCGAACTTGAGCAAACAAAGAACAACCCGTATGCAAACATCGTGGCTGTTCGCAAAGGTGAAGAAAAATCAGAGAAGATCAAGACATTAATGGAAGTTCTTCACTCTGATAAAATTAAAGAATTCATCGACAAAAAATACGACGGTGCAGTTCTACCGGTATCTGAATAACAACGATTCAACCTCGCTTTCATCAAAGCGAGGTTTTTTGTGTATTTTTTCAAATCTCGCTCATAATAAAAACGAACAAATGACCTGAAGGGATGGAATAAAGATGAATGAACAGCATATGAGCGGATCTATGCAGCAATCATTGACGGATTATAAAACGGCAATGGGTGAATTTCAGAAGAAAATGCCGGTGTTTGGGAAGAAATTCAATGAATTTACGGAGCAATGCTTTCAGAGCGATTCATTAACGCAAAAGGAAAAGCAAATGATTGCCCTTGGCATCAGTATTCATGCACAGGATGAATACTGCATGATTTATCATACAAAGGGAGCGCTCGATCAAGGCGCGACAGAAGAGAATTTGCTGGAGGTTGTCAGCGTGGCGGCAGCATTTGGCGGCGGGGCAGCACTGAGTCAAGGGATTACTGTCGTTCAGCAATGTATTGATGAATTTGGAGGACAGACGCATTAAGGGAAGGATAAGACGGTATTTTTCCATATCAGGGAGTTGAGTCGTTCTCAGCAGATTGTGTGAGAAAATATGCCAGCATAGAACGTCATATCCCTTTTGAGTGAAGCCGCATGTCTTTGATATAATAAAGCTACACTCAAAGAAGGGAATGGTTTATTATTTGTTCGGACCATAGTACACTGGGATTGGATTATACCGCCGAGATGGAAAAGGCCATGCATAAAGCTCATGGCATGAGCTATGCAGAGTACGAAAGAGACCATGACTTACGGATGAAAGTGGAATATAAACGAGAGCAGTCCTATCGAGATGAGAAAAGACAGCTCGCAAAAATGAATATACGAGGCTATTAAATAGCTAAGGGACGGGGAGAACAGTTTCCCGTCCTTTCTTTATGAAAACAGTCTTTTCGACATAAATCCTTTTATCTACCGGCTTTTTTTGTTAGAATTTTGAGAGCATCCTCTCACGTATATCGTGAATGTGTTGTATTCACTTTTAATTTGTTATAAAATTAGAATGAGAATAAATTGAGAATAATGATTATTTTGGAGGTATCGATATATGACTGCTTCGACATTAACAATTAAGGACTTGCACGTTGAGATTGAAGGGAAAGAAATCTTAAAGGGTGTAAACCTCGAGATAAAAGGTGGAGAATTCCACGCAGTAATGGGACCAAACGGTACAGGTAAATCAACTTTATCTGCTGCAATTATGGGACACCCTAAATATGAAGTAACAAAAGGCAGCATTTTGCTAGATGGCGAAGATGTGCTTGAAATGGAAGTAGATGAGCGCGCTCAAGCAGGTCTTTTCCTTGCGATGCAATACCCATCTGAAATTAGTGGTGTCACAAATGCGGACTTCCTTCGTTCTGCTATTAACGCTCGCAGAGAAGAAGGCGATGAAATCTCTCTGATGAAATTCATCCGCAAAATGGACGAAAACATGGAGTTCCTTGAAATGGACCCAGACATGGCGCAGCGCTACCTAAACGAAGGTTTCTCAGGCGGGGAGAAAAAACGCAATGAAATTCTTCAATTAATGATGATTGAACCAAAGATTGCGATTCTTGACGAAATCGATTCTGGTCTTGATATCGATGCTTTGAAAGTGGTTTCTAAAGGAATTAACAGAATGCGCGGCGAAAGCTTCGGCTGCTTAATGATCACTCACTATCAGCGTCTACTGAACTACATCACACCAGATCATGTTCATGTCATGATGCAAGGACGTATCGTGAAATCTGGCGGACCAGAGCTCGCGCAGCGTTTAGAAGCAGAAGGCTATGACTGGATTAAAAAAGAGTTAGGAATTGAAGACGAAACTGTTGGTCAAGAAGCGTAAGCGTTAGGAGGATTATTGATGACATTAGAAACGAAATTATCAGTAGATCAAGATTATGTCAAAAGCTTCTCCGAGAAGCATCAGGAACCGGCATGGATGAGCTCCCTTCGCTTACAGGCTCTTGAAAAAGCAGAAGACCTTCCAATGCCAAAGCCTGACAAAACGAATATTTCTAAATGGAATTTAACCAATTTCAAACAGCATACAGTCGAAAGTGCGCCATTTGGATCATTAGAAGAGCTTCCTGAAGAAGTGAAATCTCTCATTGATTTAGAGGACACGGATAAGACAGTCTACATTCAGCGTGATCAAACGCCAGCATACTTGTCTCTTTCAACGGAAGCGAAAGACAAAGGCGTGATCTTCACTGACCTTCATACAGCGATCCGCGAACATGGAGATCTAGTGCAGAAATACTTCATGACTGATGCAGTGAAAGTAGATGAGCATAAACTAACAGCTTTACACGCTGCTTTAGTCAATGGCGGAGCTTTCCTCTATGTACCGAAAAATGTGGAGCTTGAAGCACCAATTCAAGCCGTCTACCTGCATGAAAATGACGACACGACTTTGTTCAACCATGTCATCGTCGTAGCAGACGACCATAGTGCTGTGACATATGTAGAAAACTACATCAGTACGGCAAAGCCGGAAGATGCGATCTTCAATATCGTGTCTGAAGTGTTCACGGGAGCAAACGCCCGCGTCACTTACGGTGCAGTAGATAACCTTGCAGAAGGTGTCACAGTGTATGTGAACAGACGTGGTATGGCAAATGGCCGTGACAGTAAAATCGAATGGGCGCTTGGCCTGATGAATGATGGAGACGTCGTGTCTGAAAATATCACAAAGCTTATGGGCGACGGTACATTCGGTGATACAAAATCCGTTGTTGTCGGCCGGGGCAATCAAACAGAAAACTTTACAACAAGCATCATCCACTTCGGTAAAAACTCTGAAGGGTATATCTTGAAGCATGGTGTGATGAAGGATCAAGCATCCTCTATCTTTAACGGAATTGGTAAAATCGAGCATGGCGCAACGAAGTCAAATGCAGAGCAGGAATCACGTGTTCTCATGCTGAGTGAAAAAGCACGCGGTGACGCAAACCCAATTCTATTAATTGATGAAGATGATGTCACAGCAGGGCACGCTGCTTCTGTTGGACGTGTCGATCCAATTCAATTGTATTACCTCATGAGCCGCGGGATTTCCAAAGAAGATGCAGAAAGACTTGTGATTTATGGCTTCTTAAATCCAGTCGTCAAAGAACTGCCGATTGAAGGAGTTAAAAAGCAGCTCGTTTCTGTGATTGAAAGGAAAGTAAAATAATGAATATCAAAGACGTTCGTGAGCAATTTCCAATCCTTCATCAGCAAGTGAACGGACATGATTTGGTGTATTTGGACAGTGCAGCGACTTCTCAAAAACCAAGAGTGGTCATTGATGCAATGAATGAGTATTACCGGTCTTACAACTCGAACGTCCACCGGGGTGTTCATACCCTTGGCACAAAAGCAACGGACGCATACGAGGGTGCGAGAGAGAAAGTTCGTGCATTCATCCGTGCTTCATCTGTCCAGGAGATTATTTTTACTAGAGGTACAACAACTGCACTAAACACAGTGGCGATCAGCTATGCTAGAGCAAACCTCAAAGAAGGCGATGAGATTGTCATTACGCACATGGAGCATCATGCGAATATCATCCCTTGGCAGCAAGCAGCAAAAGCAACTGGCGCCACATTGAAATATATTCCGTTACAGGAAGACGGCACGCTATCGCTTGAAGATGTGAAGCAAACGGTCACACATCAAACGAAAATCGTCGCTGTCACACATGTCTCAAACGTATTAGGAACCATCAACCCGATTAAAGAGATCGCTAAAATTGCCCATGATCATGGGGCAATCATTGTCGTCGATGGTGCGCAAAGCACGCCACACATGCAAATTGATGTTCAGGACTTAGATTGTGACTTTTTCGCATTCTCTGGGCATAAAATGTGTGGACCGACTGGCATCGGTGTACTTTACGGGAAGAAGGACCTTTTGAATAATATGGAGCCTGCTGAGTTTGGCGGTGAAATGATCGACTTTGTGGATTTGTATGATTCTACTTGGAAAGAGCTGCCGTGGAAATTTGAAGCGGGAACACCGATTATTGCCGGAGCAGTTGGACTAGGAAAAGCGATTGATTTCTTAAATGACATTGGCATGGAGGAAGTCAGCCGTTACGAGCATCAGCTTGCCACTTATGCGCTTGAGCGCTTTAAGGAGCTTGACGGTGCGACTGTTTATGGACCGCAGCACCGAGCTGGACTTGTGACGTTTAATTTAGACGACGTCCATCCACATGATGCGTCAACTGTTCTGGATACGGAAGGTGTCGCCATTCGTGCTGGACACCACTGTGCACAGCCGCTCATGAAATGGCTTGGTGTATCAGCGACTGCAAGAGCAAGCTTCTATCTGTACAATACAGAAGAAGAGATTGACGAGCTCATCGCAGCGCTCCGTAAGACAAAGGAGTATTTTACGAATGTCTTTTAATGTAAACTTAGACACACTGTACAGACAAGTGATTATGGATCATTATAAAAATCCGAGAAACAAAGGTGTGTTAAACGACAGTATTGTCGTCGATATGAACAACCCAACGTGTGGTGACCGCATTCGTCTCACGATGAAAATCGAAGACGAAAAAGTCATTGATGCGAAATTTGAAGGAGAAGGATGCTCTATTTCGATGGCATCTGCCTCTATGATGACGCAGGCAATTAAAGGGAAAGATATTGAAACAGCTTTGAAAATGTCTCAGATTTTCTCCGATATGATGCTAGGAAAAGAATACGACGATTCCATTGATCTTGGTGACATTGAGGCGCTGCAGGGAGTGGCAAAATTCCCAGCCCGCATCAAATGTGCAACATTATCCTGGAAGGCGCTTGAAAAAGGCGCATCTGCCGAAGATAACGGCAAATCATAAGATTGGAGTGAAAATGGATGGCTAAAAAAATGCCAGATGTTGGTGAATATAAATACGGCTTTTCTGATAAAGACGTTTCCATTTTCCGTTCAGAGCGCGGACTGACAAAAGAGATCGTTGAAGAAATTTCTCGTATGAAAGAAGAGCCTCAGTGGATGCTCGACTTCCGTTTGAAATCTCTTGAGCACTTTTACAACATGCCGATGCCACAATGGGGCGGAGATTTAAATGCATTAAACTTTGATGAAATTACGTACTACGTAAAGCCATCAGAGCGCTCTGAGCGTTCTTGGGATGAAGTACCAGAAGAAATCAAACAAACCTTTGATAAGCTTGGTATCCCAGAAGCAGAGCAAAAGTACTTAGCAGGTGTATCTGCTCAGTATGAATCTGAGGTTGTGTATCACAACATGAAGCAGGACCTTGAAGATCTAGGCATTGTGTTTAAAGATACAGACAGCGCATTAAAAGAGAACGAAGACATCTTCCGTGAGCACTGGGCAAAAGTCATTCCTCCGACTGACAACAAATTTGCTGCGCTTAACTCGGCTGTATGGTCTGGTGGTTCATTTATCTACGTACCAAAGGGCGTCAAAGTAGATACACCACTTCAAGCATACTTCCGTATCAACTCTGAGAACATGGGTCAGTTCGAGCGTACACTGATCATTGTTGATGAAGGCGCACATGTGCATTACGTAGAAGGCTGTACAGCACCAGTTTACACAACAAACTCACTTCACAGTGCGGTTGTTGAAATCGTCGTTAAAAAGGGCGGCTACTGCCGTTATACAACGATTCAAAACTGGGCAAACAACGTCTTCAACCTTGTGACGAAACGTACAGTATGTGAAGAAAATGCGACAATGGAATGGATTGATGGAAACATCGGTTCTAAGCTGACAATGAAATACCCAGCGGTCATCCTAAAAGGTGAAGGTGCTCGAGGTATGACATTAAGTATTGCCCTAGCAGGTAAAGGTCAGCACCAAGATGCAGGTGCGAAAATGATTCACCTTGCACCAAACACATCTTCAACGATCGTATCGAAATCGATTTCCAAACAAGGCGGTAAAGTCACATACCGCGGAATCGTTCACTTCGGACGTAAAGCAGAGGGTGCACGCTCAAACATCGAGTGTGACACACTCATCATGGATAACAAATCAACATCTGATACGATCCCTTACAATGAAATCTTAAACGACAACATTTCATTAGAGCACGAAGCGAAGGTATCAAAAGTATCAGAAGAACAGCTATTCTACTTGATGAGCCGCGGAATTTCTGAAGAAGAAGCAACAGAAATGATCGTCATGGGCTTCATCGAGCCATTCACAAAAGAACTGCCAATGGAATACGCCGTTGAAATGAACCGCTTGATTAAGTTTGAAATGGAAGGTTCTATCGGTTAATAAAAAAAGGACCAAAAACGTGATATCAAACGTTTTTGGTCTTTTTGTTTTTGAAAAAATACAACTTACATCCCGCTAGGAGAGTAAAATGCATCAAAGGCTTTAGACAAATCGTCAGCTGCAGATGTCAAGATCGTTTCTTCCTCTAAAATCGCTGTTCCTTGTGCTCGGACAATATGAAATTGTTGAAAGCCCATCAAGTTTTGGAATATTTCTTTTAGGTAATGATGTGAAAATTCCAGAGGTGTATATCGATCGTTATTTGTGAAAATTGAGCCGCTTGCTTGAAGCAAAAGTACACGATAATCGTCAGTCATCAGACCAACTGAACCAGCTTCTGTATATTTGAACGTTTCTCTAGCAATAAAGATATTATCTATATAATCTTTCATTCGTGAAGTCACATTGAAATTATGAACAGGTGACACAATCACAATTCGATGATGTGCTTTGAATTGAGCCAATAAAGCAGAAGAAGCAGCAGCAATTTTTTCTTCCGTAGCTGTTAATGTTTGTTCAGATGCTTGCTTATCCCAAATACGTAGCAGCTGGTCTTTTTCGATACGAGGAATTTCAGTTTCATGTAAATGTAAAATCGTTGGTTCCTCATGAGGAAACCTTTCTTTAAACTGTTCTAAAAATAGTGTTTGCAGTTTGTTTGAATAACTTTCTCGATGAGTGAAATCAGGGTGCGCGTTAATGATTAATGTTTGCATATACATGCTCCTTTTCTTTTGATAAACTGAGTATAAAATATAAAGGTGACAAAACATGTCACCTTTTTCAAAAGGAAAGTCAAAATGAAAAAATCAGAACGATTAAACCAAGAGCTTATTTTTTTAAGTGATAAATACTCATTTCAGCTAAAGGATTTAGAAACTGAATTTGGCATATCTAAACGCACGGCTTTGAGAGATATGGAAGAGCTAGAGTCGATGGGCTTAGCTTTTTATGTTGAAAATGGAAGACATGGGGGATATCGACTGGTGAATCAATCTCCATTGGTTCCTATTTATTTCAATATCGATGAAGTTCAAGCTATTTTTTTCGCGCTTAAAGCGCTAGACCTAGTGTCAGCAACACCATTTAAAAAATCCTACTCACAAATTCTGCAAAAGCTGTTTGCCACAATGTCTGATGAGAGAAAACAAATGATCACGGAGACTTTGGATGTGATTCATTACTATAATGTCGCACCAGTCAGTGAACAAAATCAATTGGAATTGATTTTACAGGCGATGATGGAAGATCAAATCGTGAAGATGACTTATACTCAAAATGAAAATAAAAGGATCAGGCTGCAATTTCTTGAGTTGTTTTATCGAAATGGGATTTGGTTCACCAAAGCATATGATGTTCGAAATAAAAAGTGGGGCATCTATAGATGTGACTTTATGAAGGACGTGATGATTGAAGAAGAAATCAGAGACACCTTTACGAAGGAAGAATTAAAAGAACTGCAGCTCGAGTACGAAAAAACTTATCATGATATCTCATTTAAATGTCGATTAACGGAACAAGGAAAAGAAAAGTTTTTGAAGAATCATTACCCAAATATGAGATTGGAGATCATTGAGAATACTCCTTATATTGTGGGTGGATACAACCAAGAAGAATTATCGTATATGACTCACTATTTGATCTCATTTGGGAAACATGTGAAAATTGAATACCCTGATGAATTAAAAGAAAGTTATCTGAATCAATTGCAAGAAATGGTCGACCAGTATTGAACCATAAAAGACTCCAGAAAAGGCGAACTACTACAGTTCGCCTGTTTTTATCACGGTGAGTTACTTCACCGCAGTGACTGTATTTGTTTTCGGTTGATCATGTACCTTTCCATACGTCAGCTGACGCCAGATAAACTCCATCGGTCCGTACTTAAACCGTTTTAACCATAACGTACTGAAAAGCACAAGGAAGACATACACGCCAATAGCCATGAAGAACGTACCAGCCGGCTGAAGATGGTCGGCAAGCCCCGCTCCATACTTTAGAAATAGCATGGTTCCAATGATCGAGTGAAGCAAATAACAGGTCAGTGACATCCGTCCGACTTTTGTAAAGATCATCAAAGCACCTCGCAGCTGAGGAACATGCAGAAACAGCATCGCAAGTGTACTCATATAGAACATACTGCCCGTTAATCCACCGTTTTGTTCAAGGGCAGAGGCCATGTCCATCCACAGTGTATTTTCAACAGGATTGACCGCTGCTATGATCGTACTGCTCTGTGTAATCATAAACGCGATAGTGAAAATGACCCAAATGCGATTCCAAATTGCTTTTTTCGCCTCCATGTTCTTGAAAAACTCCATTTTCACAAAATACACACCAAGCAAAAACATGAGGAACATAGAATAGATGATAGAAAATGAACCAGAAGCCATTGTGGCCAAATCTGCCCACCGATCACCAATAGATGCTAGATAAGTCAGGCTGTTGTGGCTGGCCAGCTCGAAGTCAGCAAAATCTGGCTTGCCTGAGGATACTGTGTTAATGGTATTGAACAGCATCGCGAAAAAAGGAGTGAGCAATTGTATGACAAAGAGTGTGATCAGCCAGTATAGGATGGTTTTAGCTCTACGTTTGTAAAAGAAAAGTAACAAAAAGCCAGCGGCAGCATAATGGGTTAAAATATCACCAATCCAAACAAAGGTGACATGCAGAAGGCCAATTCCTAAGAGAATGGTTAACCTGCGTGCAAACAGCTTGTTTGGGCTGTCCACCTTCTGAGCAGCTCGATCCATAAAAATCATAAAACCAACCCCGAATAGGAAGGAAAACAGCGTAATGAATTTCCCTGAGGCAAACCAATTCACCAAGTTGTGAAAAACATCATTTGCTTCCACATCGAACCCCTTCGCCGAATCCACGATCAAAAAGTAATTGACGAGAATAATCCCCATTAAGGCAAATCCCCGTACAATGTCTAAGAAATGAACCCGATCCCGCAGACTCATCGGTTGTCCGTGTGCTACTTTGTTTGCATTCATATCCATGCTCCTTTTCTTGTTATGATAAATGTCATTCGGATCAACACATCGATCCTTACAATGAATCAATATACGGCCCAATTCTTAACAATTTATGAAGATCCAATTTTTTGAAAATGAATGTGACAAATTGATGGCAGATGGTCATATTCATAAACTGTTAAGATTTATGCTGTATCTTTTCACATAGCTAGATGATATATAGTAAAGACATAAAAGAAAGTACATCACGTATCATGAGGTGAGAGAGATATGAACCATCGAATATTAGTCGTAGAAGATGATCAGGATATTGGAGACCTTTTGCAGGAATCCCTTACACGCGCAGGATATGAGGTGCTGAGAGCGATGAATGGCGAGCAAGCATTGAAGCTTGTGAACGATTCGCTCGATTTGGTGATTTTGGATGTGATGATGCCAGGCATTTCAGGCATCGAAACGTGCCAGCAGATGAGAGCCTCCTCTAACGTTCCGATTCTATTTCTGACAGCCAAATCAAGTACATTCGATAAAACCGAAGGCTTACTCGCCGGCGGGGATGATTATATGACAAAGCCTTTTTCACAAGAGGAGCTCCATGCTAGAGTGATTGCACAATTACGCAGGTATACCGTCTATCAGGAAAAGAAGGAGCAGGAAGAAACTTTTCTTGTTGGGGGCAAGCTGAGGGTGAGCGAAGAATTTAATGAAGTGTGGAAAGAAAGTCAGCAAATCAAGCTGTCTGATTTAGAATATCGAATGTTGAAGCTGCTGATGAGCAGGCGAAACAAAATCTTTTCAGCCCAAAATATTTATGAGAGCGTGTGGGGACAGCCTTATTTCTATTGTTCTAACAATACGGTGATGGTGCATATTCGAAAGCTACGTGCCAAAATTGAGGATGATCCGGCACGTCCTGTCTATATCAAAACCGAATGGGGAAGAGGATACCGATTTGGCACATCGTAAATATACGCTAGCTAAAAAGCTGGCATTGCTGATTTTGGCGGCTGCCATTGTGAGCGGTCTTGTTTTTATGACGCTGCAAAAGATCACCAATGAGCTCATTGACGGATATTTGAGTTCGGACGAGTATTACGAGGAGGAGTCAGCTAAATATATTCAAAAATTCAGTCGTTATGTTTCTGAGAATAAGCTGTCTTCAACAGATCGACAAGCGTTTGGTGAGTGGGTGAAAAAAGAGAATTACATTAATTTGACCATCTTCAAGGATGAAGTGCTACAATATGACTCCATCTATTCGGCTGCGGATGAATCGGCGTATGGAAAAGAAAAGGTGACCCAGTACGCCGAGCATCATTCGTTTCCGGTTCAGTTTAGCGACGGTGAAGGCTGCGTCATGGTGGATGGTTTCTATTCATCTCGTTACCACGATCTTGCCTTTACACTTGAGCTGCTCGGAGCGACACTTATTTTTCTCCTTATTGTTCTTCTCGGTATTCGCAAAAGTTTACGCTACCTGCAAACGATTCACCAAGACATTCATATTCTTGAAGGCGGCGAGCTGGACTATGAGATGACGGTGAAAGGTCATGACGAATTAGCGATGATTGCCAAAAGTATTGAGGATCTTCGTAAAGCTTTTCTGGACAAGCTTCAAGCCATCGACGAGCTACAAGAAGAGAGCCGCAGCTTGGTTACTGAAATGTCACACGATATGAGAACACCGCTGACGTCGCTGATGATGAATTTAGAGTTTGCGAAAAAAGAGGAGGCTGGAGCGGATACCCGTAAAGATCAATATATAGCAAGTGCTTATGAAAAAGCACTGCAATTGAAAAATCTATCTGATAATCTGTTCGCCTATTTTCTACTTGATAAAGAACATGAACCTGAGCTTGAGACCGTTGCAGTCAAAGAGGTCATTTACGATCTCTTATCAGATCAGGTGGCGATCTTGCAACAAGAGACATTCAAGGTTCATCTTTTAGGAGAGCTGCCAGACAGCTATATCAATGTGAATGTCGAGGAGCTGGGCCGAGTGTTTGATAATCTGATGTCGAACATACTGAAATACGCCGATCCGAAAAAAGATATCAATCTTACGTTTCTATCCGATCAAGAAATCTTTGAGATCCACGTCAGCAATGCGATAAAAGAGACAGATGACACGCAGGAAAGCACTGGACTTGGTGAACGAAGCATCAAACGAATGATGTGCCGCATGCACGGACAGTTTGAAAAGATGGAAAAGAACGGCGTTTACTACATCGTGCTGCGATTCTGGCACATCAAAATATAAATCACAAATAAATAATATGGAATGGAGAGACAATCTAATGAAACGATTCAACAACTTCCAAAAGGTACCCGATCTCTTGCAAGGCCTACTGAATATCTGTCTATTCTTTCTAGCGATTGCTTTAAGCGTCCTCTTAATTAGTGAAACTTGGTATATTGTCCAATTCGTCTACAAGACTTTGTTTAACAAAGGAGAAAGCTATTATGGGATGCTTGGAGAACTGCTGATCTTCTTTATGTATTTTGAGTTTATAGCTTTAATTATTAAATACTTTAAATCAAACTTTCATTTTCCGCTTCGCTACTTTATTTATATCGGCATCACAGCTGTCATTCGTTTGATTATCATCGATCATGAAGAGGCTGTATCGACGTTCTGGTGGGCGCTGGCCATTCTTGCGATGACTTGTGCACTCTTTATCGCCAATAAACGACATACCTGAAGAAGTGAAGTGAGGGAAGAAGACGAACGATGACCGTTCGTCTTTTTTAGGTTGATAGAGAAAGTCTGATTATGAACAATAAGTCGTCATTAATGGAGTAGAGTACGAAAAAGGAATTCAATGTAAATGATTATCCAGAGGAACATAAGAGAGGCCAATCATTCCAATAATGAGAACAACTAGTCAACACTCTCCCTTTTTCTTAAAAATTTACATTGACACCCTCCTTTTCTATGATAAAATCATAGTGTGATAATGAGAATCGTTATCAAACGATATGACTACATATAGAATGGATAGGTGAGGTACATGTTCAAAAAATCTTTTTGGTCGCTAATAGTTGTGCTCTCCATCGTTTTACTTGCAGCTTGCGGCAGCAATAACAGTGAAGGCAAGTCAGCTAGTAAAGAAAAAACAAGAACCGTTGAAAGCGCTATCGGTTCAACTGAAATAAAAGGATCGCCTAAACGTGTGGTGACGCTGTACCAAGGAGCAACAGATGCAGCAGTCGCTATGGGCATTAAACCAGTGGGTGTTGTTGAATCATGGCTTGAAGCACCTACGTATAAATATTTAAGAGATGACTTAAAAGATGTCAAAATTGTTGGGCAGGAAACTCAGCCAAACTTAGAGGAAATTGAAAAGCTTAACCCAGATTTAATCATTGCATCAAAAATCCGCCACGAGCAAATTTTTGATCAGCTGAAAGAAATCGCTCCAACTGTAGCAACAGAAACAGTATTCACTTTTAAAGATACAGTGAAATTAATGGGTGAAGCGTTAAATCAGCAAGACAAATCAAAAGAATTGCTAACGAAGTGGGATGATCGTGTCGCTGATTTCAAAGAAAAAGCGAAAAAAGACATCAAAAACTGGCCAATGAGTGTGTCTGTGGTGAACTTCCGGGCAGATCATGCTAGAATCTATCAAACTGGATTCGCAGGGTCGATTTTAACAGAGCTAGGCTTTGAAGGACCTAAGAATGTTAAAGATAAAAAGCAAGACATCATTACACTTACAGACAAAGAGAGCATTCCACAAATGGATGCAGATGTGATCTATTACTTCATGGATGATCAGGATAAAGCGGTTGAAAAAGCATATAAAGAGTGGACGAGTCATCCTTTATGGAAGCAGCTTGACGCAGTGAAAGCGAAACAAGTGCATAAAGTCGATGAAATCACTTGGAACATGGCAGGCGGTATCACTGCTGCAAACATGATGCTTGATGATATTTATGATCGTCTCGGAATTGATAAATAAGGATAGCAGAGGAGAAAATGTGAAAAACCATTTTCTCCTTTTTCCATAACAGATTGAAAGCGGGAATCAGATGAGAAGTTTATTAAAAAAGGATTCGAGCAAGGCGCTGCTGTTTGCTGGATTCGTTGTATTGATGTTGGTCTTTTTTATGCTGAGCATATCTCTTGGGCAAACCTCAATCTCCCTCAAAGCCACCATCCATGCGTTTCTTCATTTTGATGAATCGGATCCAAACAGTGTCATTGTCATGACATCCAGATTATCAAGAGCTTTAATCGCAGCGGTTGTTGGATCAAGTCTAGCCATTTCAGGTGCACTCATGCAGGCATTAACGAGAAACCCGCTTGCGGCGCCAGATTTGTTAGGCATTAATGCAGGTGGACTATTTTTTATCGTCATTTCAATTGTTTTCTTTTCAACAGAGTCATTAACAGGCTATATGTGGACTGCCTTTTTAGGTGCTGCGATTGCAGGGATGCTCGTTTTTCTCTTGGGCTCCATTGGAAGAGATGGATTGACACCGGTCAAAATTGTCCTTGCAGGTGCGGCGATATCTGCACTGTTTGCGTCCTTTACACAAGGTCTTTTAATCGTGAATGAACAGTCGATTCAAAGCATCCTGTTCTGGATGGCGGGTTCAGTGTCTGGAAGAAGCATTGATATGTTAATTCCTGTTTTGCCTTATATTTTAGGGGCAACAGTTGTGGCGCTGCTTCTTGGACGCTCCATCAATGTCCTTTTGTCAGGAGATGATATTGCCAAGGGGCTCGGACAGCGTACGCTGCTGCTGAAAATCACGATGGGAGTTCTCGTCGTCTTTTTAGCGGGTGGTTCCGTCGCTGTCGCAGGATCGATTGGGTTTGTTGGTTTTCTAGTGCCGCATATTGTGAAAAAGCTTGTCGGACCTGACCACCGCTGGGTACTTCCGTATTGTGCCGTTGTGGGGGCGTCGCTTTTACTTGTCGCAGACCTTGCGGCTCGTTTTCTGATCATGCCGCAGGAAGTGCCGATTGGTGTAATGACGGCGGTAGCAGGAGCGCCTCTATTTGTTTATCTCGTGCGCAAGGGGTTGAAGACAGGTGGCTAAAACATATACAGTGCGTTCAAAGGGCGGACGCATATCATTTCAATTTTCAAAGCGGACGTTTTTGATTTTACTTTTATTGACGGCCGTTGCTTTTGGATTATTTATTCTCAGTCTCTGTATGGGCAGCCGGTTTATTCAGCCGATGGATGTGCTGCTTCATTTAATCGGTCAGGGAGAGGGAAACACCTTTGTGCTCAATACGCTGAGGATTCCAAGAACACTGCTGGCTGTCTTAGTGGGGGCCGCGCTTGCGGTATCAGGGCTTATTTTGCAAGGATTAATCCGCAATCCGCTTGCATCGCCTGACATCATTGGGATTACGAGTGGTGCTTCGTTTGGGGCGATTATGTTTATTGTCTTTTGGATGGGCACTGTGCCTATTGCGTACCAATCCCTATGGGCGATTGCAGGGGCTTTTGCCGTATCGTGCCTCATTTATTTGCTTTCATGGAAAAAAGGAGTCAAGCCGATCACACTTGTCCTAATGGGAATTGGGATTTCTGCTATTATGAAGGCGTGTGTGACGTTTACTCTTGTTCTTAGTGATACGATGACGACGACAAAGTCATATATTTGGCTGACGGGCAGTTTATATGGTTCTACGATGAAGGACGTCACGTCGATGCTTCCTTGGATCATGATCATTTTACCGATTGTCATGGTGTTAGCAAGAACGATGAATGTGAAGGAGCTTGGAGATGATCTCGCAACAGGCCTCGGGGTAAAAGTGCAGGCAAAACGGTTATTCTTTCTACTGATGAGTGTGACATTGGCGGGGATTGCCGTTGCCTTTGCAGGCGGTATTGAATTTGTTGGACTGATGGCGCCGCATGTCGCACGGATGATCATCGGCCGTTCCTTCATTGCGCTGGTGCCGGCATCTGCGCTTGTTGGAAGTATTCTCGTGATGCTGGCAGATTTAGTCGCTAGAACGGCTTTTCTACCGTTAGATGTACCAGCAGGTGTATTCACGGCTGCAATTGGTGCACCGTTCTTTATTTATTTGTTATACCAGCAGCGAAATCGATAAACGAAAGATGGAGGTTTTGATATGAGGCCAGAGTGGGTTGAGAGAGAATTACTTGATTTCGGGGTACACATCACAAATGGACCAATGACATCTGACCGCACACTTGCTGCGCTTTTTTCAGAAGCATCTGTCCTGCGTTTATTAGAGGCTGAAAAGGAAGCCATGCATGCACCGAATGTGGCGGTGGCAGCGTCGATGTTTTCAAAGCGTTATGCCTACTTAGCCGTCAGTTCCTCTTTGTACATGATGACGCTGTATGACGGTGTCTATCAGTTTCCACCGGAGGCATGTGCCTTTAGAGAGGATCGGAAAATTGAAATTGATGAGTCATTGTGTTCGTTTGTTCCACTAGAAGGAGATCGGCATGAATGGAGAGAGCAGGTTGTGCATGCGCTGTTTACGGAGTGTGTTACACCTCTTTTAGACGTGCTGAAGCGCACTTCAAGACTTCCGTATACCATTTTGTGGGAGAATATAGCGGTTCGTATCAATTCTCTTTATCGCAGCATGATGCGGGAAGCCGAAGAGCCTGCGGTGAAGCAGCGCGTGCGGGAGGATTATCTGTATCTGAAGCAAGCGGCTGGTGATGTATTCGGAGCAAAACAAAATCCATTTCATCACAGCTTAAACTTAGATGACAGTTTACTAGAAACATCCGACCGAAAGACCTGCTGTATGTATTATAAGCTCGAGAAAAAATCGGAGAGTCTCGATTATTGTCTTGTCTGTCCGCTTGAAAAAAAGAAAGGCACTGCTTGCTCATAGCAGTGCCCTTCTTTTTTATTCCCAAATCGCGCCTGCCCATTCTGGGTGATCGATAAAGGGATTGCGGTTGTTCTGATACGTTTCATAAATGATCTCGTTGCGGTTCCGTTCGATTTGATCGACTGGATCTTGTTTGTGCCACTTGAGAAGTACGGACATTTTGCCATGGAGAGGGGCGCTTCCATTATTCACTTTGTCGTTTAATTCTAAATCTGGAAAGCGGTCATCGCCCTCGTACCGCACCGCCATATAAAAGAGCATTCTTGCCACATCCCCTTTCACCCGGCTATGAGGTTCGAATGAGTCGCTATCGTAGAAATTACCCGGTGCTCCCTTGTATTCATTTCCGCCCAGATCAAAATCTAAATTTCCTCGTGTGCTATTCGTTTGCACGTCTGTTGCCCGCAGATGATGGAGATCTGTACCTGGGCCCTGGCTTGTCCCAAAATTGCCGTGTGACTTAGCCCAGACATGCTCCCGGTTCCACTGGCCAACATTTCCGCCATTCGCTTGCTTTGAGCGAGAGACACCGCTATAGAGCAAGAGCACATTGCTTGGATTTTTTGGATCTTCATCTGTTTTCTTTAAGGCATCCCAAACCTGGCTGTAGGATAGCTGCTTATGATCATCAATAATATCGTGTAAAGCTTTCTTTAGAGCGGGTCCTGATTTGCCATTAGCAGATTGATAATAGGAATCGATTTGACTTGTAGCGGCTGTTTTCGCTTGTTGTGCAGATGTTTCGTTTTGAAGCTGTAACGGGGAAAATGTGATGGTTTGGCTCGGTTCATTCAGAGTAAAGCTTTGAGCATTCGCAGCTGGAGGCAGCGGGGCGGCTAACGTGCCGAATATCATGATTCCGGCAGCCACAGTTCCAAATAAGGTTCTCTTCATTCGATTTCCTCCTTAATAGGGAATGTATTCTCTTTATTTCTATCATATTGTCAGAAAGAAATAAATGGATTTATCGTAAATGTTATGTAATGAATTCGTAGGAAATGAGATTGCTATTTTAACAGCATTGCTGTATAAGTGGGCATATAGGATGGCGGCAAGGGAGAGGATGGATAACGTGAAAGAACTGCAAATACCTTCAAGAACGATTATGACACCAGGACCTGTTGAAGTAGACCCGAGAGTGCTCCGTGTGATGAGTACCCCAATTCTCGGTCAATTTGATCCAGCATTTACACATATCATGAATGAAACGATGACCTTATTGCGGTCGCTTTTCCAAACAGAAAATGAATGGGCTTTTCCGATTGACGGCACGTCTCGTTCAGGGCTTGAAGCTGTGCTTGCCAGTGTCATTGAGCCGGGTGATTCAATGCTTGTGCCTGTCTTTGGCCGCTTCGGTCATCTGCTCATTGAAATAGGACAGCGCTATGGTGCTGAGGTACATACAATGGAATGTGAATGGGGAACGGTTTTTGATCCTAGCGATATCATTCAGGAAATGAAGCAGGTCAAGCCTAGAATCGTTGCGATGGTCCATGGTGAAACATCCACGGGGCGGTTGCAGCCGCTTGAGCAAATTGGTGAAGCGTGCCGAGAACTCGATGCACTGTTCATTGTAGACGCTGTAGCAACCATTGGCGGGGCCCAGGTGAAAGTGGACGAATGGAAGATTGATGCGGCGATTGGCGGTACGCAGAAGTGCTTGTCTGTTCCATCAGGCATGTCACCTATCACGTATAATGACCGGGTGGCAGCTGTCGTTGAATCGAGAAAGAAAGTGGAAAAGGGAATTGCGACACAGGATGAATTGCAGGAGCAAATGGATATTTCTCCAATTAAAAGCAATTACTTTGATCTCAGCCAGCTCCAGGATTATTGGAGCCCTAGACGATTAAATCATCATACAGAAGCGACAACGATGCTCTATGCACTTCGTGAAGGGGTTCGTGTTGTGCTGGAAGAAGGACTGTCTGAGCGTTTTCAAAGGCACGCATATCACGAGAAAGCCTTGATAAAAGGTCTTGAAGCGATGGGACTTGAATTGTTCGGTGATCCACATTGTAAAATGCCAGTTGTGACATGTATTGAGATTCCAAATGGTGTTGATGGAGAAGCGGTACGTGCCGATCTGCTTAAGCATTTTGGCATTGAAATCGCAAGCTCCTTTGGACCGCTAGCCGGACGTATATGGAGAATTGGCACAATGGGCTATAGCTGTAGAAAAGAAAACGTGCTGTTTGTGTTAGCAGGGCTGGAAGCGATTCTAATCAAACACGGTGCATCCATCCATTGCGGAGCAGGGCTTCAGGCGGCTCTTTCTATCTATGAACAAGGTGAATAAAGTCATACGGATACTCGCTATTTGCGGGTATTTTTTATTTGGAAAAGAAAACTAATTTTTGAAAAACTAGACTTATAGATAGTGATATCGCTATACTGAAGAAGTTCTGAGTTTTTGACATCATTTTCATTTATTTTGCAGAAAGAGGTTTTTTGATATGAAGAAAATGGGCAGGTTATACATTTTGATGCTCAATATTTTTATTGCCATGCTTGGCTTTGGCCTCATTGTCCCTGTCATGCCAAGTTATATTGAAGCCTTTGGCGCAACAGGAAAAACACTCGGTTTTCTTGTCGCTGCAACAGGTCTCACACAGTTTGCTTTATCGCCGGTCGCAGGCGCACTGACCGATCGATTTGGACGTAGAAAATTGATCATTGCCGGGATTGCCGGCTTTACCATTGCCCAGTTTATTTTTGCATTTGCTGATCAGCTGTGGATGCTGTTTGTATCACGTTTTTTAGGCGGTGCGGCCGGAGCTTTACTCATGCCAGCCATGTTTGCATACATTGCTGATATCACAAGTGAGAAGGACCGAGGGAAAGGAATGGGGCTATTTAGTGCAGCAATGACGTTAGGCTTTGTTATTGGACCAGGCGTAGGCGGCTATTTGGTCGAGTATGGGATCGCTTTTCCTTTTCTCATCGCAGGTTCCTTTGCAGCTCTTTCTACCCTATTATCCATCCTGTTTTTACCTGAAACTTTAACAAAGGAAAAGCAGGAAGAAGCGCGGTTAAACAAAGACATTCATTTCAACCCTTTTGTGCAAATGATGCAAGCTTTAAAGACATCCTACGGTTTTTTGTTTATATTGGCGTTTGTCCTCAATTTTGGCATTATTCACTTTGAATCGATTTTCGGCTTATATGTAGACCAAAAACATGGATTTACACCGAAGGATATTGCGTTTGTGATTACGGTTGCGGGTCTTGCTGGCGTGCTTGTCCAAGGTGCGTTGGTGAATGCCTGTGTGAAACGATTTGGTGAAATGCGCGTCGTGCGTTATGCACTGCTAGGAGCGGCTTTGATGCTCATCGTCTGCCGTGTTGCGCCGTCCTTTTGGCTGATCTTTACAGGCTCTATTTTATTTTTGTCGGCTACTTCATTTGTTCGTCCAGCTCTCAATACATTGCTGTCCAAAATGGCAGGTAATCAGCAAGGAGTAGCGGGCGGCCTTAATACATCCTTTATGAGCCTTGCCAATATTGTCGGACCGAGCCTTGCTGGGATTTTATTTGATGTGAATATTGAGTTTCCTTTTATGCTCGGAACATTGGTGCTTTGCATAAGCTTCATTGCATCCATCGTGTGGGGGAAAAAAGTGCAGCATACTTCTGCAATTTCTTAAAATTTGTTTATAAAAAAACCGATCAGCACAGATTGATCGGTTTTATTATAATGGTCATCACCTTTTATATGTAACGACAGGTGATTTTTCTTTATGAAGCGCACGAATCATGGCATCATCTACATGTAAATGCTCTTTCACTAATTGAGGAGGGGATAAGGCCATCCACTGATTCAACGAAATATCTGCAAAGCGATTTTTGCCTCCTCGTGTATCACTTTTCTCCTCCAAACTATATGAAGCTTCGGAAGAAAACATTCAATCAGGATGGGGTGAGAGAAGCATCTGAATACGTAATGCTAAGCGCAGCCTTAATGTGGCTTCAGGGTCTTTTAAGCTGATCCGAAGCAGCTCCTCACACTTCTCCAATCGATAAATGACCGTGTTGCGATGAATAGACAAACGTTTCGCTGTTTCTGAAATGTGGCAATGCGTTTCTAAATAGACAGATAAGGTGTGGAGGAGGTTTTGATCAGCTTCATATACCGGGTGAAGGTGCATCTGGTGAAACGTGACTAAATCCTTTCTTGGAATAAGCTTCAATAAATCTGGCACATCCTTTGCCTGATAGAACTGAATATATTCCGCCTGCGACGAGAGATGTCCGGCTTGAAGAGCCTCTAATGCTTCACTGTAGCCCTCAGACAGATGGGTGGTGCGACAACTAGTCAAGCTCACGCCAAAGGAAATGGTGTGATTCGCTTGTATGCTAACGAGCATCTGCAACTGTTTCAAAAAAGAGAGGAGTCTGCCACTCATCTTTGACCAACTGCCTGTCTCTTCCATTAATACAATGCCCATATCACCTTTGACAAACAGAAAGGAAGGAAAAGGAGAGCTTGGAAGTGCGCTGTCAAGTAGATCAACGACTTGATCTAACATCAGTTGCTGGTTCAAAAAATGAGTGGTCTCATGACAATGATCAAGCTGACAGATCATACATAGATAGCTGTTTTCTATGTTTAATCCAAACGTCTTCGCAATGTATGCAGCGTCTTGCTGAGAATACGATGCACCCTCTATCCATCTGCGAAACCCTTCATTTCTTGCACGCTTGGCCGTTTGCTGGGCAGTATATTGTCTCATTCGCGCAATTGAGATTTCGTTTACTGCTTGTGCAATGAAGACTTGCAGTGTTTCATCCAGCGGAGGGATGAAGGAAGGGATGACCACATACTCACATGTTTGTTCGGTTAGATCAATCGGAAAGACGGAAAAGGTTTGCTTCGCATATATCATCGAAAAATAATGGGGTGTCCTTCTTTGGAAAAAGGGGAGAATGCGAATCCAATCTGGGCTCGTGATCATGGTGTGCGAGTTGCAGAGAATACGTCCATGCTGGTTACACAAATAGACAGGCTTGTGAATCCTTTCGGCGATTTTTTGCAATGCTTCAAACTGGTTATCGTCTATTTTCATATCCACTAAGTCTCCTTTATTGAGAACTAAAGCTCTTGGTGAAGATGAATAAATAAATGGACAATCACTGTTAACTTCTCTGATATGCAATTTATGTTATCAGCTCAAATCATTTTAGATAGAAAGTTGTCAACTAATATCACAAACAAACAGAGCGTCAGGACAAAATCACGTACCGTCAGTCATCTTCATTCAGAATTACGGGCAAATATGATATGTTGTAGACAGAAGAATTTCTTTCAGAAATATGGGTATCACAAGAGAAAAAGGCTTTCATGTGAGGAAGCCGTCTATACATGAGAGTGGCAAGAGGTGAGAAACATGATTTATATCGGATTAACTGGCTGGGGAGACCATGACAGTCTTTATCCGCCGAAAATCGGCAGCGCTCAAAAGCTGTTTCACTATTCGTCAACGTTTCCCATTGTGGAGCTGGATGCCAGCTTTTATGCGGTTCAGCCTGAGCGTAATCATGAAAAGTGGATCAAGGATACGCCAGATACCTTTCAATTTGTCGTGAAAGCATATCAAGGAATGACCGGGCATCAGAGGGGCGAAATTCCGTTTGCTTCGAAGGAAGAGATGTTTGACGCATTTATTCTTTCATTAACTCCGCTCATTCGAGAAGGGAAACTTGCCATGGTTTTGTTTCAATTTCCACCATGGTTTGATTGCAAAAAAGAGCACGTCCACTATTTAAGATGGTGTAAAGAGAAGATGGGTGACATTCCATGTGCCCTCGAATTCCGTAACCGCACATGGTTCTCAGATGAATTTTATGAGCAGACCTTGTCCTTTATGGAAAAAGAAGGATGGATTCATTCTGTTTGTGATGAGCCGCAAGTTGGAGAAGGCTCCATTCCGCCAGTCATACAAGCTACGCACCGTGATAAAACATTGGTCCGTTTTCACGGAAGAAATAAACAAGGCTGGCTTCACCCAGCAGACCATGAGAATTGGCGTGAAGTGCGATACTTATATTTATATAATGAAGCTGAATTAAAAGAGTGGAAAAAGAATCTCGACATTCTGCATCAGCAATCAAAAGATGTCTATGTCGTGTTTAATAATAACTCCGGCGGAGATGCAGCGGCGAATGGCCAGCAGATGATTGATTTGCTGGATATTACGTATTCAAGCCTTTCTCCGAAGCAGTTAGATTTATTTAGTTAATTGAGAGCTGCGGCTTTCAACCTGAATGACGGTTCAGTGACAACTTGAGGGAGAGATCAACATGCTGCAGAAGCTATGGTTATATCATACAAACGACTTGCACAGCCACTTTGAGAACTGGCCAAAAATCGCAGCTTATATTGAGGAAAAGCGTCAAGTTCACGATCAGATGCTCTTGTTTGATATTGGCGACCATATGGACCGAGTGAACCTTGTGTCAGAAGCTGATTATGGAAAGGTAAACGTCAAGCTTCTCAATCAACTTGGCTATGATGGGGTCACGATTGGAAATAATGAAGGCATTACGCTGCCTCATGATCAACTCGATCAATTGTACGAGCATGCACAATTTCCAGTGGTTCTGTCTAATTTATTTGAGAAAGGCAAAAGGCCATCGTGGGCAAAGCCCTATCATATGATCCAAATGGAAAACGGACTGAAAATATGTCTCTTAGGCGTGACCATTGCGTATACACCCGTCTATGAAAAGCTGGGCTGGGACATTACAGATCCGTTTGACAGCATACGGGACATACTGCAGGAAGTGAAGGGACAGGCAGATGTCATTGTACTCTTATCCCATCTTGGTATCATCCATGATCGGGAGGTCGCCCGTGATTTTCCTGACATCGACATCATCCTAGGCTCACACACGCATCATTTGTTAGAGCAGGGTGAAATGGACAATGGGGTGCTGCTTGCATGCGCTGAAAAGTATGGGCATTATATTGGCTGTGTCGAGCTGACAATTGACATAGCGCGCAAAGAGCTGATCGAGAAAAAAGCAACGGTGCAGTCAGTGGATCAGCTGATCAGTGAATCAGATGAAGCCATCACTACCTTACAGCAAGCAGAAAGAAGAGCCAAAGCCCTCATGCAGGAAAAAGTAACAGCGATTGAGTCAAGGTTAGAAACGAAGTGGTTTGATGAATCCCCGCTTCCGCAGCTCTTAACAGATGCCATTAAAGATTGGTGCGGGGCAGATATCGGCATGATGAATGCAGGTATGGTGCTTGATTCATTAGAGGCAGGAATCGTGACAAGAGAAGAAGTCCACCGAATCTGCCCGCATCCCATTAATCCCATTCGGGTGACGCTTACCGGTCAACAGCTCATCGAAACCGTTCGGCGTGCCTGTGAAGAAAAAATGGAACAGCTGCGCATCAAGGGCTTCGGCTTTAGAGGTGAGCTGATGGGGAAAATGCTGTATAGCGGCCTCACCTATACAGTAGAAGAAGGCGAAACCAAACGGGTAAAGGATGTCTTTGTACATGATCAATTGATCAAAAAGGACGCTTCCTATACGGTTGGCACAGTCGATATGTATACATTAGGCTCTCTATTTCCTCATATCCGTGACCATGAACACATTGAATATTTCATGCCGGAATTTCTACGTGATGTGCTTACTTGGCGCCTGAAGGAAACCACATGAAATCCGCTTTAGCCTAACAACACTCGCCCTCTTGTCACATAGATTGTGATGAGAGGAGTGAAGGGATTTGGTGAATTTAACACCTATTAAAATTGATGGACATTCCTTTACAGCCGTCACCGTCAAACTGCCGAAGACGAATTTTATGGCGGTAACAAATGAACATGGGTATATTATGTGCGGTGCACTGGATGTCGGGCTCTTAAATGAAAAGCTTGCAGATAGAGGAATTATCGCAGGGAGAGCAGTTGGTGTGAGAACCATTGAGCAATTGCTTGATGCCCCTTTAGAATCTGTGACATACGCCGCAGAAGCGCTAGGCATTACAGCTGGAACCAATGGAAGAGACGCATTATTAAAAATGGTGAAATAAAATGGATAGATGATTCCTATCCCCCCGCCTGTCTGCATACACTTGTAGTGGAGAAGGGGGGATTTTTTATTGAGAATGAACCGCCGTTATCGCCCCTATAAAAAGGGCCCTTTGCCATTTCGATACGTCATGCTGCTTGCAATCTTATTCTTTGTACTCTCAACCGTCATTAGTCTATTTTTTATTAACCGTTCAATTAAACCAACCCTTATTCACATTGCGGAACTAGAAACAGAGCGTATCGCCAATCATCTGATCCAATATTCTGTTCAAGACTTTGCAGACGATCAGGAGAATATGAAGGATATGGTGGTCATGAATACAAGTGAGAACGGAAAAGTAACGACCATCGATTTTAATGCGCAGGCAACATCGAAAGCAATGGCTGACCTGTCACGTCATCTTCAAAAAAATTTAGAGGACATTGAAAAGGGGAACTTTCAAAAAGAGGCAAAAGAAGCGTTAAAGGATCAAACAGATGGACATGACGGCATTATATATAACATTCCGCTTGGGCAAGCGTCCGGAAATGCACTCATCGCCAATCTAGGGCCAAAAGTACCTGTACGCTTTAGTGTCATTGGTGACCCGCATACGGACGTTGAAAAAAACATTAAGCCTTATGGCATCAACAATGCCTTGATTGATATTAGTGTTCTGATCGAGGTCAAGGTGAGAGTCATCATCCCGTTTGCATCTGAAACAATCGTGGTCAAAAACTCAGTACCCGTCTCCATCCAAGCCGTTCAAGGGGATGTACCAGATTATTACAATGGCAGCGGAACCAACTCAGGCGCTCCATCGATTGTTCTCCCAGAGAAAAAGGAGAAGAAAGAATAATGAAAAACAGCCCAAGGAATGATTGGGCTGTTTTCTATTTGCGTTTCCGCTCAGCTCTTTCCCACGCCCTTAAATGAGGGTATGGATCAAATGACCATTCAGTTCTGCCGTTGTCTTTATACATGCCATAGTGAAGATGCGGCGGAAATTTTCCTGCTGTGCCTGGGGGGCCATAACCGGAGCTTCCGACGGATCCAATGACCTGTCCGGGTTCAACAATTTGACCTGTTTTGAGTCCTTTTGCAAAGCCATTTAAATGAGCGAAGTAATGATAATGATTATGAATATCTCGAATACCAATCCGCCAGCCGCCAAAGCGGTTCCAGCCTTTCATTTCAATCACGCCATACGATGTCGCACGAACGGGAAGTCCATAATGGGCAAATAAATCCGTGCCCTCATGAATTCTTCTGCCGCCAAACCCTCTCGCATCTCCCCATGTACTCCGGTAGCTGTAGTCAGCTCCGACCGGAAGAGGGAAGGCATGCTTTCCGAGGTCAAGATGGCCGTAGTGCTGAAATAGCTTCATAAAAGATGAAATAATTCCAACGGTTTGATCTCGTCCATAATAGTCCCATAAAGCAATTTTTAATTGATCAATGCTGCTGCCGTAGTGAAGCAAGTATTGAGCAAACGTGAATAATACATCCTCATCGTCATCGCTGTTCGCTTTTCCATCCCCGTTTCCATCAAGTCCAATTCCATCAAACACTTTAATGCTTAAAGGAGAGGTATCCTGCTGATTCGGGTTTTCAGGGCCGATCCACATTTCCCGGGGAATGTAGATACCAATGATGCCTTTTTGTTTCGGTAAATCTCTTCTGCTTTTTCGAATATTGTGCTCATACTGATCAACCGCAGCAAGTACATACCATGGAACCTGTGTCGTGATGGCGACTTTTTCGTATAGTGCCATTCGCTGCTTCAGTTCGTCTGGCTGCTTGCCTTCCCCTTGTGCATGAACAGGTAAAGGGAGCATTGAAAGAGCGATCATGATGGCTAAAACCACTTTCACAAACGTCCATCTCCTTTCATCAAGCATCGTCTTCTACCGTTTAGTGTGGTTAGATCACCCTATTTCATAAGAAGAAAATGTTAGTAATTTTCTTCTGATTTTTTTAGGAGGCTTTTGGGTATTTTTGCAGCTCATTCCCTTGTTGTTCAATCTGTACTATGTTAAAGTGTCTAAAGAAAAGGCTTTAGGCCAAAGATTCAATTTTTTGCAGCTTCTTAGCTGCATCCATCGTATATAGCAGGAAGATTTTTGTAGATGCACCTTTAACGAATTCATATGGAGATGATGGAATTGGCAAAGAAGGAAGAGCACGTAAGAAAACCGGACTGGCTTAAAATTAAGCTGAATACGAATGAAAACTATACCGGTTTGAAAAAAATGATGCGGGAAAACAACCTGAATACCGTTTGTGAGGAAGCAAAATGTCCGAATATTCATGAATGCTGGGCGGTGAGAAGAACTGCTACATTTATGATCCTTGGATCTGTTTGTACGCGCGCATGCCGTTTCTGTGCGGTGAAAACTGGACTTCCAACTGAGCTTGACCTGCAAGAGCCAGAACGCGTGGCAGATTCAGTGGCTTTGATGAACTTAAAGCATGCTGTGATAACAGCGGTTGCAAGGGATGATCAAAAGGATGGCGGAGCAGGTGTGTTTGCTGAAACCGTTCGTGCCATTAGAAGAA
Organism: Bacillus sp. NMCC4; assembly: GCF_002998555.1. NCBI lineage: Bacteria > Bacillati > Bacillota > Bacilli > Caryophanales > Bacillaceae > Bacillus > Bacillus sp. NMCC4. The sequence goes on along the minus strand of NZ_PVRA01000001.1, from coordinate 149,066 downwards.
AAAGTCCATTCACGACAATTGAAGTTCTCCCTTCAGACATGGGCGGCAATTACGATAATTTGAAGACGTTAATGGACACACGTCCTGATATTTTAAATCACAATATTGAAACAGTTCGCAGATTAACGCCAAGGGTTCGTGCACGTGCTACATATGATCGTTCATTAGAATTCTTGCGCCGCGCAAAAGAAATGCAGCCCGACATTCCAACGAAATCAAGCATTATGATTGGACTAGGTGAAACGAAGGAAGAAATCATTGAAGTCATGGATGATCTTCTTGCGAGCAACGTGGATATTATGGCGATTGGTCAGTATTTACAACCTTCGAAAAAGCATTTGAAAGTTCAAAAATACTACCATCCGGATGAGTTTGCAGAGCTGAAAGAAATTGCGATGTCAAAAGGCTTTAGCCATTGTGAAGCTGGACCGCTTGTGCGCTCTTCCTACCATGCAGATGAACAAGTAAACGAAGCGTCTAAAAAGCGTCAGGCGCAAGCATAACAAAGAAAACGCCAGAGCTCTCTGGCGTTTTTTCTCATATTAATTTTGGCCGTAAGGGGCGTTTCTTCTCATGGTACGGTCGGAATTCGTCATACCATTTGCATCTTCTTTCGTAGAAATATCTCCACCTTGAGGGGAATATTTCATTTGTTGAATCGTTTTGGTTAAAATTTGATCAAAATCACGTGAATTGGTTTGAAGACGTGAAAAATTGGCAATGGATTGAAAGTGCTCTGGATTATCAGAGACGTATACATGATAATAACGAGGGAGTACAGAAACCGCCGTTTTCTTTACTTGATCGGCAGATTCATCCCGGTTTTTGTTTCCTGTTCGATATACAATCAGTGCATCCTCATCTGTCACAAGTGTGGCTGCATCTTTGATGTTTGGGAGCTGCACAGTTAAACTTGTAATGACGTGGGCAAGATGCTCGCGATTTAAAGCAGGTGTTCTTTCTTTCTGATCCGTTACTTGCTGGCGCTGATAACGAACATATCCTGCTCTGTTTGTGTCTGCTTCTGGCATGTTGGAATTATTTCCTTCATGACGATCCGATAGACGGATGGTTTTACTTGAAGAATCTTCATCCACTTGCCGGTTCATACCTGATTGAAAGCCGCACCCGCCTAAAAGCATGCTGAGGAGAATCGCGGCTGTCAGTTGTTTCTTCATAAATGTGACCTCCTTTTTTCTTTAGCTTCGGCTAAAACGGAAAAAACATGCTTTAGCAATTGATGGAGTTCTTCCAATGAATTATCATTAAAGATGGATCGTTTAAAAAGAGGTGAGAAGATGATCGTCATTCAGAATGCTACTTTTGATCTTGTAAGAGATATTAAAGACGGTTTTGATGAAGAAGCGTTTAAAGCAAGGTACTCAGATATTTTAAATAAGTACGATTATATTGTGGGGGACTGGGGCTACAATCAGCTGAGACTGAAGGGGTTCTTTGATGACCAAAACCAAAAGGCCACATTTGATACAAAAATCAGCACACTCGATGAATACATTTATGAATACTGTAATTTTGGCTGTGCCTATTTTGTCTTAAAACGAATCAGAAAATAACGCAAAGGGGAGCGTCATGATGTATTTCGTAGACAGAAAAAAAATTGAAGAGACATTACGTTTTTTCGAGGAGCAATATGAGTTGATGCGCAGTCATCAAACATGGACAAGTCCACTAGAGAAAAAAGCGCTGGAACGAATTGTTCATTTGCTCGTCGAATGTATTCTTGATACGGGAAATGATATGATTGATGGCTTTATTATGCGTGATCCAGGAAGCTATGATGACATCATGGATATTCTTGTTGATGAAAAGGTTGTACCCGAAGAGGAAGGCAGTCAGCTGAAAAAGCTTGTCTCGTGTCGTAAAACACTTGTGCAGCAATACCAGGAAGTGGTTCATCACGACTTGCTGCAGGTGATCAGCGAGGTTGAGCATGCGCTAGAGGTTTTCCCAAGCCGCATCCGTACCTACTTGGAGCAGGAGCTTGGCCCAGTATCAGCGTTTAAATAATCCATTGGAGTTGTGAGCATCATGAAATACAAAGGCTACTTAATTGATTTAGACGGAACAATGTATAAAGGAACAGAAAAGATCGAAGAAGCAGGTCAATTTGTTCAAAAGTTAAATGAGCTAAACATTCCTTACTTGTTTGTCACGAATAACTCGTCACGCACGCCGAAGCAGGTAGCAGAAAAGCTTGTTTCATTCGATATTCCAGCAACTGAAGAACAAGTCTTTACAACAAGTATGGCGACAGCCAATTATATTGCCGAGCAAAAGAAAGACGCGTCTGTTTACGTCATCGGTGAAGAAGGAATCAAGCAGGCCATTGAAGAAAAAGGGCTAATGTTCGGTCAGGAAGACGCTGATTTCGTTGTTGTTGGAATTGACCGAGACATTACATATGAAAAATTCGCAGTAGGTGCGATTGCCATCCGTCAAGGCGCACAATTTGTCTCAACAAATGGAGACATCGCCATACCAACAGAAAGAGGGCTTCTGCCAGGGAACGGCTCATTAACATCTGTGCTGACCGTCACCACTACGGTCCAGCCAACGTTTATCGGGAAGCCAGAATCCATCATCATGGAACAAGCGATGAGGGTGCTCGGGACAGATCTGTCTGAGACGCTTATGGTGGGTGATAACTATGATACGGATATTATGGCAGGGATGAATGCAGGAATGGACACATTACTCGTTCATACAGGCGTGACAACAAAAGAACTGCTTCAGAAGTATGACAAACAGCCAACCTATGTCATTGATTCATTAACCGAGTGGATTGAGCGATTATCATAAAAAAAAGAGGACAAGCGTTACGCGCGCGTCCTCTTTTTTGCTTTATTCCGCATTTCTCGTACTATGTGCAAGCCTGCTTGATGCTGCAGCAGCAATGGCGCCGACAATGTCATCTAAAAAGGTATGGCACTCGCCTGTGGATTTATCATTGAGTTTCCCGAGAATCCCTGGTTTTTCTTTATCGATATATCCGTAATTCGTAAAGCCGATCGAACCATAAATATTGACGATAGCAAAGGATAGAATTTCATCAACACCATACAGGCTTTCGTCTGTTTCTAAAATGGACTGAAGCGGCTCGGTTAGCTTTTTTTGCTCGGCTAGTACGTCTAGTTCGACGCCTGTTAATATCGCATTTTGGACTTCTCGTTTTGCGATGACACGCTCCACATTGTGGATGCATTCTGACATGTCTAAGCCAGGATGATATTTTTCCTGTAAAAAGTAGACAAGGTCTGCTATATCTTGAATGGATACGCCTCGTTCTTGTAAACGGCGTCTTGCTGTTTTTTCTACTTCGTTCATCTCATGATGATGCGGCATATATTCCTCACCCAATCCTCGTAATTTGGTCCACAACGTGTAAAAAGCTTCGGATAGTAAATAGTATTCATAAATCCCTCAACCTGCGACTACGATATGATAAGAGACGATCATATGAACGCAGGTGAAAACATGAAAGAAACCATTTATCACACATTTGGTATTGATGTGCGTCAATTTATGCCATATGGCAGTTATCAGAGCTTTCAAACGTCGGAGGCTCTCTTTATCATTGTTCCTGTGTCTCATTTGCGAGAAGAAGAACTCACAGAGCTGTATCATATCAGTCAGTATTTACTGAATGCCGGAGACCCATACGTCGCTGTGTTTGAATTAACAAATGAAGAGAAGCCCACCTTTACTCATGGAAAGGAGCTGTATGCTTTATTAAAGGCAGCACCGCCGATCTCAAGCAGATCGTTTCAGCAGGCATCAGAGCTGGCGGCCTTTCATGTCAGGGGAAGAGGATTTCCATATGAGGTATCTGAAACAAAACGTGTGGGAGCCTGGAAGGAATTGTGGGCAAAACGGTTAGATCAGCTTGAAGGCTTTTGGATGCAGCAAATGCACCAAAAACCACTGGAACAGTTTGAAAAAAAATTCATCGAATCCTTTCCGTATTATCTTGGATTAACGGAAAATGCCATTCAATATTTAGTGGATACTGAGCTTGATGATGAACCGAGGGAATGTGACTCAGGCACTGTCTGCCACCAGCGTTTTTCGCGGAGGACTTGGCCGCATGAGCAGCCGCTTCGTTTACCTGTAGATTGGGTCTTTGATCATCCAACCCGGGATATTGCCGAATACTTAAGAGAAACCTTTGTCCAGCATAAGGAAGATTTAATTGAAGAAGGCTTCTCCTTTCTTCAGCAATATGAGCAGGTGACACCTCTTTCTTCCTTTTCTAAGCGTTTGTTATACAGCCGCTTGTTGTTCCCGCTTCATTATTTTGAAATTGTGGAAGGCTACTACATGTCAGGAGAAAATGAAAAATCATATTATGAAGAGCGGTTAGATTACGTCCTAAATGATGCCAATCGCTATGAATACTTTCTGAAGGTCTTTCAAGAAATGAGTGCCATGCGAAGCGGCGAGAGCCCGATACCGGCAGTTGGCTGGATCACAGGTCCACGGATTTGAAGTTTCAGTGAACAGATGAAACGTCTCTTTTCTCTTGAGGCGTTTTTCGTTATGCTTAAAGAAATCAATCAAAGGAGTGTTCTTCTTGCCGAAACCTTATGTCTATATCACAAGAAAGCTGGATGAAGCATCACTTACACCATTAAAAGAAGTCGCTCATATTGAGATGTGGCCGAGCGAGGATGAGCCATGTCCAAGAGAAGAATTAGAAAAACAAGCAGCTAAAGCGGATGCGCTTCTCACCATGCTGTCAGATCAAGTAGATGAAGCCCTTTTATCAAAAACTCCAAATGTTAAGGTGATCGCAAACCTTGCTGTTGGCTATGACAATATTGATCTTGAGGCGGCTGAAAAGCGCAATATCACTATTTGTCATACACCGGATGTATTAACAGAATCCACGGCTGATTTAGCCTTTGCCCTTCTGATGGCGTCAGCTAGACGGATTGTCGAGGCGAGTGATTGGATTAAGGAAGGAAATTGGACAGGCTGGGGGCCTCTTCTTCTTGCCGGCGCTGATATTCATCACAAAACCCTTGGAATTGTTGGCATGGGCAGCATCGGAACAGCGCTTGCCAAGCGGGCAGCAGGCTTTGACATGAAGGTGCTGTACCATAACCGGTCAAGAAAGCCAGAGGCAGAAGCGCAGCTCGGCGTGACTTATGCGCCATTTGAGGAACTGCTTACGCAGTCTGATTTCATCGTCTGTCTGACCCCTTTAACCCCGGAAACAAAAGACATGTTTAATGAAAAAGCATTTGATCTGATGAAGAACTCAGCCTATTTTATTAATGTATCAAGAGGACAGACTGTGGGATGAGGATGCTTTATATGAGGCGGTCACGACAGGAAAAATTGCCGGAGCCGGTCTGGATGTATTTAGACAGGAACCTGTCAGCCCGTCTCATCCGTTAACAACATTACCTAACGTCACGGTTCTCCCTCATATTGGAAGTGCAAGTGTCGAAACGAGAAAAACGATGATGCGTTTGTGTGCTGAAAATATTGCGCTTGTCTTACAAGGTCAGCAAGCCAAAACGCCGGTTCGTTCATCATATAAGGCTCCCTGAGTTTCGGGAGCTTTTCTGACAAAAATATTTTGAAAATATAGAATCTTGATATAAATAGCTGTTAAGCGGTTTCATTCTGACAATCTCTTATTTTATTACCTTGTCAAAATGAGGATACCCCTTTATAATGTGTGTACATTGAATGTCTGTGTTAGGTTAACAAATGTCTTTTTAGAGAGGACATTGACGGAGAAAGGTGGAATTTCAGGTGAAGGCAATTCGAGTTGGACTATTAGGATTAGGAACAGTGGGGAGCGGTGTCGTCAAGATTATCCAAGATCACCAGGATAAATTAATGCACCAGATCGGCTGTCCGGTATTAATACAAAAAGTGCTTGTGAGCAATCCCGATAAAAAGAGAGATGTGGATGTGGCAAGAGAGGTCTTCACAACTGAAGTATACGATGTGATTAGAGATCCAGAGGTCGACGTCATTATTGAAGTGATGGGCGGCATTGAAGAGACAAAACAATATTTAATAGATGCGTTAAATGAGAAGAAGCATGTCATTACAGCCAATAAAGATTTAATGGCGCTTTACGGAACAGAGCTTTTACATGTTGCGAAAGAAAATGGCTGTGATCTTTATTATGAAGCAAGTGTAGCCGGAGGAATTCCGATTCTGCGTACGCTGGAGGAAGGATTGGCCTCTGACCGAATTACGAAGATGATGGGAATTGTGAACGGCACAACGAATTTTATTTTAACGAAAATGAACGTCGATAAAAGCGCATATGAAGATGTCTTAAAAGAAGCGCAGGATCTTGGCTTTGCAGAAGCAGACCCGACAGCTGATGTAGAAGGACTTGATGCAGCAAGGAAAATGGCGATTCTTGCAAGACTCGGTTTTTCCATGAATGTGGAATTAGAGGATGTGAAGGTCAGAGGCATCTCTGACGTTTCTGATGAAGACATTAATTTCAGTAAACGATTTGGCTACACAATGAAGCTGATCGGAATTGCCCAGCGGGACGGAGAGAAAGTGGAAGTCAGTGTCCAGCCAACCTTACTCCCTGATCACCATCCGCTATCATCGGTCAACAATGAATTCAATGCGGTGTATGTCTATGGAAGTGCTGTAGGAGAAACGATGTTTTACGGCCCTGGAGCAGGAAGTCTCCCAACGGCAACAGCTGTTGTATCAGACTTAGTCGCAGTGATGAAAAACATGCGCCTTGGCGTGAACGGAAGCGGATTTATCGCACCGCAGTTTGAGAAAAAGATCAAATCGCCATCGGAAGTATTTGCTCAGCAATTCTTAAGAATTCATGTCAGAGATCAAGTCGGGGCATTCTCCCGCATTACATCTATTTTTTCTGAAAGAGGCATCAGCTTTGAAAAGATCCTTCAGCTTCCTGTGAAAGGGCATGATGAGCTGGCTGAAATTGTGATTATTACACACCGGACCTCAGAAGAAGATTTCTCAAATATCCTGCAAAAATTAAACGATCTCGACGTGGTGGTTCAAGTGAAGAGCACGTACCGAGTAGAAGGGAACGGTTTAAGCTGATGAAGTGGAATGGACTTATTGAGGAATTCCAAGAATTCTTACCAGTAAACGAATCAACACCAAAACTAACATTAAATGAAGGGAATACACCGCTGATCCACCTTGCCAAACTTTCGGAAAAGCTGGGGATTGAGCTTCATGTGAAAACAGAAGGCGTCAATCCAACAGGCTCTTTCAAGGATCGTGGAATGGTCATGGCTGTTGCAAAGGCAAAAGAAGAAGGCAATGATACGATCATGTGTGCTTCGACAGGGAATACCTCTGCGGCGGCAGCGGCTTATGCAGCCCGTGCTGATATGAAATGTATCGTCATCATTCCAGACGGGAAAATTGCCTTCGGGAAGCTTGCACAGGCTGTGATGTACGGAGCAGAGATCATTGCGATTGACGGCAACTTTGATGATGCGCTGAAAATCGTCCGCAGCATCTGTGAAAAAGCGCCGATTGCTCTTGTTAACTCTGTCAATCCGTACCGAATTGAAGGACAAAAAACTGCGGCATTTGAAATCTGTGAGCAGCTAGGCTCGGCCCCGGACGTACTGGCGATTCCTGTTGGAAATGCAGGAAACATCACCGCCTACTGGAAAGGCTTCAAGGAATACCATGAGAAAAAAGGAACTGGACTGCCAGTCATGCGCGGCTTTGAAGCAGAAGGTGCAGCAGCAATCGTACGAAATGAAGTGATTGAACAGCCAGAAACAGTGGCAACTGCCATCCGTATCGGAAATCCAGCGAGCTGGAAGCAAGCTGTGGCAGCCGCAGATGAATCAAACGGAAAGATTGATGAAGTGACTGACGAGGAAATTCTTCATGCATATCAATTGATTGCACGTGAAGAAGGCGTGTTTGCAGAACCGGGCTCTTGTGCGTCTATCGCAGGTGTGCTAAAGCAGGTGAAATCCGGAGAAATCAAGCCAGGCAGTAAAGTTGTTGCGGTATTAACAGGCAACGGATTGAAAGATCCGAATACGGCAATTGATATTTCACAAATCAAGCCGGTCACACTCGATGCAGATGAAGATCAAATTCTTGAACACTTAGAAAAGGCCGCGCGCGTATGAGTAAAGCCTCCATGCTTTTTACAATCACAGTACCGGGAAGCACTGCCAATTTAGGACCAGGCTTTGATTCAGTTGGAATGGCGCTCAGCCGCTATTTAAAGCTATCGGTCTATGACCATGATAGCTGGCTGTTTGAAGCAGAAACAGATGTCGTGTCCGGGATTCCATCAGGCACCGACAACCTAATTTATCAAACAGCCAAAAAGGTCGCAGATCACTTTGGAAAAACACTCCCGCCTGTTTATGTCAAAGTGTGGAGTGATATTCCATTGGCACGGGGGCTGGGAAGCAGTGCTGCTGCAATTGTGGCAGCCATTGAGCTGGCCAATCAGCTTCTCGAATTAAATATGACGGATGATCAAAAGCTCTTTTTTGCAAGTGAGGTAGAAGGTCATCCAGATAATGCGGGTGCCTCTTTATTCGGCGGTTTACTGATTGGTCTTCATGAAGAAGACAAGACACATGCCGTCAAAGTGCAGCATGTGGATATAGATGTTGTCGTCGTGATTCCTTTTTATGAAATGCTGACAAAGGATGCCCGTGATGTCCTGCCAGAGGATCTTTCCTATAAACATGCTGTCAGTGCGAGTGCTGTGAGCAACGTGCTTGTAGCGGCATTAATGACGCAGAACTGGCCGCTTGTTGGAGAAATGATGAATAAGGATTTATTTCATCAGCCTTACCGCATAATGCTCGTCCCAGAGCTGTCGAAGGTAGAGCATGTCGCTTCGCTAAAAGGAGCGTATGGAACGGCATTAAGCGGTGCTGGACCGACGATCTTAACCTTAGTTGAAAAAGGGAAGGGAGAAGCGCTGAAAAAGCAGCTTGCCCAAAACTTCCCGCATTGCGAAGTAGATTTGCTGACGGTACCGGTAGCAGGTGTTGTCGTGGAGCATGATCCAGTCAATCAAGTAAAGAACGTGCTGTAAAAATGCACGTTCTTTTTTTTATCCTTGTTTTTATAGGATGAAGCAGGGATTATTATTTAGAGGATCGAACTATTTTTTATGCGTAAAAGGGGGAGATACATTCATGAAGAAATTGATGACGGCAGAAGATTTAACGAAGATTGTTTCTGTTTCTCATCCGGTTTATTCACCAGATGGAAAAAAGGCGGTTTTTACAAAAGTCACGGTGAATGAGAAAAAAGATGATTACAACATCCATTTATGGGTTCGAGATGAAGAGACAGAGGAGCTGTTACAATGGACATTTGAGGATGGAAAGCATCATCAGCCAGTGTGGTCAAAAGACAGCAGGCAGCTTGCTTTTATTTTGCAAAAGCCAAAGGAAGTTCCTCAGCTGGCACTGATTCAGAGTCAGGGAGGCGGTGTGCGCACCTTAACGGCGATTCCATACGGGGTATCTCATCCTGTCTTTTCACCAGATGGAGCTTTCATTTATGCGGCTGTGTCACTGAAACAATCAGAATCTGTTCATGATGAAAAAAAGGAAGAGCGAGATGATTTCGCTCCTGCGGTATATGATGATTTGACCTATAAAGCAGATGGCAGAGGTTATTTAGATGGGCGTTTCACGCAGATCATTCAAGTGGATACCCACTCAGGAGAGGTAGAGGCTGTCACGAGCGGGCATCATCATCATGTGAGTCACACGGTCTCTCCGTGCGGGAAATGGCTTGCCTATATTCAATCAAATCCTCAGATACCTTACATAAGTGACGTGTGCCTCCTGTCATTAGAGGACAGTACGACAAAGAAAATCACACAATCAGCTGGCGCTTATTCCACCGTGTCTTTTTCTCCAAATGGAGAGAGCCTCGTGTATATCGGACATGAGCGCGAATTTCAAAATGCTACCTTCCCAGCATTATGGCTGTATGATCTGAAGGTAGAAAAAGTAGTTCAGCTGTCAGAAATGCTTGATATGTATGTGGGCAACTGTATGGCAGGAGATAGCGTCATGGGCGAAGCCAATCAGCTTCCGCAGTGGACAAAGGATAGCCTGGGATTTTATGCGCTTGTTTCTGATCAAGGCAGTACAGGGATTTATTATTTCTCCGTTGAAGGCTTAGCCTATCCAGTTCGATTAGAGGCAGAACATATCACAAACTTCAGCCTTCATCCAGATGAATCCAAATTGCTGCTCAGCCGGCTTACGCACGTTTCACCAAGTGAGCTGTATGAGCTGACATTAGGGGAGGCGGATCTAAAGCAAATCACGTTCGAGCATGACACCTTTCTTAAGGAGCATGTCCTATCGGTACCAGAGCCATTTTCGTTTCAGTCAAAAGAAGGCGATGAGGTGCATGGCTGGTTTATGAAGCCTTCCCAAATGGAAGACGGGAAGAAATATCCGCTCATTTTAGAGATTCATGGTGGACCGCATGCGATGTATGGTTATACGTATTTTCATGAATTTCAAATGCTCGCTGCTGAAGGCTATGCCATCGTATATATCAATCCTCATGGCAGTCATGGATACGGACAGATGTTTAGCGACCGTGTGAGAGGAAGCTATGGTGGCGTTGATTATAAGGATGTCATGCAGACTGTTGATCATGTGCTCAAAGCCTATGATTTCCTTGATGAAACGAGGCTCGGAGTAACAGGCGGCAGCTATGGAGGTTTTATGACAAACTGGATTGTCGGGCAAACCGACCGCTTTCGCGCAGCCGTCTCACAGCGGTCCATTTCAAACTGGATTAGCTTTTATGGCATTAGTGACATTGGTTATTACTTCACAAGATGGCAGATTGATGGGGATATTTATGATTCGGCCGATAAGCTATGGGATCGTTCGCCGCTAAAGTATGTGAAGCAGGTGAAGACGCCACTTCTCATCTTGCACAGCGATGAAGACTATCGCTGCCCAGTTGATCAAGCAGAACAGCTTTTTGTAGCACTGAAGGAGCTTGGGAAAGACACAAGGCTCGTCAAATTCCCGAAGGCATCTCATGATTTATCCAGAAGCGGCCATCCGGGGCAGCGTATTCAAAGACTGACCTTTATGAAGGACTGGTTTAGAGAGAAGTTAAGTTAATAATGAAAAAAACGACCCGAATTCGGGTCGTTTTCATGTCATATATGAATTAGAAAACCTGTTCAACTTCTACAACGCCAGGCACTTCTTCTAATAATGCGCGCTCAATACCGGCTTTCAATGTAATGGTTGAACTTGGGCAGCTGCCGCATGCACCTAAAAGACGTAATTTCACAATGCCATCTTCAATGTCTACAAGCTCACAGTCTCCACCATCACGTAATAGAAATGGACGAAGTTTGTCCAGTACTTCCTGTACTTGGTCTTTCATTTCGACTTCAGTCATTAGATATAATCGCTCCTTTCACAACATATCACCATTATATTCATCTGGACGATAAAAATCTATTGATTGGTTTCAAAGTTTCCTTCTCATTATAGCACAATCTCATCTTGAAACAAAAAGTGATTTTGACTTTTTTCATACAGAAAATTCAGCTAAAATAAAGAAAGAATAGGGGGCTTGCCAAATGAAACAAACCGTTGATCTTTATGTATATGGAAGAGATGTACTGTGCGCTAGCTGCGTGAATCTGCCTTCTTCAAAAGACACATTTGAGTGGTTAGATGCAGCGTTAAAACGAAAATATCCGAATCAGCCGTTTCGTATCACATATATTGATATTGAGCACCCGCCAGAAAACGAAGGCCAAAAAGAATTGTCTGAACGAATTCTTGATGATGAATTCTTTTATCCGCTTGTCTTAGTGGAGGATCAAATTGTTGGAGAGGGCAATCCAAAATTAAAAGACATTTATCAAGAAATGGAGAAATACGGTTACACGGAGAGCAGTGAATAAACTGTTCTTTTTTTGAGAAAACAAACAGAACAAATGTTCCTTTTTAGGTTGAAAAAGAACGTTTGTTCGATTATAATCAAATGAAAGGAGCGTGAGCATCATGAATTATTTACTGAAACAATCTCTTCATCAGCAAATACCAATTGAGATGATTTATATGAAGAAAAACGGAGAGTGCACGAAGCGTAAAATCATTGTCCACCGTCAAACAGACCAGCTCATCCAAGCGTATTGTTTATCGAAGAAAACGATGAGAACTTTTCGTAAAGACAGCATCCTTGCCCTTGCTCCGATCAAATTGACCCGTTCATCGGCACATGCCGTTTCATAGAAAAAAAGCTCCCTCGTCATGAAGGAGCTTTGAGAAAAAATTCACATGATGTTAGCCATTGTGATGCTTGTACATCCAAAGGAGTCCGGATTTTAGAAGTCTTGGTACACGGCCAATAAGTGGACGATCTGCTACTAAGCCAAAGCCGGCTTTTTTCCCTAAAGATCCTAAGACACCTTTTAGCTTAAACTGAGGATAAGCCTCAGGAAGCGGCTCGTTTTTCCAGCGTTTTTGCAGAGATTGGACAATTTGTTCTGCCTGCGCCTCGGCAAGCTGTGCACTTGGGGCATGCGGCAAGCTTGCGCAATCACCCACGACATAGACATGCTCATTTCCAGGGAGATTGTGATGAGGTGTTAATACGACGCGGCCTTGTGCGTCTTTTTCAACATCCATCTCCCGTACCACTTTGCTTGGCTGAATGCCTGCTGTCCATACGATGACCTCTGCTTCAATGGCGTCATCATGGTTGTAAACAACACCTTCTTCAACCTTCGTAATATTGGCACAGTTAATGATCTTTACGTCATTTTCTTCAAACCACTTTTGCACATATAAACTTAATCTTTTTGGGAAGCTTGATAGAATCAGCTCTCCGCGGTCAAAAAGAATAATGTTTAAATCAGCACGGCTTTCTCTTAATTCACTGGCTAGCTCTACCCCGCTAAGTCCAGCACCGACGATACCAACCGTTGCACCTGCACCCAAATTGTTTAATTTGTTATACGTATGTCTTGACTGATCAATGGTTTGAATACTGTATGTATGTTCTTTCGCACCAGGGACATTATGATACTTGTCCTCACAGCCGAGTCCAATCACCGTGTCGTCATAAGGAATGGGTTCACGGTCGCTGAATAAGATCTGTTTGTTTTCAATATCAATTTTTTCTACTTCCCCATATTGAATATCCAGCTTCGGATGCTCTGGAAAAGATACTCGGATGTGATGATCAGAGATTGTTCCAGCAGCGAGTGCATAATATTCTGTTTTTAAACAGTGGTAAGGATTTCGATCAACTAATGTGATAGTAACATCATCAGGTAATTGATTTGGCAATAAGCGGTGGAGAACCCGCATATTCCCGTAACCTCCGCCGATCAAGACTAAATTTTTCATGACGATTCTCCTTTTCCCCGTAGACATTGAAAAACACTTATACTAAAAAACTTTAAGTTAAAATACCAAATAAAATTATATCGAATTTACTGTGAAACCACAATAATTGTTTCAAAATAACCTACATATTCATTAGTTAGTCCTAAATAGTAAAACATTTTACGAGGAATAGGCGTAACGATACAGATGAAGCTCATGTTTTGACTAATAGAAGGAATTTCGGTAGGATGGTAAGGCAATGTGAGGTGAAGCAAAGTGTTCCCACTGATCGAATTTTGTGTAAGTAATCTTGCACAAGGGTCTCAAGAAGCAAAAGAGAAGCTTGATAAAGACCCAAACCTAGACGTTATGGAATACGGCTGTTTAAGCTATTGCGGCAAATGTATGGACTCCCCATTTGCACTTGTGAATGGAGAATTTGTTTCAGGAGAAAATGCAGAGCAGCTAGTCGAGCGTATTTATGCTTTTATAGAGGAAAATGAGATGTTTTAAATGCACCACATGGGTCATGGGGTGCATTTTTTTCACACTTTAAGCTTCCATTTTTAAGGAGAATTAATAGAAAGCGCATCCAATATGTTATGCTAATAAAATATCATCAAAATGAAGCATCACACGAGAGAAAAAGAGGCATATGCATAATAAAAGCCCTTTGCCATGGCAGCAAAGAGCTTCTATGTATGAAAAACGGGGGATGATAAGATTGTCTCCTGAATCGACTCCTTTTATACTATAAAGAAACAACATTTTTGGAGGAAGCTCATGACATCATTTCAATTCACGAAAATGCACGGATTAGGAAATAATTATATATACGTCAATCAGATGAAGGAACAGCTTCCAGAAGAGCAGCTATCAGAGATAGCGATCCGCGTTTCTTCTGTTTATACAGGAATCGGTTCAGACGGAATGATCCTTATTTGCCCATCAGATGTTGCACCTGTGAAAATGCGCATTTTCAACAATGATGGATCAGAGGGTAAAAACTGCGGCAACGGTCTACGCTGCGTCGCAAAATATGTGTATGAGCATCAAATCGTAACAGACACAACGTTCCATATTGAGACATTGTCAGGACTCGTTGAAGCTACCGTTCACGTGCAGGATGGTCACGTTCATTTAGTGACAGTAGATATGGGGAAACCTCGTTTTGAAAAAAAAGCGATGCCGATGCTTGGTGAACCGGCCAGCACAACGATTCATGAAGCACTTGATTTTGGCACTGTGACTTTAAATGGAACGGCTGTTTCAATGGGAAATCCGCACATCGTTTTTTATTTAGAGGACATTGAAAAAGCACCGCTTGATACACTTGGGCCAATCATCGAAAAGCATGACATGTTCCCAGAAGGCGTCAATGTAGAATTTGTAGAAGTTGTCAGTGAAACAGAACTGCATTTTCGTGTGTGGGAAAGAGGGTCTGGCATTACTCAAGCCTGCGGAACGGGTGCTTGCGCTGCGGCTGTATCCACGATTGTGAATGGACAGGCGAAAAAAGAAACGGACATGACGGTTCACTTAGCAGGCGGAGATCTCATCATTCGCTGGAAAGACAACGACCATGTGCTCATGACAGGGCCTGCTGAAACGATTTGTGACGGCACATTTTATCTGTAAACCATTTATTTGAGAAAAGGCACCATCACGTTTATAATTGAAAAGAAACATCCAGTCAAAAGGAGGGATGATCATGAGTACACCAGTAACCATTACAGAAGCTGCTGCACTGCAGATTAAAGATATGATGAAAGAACATGAAGAAGAAAATGCGTTCCTGCGAGTGGGCGTAAAAGGCGGCGGATGCAGTGGTCTTTCATACGGCATGGGCTTTGACCATGAAGTTTCAGAGAAAGACACGCAGTTCGAACAGCAAGGCATCCAGGTCCTTGTCGACTCCGAAAGCCTTGATATCATGAACGGCACCATTATTGATTTCAAACAATCACTAATGGGCGGCGGTTTCACCATCGACAATCCGAATGCGATTGCTTCATGCGGATGCGGTTCTTCTTTCCGAACAGCGACGAATACCGGTACGCCGGAAGAGTGTTAAGGTTAGTATCAATTAATTTTGTAAATCCATATTGGATATTTAAAACCTCCTCAAATTGATTATGATTCGAGGAGGTTTTTTTGTGTTGTTTAAAGATGTGAAAAGAGAAGATAACTTAAATCACTCAGCACCGTCCTTCTTTGTAAGGGTATTTAAGTATAAAAAAGTTCGCAATTTCTTAATATTTCATCTGTACCAAGTAAGGTCGCTTCTTCAATTCCTACATTATTAATTCTCATGAAAGATTGTACAGCTTGATAACCTACTGCATAACCAGCAAAGGGTGATAATCCTACTGGTTGAAAGCCTTGTTCTTTGGCAATGATATCACCAAACATATAACTGCTGACCTCAGCAAATCCTTTTGTATGTAAAGCCTCTTTTATCACTTCTTTTGAATAGTTTAATTCCTCTTTATCAAAAGAAGTGACCCAAGGTCCTAACACATGTTCACCATAAAGCTCTTTTGCAAATGATTCAGCTAAACCCTCTATAATTAAATAATCTCCAACTGTCACGTTTCCATAATCCCATTCAAAATATGAAAAACGGATATTATGGTGGAATTCATGTGCAATGAGAGCAGGAATTCTTGGGATATTATATGCAGTTGGATATAGTGATATTTGAATAAATCCAGGAATTCCTCCAAAACCGCAATATCCTTTTTGCAGTTCAAGCTTTTTCGGATCACCTAGATATAGACCGAATCTCAACTCATCAGCATTTATTTGAAGGTTGTGCTTTTCTATGAAATCCATACAATGGTTTAAGGTGATATCTGCTGTTTGAAGAGCCTGAATTTCTTGTAGTCTCTTTAATGCCTGTTGTCCAGTTTGTGTATCTGTTACATCAAGATAGCCAAGCATCTTGGTTGCCATTATTACATCATATCCATTTTGCTGTTTAGCTTTTAGCGGAACGTTTATCATATTCCACATCTTTTCAAAAGGTTTCATCATGGTGTGTCGGAAAAAATGTTCTTTGTTGTGTTGAGTTGAAAATAACCTTTCGTATTGATCAATTGTATCCTCAATTATCATCCTCATTGTTATGCTCCCTTTTATAAAGAGTGATAAAAACTTTCATTGCTTCGCTCACAAATGATGCCAAGCCTTCACCATATCGATCTATATTCTTTGTGAAACGTCCATCTTGAATATAGAGTTGACCTAAACCGTAAAAAGCATCAAGAGAGTAGTAACTAAAGTTTTCGTTTAAAAAGTTGTACCATTGTTTGATTACGATTTGTACCTCTTTGGATTTAGGGGAATGATTGCGAAGAGAGGCTAGTTTATTAAATATGCTATTCCATCTATTAGATAATTCAATTTGTTCATCTTTAGACAAATTATTTAATTTTGAGCTGACTTCATCAACAGTTTGATTTCCCCAACGGTGACGAGCTTCTTCTCCATATTGACTAAATTTCATATTCATATTCTCGAACCTTTCTTTATAGGTGTAGTGAGTTTCCCCCAACAAATGCTGTAGCGTCTTATCAATATTTTCGATCATTTTATCGAATTTATTTCGTTTCTCTAGTAACATGTTTCTTTGTAAAATAAATGCTTCTTTCTTGTCAAATGAAGGATTGTGCATCATCTTTTTTATTTCCTTCAATGGAAATCCAAGTTCTCTAAAAAATAATATCTGCTGTAATGTTTCAAGGTTTTCTTCTGAATAGAGTCGATAATGATTATCTGTGACTTTTTTCGGAATCAATAAACCAATCTGATCGTAATGATGAAGTGTACGAATGCTAATACCAAACAATTCAGCGACTTCCTTTACTTTCATTTCAATTCACCTCTCTTGATATCTACTATAAAATATGACGTTACGTTAGGGTCAATCATCATTTAAAAATTTTAAATCAAGGATTGTTCATTTGTGCTTCAACTTGATGATGGTTTTCTCTCGGAATAGTTGAGTATTGAGTTCATGAGATATGTACGCGTAAATCGCTCAATTTTGTTACAGCTTGCCCTCACAACTGGCTATTTCCACCCAAAAAGAGTATCATGATAACCAAACATAAACTGTAGGTAGAGAAAAGAGGTTGCTGAGGTTTGAGTGAACAAATCAATTGCAGGAACTGTCATGAACTGATTCCGTATCGTTCCAAAACGTGTCCAGCTTGCGGGATTGAGAAGCCGCTTCCGAAAAAGGAACGTGTGAAGGATCGGGTGATTTTGGTTGTGGCAGGGATTGTTGTGGTGCTGCTTGCTGCAATGGTACTTGGAATGGCGAATGCCTATATTGGGGTTTTTAAATAAACGAAAAAGGAGTTCCGCTAGTGGGAACTCCTTTTTTTGATCCGTTTTTATTTGTTTTCAAATAAGCTTGTGGAATGAAGAGGCTGTACACGGGCTTTCGGGTCCATGTAGGCTTTCGCATTGTTGACAGCCGTTGGTGCTTCACCAAATCCGCTGGCAATCAATTTGACTTTTCCTTCATACGTACAGATGTCTCCTGCCGCATAGAAGCCTTCAATGTTTGTTTCCATTGTGGATTTCACGACGATCGAGTTCTTTTCGATTTCAAGACCCCATTGCTTAATTGGTCCAAGGGAGGAAACAAAACCGAAGTTGACGATCACGTCGTCCACATCAAGCACTTGTTTTTTGTCGCCTTTGACTTCCTCCAGCACAATCTGTTCAATGCGGTCTTCACCAATGAGCTCAGTTGGGACAAATGGCGTCACTACATTGACTTTCGAATTGTGCAGGTTTTCTACACTGTGCTCATGGGCGCGGAATTTATCACGGCGGTGAATAATGGATACTTCTTTTGCGATAGGTTCAAGCATCAGAGCCCAGTCCACTGCAGAGTCTCCGCCGCCAAGAACGGCCACACGTCTGCCGGCAAATTGGTTCAAATCATTAATGAAGTAATGCAGGTTGCTTCCTTCAAATGATTCTGCTGCACCTAGCTCAAGCTTTCTCGGTTGGAATGCACCGTTACCAGCTGTGATGATGATCGTTTTAGAATAATGAATCTCTTGATTTGTCACAAGTTTAAAAATGCCATCTGCCTGCTTTTCAACCGTTTCAACTGCTTGCTCTAAGCAAATGGTTTGATCAAATTTATCCATTTGTTCCTTTAAGTTATCAACTAATTCTTGTGCGCGGATTTTTGGAAAACCAGCCACATCATAAATGTATTTTTCAGGGTAAAGAGCGGATAATTGACCGCCGAGCTGAGGAAGGCTTTCAATGATTTTCACACTTGCCTGTCTCATGCCACCGTAAAACGCAGTAAACAATCCTACTGGGCCGCCCCCGATAACGGTAATGTCATATACCTTAGAATCTTCTTGCATTCCTTTAATCCTCCCAAATGAAAATTGTTATCACTATATCATATCATACCACATATCGTCGTTTGACTTGTTTTGAAAAACTTGTCGTTTTTTGATGCCGAAGCTTTGAAAAAGAGGAAAAAGCGAGAAAGACCGTTTATCATAAGGATTTTCAGTTTAAAGCCTTGAAAAAAGGAGCAGAACTCGCTATTATTGTTAAGGGAACTAAATATTAATTTTTTATGAATTTTTGTCGGATACGGTCAAATGCTTTCGTTTTATGTAGGTGAAAGTTCAGATTTTCACATACTTATTTTTTTGTTTAAATTTCATAAAATGCCGGAAAGCGGTTGAGAATAGCAATATGTAATTCTTTATCCGTTTTACAGCAAATTTAAAAAAGGTGGATGTGATTCCAGTGAATAAACCGAAAATCGTTGTATTAGGTGCAGGTTATGGCGGATTAATGACTGTAACAAGATTAACAAAACAGCTTGGCACAAATGATGCGGACATTACTCTTGTGAACAAGCATAATTATCATTACGAAACAACATGGTTACATGAAGCAAGTGCAGGTACACTTCATCATGACCGCTGTCGTTATCAAATCAAAGATGTGATTAACAGTTCCCGTGTCAACTTTGTACAAGCAACAGTTGAAAGCATTAATAAGGAAGCAAAGAAAGTTGTGACATCAGATGGCGAACTTTCTTACGACTACCTTGTTGTTGCACTTGGTGCTGTTCCTGAAACATTTGGTATTGCAGGACTGAAAGAATATGCATTCTCAATCTCTAATATCAACTCTGCTCGTCAGCTTCGTGAGCACATTGAGCTTCAATTTGCGACGTATAATACGGAAGCTGAAAAACGTCCAGAGCGCTTGACAATCGTTGTCGGCGGTGCAGGCTTCACAGGTATTGAGTTCCTTGGTGAGCTTGGAAACCGTGTGCCTGAGCTTTGCAAAGAGTATGATATTGATCAAAAAGACGTACGTATCATCTGTGTAGAAGCTGCACCAACAGCTCTTCCAGGATTCGATCCTGAATTGATCGACTATGCAATGAACTACCTTCAAGGTAAAGGTGTTGAGTTCAAAATTGGTACAGCGATCAAAGAATGTACGCCTGAAGGCATCATTGTTGGAAAAGACGATGATACAGAAGAAATCAAAGCTGAAACTGTTGTTTGGGCTGCTGGTGTACGCGGTAACCCAATCGTTGAAGAAGCTGGATTTGAAAACATGCGCGGCCGCGTAAAAGTGTCTCCAGATCTTCGTGTACCAGAAAATGATGATGTATTCATCATCGGTGACTGTTCATTGATCATCAATGAAGAAATCAACCGTCCATACCCACCAACTGCACAAATCGCGATGCAGCAAGGTGAAACAGTAGCGAAAAACCTTGCAGCACTAGTTAAAGGTGGTTCTCTTGAAAGCTTTAAGCCAGACATCAAAGGAACAGTTGCTTCTCTTGGTGAACACGACGCTGTAGGTGTTGCGTTTGGTAAAAAACTTCAAGGAACAAAAGCTTCTGCAATGAAGAAAATCATCGACAACCGTTCTTTATTCATGGTTGGCGGCCCAGGACTTGTTCTGAAAAAAGGAAAATTCAAGTTCTTCTAAACTTTAATAGACAAAAACGTGTATCCTCGTGATACACGTTTTTTTATGATATATGGCATATTTTCTTACTTGGTCATCGGCAGTAAAGTATGGTATGATAAATTATCAGAAAATTTAGATTAAGGGAGTGAGCAATATGAATGCACAGACAAAAGAAAAGAAGTCTACCTGTCAATATTGTTCGGGGAAAGGATATTTTCAGCTATTGCTCGGCGGATCTGAAACATGTGAGGAATGTAAAGGGACAGGAAAGAAGCTTTAATCCATCTGCTTTTTCCATTGATTGACTTCATCTCTATTTCCAAGTTAAACTAATGATGGGATATTTGGGGGTGGAGATGAAGTGATCAGTTTACCAGTCGTTATCATTTCTGTTATTTTATTTTTCGTGTTATTCTTCGGCATTGGCTTTTTGCTCAATATGCTGCTCAGAATGTCATGGATTATGGCTATTTTATATCCAATTGTATGCCTTTTCATTATCAATAATCAAAAGATGATCGCTTATGTCAGAGAACCGGGCATTGCTTTTTCAGGGATAGGAGAACGCATTGTCTCTCTCGCTGCGGCAGATATCATTATCTTGTTAAGCGGTCTGATTGGTGCAATTGCATCAGGTTTTGTCATCAATGCACTTCGAAAAAGAGGGTATCAAATGTTTTAACTCACTTGTAGACATGCAAGTGGGTTTTTTTGTTTCTCCTTTGCATAGTTTCCATTTTGTTTGGAAACAAATAGATGGGTAGAGGAGTGACAAATAAAGATGAAAACATGGATGAAACGATTGTTCATGACAGCCCTTTTCATGCTTGCTCTCTTGACAAGCTTTACGGGCATATCTGGAGTTGAACCAAGTGATGTAGCTGTCTGGGTGAAAGAGACTGACCCTGGCAAGCAAGTATCTTCTTTTTTCCAACAGCAAAAAAGGGAAACGATGGCACTCAAAAGTGATGATTTGCGGGCTAATTCTCTCGAAGAAGCGTTTAATTGGAATGATTACCCGAAGCAAAAGGTTGTTGCCACAGGTTATACAGCAGGTGTGGAATCAACAGGTAAAACGAAGGAACACCATGCATATGGCATTACATATTCAGGGGTCAAAGTGAAACGTGATTTATATTCAACTGTGGCTGCAGATCCATCAGTCTTTCCAATTGGAACTGTTCTCTTTATCCCAAACTATGGCTACGGAGTGGTCGCAGATACGGGAAAAGCCATTAAAGGTCATAAGCTTGATTTATACTATGAAACCGTAGATGATGTGTATAGAGAATGGGGTAAAAAAGTGCTCGATGTGTATATCATCAAAAAGGGCGAAGGAACGTTAACGGAAAAAGACCTTAACCAGCTGAATGAAGCAAAATCAATGCAAGTATTCCGTCAGCAGTTTCAAGCCAATAAAGAATAAAAAAAGCTTTGGACAAGTTTTATGTCCAAAGCTTTTTTCGCTTCTACATGAAGTAATAGTCTAAGATGAGTGTCAGTAAGATCCCTGTTAAGCCTCCAAAGAAGACTTCAATCGGCTTATGACCAAGAAGCTCTTTCAATTTCTTTTGCTTTTCTTTTTCTTCCGCACTCGGGAAATTCTTTGCTTCAGAAACAAATCGGTTAAAATCTGTTACGAGCTTGTTCAGTACAGTCGCCTGTTCTCCTGCCTGTCTGCGTACACCTGTCGCATCGAACATGGTAATAATCGCAAAGATGGCGGAAATCGCAAAGATCGATGTATTTAGCCCGTGCTCTAAAGCCACTGCTGTTGAGAGTGCTGTTACGGCTGCGGAGTGTGAACTTGGCATTCCGCCTGTGCTTGTAATGAGCGACCAATCTAGTCGTCTAGAAATGATAAATTGAATCGGTACTTTTACAAATTGAGCAAAAAAGATGGCTGCAAGGCTGGCAAGCAGCGGAAAATTCGTCAGTACGCTCATGAACAAGAAACATCCTCTCTAAGAAAAAATATCGTGCAAAATGATGGACTGTGTACCCTAGTATGATGAAAAAATGATAGCAGATTCAAAAGCTGCCAAGTCCATGTTCAATTATAACATTAAAGAAAGTAGATGTGGAACGAGGAGAGTGCAGGCGGGCTGTACAAGTTTTCATCGCTTTTTCATGATGCCCTTCCGCGTGTGAAAATATAAATGTTCATCAAGAAAAGACAGATTGGCAATGATCGTATAGACCCGCAAATTTTGATATAATAGAAGTTCCAATGTGAAAAATGGAGTTCATTGAAGGAGCGTGTGATAAATATGTTTTTCTCGACAAATGAATTGCAACATAAAGATACACTGGCGATTGGACTTTTTCAAAAGAGCCAATTATCAGGAAAAGCAAAAGAAATGGATGAATTACTTGAAGGACGAATCACTGAATTATTAAAAGAAGGCGATATCTCTTCTAAACGAAATCAGCTTTCGAAGTTTTTCCCATCCCCTGAGACAGGCATCAAACGCATTTATTTTGTCGGACTTGGGAAGGAATCAGATTACACGTTTGAAGAGGCAAAAGAAGGGTTTGCCCATTTATTTAAAAAGCTCCATCAAGATAAAAAGCAAGCGGTTTCGGTCTTGCTGGATACGTTTATTGGAAAGAATCTGCCTGCCCAAGAT
This sequence comes from Bacillus sp. NMCC4, assembly GCF_002998555.1. NCBI lineage: Bacteria > Bacillati > Bacillota > Bacilli > Caryophanales > Bacillaceae > Bacillus > Bacillus sp. NMCC4. Next base: position 126,067 of record NZ_PVRA01000001.1, on the reverse strand, counting down.
GCAGCCCATGCCCTTTCTGAAAGCTGCCTTTTAGCTACATATGAATTACAAGATTTTAAACATAAAACAAATGAACCGGATCGCTTCATCGAGTTTGTTTATGCAACGACGGATCATGATACAGCTGAAATTCAGGCAAGTCTGAAAGTGGGCGAGGTCTACGGACAGTCCGTCAATTCGGCCCGTACCCTTGTGAATATGCCGCCGAACATGCTCACATCCTCTGATCTGGCTTCGTACGCGGCAGAGCTTGCGTATAAATACGAATTTGAGATTGAAATTTTAGATAAAGAACAGATGGAAGAGCTCGGCATGGGCGGGATTCTAGCTGTCAATAGAGGCTCAACAGAACCACCAAAGCTGATCGTTCTGAAATATCAAGGCAAGGAAGAATGGACAGACGTTATCGGGCTTGTTGGTAAAGGCATCACGTATGATACTGGTGGCTATTCTTTAAAGCCAAGAGCCAGTATGGTTGGGATGAAAACAGATATGGGCGGCTCTGCCTCTGTTTTAGGCGCCATGGAAATCATTGGTGAACTGCGCCCAGAGCAAAATGTCATTGCTGTCATTGCCTCGACAGACAATATGATCTCAGCTGACGCCATGAAACCGGATGACGTCATTGTGTCACTTAGCGGTAAAACAATCGAAGTGCTGAATACGGATGCAGAAGGACGTCTTGTTTTAGCAGATGGTGTGACATATGCGAAGCAGCACGGTGCCTCTGTCCTTGTAGACGTGGCCACATTAACAGGCGGGGTCATTGTGGCACTTGGAAATGAGACAACAGGTGTCATGACGAATAACGATGAACTATATGCTCAGTTTAAAGAGGCATCAGAAGAATGCGGTGAAATGATTTGGCAGCTGCCAATCACTGAAAAAGATAAAAAGCGCGTACGAAACAGCAAAATGGCGGATCTCAATAACTCACCAGGCCGCGATGGTCATGCGATCATGGCAGGAGCATTCATTGGTGAATTCGCTGAGGATACGCCTTGGGTTCACTTAGATATTGCAGGAACAGCAACAACAGAAAAGCCTTCATGCTTTGGGCCAACAGGGGCGACAGGTGTGATGGTACGGTCATTGGCCACATTTGTGGAACGATTTGAAGGAAAGAAATAAAGGATCAGGCTCTGCCAAATGGCGGAGCTTTTTTTATGTAGGACATACGCCATTTGACGAAGAAAATTTTCTATGGTAACATACGTTGGTACTTTAATTATCTACTACATTAGTAAACTAAAGGATTTCGGGGGTTTCACCATGAATGCAGTTGTTTTAGCGGTTGTTTTAATGTTGATATTAAGCTTGCTGCGGGTCAATGTCGTGATTGCGCTGGCACTCGGTGCTTTAGCTGGCGGACTTGTAGGTGGATTAGGCCTGGGAGGAACAGTGGAAGCCTTTACTGACGGGCTCGGAGGAAATGCGACAGTTGCCATTAGCTATGCACTTTTAGGGGCATTTGCTGCGGCGCTGACAAAAACGGGTCTTCCAGATGCCATGGTTGAAGGAGCAGTGAAGCTTCTAGGAAAAGAAGGCGACTCAAGAAGAAAAACATTATCAAAAGTACTGATCATTCTTGTGATTTTGATCGTATCTTGTTTTTCACAAAACGTCGTTCCTGTTCACATTGCCTTTATTCCGGTCTTAATTCCGCCATTATTAAAAGTGTTTAACGAGCTTCAAATTGACCGCAGACTGCTAGCGTGTGTCATGACCTTCGGACTCACTGCACCATATATTTTACTTCCAGTCGGTTTTGGACAGATTTTCCACGGAATGCTCCGTGATAACATGAAAGAAGCAGGATTGACTGTTCAATTAACAGATGTTCCATTGGCCATGCTTATCCCTGTAGGGGGCATGATGCTCGGGTTGCTTGTTTCCCTTTTTGTGTATCGGAAGCCAAGAGTATATGAGGATCGAGATATCACGGACGTAGAAAAATCAGCTTATACAAAAAAGAGCTTATTGTTCGCAGTGCTGGCTATCTTAGTATCACTCATTGTCCAGCTTTATTTATCTCAAAGCCTTGGCGTGGAAGGAATGATCTTCGGTGCACTGGCAGGCCTTCTTGTTCTGTTTGCCACAGGCATGATGAAACGAGATGAAGCGGATGCGCTGATTACTTCCGGTATGAATATGATGGCATTTATCGGCTTTGTCATGCTTGTAGCGGCTGGATTTGCCAACGTATTAACGAAAACAGGAGATATTGAACAACTAGTGAAAGCATCTTCTCAGTTCATTGGAAACAATCAAAGCGTAGCGGCCATTTTAATGCTATTAGTTGGTTTACTTGTGACAATGGGGATCGGTTCATCCTTTGCGACGATTCCAATCATTACAACCATTTTTGTTCCGTTATGTATGCACTTAGGATTTAGCCCACTAGCCACCATTGCCATTATTGGTTCAGCTGCGGCTGTTGGGGATGCAGGTTCACCTGCAAGTGACAGTACGCTTGGACCGACATCTGGGTTGAATATGGATGGACAGCATCACCACATTTGGGGTACTTGTGTTCCAACCTTCGTATTTTATAATGTTCCGCTTGTCCTGTTCGGCTGGCTTGCGGCAATTATTCTTTAACATGAAAGCTTGTAGAGAAAACGTTGTTTTTTCTATAAGCTTTTTTTGTGATGTTTTATCCATTTGTTCACTTTCTGAAGGTGAAAAATAATTAGGTCTAAAGTATGAATTAAATGAATCTTTCTTTCTCTTTCTTACGTATATATGCTGATAAAAATGAAAAGGGGAAGATGAGAGATGTCATTTTTTAAAAAGCTAGCGGCAAGTGCTGGGATTGGTGCAGCGAAAGTAGATACTATTTTGGAGAAAAACGCCTATTATCCAGGACAAGAGGTAAGGGGAACCGTCCATGTAAAGGGCGGGAAAATCTCTCAGGACATCCGCTATATCAATGTCAAGATTCAAACACAGTATGTGATTGTGAAAGATGATGAAGAGCATAGAAAATATGTGAATATCTTTACTTTACGGGTGACGGATTCTTTTACCATCCAGCCTGGAGAAAAGCATGAATTTCCGTTTTCATTTATTCTTCCTATCGATACCCCGATGACGATCGGAAAAGTAGAAATTGCAGTAATGACAGACCTTGATATCCAAGGAGGAATCGATAAATCTGACTATGACCGCATTTTCGTTGAAGCACATCCTTGGGTGAGAAATGTACTGGAGGCCACTAGAAATCTTGGCTTCCACCTGAACGAAGCAGACTGTGAACAAGCGCCTTACTTCCAGCGCCGTCTGCCATTTGTTCAAGAATTTGAGTTTATTCCGACATCAGACGACTATCGCTATATGCTTGATGAGCTAGAGCTGATTTTTCTGATAGATGAAGGCGGCTTAGACATTGTGTTTGAAGTCGACCGCAGAGCAAGAGGCCTCAGAGGGTGGCTTGAGGAGATGTATAACGATGGAGAACAGCTGGTACGCTACCGCTTCAGTCCAGCAGATCTTGAAGATGTAGAAGTGCTTGAGGGAATGCTAGAAGGAATCATCGATCAATACGCTGAATAAATGATGGAAAAAGAGCCTGAATGGAGACAGGCTCTTTTCTATGCGACTTGTAGATGATGTCTGCCCTTATGATGCGGCTTGTTGTTTTCGAAAGGACGTGGCTTTTGAAACAGAGCGATAAATTTTAGGTGCGAGCATCGCAAGTAATATCGTCAATGCGTAATCTTTCACCATAAACCAGATCATAAAAAACCACGTGGTTTGATAAGAAATTGGGGCATTCAGCCACACATTTAATGCGAGGTACGTATAAGTCGTTCCGATCACATACATGACGGTCGTACCTGCAATAGCTGCAAGCAAAAAGCGGCCAAAGCCAGGATTTTTTCTTTTTTCTAAAATAAATCCAGCTAGCCAGGCAGCAGGAATATACGATAATACAAAACCACCGCTTTTGCCTAAAATAACCCCAAAGCCCGCTGAGAACTGTGCGAATACAGGTGCACCAGCAATTCCAACTAAGGCATATACAATCATAGCCAATGCGCCAAGCCGTCTGCCGAGCAAGAGACCAGCAAGTACACAAAAAAACGGCTGCATCGTAAGTGGAATTCCGCCGACCTGCAAAAACGGCACAATGGATGTGATATTGGCTCCAATAGCCATGAGTGCAGCAAACATTCCGACTAGCACAAAATCAGCGGTTCTTGTTTTCTGTTGCATGATGTTTCCCCCTGTCTTATCTGTACAAATAGATTAAGGGGATGAGAAGTGTTTGTCAACCTGTTTTTATTATTGGTTAACAAAAAAACCACCCATGAAAAGGGCGGGTCTGTATTAAGCTTCTGTCATAGAAGACGCATCGATCGCTTGATGAACAGGCACATAATCATAGCCGAGATCACGAGCGACGGCTTCATATGTGATATGTCCGTTCATGACATTGACACCTTCTGCGATGGCTTTGTTTTCTTGAATGGCTTTTGCAGCGCCTTTATTAGCAATTTGCAGCGCATATGGAACGGTGACATTCGTTAAAGCAACAGTCGATGTCCGTGGAACGGCTCCAGGCATATTGGCGACAGCATAATGTAAAATACCGTGTTTTTCATAAGTAGGCTGATCATGTGTTGTGATATGATCGATTGTTTCAACAATTCCGCCTTGGTCAATGGCTACGTCTACGATGACGGAACCGGGCTTCATTTGCTTCACCATTTCTTCCGTCACAAGCGTTGGTGCTTTGGCACCTGGGATCAGTACCGCACAAATGAGAAGGTCTGCCTCACTGACTGAATCGGCGATGTTGACAGGGTTAGACATTAACGTTTTCATTTGATGACCAAATTGATCGTCCAGCTGACGTAAGCGTTCTGCGTTTACGTCAATAAGAGTGACATCTGCGCCAAGCCCAATCGCCATTTTCGCTGCGTTTGTTCCAACAACACCGCCGCCTATAATTGTGACTTTCCCTCTTGATACCCCTGGTACGCCTGCGAGCAAGATGCCTTTACCGCCTTTTGGCTTTTCTAAAAATTGTGCACCGATTTGAGCGGCCATTCTGCCTGCCACTTCAGACATTGGTGTTAAGAGAGGGAGTGATGTTCCGTCCGTTACTGTTTCATAAGCAATAGCTGTGACGCCTTTTTGTTTTAAAGCTTCAGCCAAGGAGGGCTCTGCGGCAAGATGCAGGTACGTAAATAAGATGAGTCCTTCTCTGAAATATGAATATTCCTCAGGTAATGGTTCTTTTACCTTCATGATCATATCAGAAGATGCCCACACATCTTTCGCTTGATCAAGAATTTCTGCACCAACAGATACATAATCGTCATCAGTGAATCCGCTTCCAAAACCAGCGTTTGTTTCAATTAAAATCTGATGTCCAGCTGAAAGTAATTGAGAAGCTGCTCCTGGTGTTAATGCCACTCGGTTTTCATTGTTCTTAATCTCTTTCGGAATGCCGATGATCATGTTTATTCCTCCCATGCTTATCTATTCATATTGTATGTCTAGTGTATCCTGAATGTTTAAAAAATGCTTCGGTTGAAATAAAAAATAAAAAAACGCCTCTTTGTGAAATTTCACAAATGGACGTTTTTAAGCTTCATATCAAGGTATATGGTCATTTTCTCATTCATGTTTTTTAAATCTATTTCTGCAATGTCTGTAATACGTTTTAATCTGTAATTCAAGGTATTGATGTGGATGTTTAATTGCTTTGCGGCAATATTGGCATTGCTGTCACAGTCAATAAATCGTTCAAGGGTTTCGACTAGGTTGGAATGATGCCTCAGGTCGTAATCTTCCAGCTTTGATAAAGAGTAACTGGAGTAAGATGAGCCCCTTCGTTTTTCAGCGAGGACATCTAAATATTGATAAATACCAAGTTCAGAAAAACTGTGTAAACGTTCGGTTTCAACAGGAAAGCGCTCTTTTGTTTTTAATACAGCCAGTGCTTCTTTATAGGAAGGCTGAATATAAGAGATGTTATCGTAAATTCCACCAATCGCTGCTTGAACGTGATGGATATGATAACGGTCAGACAGCTGCTGCAGCATGCCGCTTGTGAATTGTTTAATATCGTGCAGCGGGTGTTCCGTTTTGGGTGAGACAAGAATAATGAATTCGTGAAAATCAACAGTTGTTAACAGCACTTGGACTTGCTGCGTTGTTTCAAGCAGGTAAGATAGCTTTTTTTCTGTGTCTTCTGTGAGTTCGTCACGAAGGCGGAAGATGATGATGGCATACGTGTCTGGACATCTGATGCCAAGTCTTAAAAATAGGTCTAGCATCTCATCCTTTTCATGAATATGACCTGTGAGCATCTTCCAGAAAAGCTCCTGATTGCGTTCTTCTGTTTTCGTTTTGCGAATTTGTAAGTTAAGTAATTTGTTTTTAACAGCATGTGCTGCCATCTTCAGAAGGTCCATTTCTTCTTCTGAAAAAGGCTGTGTGGACTCAATCGCCCAGATAAAACCGAGTACTTCTTTGTCCTTCCAGATTGAAATGGCAACCCTGCTAGATAAACCCACCTCTGCAATTTGAGGGACACGAAGCGGTTCGTCTGTTTTAAGGAGTGTAGGAATGATGCCGTCCTTCCAAAGCCGATTAATGACTTTTTCCGGTACCCGGCGGGAGATAATGGTTGAAGTTCTGGCGGGATCAGTAAAATCATTATGTGTGCTATAAGCCAACAATCGATGATGCGTATCTTCTATAGTAATAGGGCAATTGAGCACATCACTAATTTGGTCTGCCACATCCTCTAAACGATCAAGGCTGTACTTAAATGGATCTGTCTTTTTTGTCATAAAAACCCCTGCTTTTTCGAATATTTCACGTACTTACATTATGAAGAGAAAGAGGTACGTAAATCAATAACAAAATGCCATAAATTTAAAAAAGAGATCGCTCTGAGAAGCGAGCGCATCGATGCTAAAAGTAGGCGAAAAAGAAATAGTACAATAATAACGTAGTAATAAATCAATAGGCGGAAAGATTCAGTGAAGTGTGTCTACACTTATTAAGAATATATGACCAAAAAAATGTTAAATACTAGATAAAAAGCGAAAAAACAGTAATTCCATAGACTCATTTTGTAAAATAAAAACAGATTTGTTTGACTGTGTATCATTTCTGTTTTTATAATAATAACGTCAAAAAATAAGTGGATTAGCCCATTATATGGCGGCTATGCACGGGAGGTAATGAGGAATATGTCAGGAATTATTCGCGTAACCCCAGAAGAACTAAGAGCGACCGCTAAGCAATATGGTGTTGAAAGTCAAGAAGTGTTAAACCAAGTTGATCGTCTAAATAGAATGATCTCTGATTTAAAAGGAATGTGGGAAGGTGCTTCTAGTGAAGCATTTGCTGATCAATACGAGCAGTTAAAGCCTTCATTCATCAAAATGTCTGATCTATTAACAGATGTCAGCAATCAGCTTGATCAAACGGCAAATACACTTGAAAGCACTGACCAAGACATCGCAAGCCAAATCCGCGGCTAATCAAAGGGATTTCCTTTCTAAGTGTGAAAAGCAGAAAAAGCGCCGAGTGTGTCAATGGATGCCGGCGCTCTTTCTATTTTGTGAGGTGGAAATTTGTGTATATCGATATTACCATCGACTTAAAAAATTATGATGGCAGTGTGTTTGATTTGAGACTATCAAATTATTTACATATTAAACAAGTCATCCATATCGCCTGGCAGGCAAAACAAATCTCACTTCCTAAGCGAGAAGGCGGCTGGGTGCGAGTAGTCAATAAGAAAGCTGTGTTTTCAGGCGAATATAAGCTGTCAGACTGTGGAATCACCACAGGAGACAGGCTGGAAATACTATGAAAGGACTTTTGTAAATGGCAGATAAAAAGAGTTCCTATTTAGAAGAACAATTAGAAGCAGTGATGAAAAAAGAGGGTGGCACCTACAGCTTCATTTTTCAAAGAGAGACAATTAAACTCTTAGACGGTTTAGAAGCGGCACCGATCAAAGACATCAATCCTTCATTCAAAAAAGAGATTCAATTAACTGAAGATGAGGTCATCATTTCTATTCAACCGCCTCCTGCCTATCAGGAATTTCGTTTCATCCATGCAAAGGATGAAAAAAGCAAATGGATTTTTTCATACCAGCTTGTCGATGCAGTTTGCAAACACGACGTGAAGCGGCTGCATCCTATTGTTTCTCCTGAAAACATTGTTTTTCATCAAGGCTTAGCTCCTGCATTTTTGCATTACGGGGTCAAAGAAAGCATCCCGCCATATGAAACGGATGAACATCGTTTATTAAAAGAAGTCAAAGCCGTCATTCTTCGAGTGGTGGACCATGAATATCAGTTTCAAGAATATGTGGCTTACAGCGAAACGCTGAAACTATCTGAACTGGCAAAAGAGATCAGCGAAACGCAGTCTTTGGAAGAATTGTCTGCCCTCACTCAGCAAAAAATCGAAGCGATTGAAACGAAAGAGAAAACGCTATTAACCATTCCGAAAAAGAAATGGAAGATCGAACGATATATCGGACTAGGTCTGCTTGTCCTATTAATCCCGGCATTGGTGTACACCATTTACACCTTCTTTTTTGCGATGCCGAAACAAGAAGCGTATGTCGAGGCAAACAAATATTATCTCAACAAACAGTACAGCCAAGTGGTGGATACGTTAGAAAAATATTCAGCCAATCAAATGCCGGTCTCTCTTCAATATGAACTGGCCATTTCGTATGTACAAACGAATCAAGGCAACCTGTTACTCGATCAGCATAAAAAAGAAATCACAGATACATACACATTACAGACTGATCCGCAATATTTCCTTTTCTGGATTCATATTGGACAAGGCAATAGCAAGGAAGCACTTGATATTGCACGTGTACTTGGAGACGACCGGTACATATTCACGGCACTCGTCGCCTACCGCAATGACATTCAAAACGATGACAGTCTTACTGCAGAAGAAAAACAAAAACAGCTAGACCCGATTATTAAGGAAATGGCGAAATATGAAGAAAAAGAAACAACGGAGACAAGCACCAACGACTCCTCGGGCGCAAGCCAAACAGATGAAACAGCTGAACAAAAAGAGCAGTCAAAAGCCGATCAAGAGAAAAAAGAGAAAGAATCTGAAGCGAAAAAGAAAACCTCTCAGACGAAAAAAGATGAGAAAAAATAATTCTTTCGATACAACTGACAGTTGCTGCTGTCCCATGAGGAGGTGGAGCGTTTGAGTCTTCTTTGGGTTTTTTATGAGGAGGATTATCAAACCGTCCGTTTAGACGAGCAGTTCAATCGAGAAGCTGTGATTGGACCTGAAATAGAGCATACGGTGACAATCCCTACACTTTCGTTTGATGAAGGGGTCATCCGTTTATCTCCCGATGAACCGAATGATGGCTTTTCCATTTATCAGGGTGAAGGGAAGAAAGGCACATTACTTCTACATGAACCATATAAGCTTGGTACACTGACACTTATTTTAATGGAAGCACATCATGATCAACACATTTATTACCTAGGAAATAGAGTCGAGCTGTCTTTTTCACGTGAGAACAAAGATGAGATCGATGTGTGGAAAGAACAAGTGCATTCCATGTTTCAAGATGCGAGCCAATTTACTTTAGAGAAAATCGAAGGATCTTGGTATGTCATGCCTCAGGACGAAACGATTTATGTGAACGGGAAAAAAATTCACGGTCCAGAGACAATTGATGCTGGAGATGAACTGTTCTGGAACTTTCTAACGGTGACATTGAAAGATGATGATTTATTGCAGGTGACTGCATATGAACCATTTCAAACACGTTTGGAAAAAACAAAAGCACCAAGCACAGAAACAAAACAAAAATATCCTTTATATAGACGAACACCTCGTTTAATTTATGACCTGCCAGATGACCGGGTATCCTTTAGCTTTCCTTCGCAGGAGAGTGAAAATAACAGCAGAGGGCTTTGGCTTGTTGTCCTTCCGCCGCTTGTGATGCTCCTTGTGATGGGAATTGTCGCTCTTGTCCAGCCGCGCGGGATCTTTATTGTCGTGTCGATGGCGATGTTTATCATGACCTTAATCACATCGTCCGTTCAATACTTTAAAGAGAAATCACAACGCAAAAGACGGGAAGAGAAACGGCAGCGAGTCTATTCTCTATACTTAGAAAATAAACGAAAAGAGCTGCAAGAGCTCTACGACCGCCAGCAATATATTTTGACGTATCATTATCCGTCATTTGAACAAATGAAGTACTTAACGTCAGAAATTAGCGGCCGGATTTGGGAAAAAACACTTGTGAGTGACGATTTCTTGCAGCTGCGTCTTGGGACGGGTGCAGTCCCATCAAGCTATGAATTATCGATGAGCGGTGGCGATATGGCCAATCGTGACATGGATGACTTAATGGAACAAACGCAGCACATGCAACAGGTCTATCGTGAAGTGAAGGATGTACCCATTACATTTGGTCTTGCAGATGGCCCAACAGGCTTGATTGGAAAGCCAGCCATTGTGAAAAAGGAGCTTCATCAACTTGTCGGACAGCTTGCTTTCTCGCACAGCTATCACGATTTGAGATTTGTCTTTATTTTTCATGAGCAGGAGTATGAGAATTGGGAATGGATGAAATGGCTTCCGCATTTCCAGCTGCCTCATACATACGGCAAAGGGTTTATTTACAACGAACAAACACGCGATCAGCTGTTGTCCTCGATTTATGAAATTTTACGTGAGCGTGATTTAGAAGAAGAAAAAGAGAAAAAAATCTTTACGCCTCACTTTGTGTTTATCGTGACAAATCACGAGCTTATTGCTGAACATGTGATTTTAGAATATTTAGAAGGCAGCCGGACTGACCTTGGCATCTCAATTATCTTTGCTGCTGAAACAAAGGAAAGCTTAGCTGAAAATATCTCGACGCTTGTCCGTTATATTAACGAAGAAGAAGGAGATATTCTCATTCAGCACAAGAAAGCCGTCCGAATCCCATTTCAGCTTGATACACATGAGCGCGGGGACAATGAGCTGTTTGCCAGAACACTGAGAACATTAGATCATCAAGTTGGAATGACCAACTCGATTCCTGAAACGGTCTCCTTCCTTGATCTTTTTCATGCCAAACAGGTAGACGACATTGGCATTCGTGAAAAATGGCTCACATCGGAAACGGCCAAATCACTATCTGTGCCAATCGGTTATAAAGGGAAAAATGACATTGTGGATCTGAATCTGCATGAAAAAGCACACGGTCCGCACGGCCTGTTGGCGGGAACAACAGGATCAGGGAAAAGTGAATTTTTACAGACGTACATTTTATCGCTCGCTGTAAACTTTCATCCACATGAAGTCGCTTTCCTATTGATTGACTATAAAGGAGGCGGAATGGCGCAGCCGTTCCGAAATATTCCTCATTTACTTGGCACCATCACCAATATTGAAGGCAGTAAGAACTTTAGTGAAAGAGCGCTTGCCTCAATTAAAAGTGAATTGAAGAAAAGACAACGGTTGTTTGATCAATATCATGTGAATCACATCAATGATTATACGAAGCTCTATAAGGAGAAAAAGGCTGAACAGGCAATGCCTCATTTATTCTTAATCTCTGATGAGTTTGCTGAATTAAAAAGTGAAGAGCCGGACTTTATCAGAGAGCTTGTCAGTGCTGCACGTATCGGCCGAAGCCTCGGGGTCCATCTCATTTTGGCTACACAAAAGCCAGGCGGGGTCATCGATGATCAGATTTGGAGTAACTCCCGCTTTAAGGTGGCACTAAAAGTACAAGATGCGTCAGACAGTAAGGAAATTTTGAAAAATAGTGATGCGGCGTCCATTACCGTTACAGGCCGCGGCTACTTACAAGTGGGGAACAATGAAATTTATGAATTGTTCCAATCAGCTTGGAGCGGTGCGCCATATATGGAAGATGGCTACGGATCAGAAGATGACATTGCCATTGTGACAGATACTGGACTCATTCCGTTATCAGGGGTAAGCACAGAGCCGGCAGTGAAGAAAGAGACAGTATCGGAGATTTCTGCTGTTGTGGATGAAATTGAACGTATGCAGCAGGAGCTTGGGATTGAGAAGCTTCCAAGTCCATGGCTTCCACCGCTTGAAGAACGGATTCCAAAAACACGTTATGCGTCGAGTGAAGAGCATGTCTTCCATTTTGCGCTTGTCGATGAGCCAGATCAGCAAAGCCAGCATCCACTTTCTTATCAAATGATGGAAGATGGGAACATTGGCATCTTTGGTTCCTCCGGCTACGGCAAATCACTTGCTGCGACAACACTGCTCATGAGCTTTGCGGAGAGATATTCACCTGAAGAATGGCATGCGTATATTTATGACTTCGGAAACGGGACATTGCTTCCGTTAGCCAAGCTGCCGCACACGGCGGATTATTTCTTAATGGATCAAATGAGAAAGATTCAAAAGTCAATGACGCGTTTGCGGGAAGAGGTTGAATACCGCAAGCGGTTATTCAGGCAACAAGAAATGAGTCATATCAAAATGTACAACGCCTTAAATGAGAAAAAGCTCCCGTTCATTTTCATCGTGATCGACAACTTTGACATTGTCAAAGACGAAATGCATGAACTTGAATCTGAATTTATCCAGCTGAGCCGTGATGGACAATCATTAGGAATTTACTTCTTGATTACAGCGACTCGGGTAAACGCAGTCCGCCAATCTCTTATGAACAACTTAAAAACAAAGGTCGTCCATTACTTAATGGATCAAGGAGAGGCGTACTCGATTATTGGCAGACCGAAATTCAGCTTAGAGCCGATTCCAGGACGAGTCATTATCAATAAAGAAGAGCTTTACTTTGCGCAAATGTTCCTGCCAGTTGAAGGAGAGAACGATCTCGAACTGTTTGAGCATTTGAAAGAAGAGATACAGTTTCTTCATGATCGCTTTGAATCAGCTGAAAAACCAAAGCCTGTGCCAATGCTTCCTGATAAACTGACCATTTGGGAGCTAGAGAGTCGTTTAGAAGAACAAAAACAGCCGTATGACATTCCAGTCGGACTAGATGAGGAATCTGTTGCACCTGTTTACTTTGACTTGAAAAAGAATAAACACTGCCTCATCATCGGTCAAACGCAGCGAGGGAAAACAAATGTGACAAAACTGATGCTTGACCAGCTTTTAGCAGCAAAACCTGAGAAACTGGCCGTGTTTGATTCGATTGATCGGGGTCTTTCCCATTATGCAAAGGAAGAGAATATCGATTACCTTGAAACAAAGGATGATATTACCGAATGGGCAGAGGAAATAGACCGTTTATTCAAGGTGCGGGAAGAGATGTACGTCGAAGCTGTACGCAGGGGAGAGACCGATCAGTTGTCGTTCCCTCAAATTGTGCTTGTGATTGATGGCATTACGCGTTTTCAGCAGACGATCGATCCGCGTCTTCAAGATCAATTGGCTGATTTCATGAAGTCATATGCACACCTAGGCTTTAGCCTGATCGCATCAGGGAATCATACCGAATTCAGTAAAGGCTATGATGCACTCACAAACGAAATCAAACAAGTTCGTCATGCCATGTTACTCATGAAAAAATCAGAGCAAAACATCATACCGCTTCCATATGCAAGACAAGAACCAGATATTCAGCCAGGGTTCGGGTATTTGGTTGAAAACGGGAAAGAGAAGAAAATCCAGGTTCCTTTATGTGCGGTAGAAAGGAAGAGTGTTCAATGACAGAGCAGCAAAAAAGCTCCATCAAAATCGTATCGACCATGATATTGATTCTTGTTCTGCCGGTTTTATTTTTCCACCTCATTGGAGATGACCCGGCAAAACAGAAAAAGAATGCCACACGTAATATTGCTGTGGTCAATGAAGATATGGGAGCGAGCGAAAGTGAAAACACCGCTCGTTTCGGACAGGATGTCGTGGCAGCATTATCAGAGCGTCCAGATTATACATGGACCGTAGTGAATCGCAGTGCGGCGGAAAATGGACTGAAAAACAGAAAGTATGACGCTGTCCTCTATATTCCGTCTGATTTCTCTAAAAATGTGCTCAGCTATGATAAAGACCACCCTGAAAAGGCATCCATTCAATTTTCCATTCAAGATCAGCTCAATTCAGTCAATAAAGAGAAAGTGCAAAGAGAGCTGGAAAATGCGCAAAAGAAAATGAATGAACAGATGTCAACGTTATACTGGAGTTTTGTATCACAGGAAATCGGCAATGTTAGAGAAGAGTTTGAGCATATTGTCGGCAAAGAAGTCGAATTCCAAAACACAATGTATAATTTCTATAAGCCGAACTCAAACAAACTATCAGATGCCGTTCAGCAGCAGAAGAAACAAATAGAAGAATTAAAAAATGCGATGACCGATTCACAGAAACAGTATAAAGACGGTTTGAGTACAACAGAAGAAGCTAAGAACCAGTTAAAGGACTTTGTGAAAGCAGTCGATCAATACCAGCAGTATCAAGACAAACAAAAGGACCTCTTGATCAAAGCGCAATCGACAAGTCAAAAACAAATCCAGCAAGGGCTCAAACAGCTTGCTGATATTCAAAACCAAAATGCCCGCAGCTTTAGTGATCAAATGGGCGGACTAAAAACAGACATCAACGGGGTACAAAGTCAGCTGAACACAACTGACAGCGCCATTCAATCTGTTCAAAAGTCAAGAGAGGACGCCATTCCTAAGCAAGCAACGGGATTAACGGATCTTGTGATGGCGTCTCAAGAAGAACTGATTAAAAAGTATGAAGATCGTTACTTAAAAGACTATCGAAATAAGATATCAGCCTTGCAAACGAAGCTATTGGCTAAACGGCAAGAGTTGATGGATGAGCCTGAGCGTCCAGTTGACTCTGATGATGACGGGCCATCAGATCAAGATAATGAAAAACCAGAAGAGATTGGGATTAACCTAGATGAAGAAACAAATGAGCTCTCGCAAATTTCAACAGAAATGAACAACCTTGCAGATGAATTAGGAGAACAGGAGACGCCGCCTTCTACTGAAGATGGCAAAGAAGGTGAAGGCGATGAAAATCCTGCTCAGCCAGATACCGGCAGCACGAATTCATCTAAGGATGACCTTAAAGCACTCTCTACTCGTTTAGAAGAAGTGAAAAAGAAGATTCAAGAAAAAGCTGCCGCTCATAATGACGAATTGAAAGACAAAGTGAGTCAGATGAGTAAGGAGCTTAAGGATCTTTCTGATAAAATAGGTAAACTTGAAAAAAAGTTTCTATGGTTACAAGATCGATATAACGTCATTCCGAATGAAATCCAAAATCAAGAATCATCCATTGTAAGTAAAGTAAAAGAGCTGAAGCGCAGAAACTCACCAATTGGTGGAGCCTTTGCTGATGATCTTTTTGAGGAAAAGTTTGATACAAAATCAACAGACACTAAAAAATTAATGGACTATTCCAATCAACTCTCCCAGCTAGAGCTGATGATTGCAAATGTCTATCAACCATCTAATAACTCTTCTCTACTAGACACAAAAGAAGAGAAAATCCAGTCCATCCTTTCCATCAAAAAAGAGGAAACAGAAAACTGGGATACGCTCAAAAACCAGATGCTGACGTCAAACGATGATGTGTCTACTTTTATTGATGAGATGCAGAAGTTTTCAGATGGCTATGCAGAATACATTTCGACTCAGCAGGCAAGCATGGAACAGGAATTAAATACAATCTCTGAAAGTGCGGACAATGTTGCGGAGCAAATGGCTGATCAAGGAGATGCAGTGTATACGGCAGACCTTGCAGGCAGTTCATTTGTTGTCAGTGCACAGGATTCAATTGGTCAGGAAGTGCTTCGTCTTTCTGAAAATATGAGTTCGTTAACCGACCGCCAAAAAGGGGTGGCGGATTATACGAATAACATTGAAGAGAGTGTGACAACAGTTCAAGAAAAAGCGGATACGCTGAATGAAAACTGGAGCAAGAATGTCAACTCTACGAAGCTTGTTCAGCAAGATTTGAAAGGTATTTTAGGAAACACATTGAGTGATCAAGGCAACAGCAACTATGTGTATAACCACTTAGCCAATCCGCTGAAAATCAGCGGTGATGTGCCAGAAGAAAAAACGCAGACGGTACCGCCAGTGGTCATTTTGGTCATTGTGATGATCAGTAGTTTGTTAATTGGCTTTTTCAGCTCGTATTATGCGGCAGCTCCGATGCTGGTTAAAGGTGCACTGTTTGGCATCTTAAATCTATTAGTCGGACTCATGATCAGCTTGTTTGGACTGAACATTTACAAGCTTGCAGATGATCAAGCGATTCAGTGGTCCATTTTCACGATTTTACTATTAGTGGCTTGTTCCGCCTTTATTCGCACGGCGTTCCTTTTCGGCTCTATTGCCGGATGGATGGCAGCAACGGCGCTTATTTTCTTCTTTGTCGCACCATTAATTGATTTGGTGATGCCGAATTTCTATTTCACAAATCCAGTGACAGACGTGTACCTATCCATCCAATATGGAAATGGAGATCACTTTGGAATGGGTGTTATAGGATTAGTGATTTTAACTGTCCTCTTCATGGCCATCCCGCTTGTGACAAAGCTATGGAAAGATAAAACGGAGGAACGTGATGTGACTCATGAGGCTTAATCTGTTCGTGAAAGGGGTGGCACTTGGTGTCATGTCCCTTTTTCTCCTCATTCCTGCTGCTTTCGCTGCTGGTGAAGATACGGATACAAATGTCAAGCCGAATGAATATCAGGAAAAAGAACTCAATATTAACTCAAGTATATTGAGGGATCAAACGAAATACGAACAAAGCAAAAAGACATCAACAGTCAAAACAGACATTCATTTTGCTGAACCGCCTAAAACTCCGGGAGGGTCTCTTTCTCCGCAGCTTTTCAGTGATCTAAAAGAGAACCCGCCCAAAACATCAGCTCACATGATGGAAGAGATGAATATCTCTTTTCGTGATGCCGCTGTATCAGCACCTTCTGGCGATGATCACAAGAAGCAGACATCAGCACTGCTTCCCATCATCTTTGGTTTCTTAATCGTCTTTGGCATTGTCGTGATGTTCATTCTGATTCCTAAGGTGAATGTGAAGGCTGAAAAGAAATAGCCTGTCTCTTTGAAAGAGGCAGGCTTTTCTTATGCAGATTGCTTGATGTCATACCGTTCCACTACGTAAAATAGTGTTATCAAGGGAGGAGATTGTCATTCGAATTTCAATCGTTACAGGCGGATCAAAAGGATTTGGTCTAGCACTTGTGAACCGGCTGCTTTCACGCGGGGACCATGTGTATACGGCAGCAAGAAGTGCATCGCCGATTTACCATCCGGAGCTCACACATACACAGGTCGACCTGACAGATGAGAAAGCAGCAGCCAAATGGCTTCAAGATAGTCTCACGCCGCAAACACTGGCAGCTGCTGATGACATCTTATTCGTCAATAATGCAGGCATGGTGACACCTATCAAACGTGTGGGGCAAGGCGGACAGGATACGCTTCATCAGCATTATACGTTGAATCTTGTCATCCCTGTTTTGCTGAGCCATGTTTTTACCAAGCAGACTCAATCATATAGCGGAAAGAAAACGATCGTTCACCTTTCTTCTGGAGCGGCGAAAAACCCTTATAAAGGCTGGAGTGCGTATTGCAGCTCAAAGGCAGGACTTGATATGTTTATGAGGACTTTGCATGAGGAACAGCAGGACGAGGCGTATCCAATCAACACGTTTTCATTTTACCCCGGCACCATTGATACAGATATGCAGAGGGAGATTCGGAAGTCATCAAAACAGGACTTCGAACAAATTGACCGTTTTCAGCAATTATATGAAACAGGTACGCTGAAGAGTCCAGATGAAGTCGCAGGTATTTTGCTCGATCTTTTAGCGGATGATCCAGCTGGCGGATGCGTATACGATGCACGTGAGTATGTGAAAAAGCAGTCATAACGACTGTAGCAGCGTGAAGACAAACCCTCGCATTCGGTGTCAGTCCTGCATGCCGGTGCTCACGAATGTCAAATTCGCTCCGCGCCAGTACTCGGCCCTCCTAGACTTCAAGGGTTTTCATATCACGCTGTACAAGAAGAAAAAAGCAGTCATCACGACTGCTTTTTTTCGTCTTGTACAAGCAAAACCAGCTGATTTGACATAAGCTAATCTTGAGACTCATAGAAAATATAACAGAACATTTGAGTTTCTTTTCAGAATATGTTAGGATGCTAAAAATATAGATAAGGAGGGGTTTCCATGAGAAAGGTTACATTAATGGATGTTTACACCCATCCAGTTGCTCAAAAGTATTTAAATCGTTCAGGAAAAGCCCATGCGATTGCTTGTGCTTATCACGCATTCAAGCTGGCGATGCAGGCGGGAATTAACCCAGATCTGGCTGTGAAAGCAGCACTCTTGCATGATATCGGCCACTATGAATGGTATACAGCCGGCGGAGAATGGGATTACGAGACATATAGAAGAAATGATATTCATGCCATTAAAGGTGCAGAGCGGGCACACAAACTGCTCATACGGCTCGGGGAGGAACCAAAAGCAGCCAAAGATATTGCACTTGCGATTCTGCTTCATACGGATTCATATTTGCCAGAGGGCGACCTCCATAAGGACACACTCCAGCAAATTGTGAAGAAAGCAGATGAAATGGATGAAGAGCCTGGCGGACACCACCATTACAGACAAATAGACGAATCATTGGCAATGAAAAAGATTGCCGATTTGGATCAGAAAGTGCAGCAGGCACTCCAGCCCATGAAACGCTCTGTTTAGTATGGAATGTCTCCATGAATCGTTCCGTGCTGATCGACATACAACGTGCGAATAACGGTACGGTTAAACGCAGATGTTCCTGACGTAGTGAGTCCGGTGTAATGCACCGTGACGGAATAAGCACCTTCTTTTTTCAATTGAATGGCTGATGAGGTACTTGTTTTCAGTGGATGGTCCTTTTGTGCATCTTTAAAGTAATTGGTTTCCACTGATTTGCTTAACCGTTTAATCAGACCGCTTGAATGGGTCGATGCATCCCCTGACTTCGATGCAGCTGCTTTAATTTCTTCATTTAATGGTGAATCAAAGGATACAAGCAGCAGATAAGGAGCCTTTTTGCCTGAATTCGATCGAATCGTCCATTTTCCAGGAACGGGCTTATTGATTTGCACATGGTGTGAATATGCGCCTTCATATGGGAAAGATGCTTCCGATGTCTTAAGGTTTGTTAAGACGTCTCCATTTGGGGCGATGATTTCTGGCCGCGTCTCCTGCCTTTCATTTAACCACTGAATCGATAAGCCATTCGTTCCTTCCTCTACATAGAACGCTTCTGTTTTATCCTTTTCACTTTCTCCACCTTTCACATAAACATCTGTATTCAGCTCAGCAGAAACGGGCTCTTGTTCCTCTTTATTTTCATTTTCAGCGCTTGCGACATTTGCCAGAAGCTGATGCTGGAACACAGGAAACATACTTGTGCCGTTTTTGATTGAATGATGATCCCATTTTCCTGTTAAAATATTGTTTGCATACGATAGTCTTGTGCTGTTTACTGTGACGGCGCCATCATTTGCACCAAAGCTCTTTAAATACATGCCGCCTAAATACAGCACACCGCCAAATGTTCCCCATTCCGAGCCAGAGTAGGTGACATATTTATTGGGAAACGCCTCCAGCTGGTCGGTTTCACTTCGAAAAGCCGCCATCAGACCGGTTTGCAAAGAATAAAGCGCGTCGCTTTTTTGTCCAAGAATTTGCGCGAGCCAGCTTCCGCCCTTGCTATACGCTAGATCCGCAAGCGGTGTCCCGTTATGAGGAGAGCCGAGAGTAATGACCTTTTCCACATAGGGATGTGCTTTGAAATACACCAGTGCGGACTGTGTATCGACCCCGCCTTTACTATGACCAATCACAATGAGTTTTCTACCAAACGCATCATAGATTTCTTTGAGCTTTTCTGCTAATAGTTTGCCGTTCTTTTTCATGTCCTGATCTGGATGCAAATCTATGAATGCGCTTTCGTATCCGTTCAGAACAGCCTGCTTTGCCATATCGTTTCGATCGGACCAAGTGGAGGAGGAGCTGTTAATGCCATGAACAAAAACAAGTGGTGGTTTTGACTCGTCTTTTTGAACGGGCTCTTCTCCTTTAAACCACTTCCCCGGCGTCCCAGGTGGATCTCCAATTGTGCCTGCATACGCATAACTTGCAGAGGATAGAAAGAGCATGACAGCAACAATACAGATGAGTTTTTTCAAGACAATTCACCTCTTCGAATGATTTAAATTGTTGGCAGCACCAATCTATTATACTTCTTAAAAATGTAAAAACGTACTATTTGTAAAAATATGGTATTAATGTTGTGGGTTTGCCCTGAGTGACATTCACATGGGTTCATGCATACGCTGTGGGTAAATACACAAGTAAAGGGGCAGGTAGGATGGCACAACAAGGAAGTCCACAGCTTGTTTCATTAGTTGATCCATATGTTTATCAAACATTGCAGAAAGTGGTCGGTATGAGATTAATTGTGCAAACAGTGAAAGATACGGTGCGTGGGAAATTGAAGGAAGTTATGCCGGATCATATTGTGATTGAAGCGGGGGCGAAATCAGTTTTTTATGTGCGGATCCAGCAAATCGTATCGGTGATGCCTGATCACAGTGAAAGAGTGTAACAAGCAGACGCATAGATGTCTGCTTTTTTTCATGCTTATAGAATGTATATCTGGAAAAAGTGCATGATATACCAATTGTTCTTTTTTTTTCAAAAGATGAGGTTCTAAAACAAGAAGCAGTTGACAGAAGGTGGGTTGAATAGTAGTTTTTTAATAAGATCAATACGTAACAGGAGGAGCATCTTTGTTAAAATCTAAAGTTCATTTTTGGACATTCCAAATATTACTTGTTTTACTCATTGTCTATGTATCAACTAAGGTTTCGTTTTTATTTCAGCCGATTATTTTATTTGCATCAACACTGTTTGTCCCCATCTTACTGGCGGGTATTCTCTTTTTCATCTTTAATCCAATTGTTCGATTTTTGTCCAAGAAAATTCCTAGGACACTCGCTATCCTGATCATTTATCTCTTGTTCATTGGACTCATCACGTTCATCGTCAATGCTGCTGGACCGGTGATTGTCTCGCAGGTCGGTGGACTTGTCAAAAGCTTCCCTGGTTATGTGACGGACATGCAGAAGTTTATCAATGACTTTTCGCATTCTAAAACATTTACTTGGATGATGAACCAAGATTATGTGTCTGTCTCAAAATTTGAACAGACGATCGTTTCGACATTAAAAGATTTGCCGGAAAATATCGCTTCAAGTATGTCTGCGGTGTTTGGCGTGATTGCCAATATTGCTTTAGCCGTCATCACAGTTCCGTTCATTTTGTTTTATATGCTGAAAGACGGACATAAGTTTCCCGACAAGCTCGTTCAATTTTTGCCAATGCCTTACCGTAAGGAAGGATTGAAGATTTTTAAAGAATTAAACGACACACTTGCGGCTTACATACAGGGGCAGATTGTTGTCTGTTTATTTGTTGGAGTGGCTTGTTTTATCGGATACTTATTAATTGGTGTGAAATATGCGCTTATTCTCGGTATTATCATTGCGGTCACAAATGTGATCCCGTACCTTGGACCATATCTTGGCGCGGCACCAGCTGTGCTGATTGCCTTTCTTGATTCGCCTGGAAAAGCAGTGGTGACAGTGATTGTGATTCTTGTCGTTCAGCAAATTGACGGAAATGTCATTTCTCCATTGATCATTGGGAAACGCCTTAACACACACCCTTTGACCATTATCCTGCTGTTAATTGGGGCAGGAAGCTTTGGGGGCATCCTTGGCATGATCTTTGCAGTCCCTGTCTATGCACTGCTCAAAGCGATCACCTTGAATATTGTCAGATTGGTTCAGCTGCGTCAGCGGTCTCGTAAAGAACAGCATTTAAACGTATAGGGCAGATGCACAACTTTTCCCTTTTTGCATAAGATGGTTGACATAAGCAGATAGGGGGAGATTCTGATGCCTGCAATCGTTGGACCTATTCATATCGAGTCATTAGGAGGAAACGGTGCAGCTACTTTCGGTGATGTACTGGCCATCGCCCCTTTGGCTGTAAACCACTCCACTGGCGGGGCGGGAGCCTTTAATTCAGGTGATTATATGTCTCTTACAAGTGATCCTAATGCGACGATGCTTTGGGACTTCACATTGTTTGACCAGCCTCAATCATTTAATGCATAGAAAGACAGCTGGTGATCAAATATCAGCTGTCTTTTTTTATTTGTGATACACGTATTGTTGAGCTGGGCATATGATGTGGATAGAAAAGGTGGTGGCGCAATGCCAGCGATTGTTGAACCTATTCATATAGATCGTGTGTACGGAAATGGGGCGGCACATTTCGGCGGTGTTTTTCCCATTTCGCCAAAAAGTGTTGATTACTCCGCCGGTGGTTCAGGTACCTATAATGCAGGGGACCTCGTCCAATTTTTTAACAGTCCAAACGTCACATTTGTTTGGGATTTAAATCTTATTAGTCAGCAAAAGAGCTTCAATGCGTAGCCAGCTTTGAAAGGGATTTCCTTTTCAGAAGCTGTCTTTTTTTATGGTACAATGGATATGGATGTAAGAAGAAAAAAGAGGTGTGAACAGAGTCAAATGAAAATTAGAAAAGCACACATCACAAGCCGGCAACCAAAGACCTACAATGTATATTTACATGAAAATAAAAAAGAATATAAAACGCTTGTTGCCGTACCTGACATTGAATGGAGTATATCCATTGCGTACGAGGACGAAAAAGAGCAGCTGATCCATACGCTCGAGCAATCCTTAATGGAAAGAGCAGAAACAGACGAAGTCCGTGAGCTTGCACTAAAGATTGTGCACTGGGTCACAGAAATGTAAATTTTAAAACCAGGAGTGAAAACAGCGATGAAAGAAGAATCCGTAGACTTTTATTTGCAGCAAGGAATATTTGGACATGCTGAAACAAAGCCCGATGAACGAAGAATGTTTCTCGGTTCATTAAGGGAACGAGCGCTTCTCGCCCTGACAAAGGGACAGGTATTACGAAATAAACCGTATCAAGAGGTCGAACAAGTATTAAAGTCCAACCGTCAGGCCACTGTTCTTTTAAATGGTGAGTTGTCCTATGCTTCATATTCTCAATATGTGAAAATGGCTAATGCCGCTGGTTGTTCCTTTAAAGTGGTGAATCATTATGAGGCGCATTCTCCTTTTGGTCTTGTGATAGAGCTGCCGAATGCGGTTAATCAAGAGCACATCTATATAGAAGATGAGCTGCTTCAAAAGGCTTTTTCTCACGAATCTGTTGAATAGGTTTCCCTAGTGAAATGAATAGGCTATAATGAGTCAAAAGAGCATATGGGAGAGATGCGGATGGGCAAAGCATTGATTTGTATTGATTATACCGTTGATTTTGTTGCAGACGATGGAAAATTGACATGCGGAAAGCCTGGACAGGCGATTGAGCCTAAGATCAAAGAGATCACTTCTTCGTTTATTGATGAAGGACACTTTGTCGTCTTTGCAGTCGATCATCATGAAGAGCAAGACCCTTATCATCCAGAGACAAAGTTATTTCCGCCCCATAATATTCGCGGGACAAAGGGAATTGAACTTTATGGCAAACTAAGTTCACTATTTCACACGTCAAAACATTTAAAGCATGTCTACTATATGGAAAAAACAAGATACTCTGCTTTTGCAGGCACTCAATTAGAAATGAAACTGCGCGAACGCGGCATCACTGAACTTCATTTAGCCGGCGTATGTACCGATATTTGTGTACTTCATACAGCTGTTGATGCGTACAATAAAGGCTTCGAACTTGTGATTCACCAGAATGCTGTAGCGAGTTTTAATGAAGCGGGGCACGAGTGGGCACTTTCTCACTTTGAGCAGTCGCTTGGTGCGAAAGTGGTTAAGTAAGGGAAGGAGAATGGAAGTTGGAGCATCGGTTTATTGACGACAGTTTATCACTACATACAGATCTTTATCAAATTAACATGGCAGAAACGTATTGGAGAGACGGCATTCATGAGAAGAAGGCAGTTTTTGAACTCTTCTTCAGAAAGCTTCCATTTGACAATGGCTTCGCTGTATTTGCTGGTTTAGAGAAAGCGATTGAATATTTATCGGACTTCTCCTTCACCGAAAGTGATCTAGCGTATTTAAAAGATGAACTCGGTTATAAAAGCGATTTCATTGATTATTTAAGCGGGTTGTCCTTTACAGGAACACTTCATTCAATGCGGGAAGGCGAAATTGTCTTTGCAAATGAACCGATCATGCGCATCGAGGCAACGCTTGTAGAAGCGCAGCTAATCGAAACAGCCTTGCTGAATATTGTGAATTTCCAAACGCTGATCGCAACAAAGGCGGCTCGGATTAAAGGAATCATTGAAGATGAGACAGCACTAGAATTCGGAACAAGACGTGCGCATGAAATGGATGCAGCGATGTGGGGAGCAAGAGCGGCACTCATCGGCGGCTTCCAGGCGACAAGTAATGTTCGTGCTGGGAAGCGCTTCAACATTCCAGTGTCAGGAACTCATGCCCATGCGCTTGTACAAGCATACCGCGATGAATATACGGCATTTAAAAAATATGCTGAAACCCATACAGACTGTGTCTTTTTAGTCGATACGTATGATACCGTGAGATCCGGTATTCCGAATGCCATTAAGGTAGCGAAAGAATTCGGAGACAAAATCAACTTTATTGGTGTCAGACTTGATAGCGGTGACCTTGCATACTTGTCTAAAAAAGCTAGAATGATGCTGGATGATGCAGGATTCCATGATGCAAAAGTCATTGCATCGAGCGATCTTGATGAACATACCATCATGAATTTAAAAGCACAGGGTGCCAAAATTGATGTGTGGGGTGTTGGGACAAAGCTGATCACAGCATTTGATCAGCCAGCCCTCGGTGCAGTGTATAAGCTTGTGTCCATTGAAGAAAACGGCAAAATGAATGATACTATCAAAATTTCATCCAACCCAGAGAAAGTGACAACACCAGGACGTAAACGTGTGTACCGCATCATCAATCAATTGAATCATCATTCTGAGGGTGACTACATTGCGCTCGAAGAGGAAGATGTTCATAGTGAGGATAAACTGAAAATGTTCCACCCTGTGCATACATTTATCAGCAAATTTGTTACAAACTTTGTGGCTAAGGATCTTCATGTCCCTATTTTCGAACAAGGAAAACTTGTATATGACAATCCGGATATTCAAACGATTCAAGCCTATGTGCAGGATAGCCTCGGACTTTTCTGGGAGGAATATAAACGAATCAGCAAACCAGAAGAATATCCAGTCGATTTGAGTCAAAAATGCTGGGATAACAAGATGCAGTTTATCCATGACGTGAAAAATAAAATTAAAAAAGAGCTTTATGAAAGCTAATTGGAAGAAAAGGAGATCATCAACCCGGGTGATCTCTTTTTTTATTTTTTGACCGATTCAAAGTGAACCATAAGCACAATCATTTGGTATACTGAAAGCACATCTTGTTTGTCATTGCATAAAGGAGGATTGGAGCAGTTGAGGGTGTTTGTTGCGAGACAGCCTATTTTTAACAGAAAAGAACAAGTCGTATCATATGAGCTGCTTTATAGAGATAGTGAAACCAATACATATAGCGCTGAAGACGGTGACCAAGCGACAACGGACCTCATTATAAATAGCTTTTTAAATATCGGTATCGAAACATTGACAGAAGGCAAACGATGCTACATTAATTTCACCGAAAGCTTACTTTCGTCTGATCTGCTCACCTATTTTGATCCGCATCAGCTTGTGATCGAGATATTAGAAAATGTACCGATTACCCCGGCACTTATTATGAGATGTAAGCAGTTAAAAAAATGGGGATATACGATTGCACTTGATGATTTTTTTCTAAGCGGAACACATTTTAGTGACAAGTTGCTTGACGAACTCCTCTATTGCATTGATATTTTAAAAATTGACTTTCTGAAGACCACATCGGAAGAACGAAGAAATATTCTACATACGTATAAAAAATATCGACTTCGCTTCCTTGCAGAAAAGGTGGAAACGCGAAGAGAGTATGAAGAAGCGCTAGAAGCCGGCTTCCATTTGTTTCAAGGGTATTTCTTTAGCGAGCCTCGTGTCATATCAGGACGAGCATTATCGACCAGCTTCCATGCGTACCACCAGCTTTTAAATGAGCTGAGCAAGGAACAGCCGAATATCCAGGTCGTGACCCATTTTATTGAAAGTGACCTTTCGCTGTCATATCAATTATTAAAAATGCTGAATTCAGGCGGCATGAGACGTCTTTATCAAATCAAAAGTATCCGGCAGGCGATTATCCTGCTTGGGTTTAATGAAATTCGGCGCTGGATCTTTATTCTTTCATTTAAAGAACTGAATGTCCAAGCAAACTCAAGCCAAAAAGAAATTATCAAAATGTCATTCATTCGGGCGAAAACGTGTGAACTGATTGCGAGTCGTACTGAACGAGAGCACCCAGCCTCTTATATGCTGACAGGTATGTTTTCTCTCATTGATACGCTTGTCAGGGCAGATATTACAGAACTTGTGAAAGAGCTGCCGCTTTCTGATGAAGTTGGCGAGGCACTGCTTGGCTATGAAAATGATTATTCATTTGTGCTAGGTGTAGCCAAACGGATTGAACGAAATGAATGGGATGATGAGATGTTAAATGGGGAACTCCCGAAGCAAGAAGCCTACGGCTGTTATATAGAAGCCATTGAATGGTGTCATAAAATGTTTGAATCTTAAGAAAAGCCGCTCAGGTCAGAGCGGCTTTTTTTGTTATGCCCACTGTAAAAGAAGAAAAAGTCTGCTAGAGGCGAGAGACAAGTAGATACGAATGCCTTCTGGACTAAAGCGGATGTCAATGCCACTTTTCACACCGATTTGCTTCAGCATTCGGATGACACTTGTCGAATCAGAGCGCTCAGCAGCCTCCATGATGCGCTGTGCAAATGAAAGCGAGCTGGAAATCTGCTGTGTAATGAGTGAAGCATCAGCAACAAGTCGGGCTGATTCTTTTGCGGCTCGTTGAAACGAGTGGGCATCTACTGGAGGAAAAGTCATAGGTGTGCGCGGGTATGCATGGCTCATTGCGGGAACCTGCAAAGCAGGATAAGGAACATAGTAAAACATATGGTCACCTCTTCTCTCATTGACGTGAAATTGGACGGATATCTGTTCTAAATGTATGTAGAAAATCAGAATAAAGAATCAAAATGATCTTTCTATCTTTATAAATCCAACATAAAAATAGGTACTTTTGCGGTCAATTTCGGTGAATGTCGCCAAAAAATTGCGGTGTCCACAATAGGGTCTGTCGTCTGACCTATAACACGCAAAACCGAGGATATGGAAGGGATCATACGTTCTGATGTGAGAAAAGTGTGACGAATGATGCCTATTCTTGTCGCAAAAATGACGCAGTTCCTTTGGAATTGAGATAAAAGTATGATTTGAAAAGTCAGAAAATGATGAAAAAAGACCTATTGAATTTTGCGGTATCACGCACACATTTTGTGCATACTTTTCGGTGAAAAAATACTCAATTACATTTACACTGTTAGTAACAGATCAAATACTTATGACCCAATCACCATACACAAATACATTGATCTTCCAAAAAAGGAGAGTGGAATCGATGGAAAAGTATGAAATCGAAGAACTTAAACAATTATTATGGAAACTTGAAAACGAAATTAGAGAAACAACGGCTTCTCTTCATAACATTAACAAAAGCATTGATCAATACGACAAATATGAATATGTGAAAATTTCTTAAAGACTTGATAATCATCAAGTCTTTTTTTTATCCAAATACATACAAAAAAAGGATATATTATTATATAATTGTTAAATAGTGATGTCAGTGGACATTTGCTCATGTCTTTTTAGTAAAATAAAAGGCGGAAGGGTGAGGTACAAGAGCGAGTATGCTAAACTATCTAGAGAATACAAAAATCAAGCAGAATATGTCTGATTTTATTCAACATGCAGTCAGGCAGAAGGATTTACAACAACTGCTTCTAGAATTTACAGATAGAAAGAATGAATTTCCCTTTGGGCAATTGGCTTACAAGCATTATGAGGCATTTGGCGGACAAGACAAGCAAGCGATTACACAATTGTCAGCAGGGATTGAACTTCTCATCTTATCAGCCGATATATTAGATGATATTGAAGATCAGGACAATGATTCGTATCCTTGGATGAACGTCGACCAAGGAGTGGCCATCAATGCTTCTACGTATTTGTATACGCTGAGTACCCAATTCATCATATCAATAGGTGAAAATGATTCTCAACTAATTGAGAAACTGTTCCAACTCATCAAATGGTCAATGGAAGGACAACATGAGGATTTGCGTCATATGCATGAAACAGAAGAAGAGTGTGTAGAGGTGTTAAGGAAAAAATCAGGATCATTAACAGCTCTTTCTAGTGTACTGGGTGTTTATTTAGCGACGAGAAAAATCAACTCAACTGTGGAATCATATTCAATATGTTATGGTGTTGCTGAACAGATCAGTAACGATTTTTTTGCGTTATTTTCGAAAACAAACGGAGATTTTCTAAAAAAACAAACGCTGGCATTTAGCTATTTACAAAGAGGTTTTAACGATGCCAGTCAAGAGCTTCTTACGTTCTTTTCCGGTCGTTTAGATGAGTCAGAACAAAAGTCATTTCAGCTGAAGCAGAAATTACTTGAAGCTGGTTTGACTCAGTACATGGTATCAATGAGAGAGATTATGCTGTTAAAAATGAGGCAAGGGATTGAACAACTTGATTTACCTAAAACAAATAAGGAACAATTGTATGCATTTATGACAAAGGAGGGCAATGATTGAACATTCAAAATGTTATTGCATATTTAATGAATAATCCTAGTGTTGTGAATGAATTGGACTTAGGGAATGCAAGTTTAATTCACACAGATGAGCAAACCATGAAAGCAATCATTCAGGGCATTAAAAAAGGGCAAATGTCTGCAGATTATATATGGTACTATAAATGATACTATTCATTTAAAAATGATTTAAAAGTTCTCCAGTTAAGGATGTTTTATACATGAAGATAACTTATACGAAACTATCTGCTTTTTTGGTTTTTCTGTCTTTTTTATTTGTGATCTATGTTTCATATATTTATGTATTTGATATTTTTAATGGAGCACATGTAGCGGAGAACAAGAACGGTCAAGCAGAAGTTGTCAAAGTTGAATATCTTTCTTTAGCCTACACATCAGGATTAGAAGAAGGAGATATTATACTTAAAATCAATGGGGAACCTGCTAACAACAAAGATCATTTGATCAATGGTGAGCTTAGGAATGTGCAAAGAATTGATATTCAAAGAGGCAACCAAATGATCACCCTTAAAAATAAGACATTGATTGGTCAAGAAAGTTTATTTGTCTATTTAATTCCTCTCGTCCTGTATTCAATTTGTTTATTTTGTATCTTCTTTATCATTAGAATTAACAAAGAGGTCCAACGAAAATCAGCATTTCTTTTAGTTTTATTTTTATTAACGATTTGTATCGGATATCTTAGTGCAGGTACTTCAGGTATTGGTGATAGATTTAGCCATTATGTGATCACATTTTGTTTATCAAGTGTATTTATCTTTTATATTCATTTCATTTATCAATATTTCAAAGAATTTGACCTGCGTATAACGACTAAAAATATGATACGTATTTTATACAGTCTTCCACTAATTAATCTGGTGATAGAGCTAGCAGTTCCAATAGATTCAGCGATAGCAAGATACATGCCAAGTTTAAATCTTTTATTCTTTTTCGCTTCTATTATCATGTCATTCAAAGTGATTATCAATGGAATGCGGAAATATAAAGAGACAGAGCAGGGATCTGTTTTAAAGTTTTTTGTCATGATTAATATCATAGCCTTTTGTCCATTTATATTTTTATTTGCAATTCCATATGTTTTATTTCGTATTTATGTGGTAGATCCCTTTTTCTTAACTTCTTTTGTCTTGCTCATTCCTTTTTCACTCGTGTATCAATTCATGACAAATAAGCTTTACAATATGGATTTTTTGATTAGTAGACTGAAATACTATGGATTTCTTGCCATCACACCGACCATTTTTGTTGTCGTCACGTTTTACATTTTGCAAAAACCAGAAGATTTGAAGTACACACTGAAGCTCGCATTAATCACCTACGCGCTCATGCTGGCTGTTTTCTATTTCAAAGAAATTCTAGATTTCCGTTTTCGTCTGAAGCGTTTTTCAGAGAAGCATAATTACCAGGACAGCGTGTTTAAATTTACGCAGCTTATTCGTGAGGCGTCATCACTTCATCAAGTGCTGTATCATTTGAAATACACCATTTTAGAAGTGCTTGTTGTTAATAAAGCCTTTGTGCTTGAAGTGAAGCCAGATGGACAGATTGAAGAGATTGATGAATCTTCAGGTGATAGCAATCTATGGAAAGAGTATGTGGATCAATTTCAGGATATTTTAGGGGAAGTCGGGAAAATCATTGAGCTTGATAAAGGGTTTATGATGAAAATTGGCGAGCGGGGCGGTCACTCGTTTATGATTTGCTGTTTATCCAATTTACAGACACCGAAATTGACGCGTGATGAGATTTCTTGGCTGAAAACATTGGCTTTTTATACAAGTGTCAGTTTAGAAAATGTCGTCAAGATCGAAGAATTGATGGAGCATCTTGAAGATTTGAAGCAGCGTGAAGCGAATCCTGCTTGGCTGAAAAAAGTCATGTTTGCGATGGAAGAAAAGCAGCGCTCCGATTTAGCAAGGGATCTTCATGATTCCGTGCTGCAGGATTTGATATCACTGAAAAGACAGTCAGAGATGTTTTTAACGAATTTCCAAAACGATCAATGCCCAACGTCTATTGAACAATCGCTTATCTCATGGAATGAACAAATGTCTAAGGTGATTCAAACCACGAGAGAAACATGTCATGAACTTCGGCCGCAGCTGCTGTACGATTTAGGTTTAGTCAAGGCGATGTCGAAGCTGACTTCTCAAATTCAGGAGGAAGCACCGTTTCATATCCGGCTGAATACAACACGCTTTGATAAAGAACTGGACATTGATATTGATTCACAGCTGAATATTTACCGAATTGTTCAGGAGCTGTTATCCAATGCCCTGAAGCACTCCCAAGCCACTCAAGTGTTAGTGATGCTGATTTGTATTAAAGATCAGGTTGTTCTTCACTACGAGGATGATGGAGTCGGTTTTGATGCAAGCCATCTTGATCAGCACACCATGAGCATGGGCCTCTCGGGAATCAGAGAACGAGTCAAGGCGTTAAATGGGAAGCTTCACATTCACACAGCCCCAGAAAAAGGACTGAAGGTGAAAATTGAAATGGAATTGTAACGATTTATTAAGGAATAAGACTTGGCATCTGCCAAGTCTTTTATATAAAATGGAAGTGAGTGATTTAAAGGGAGGAAGACATGAAGAAGATATTGGTCATTGATGATCATCCGGCTGTCATGGAAGGGACAAAAAGCATATTAGAATCAGATCAGCAGCTATCAGTCGATTGTTTAAGTCCTGATGCAGAAGCCGCCTTTTTAAAGACGCATGACTTTTCCATCTATGATGTGATTTTGATGGATTTAAATCTCGGGGATATCAATGGAATGGACATTGCGAAACAAATTCTAGAAACCAACCAGCAAGTGAAAATTATCATTTATACAGGGTATGAAGTAGATGATTATTTTGAAGAGGCCATTCGGGCTGGATTGCACGGTGCAATTAGTAAAACAGAGACAAAAGACAAAATTATTGAATACATACACCGCACATTGCAAGGAGAAGTTGTCATTCAGCTATCCTATTTAAAGAAGTTAATTTCACAGCAGCAAGAAAAGCCAGAACAGGCGCAGCAGACCGATCATGAGCTGTTAACAGAGCGAGAGTGTTTGATCCTCAGAGAAGTGGAAAAAGGATACACGAACCAAGAGATTGCCGATGTGCTTCATTTGAGCAAACGCTCGATTGAATACAGCTTGACGTCCATCTTTAATAAGCTGAATGTTGGCTCTCGAACCGAAGCGGTGTTAATTGCAAAATCTGAAAGTGTGCTGTAAACGTGTGAAGGGAGAGAACCCTGATGGAAGTGAGTGGATCAAATACACTGCTTGAGGCACTTGGGATTGAGATTGTAGAGTGTAATAAGTCACGATGCGTGGCGACAATGCCAGTCGATCACAGAACAAAACAGCCATTTGGACTGCTGCACGGAGGAGCATCTGCTGCTCTAGCAGAAACAGTGGCAAGCATGGGGGCTGCGGCTCATTTAGACTTAACTCAGCAAGTTTGCTCAGGGATTGAAATCAATGCCAATCATTTAAAATCTGTACGTGATGGAGTAGTGACAGCGACGGCTGTTCCTGTACATGTAGGGCGCCGTACAATGGTATTTCAAATTGATATTAAAGATGATCGAGATCGGCACATCTGTACGTCAAGATGCACACTTGCTGTCATTGATCGCATATAAAAAAGCTCCCGGTGCAGCGGAAGCTTTTTTTAGGTTGGATTGATCCATAAAATGGTTTTTTTATAGAAATAAAAGAAGGACCTCACATGTGAGGCCCTTCTTTCGGTTTATAAGTACGAGTCTTCTTTTCGTTTAATCACAAAGTTACGAAAACCGCCATAATCGTCTTGTACACTTCGTTTGTCCATCTTGACCCCGGTATTGTAGGCGGCTCTTCCGATCAAGTGTGCGCCGACCGGAGCTGTTAAAAAGATAAAGACAATCCCGAGCAGAATCTTCGCAGAGATGATACCTGCAAGAAACCATTCGTGAAAGAATACCCCAACTAATATGAGGACAACACCAAGTGTCGATGCTTTTGATGCAGCATGCATTCGTGTATAAACATCTGGCAGGCGAAGGACGCCAATGGCTGAAATAAGACAAAGGATGGCGCCAAGCAGGATGAAGAAAATGACAATAGCTTTAGCGATGACGATCATTTTCAATCACTTCCCCTTTCTCAAGGAATTTGGAAAAAGCGACAGTGCCGATAAAGGCAAGGATACCGAGCAGTAAAATAATTTCAAAGAACGTTGTCGTTTTCAGCAAAATGGAAACGATGGCTGTCATCCCAATTAAATTGATTCCTATCGCATCAAGCGCACTTACACGATCAGGAATAGAGGGACCTTTGATAACTCGTATAACAAAAAGAAGGGTGGACAGTGCAAGAATGCCAAGTGACATTTGTAATATGATCTCCATTACTTACCACTCACCTCCTGAATCGCTTTTTCAAATGAAACCCGGATATCGTGAATGGCTTTTTCCGCATCTTCAATATCCATCGCATGAATGTATAAAATCGAACGATCATCAGAAATATCAATGACTAGTGTACCTGGTGTCAAAGTAATCATGTTAGAAAGTATGGTAATTTCCCAATCCATTTTCAAGTCCGTACGAAAGGCGAAAATACCGGGCTTAATTGTGAGCTTTGGAGATAATACGGTCTTTAGTACACTTAAATTGGCAAGAAGCAGCTCCCGAATAAAAATCAAAACGAGCTTGAAAATGGCATAAAGTGCAAAGCCGTAAAAACGTTGCGGGAAGAAACGGCGCAGCATAAAAATGGCGACCATCCCAAGTATAAACCCTGATACAAAGCCTGAGGCCGTGTATGTATCATTCATAAACATCCATGTAAAGGCGAGGAGAGCGTTTAATAATATTTGAAAGGCCATGTTCATCTACTCCTTCAGCACAGCTTGAATATATTTTTCTGGTGTTGAGAGCATTTCCGCTGCTTGATTGATATAAGGGGCAATGAACTCTGTCCCTAACCCAATGGCAAGCGACAAGATCACAAGCAGTACGCCAGGGTACACCATTCCTTTAATCGACGGTTTCCTTCTTCGCATATCTTGTTCCTCACCCCAAAATGCGAGCATGAAAATCCTCATGACGCTATAAAGGACAAGAAGGCTGGACAGTAAGACAAGGATAGAAAAGGTCATGTGTCCAGCAGAAAAGCCGCCTTCCACAATTTTTAGCTTTCCTACAAAACCGCTCAGCGGCGGAATTCCTGCAAGGGATAATGCTGATATGAAAAACATCCAGCCAAGAAGTGGCTGTGATTGAATCAGCCCGCCCATCTTTTTCAGATTGTTTGTGCCAGCGTACACAAAGAGTGCACCTGCCAGCATAAATAAAGCCCCTTTGATGACCATGTCGTGAATGAGATAATAAATGGCCCCTTGGAGTGATGCAGGAGTATTGGCTGCAATTCCAAATAAAATGACCCCGACCGCTGTCACAATGTTATAAATCACGATCTTTTGCACATCGGAATAGGCAATCGAGCCAATCACACCAAATATCACCGTCAGTGCGGCCAGCCACGCCATAAATGTATGAGTGAACCCTGTATCGT
The DNA here is from genome assembly GCF_002998555.1 of Bacillus sp. NMCC4. Lineage (NCBI taxonomy): Bacteria > Bacillati > Bacillota > Bacilli > Caryophanales > Bacillaceae > Bacillus > Bacillus sp. NMCC4. Next base: position 91,602 of record NZ_PVRA01000001.1, on the reverse strand, counting down.
GTATAAAAATTAACGTAAAGACTCTGGCAATCGCATACAAGCCAACCTTTGTCAGCAAAGCGCCAAATAGAGCGGAAATCGCTGCAGGCGGTGCATGATACGACCCTGGAAGCCAGAAATAAAGCGGGAAGATCCCAGCTTTTAAGCCAAATACAATCATGAACAGAATGGAAATGACAGTGATTAATCCTGTTTGCCCTGATTCAGCGATCTTCACACTTAAATCAGCCATATTCAGTGTACCAGTGACTGCATATAAACAAGCGACACCGACGATAAATAAAGCCGATGAGATGATGTTAAACACAATGTATTTGAGTGATTCACGAAGCTGCGGTTTTGATCCGCCCAGAACAATGAGCATGTATGACGCCATCAGCAGCAATTCAAAGAATACAAACAGGTTGAAGATATCTCCTGTTAAAAAGGCACCGCTCACGCCAGCTAACAAGAACTGTACGCCAGAATAATAGAACAGCCGCTCTCTTTCTTTTCCAATTGTTCGAAAGGAAAAAAGCACTGTGACAAGCCCAACAATGGAAGCGGTCAGTACGAGCAGTGCAGCAAACTGATCGGCCACAAGCGCAATGCCAAATGGTGCTTTCCAGCCGCCCAAATAAAGTGTTTGAATCCCATTTGTGAAAATCGTTTGGACCAAAAATAGATTGCACGCGATCGCTGTAAGAGATGCAAAAACGCTAAAACCTCTAGACAGCATGATATTTTTATTCATAAAAATCAGCAATGTAGCGGATAGAACTGGTACTAAAATAGGTAATATAACGAGATTATTCATGCTGATCATTTCCTCTCATTTGATCCATGTCATCTGTTCGCAGCTCTTGGAAGGCTCGGAAGGCCATGACGAGTAGAAATGATGTCACACCAAACGAAATGACAATAGCCGTTAAAATTAATGCTTGTGGCAATGGATCTACATAGGATGTAATCCCCTCAGTTAAAATGGGAGGAGCTCCTTTTTTTAAGCCGCCCATTGTTAATAGGAGTAAATGGACACCGTGGCTCAAAACAGCAGTACCAACGATGACCCGCAAAAGGCTTTTTGAAAGCAGTAAATAGGTCGCCGTCATAAAGATAATTCCGACGAGAATAGACATTAGAAATTCCATTATTCCTTCTCTCCAATCGTTTGAATAATGGTCATGGTGACACCGACAACAACCAAATACACACCGATATCAAACAGGACGGCTGTTGCCAGCTCTGTTTTCCCTAAAATCGGTAATTGAAAATAACCAAAGGTATGGGATAGGAAAGGTGCGCTGAACAGGAAAGAACCCATACCAGTCAATAGCGCAATGAGCAGCCCCACACCTGCAACATAGATAAAGTTGAACGGCAGAATGCGTCTTACTGTCTTCAGATCGTAGGCTAAGAGCAGAAGGACGACAGCACTGGCACTCATTAAGCCTCCAATAAATCCTCCGCCTGGATTGTTATGTCCCGCAAGAAACAGGTGAAGGGAGAAGAGCAGGATGATGAATGCAGTGATTTTGGTTGTAACTTGTAAAAGCATATCATTCGTATCAATTTTTCTCATCGGCGCACTCCTCTCTTCCGTTTTTCTTGTGTCTTTAATAATCCATAGATACCAAGTGCCGCAATCGCCAGCACGGTAATTTCAAACAGTGTATCAAAGCCCCTGAAATCAACAAGGATGACATTGACAATGTTGTCTCCGCCTGCAAGCTTGTAGCTGTTTTCAATAAAGTAAGACGCAATCGTATCAAGTGACTGATTGCTTGTTGAAGCGAAAGCAAGGCATGTCACAATGACACCAACACCTACTGAAATAATGAGATTGGTCATTTTAAATTTCCTTGTTTTTTGCTTCATGCTCAGCTTTGGCAAGTGATAGAAGCAAAGTAAAAACAGTGCCACAGAAATTGTTTCAATAATTAACTGGGTGAGGGCAAGGTCAGGTGCCCTGAAAATAACAAAAAATAGTGACAGCGTATACCCCATGACACCTAGCCCGATAATGGCTGTTAAGCGAGAACGAGCAAACACAGTCGTGAGGGTTGCTGCTATCATCACTAATGACAGAATGACCTCGTACGTGCCGATTGGAGCAGCATGCTCCATATTAAATGAGAAGGCATTCTGATAAAACATGACACTCCCAAGCACGATAATCATGAACCCAAACACATAGACAAGGTAATCACGAAGGAAACCGGTCATATAACTGTTTGTCAGGCGATATGAACCTTTTTCTAAACCGATTAGAGAACGATCGTATAAAGTGTTAAATGACCATTTCTCCTTAAATATGTTGTACATTGGACGCCATTTCGACAACGTCAAATATCCGATAATCCCTAAAGCTGCAACACCTATTGTCATATAAAGCTCTGGCTGAAAGCCGTGCCATGCTTCAATTTTGACAACAAACCGTTTTCCTGGATCAATCGCATCGGGAATAATGGCTGCAATCGCAGGTTCAATGACAGAATAAGCTAGAATATTTGGGAAGAAGAAAAAGGTGACCACAAGTGCAGCAAGGATAATTGGCGGGATGAGCATACCAATCGGTGCTTCATGCGGCTTTTTTTCTAATTGATCTAACTGAAGATTGCCTCTAAATGTTTTAAAGAGAAGCATCATACTGTAAATGAACGTAAAGACACTAGCGAGCCAAGCGATGGCTGGGAAAATAGCGCCCCATGTTGAAATGTCAGTAAAGCTGATCTCAGAAATACGCAGCATACTTGTGAAAAACAGCTCTTTACTTAAGAAGCCGTTAAATGGCGGAAGACCAGCCATTGAAAATGTACCGATTAACGTAATCGTAAAGGTAATCGGCATAATGGTCATTAAACCGCCTAACTTCCGAATGTCCCGGGTGCCGGTTTCGTGATCAATGATACCAGCCGCCATAAAGAGACTGCCTTTAAACGTGGCATGATTAATTAAATGGAAGATCGCAGCGAGAACGGCCGCGCCGAAAATGGCGGGGTTGTTTTCATGGATTGCAGCTGCTCCTACACCCAGCATAAGCATAATCATCCCGAGCTGACTAACGGTAGAAAAGGCAAGAATGGCTTTTAAATCGTTTTGACGAACGGCGTGGAATGATCCCCAAAATAATGTCACAAGTCCAACGATGGATATGGTCCAAAACCACACCTCTGAAATAGCAAAGATTGGACTGAAGCGGGCAACAAGATAAATACCAGCTTTCACCATCGTAGCAGAATGCAGATAACTGCTCACAGGGGTAGGTGCTTCCATTGCATCAGGCAGCCAGATATAAAATGGGAACTGCGCTGATTTCGTAAAGGCACCAAGTAAGATCAGAATCATGGCAGGGATAAAGTAAGGTGATGCCATAATGAGCTGAAGCTGATTGACTGCTTCACGAATACTGAATGAATCAGTTATCAGGTAGATGAGGATGAAGCCACCAAGCATAGCTAATCCGCCAAAAACAGTAATAAGCAGTGATTTGGTTGCTCCATATCTAGAGCGTTCCCGCTTATACCAATACCCAATTAAGAGGAAGGAAGAAATACTTGTCAGCTCCCAAAACAAGTAAAGAACCACCATGTTGTCAGATAGAACGACACCGAGCATAGCGGTCATAAACATTAACAAATACGTATAGAAAGAGCCAAGCTGTTCTTTTTCTTTTGATAAGTAGAAAATACTGTACAAGACGACAAGTGCGCCAATACCTGTAATCAATAGCGCAAATAACAAACTAAGACCGTCTACATACACAGTGAAATTCATTCCTAGAGAAGGAATCCATTCGACCTGTGAAAATAACGTTCGTCCATTTGATGTCATCGTAATCATCTGGACAAAATAGCTAAATAATAGAATAGGCAAGATAAGAACAAACCACCCTGTATGTATACGCTTTACGTATTTAAAAAGAAAAGGCACAACAAACGCAAGCAAAAAAGGCGATAGGATGGCGAAGTGAATAAGCTGCAAGAAAATAAACCTCCTTCAATCAATATAAATTCACGTTCTAAAGAACTGGTAAATAAAATTATAGCGTAAATACAGACATAGTGCATTGGTTTGAACTGATTTACAGTAAACTGTATTTGTTTTGAGTTCTTTTGACCACAAAAAATATTTTATCAAAAATGAAACTCATTGTATATTGTTTTGTATTTCGTACATGCTTTTCTTAAAGGAGCTGATTACATGAAACTAAAAGCGGGCATCAGCTTAAGCATATTCTGCACGATTTTAGGAGGAGCATTCTTCATAGAACGAAATGATCAAAAAAGGTGGCAGGCGGAAAGTGAATGGCCGTTGTTTTCAGAACATCTTCTCTATATGACCTATCAAGAGGCAAGACAATATCCATTCCAGCCAAGAGAATATATACGCGTGGTCTCTGCCGAAGAATAAAACCCTTATAGGAGAAAAGAAATATAAAAAAAGCATGTGCCCGTAATAGAGCCCATGCTTTTTATTGTTTGATTAAGTAAACATTCTAAGTAAGATTGTTGCGCAGATCACAGTTGCTGCTCCGCCAAGACGTGTAGATACTTGTGCGAAAGGCATCAGACCCATTCTTCCAGAAGCTGAAAGGATCGCAACGTCACCAGTACCGCCAAGTCCGCTGTGACAGCCTGTCACAATCGCAGATTCTACTGGGTACATGTTCATCAATTTCCCAACGAAGTAACCTGAACCAACCATTCCAAGAACGACAGCGATACATACACAAACAAATGGAATAGAAATCACTGTTGCAACATCATCAAGTGGAATGTATAGAATCCCTAGACCGACCATAAGCGGCCATGTAAAGCTTCTTGATACAAACTTGTAGAACTGCTGTGAGCCATCTTGCAGATGCTGAGGCATCACGTTTAAGTATTTGATTAAAGCGGCAAGAACAATCATTAAGATTGGACCTGGAATATGAACAAAGCTTTCTAACAAACCACCAAAAATGAACGTTGTACAAGCAACGAGTACACCAGCACCCATTAACCCGAAATCAACTTTTGGATCCATATCAGGCTGTTCAAAAATTTCATTTGCCTCTTTTGATTTTACAAGACGGCCATTCCCGTTTAGTTCAGGACGTTTTTCACCAAGCTTCTTCATTGCGCCAGCACAGATAATGGCAATGACGTTCCCAATGACGGCAGCAGGAATTAATTGAGAAATTAATGACTCTGCTGATACACCAAGAATTTGTGAATAAGCAATAGATAATGGCAAAATTCCTTCACCAACACCACCGGCAATAATCGGAACAATAATAAAGAAGAACGAATGATGCGGTGTGTAACCAACTAAAAGACCAACAAGAATTCCAGCAGTCACAGCTGCAATTGTACCTGCAACAAGAGGAACAAACATACGAATAAGGCCTTGTACTAAAACAGTTCGCTGCATCCCAAGAATACTACCTACTACAAGAGCAGAAATATAGAAGTAAAGGAAGTTCGACGTTTTCATAAGAGACGTAACCGCTTCCAACGAGTTCGGATTCAGAACATGAAAAAAGACCAGGAACGATGGTACGAATAAAGAAAGAATCGCCGGTCCACCAATATCTTTTAAGATCGGAATACGTTGTCCTATATCTCCAAGGAAAATCCCCAAAATCATAATAACAGCGAAACCACCAAGCATATTTGCTGGAATTTTATTAAAATAAGCGGCAGTTAAAATAATCGCTGCAAGTACTAAATACACAGGTAAGTCAATAACACCAATTTTCCAAGACATGATCTTACGGAAAACGCTTTTATTATTGTCAGAATCGTCTGTAATCGATTTCAATTGTTGTGTATTAGCCACATAAACACCCCCAAATGCTATTTGTCTCAATTGTAGAAGATTCTGTGACACTCATCTATTTATTAAACTAAATTAAGTGTAATAAAAGTAAAATAAACAGGAGTTTTTATGTTTTTATCATACAAAAATCCCCTGAAGGTAGTTTATCCTTCAGGGGATTGATCATACATCGTATTTATCGTTTTCCTTTTAAATAAGGGGTCCCAAGTGCTTTCGGTGCATCTGCTCGGCCGATGAAGCCAGTGAGTGCTAGGATGGTAAGCACATATGGTGCAATGAGCATATACACGTTCGGTATATCTTGGAATAGCGGCAGGAGAGAGCCAATGATGCTTAAACTTTGAGCAAATCCAAAGAATAAAGCAGCGCCCATTGCGCCGAATGGGTGCCATTTACCGAAGACAAGCGCAGCTAGTGCGATGAAGCCTTGTCCAGTAATGGTAGCATGTGAGAAATCAAGTGCGATGGTCGACGCATAAACAGCTCCGCCAAGACCACCAAACAGTCCACTAATAAAGACGCCGATATAGCGCATCCGGTACACTTTGATTCCCATTGTATCAGCAGCCATTGGATGTTCTCCGACTGCACGAAGACGAAGACCAAACGGCATTTTAAATAAAACAAACCAAGCAACAACCGCAAGCGCTAATGCCAGTATGGATGTATAATAAACATCTTTAAAGAATATATCGCCAATTATCGGAATGTCACTTAAAAGGGGAATATCACCTTTATAGAAAGGCTCTGTAATTTTATCTGTTTGTGCTTTCCCGTAAATGAGTTTCACGACAAACAGCGTAGCGCCAAGTGCCAGCATGTTAATGGCAACACCACTGACCGTTTGATCTGCCCGGAATGTAATGGTTGCAACTGCATGAATCAAAGAGAACAATCCGCCGATTGCCATTCCGACGAGGAGCCCAAGCCACGGGGTCAACGCCCCAAACGTATCAGCATAAAATAAGTTAAAGATAATACTAGAAAATGCTCCGACGACCATCAAACCTTCAAGACCGATATTCACAACACCTGATCTTTCTGAAAAGACGCCTCCAAGAGCGGTTAAAATAAGTGGTGCAGCATAGACAAGTGTAGCTGGGACGATGATTTCAAGAATTTGCAGAAATCCCACTTATTTTCCCCCCTTTTTCTTCATTTGGTTCATCACAAGACGGATAATATAGCTTGAGGCGACGAAAAGAATAATGATCGCAATGACAATATCAACGACCTCAGTCGGTACGCCAGATTCAAGCGGCATATTTAAAGCACCGACCTTCAATCCACCAAGCAGCAGCGCAGCAAGAACAACACCAACAGCAGTATTTCCACCTAATAAAGCGACGGCGATTCCATCAAAACCTACACCGGTAAACGAGCCTTTAATTGAGGCATATTCAAATGTGCCAAGACCTTCCATTGCGCCTGCAAGACCTGCAAAAGCACCTGAAATCAGCATCGCATAAATGATATTGCGACGAACGTTCATACCAGCATAATGGGATGCCTGCTGGTTCATTCCAACAGCCCGCAATTCAAAGCCTTTAGAGGTTTTTTGAATAATGACCCACATCACGACCGCAGCTATAATGGCAACAAAAATACCATTGTGCATCCGGGAGAAATCGGTAATTTGTTCAAAAAATCCAGAGCGAAGCGAGGCAGTGGCATCGATTTTTTCTGTTTTATCTTTATTATTTGTTAAGACATTTGAGATCAAATAGTTTGTAACATGAAGGGCAATGTAGTTCATCATGATCGTGACAATCACTTCATGAACATAAAAACGAGCCTTTAAAAACCCAGGAATAAAGCCCCATAATGCACCAGCAGCAGCTGCGGTGATGAGTGCAAGCGGCAGATGGATATACATAGGTGCATGGACAGTTGTACCGATCCATACAGCAGCTACCCAGCCAATCAGCATTTGACCTTCTACACCGATATTAAAGAGACCTGTTCGAAATGCAAAAGCAACAGCAAGTCCTGATAAAATGTAAGGTGTGACTTGTCTGATGGTTTCTCCCATATAATAGGTTTCACCGAAGACGCCATTCCAAAGGGCGCCATAGCCTTCGATGACACTATAACCGCTTGCCAGCATAATAATGGCCCCAACAAAAAGACCAAGTACAATGGCTATAAGCGGAATTAGCAGATTTGTTAAGCGATTAGACATTTGCTTCTTTCCCCACTTCCTGTTGCGTACTTCCAGCCATTAATAGACCAAGCTCTTGCTCTGTTGTTTCTTTTGGATCAACGATGGCAATAATGCTGCCCTCGAAAATAACAGCGATCTTATCACTGACATTGATAATTTCATCAAGCTCAAATGAGATGAGCAGGACGGCTTTCCCTGAGTCCCTTTGCTCAATCAGACGCTTATGAACAAATTCAATTGCACCAACATCAAGTCCTCGTGTCGGCTGAGCGGCAATTAATAAATCAGGATTGCGGTCAACTTCTCGGCCAATAATGGCTTTTTGCTGGTTCCCGCCTGACAGGGCGCGTGCCTCTGTATATTCACTCGGTGTTCTTACGTCATACTCCGCAATGATTCGTTTTGCTTTTTGGTAAATATTTTTCATATTCATCAAGCCAAATTTTGAGTATGGGCGCTGATAATACGTTTGTAAGGAAATATTTTCTCCAATTGAAAAATCAAGCACCAGTCCGTGTTTATGACGGTCTTGAGGAATATGTCCAATTCCAGATTCGGTCACCTTCCGAGGCGGAAGGTTTTGAATGGCTTTCCCGTTTAGCATGATCGTGCCAGACTCTGATTTTTTTAGACCAGTAATGGCTTCAATTAATTCAGATTGACCATTGCCATCTACTCCAGCAATTCCGACAATTTCGCCAGCCTTCACTGAGAGGTTGAGATGTTTGACTGCCTCAATTCCTCGCGCGTCTTTTACCGTAAGGTCTTGAATTTGAAGCACTTCCTCAGCAGGGGAGGCGTCTTTTTTGTCTGTTTTAAATGAAACTTCACGACCGACCATGAGGCTCGCAAGTTCATCTTTATTTGTGCTTTCCACATCAAGTGTACGAATGCCTTGGCCTTTTCGGATAATGGTCACACGGTGACAGGCATCCATAATTTCTTTCAGCTTATGGGTAATTAAAATAATGGATTTGCCTTCATTGATTAAGTTTTTCATAATTTGTATGAGTTCTTTGATTTCTTGAGGTGTTAAGACGGCTGTTGGTTCGTCGAAGATCAAAATGTCAGCGCCGCGGTAAAGTGTTTTTAAGATTTCTGCACGCTGCTGCATGCCGACAGAGATGTCAGATACTTTTGCGGCAGGGTCTATTTTTAAACCATAGCGGTCAGAAAGCTCTTGTACTTGCTGTATGGCTTGTTCTTTGTCGATCTTTCCAAACTTCTTAGGCTCTTTTCCTAAGATGATGTTTTCAGCGACGGTGAATGTATCGACAAGCATAAAGTGTTGATGCACCATACCGATGCCTAAATCACTTGCATCATTTGGGCTAGAAATGGTTACAGGTTTTCCGTGAACCTTGATTTCACCTTTTTCAGGCTGGTAAAGACCGAAAAGCACGTTCATAAGCGTTGATTTTCCAGCGCCGTTTTCACCAAGCAGCGCATGAATTTCGCCCTTTTTCAGCTGCAGCGTAATGTTGTCGTTTGCTACAATGCCAGGGAATTCTTTGCGTATATTCAACATTTCAATGACATAATCCACAGGTTTAACCGCTCCTTTTTTAGGGTGCTGATGAAGATAAAAACTAGCAAAAGAAAAGCTGCAAAACGAGGCTGCAGCTTTTCTTTTACCACCTTTTACGAATAAAGAGGGGGTAAAGGAGAGGCAAGGGGATAAGGCGCGCTTATCCCGATGCTCAAATTAAGCTTTAAAATCTTTTAGTTCATCACGTGTTGCAGGGATTTTGACTTCACCCTTGATGATTTTTTGTTTCCATTCTTCTACTTTCTTCAATACATCTTTGTCAAGGTTGTCCTGAGATGGAGAAATGTCAACAGCGCCTTCTTTCAGACCGTATGTGATCACTTCGCCGCCAGGGAATTTACCTTCTTTTGCTTTCGTCGTTAAGTCTTGTACCGCTGTGTCTACTTTCTTAATCATAGAAGTAAGAGTGACACTTTGTTTTGTTCCAGGTACTTTTCCTTCGTCATACTGGTCTTTATCTACACCAATAACCCAAACTTTACGGTTAGGATCAGCTTTTTTCAGGTTTTTCGCTTCTGTGAAGACACCAGTTCCAGTACCGCCAGCTGCGTGATAAATGATGTCGACGCCAGATTTGTACATGCTTTCAGCTGTTGCTTTACCGATGTCTGCTTTATCGAATGCACCAGCATATTTCACTTCCACTTTTGCTTTCGGGTTAGCTGCTTCAACGCCTGCGCGGAATCCAACTTCGAATTTTCTGATTAATTCAGAGTCAACGCCGCCAACAAAACCGATTTTGTTCGATTTTGTAGAAAGAGCAGCCGTAACACCTACAAGGAATGATCCTTCATTTTCGTTAAACATAATGCTGGCTACATTGTCTTTTTTCACAACTGCATCAACAATACCAAAGTGATTATTTTTACGTTGATCTGCGATTTCACTAATAGAATCTTGCATTAAGAAACCAATTCCGTAAATCAGGTCGAATTTCTCACGAGCAAGTGTGTTTAAGTTCGTTGTATAGTCAGCGTCTGATTTAGATTGTAAGTAATCAAAGCCGTTTTTACCTTTTTTTAAATTGTTGTCTTTCCCAAAAGCTTGTAAACCTTCCCAAGCTGATTGGTTAAACGATTTGTCATCGACACCACCGACATCAGTTACCATTGCAACAGTGAATTGATCTTTATCTTTTTTGCTTTCACCGCTGTTTGAGCCAGAGTTGCCGCATGCTCCAAGGATGGTTCCTGCTGCTACGACTAAGGACAATGCTAGTCCAATTTTGCGCTTCTTCAAAACATAACCCCCTATAAAATTTAAAAGTTTCAGAAAAGTCTCGCGAAAAAAGACCGTTCTACCTCTTCTTACCCTTCTGAAAGGGGTATTTTATCCTGCTTTCTCCTGAAACTTATGGAGGGCAGGAGAGAAGATGTAAGACATCAGACTTATATCTCGTTGAACTAATCAATCATAATTTATCATTTCCAATCGAATAAATAAATAGAAATTTGTTTTATTTTTAAAAAAATGTTAAAAGGCTAAATTCGATGTCTTTTTATCTGTTGAAATATGATATAATGCCGCTTTTGTGATGTGCTCTACTACAGTGGAACCGCTGATATCAAGGGGTTTGTGACATCGTGTGCCATAAAAAAACATCTGGCCTCTGTAAAAGGTCAGATGTGTCAAATTATAGATATTGCTGAATCAAATTCATATTTGTTGTACTGAGTTTATATTGGAAAACAGGACGTCCAATTGTCCCGTATGCCATTTCGACATCAACTACTTCGATGTCCTCAAGGAATTTCAAGTATTTTCTAATGGAGACTTGAGAGATTTCTGTATGATTCGCTAGGTCTTCGGTCGTGAAAGCTTGATGACCGAATGATTGAATACTTGTCCAGATGAGTTTGAGTGTGCTTTTGGTCAGGCCTTTTGGCAGAAGGACTTTTTCTGTCTCTGCTTTTTTATGAAAGAGCTTCGCATCTAAATCATTTTGCGAGATGCTGTTCATCGTTTGGTACAAGGCGTGTTTACGTTTATACTCTGAGAGCGCTGATTGGAAACGTTCAAACTCAAATGGCTTGATTAAATAATCAACGGCCCCGTTTCGCATCGTTTGCTGGATCACGTCGACTTCATTGGCAGCTGAAATGACAATGACATCAACAGAATGATTTTGTTTGCGTATTTCTGATAATAGGACCAGTCCATTTTGTCCAGGCATATAAATATCGAGCAGTACAAGGTGAATGGCTTCTGTTTTTAAGATGTCCAGTGCCTGCTGAAAAGAGGTGGCAATCCCTTTTAATTCAAAGCCGTCGATTTGGGTCAGGTAGCGTTTGTTCAGCTCCCCAACCATTGGGTCATCTTCTACTATTAACACATTAATCATGTGAATCCTCCTTTTGTTTATACGGAATGCGGAGACTAAAGGTCGTTCCTTCTCCTTTTTCACTCGTGACAATCAGGTGTCCGTTCAATTTTTTGATGCTTTGGTCAACAAAGTAGAGACCGAATCCTCTGTCTTCTCCTTTAGTTGAAAAGCCTTGATCAAACATGATGTCTTGTTCGTCTTTTGTGAGACCAACACCTGTGTCCGTAATCTCAATATGAAGCTGCTCCTGGACGTATCGGAATGAGATTGAGATGTTTTTCGTCTCAGTATGAGAAACAGCATCGAGTGCGTTATTTAACAGGTTGCCAATCACGGTAATGAGATCATGCGTCACTGCTGGGTCCTCTGAATTTGGGACTTGTGTGCTGCATATGACTTCTAAGGTCGCGCCTTGTTCCCTGATGTAGCTTTGTTTTCCTAGTAAAAATCCTGCTAAAACAGAGTTTTTCACATGGTTGATGATTTCATTTGTTTCCGTTTGCTGATATATCGCAATATCTTTGATATAGGTGCCAAGGTCATCGTAGTTTTTGAGCTGAACCAATCCTAAAATGACATGAAGCTTGTTCATAAATTCATGTGACTGGGCACGAAGGGCATTTGCATACATTTTGACCCCGCTCAGCTGCTCAGCCAAGTGTTTGACTTCTGTTTTGTCACGGAAGGTGGCGATTGCCCCGACAATCTCGCCTTTTACCGTAATCGGGACCTCGTTAAAGACAAGCTCCAGTCCGTTCATTCTCACGTCGCGGTCAAGCAGCGGCTTGCGTGTTTCAATGACTTGCTTTAAACCGCTTGAAGGGAGGAGAGCCTGAACATCTTGTTCTCTAGGGTCAACCACAATGCCCATATTATGAAAGAGCCGTTTGGCTTCAGCATTGGCTAGCTTGATTTTACCGTGCTGATCGACGGCAAGAATCCCTTCTTTTGTTGATTCTAGCATGGCGCTTCGTTCTTTTAATAGTGTGGCGATCTCATCTGGCTCTAGTCCAAACATAATCTTCTTCACTTTTCGTGCCACAATGAGTGCTCCGATGATACCAGAAAAAAGACTGAGCGATATAACGAAGTAGAGTGGAAGTAAGCTTTGATGAATAATCAAGTCAATTTCCTTTAACGTAATCCCTACTGCCACAGCCCCGAGCTGCTTCCCATCTTGATCATAAACAGGAACAAAAGCACGCATGGATCTGCCAAGTGTTCCAGAAGCCGTACTAATATGTTCTTTACCCTGTAATGCTGGTTTTTCATCACCGCCAGCAAACCGCTTCCCGATCTTCTGCGGATTTGGATGGGTTTTACGAATACCGTTCATATCCATCACGACAACGAATTCGGTTTTGGTAATTCGCTGAACACTTGTTGTATATTGACGCAGTGCTGAATATGATCGATTTTCTTCTAATGATTTCGCTGTGATCGGAGCCTCTGCGACCATTTTGGCAGTGGAGAGGGCGATGTCACGTTCCTGCTGATGAATGTTCTTAGCTGTTTCCGACCAGATCGTAAAGAATGTGATACAAAGGGAGATCAGGACAACGATACAAACAAAAATCGTCAGCCGTGTTTGCAGTCTTAATGTTTTTTTCACGAGTATACCCCTAACGCACGATTTTTTCGTAATAGTAATACTTTAACGGGAAAATGTAAGTTTGTGAAGGAATGTACGTGCAAAATCACAAATTTGATTTTGCTGCCAGTTTACTTTGAAAGCATCTTGTCAATCCGTTTTAAGTGAGCCATAATAAATGTGAGCTTATGAGAAAGGATCTATTTATGAAAAATACATATTTGACTGGATATTTTCCGCTGATTTCGATTTTACTATTCAGCTCTGCTTTTTCGATTTTCACAGTAGGGATCACGACTGATTTCTTGACTCAAGCAGGTATTTTAAAAGGAATGCTAGAATTTTTCTCGGAACAGGGCATCAGGCTTGCTCTTTTTGCTGCTTTTGCACTTGTTTATTTTATGATTTTATCTGCCTTGAAACTGATTGCAGATACGGTGTTAGAGCTGGCACTACTCTTTTTCGCGAAAGATCCTGAAGGGGAGAACTTAAAGAAAATTCGGATTGCATCCGTTGTTTATTTATTTGCCAGCTTGCTTGCATTTCTGTTGACGCAGCAGCTGATTCTGCTTGTCGGACTGTTTGTTTTAGCAAGTCTTGTCTATTTTATCTGGGTTGTGGTTCGCATTTATCAATCGCTTTCTATGCTGAATTTAATTGGATTTATGATGTTTATTCTTCTGTTTTGGGCAACGTTTTTAATCGGCATTTTGTACTTATTTATTAAGCTTTATAACAGTGTTATGGCGAGTTTGCCTTCTTAAACAGACAAAGAAAGCATCCTCCACCATCGGAGGATGCTCAGCGTGTAGACAAACCCTCGCATTCGGTGTCAGGGCTGCGTTCCGGTGCTCACGAATATTCAATTCGCTCCGCTCCGGTACTCGTCCTTCCTAGACTGCAAAGGTTTTCAGGTCACGCTGAAAAGAAGACAAAGGGCTAAAATAAAAATCATTTTAGCCCTTTGTCAACAATGTGAGCATCCTCCAACATCGGAGGATGCTTTTTTATGAAAGAAACCGTTTTTGAATATCGGGTGTAGGCATCATACAAGATGTTTTTTGACCGAACCATTTGTAGCGATTTTTCGCCATCCGCTCATAAAACCAATCACGGATAGGGCGGGGAATGGCAAGGAGTAAATAACTCCATTTGTAGATCCCTTTTAAATACCGCGTGGCTTTTAAGATGCCTGTCGACTTCGTATAAAGGGTGCCTTTTTCAATATAAATGAATGAATTGAACTCATCTAAAGGCAAACCATTTTCTTTTAAAATGCGCTGCCCTGTATCTGATTGTAACGAAGCAAACATCATTCGCTCATCTGGATCACGCTTAATCACAAACTGAACAGCGCCGCTGCACACGTTGCAGACACCGTCAAATAAAATTAAATGGGGTGGATGTGTTGAATGCATTGCAATCAAACCTCCTGTTTATCTGGCGTATTGCATCGTATTTTTCCAAATACGTAAGTGCGGGCTGGAGCTGTAAATTGATTCAACCGTTCCTCTATCTCTTCCAACCCATACACCCATTGTATATTGATCTGTCAGTCCAACAAACCAAATGTCTTTGTAGTCATTGGATGTCCCTGTTTTACCACCAATGTAAGGGGAACTGAAATTCGCTTTTTTCCCTGTTCCGCTTTTTACAACGGAGGCAAGCAGTTTACGCATGGTGTCATTTGTCCGCTGAGAATACACTTGCTTCGGTGACTCTTTCCACTTGTAAAGGGTCTTACCGTTTAAGTCTGTTACCTTTGTGATCGAATGACTTTGCGTGTAAGCTCCTTGATTACCAAAGACGGTATACGCATCTGTTATTTCTAGCGGCGAGAAGCCCTTCGTAAATCCGCCAAGTGCAGAAGGAAGGCGATAATCATCCGCTACGATATGTTCGAATGAGAATTTCTCTAAATAGCTGAAGCCTTTTTTGACACCGACTGTATCCAGCATTCGGATCGCAGGTGTATTGTAAGAGTTCTTAAAGGCTGTTTCAAGTGTGACAGTTCCATACGTTTTATGATTATAGTTCTGCGGACAGTATCCGCTGCTGCAAAACCTGCCGGCACTGATTTTGCTTGAAGCTGTTGCACCGGTTTGGTCGATGTAAGGACCATAGTCTAAAAGCGGCTTAATTGCAGAACCAGGCTGTCTTTGCGCTTGATAGGCGTAGTTGAAATCAAACTTCTTATAGTTTTTTCCGCCAGCAAGTGCGACAATTTGATGCGTTTCATGATTAATGACCGCTGATCCGCCTTCTACACCTTGGTAAGGGAGTTGCGCATTGAGCTGATAGACGGCTCGTTGCTGTAAGGAAGGATCAAGTGCCGTATAAATTTTGACACCATCCTGAAGCAGGGCACTAACTTTTTCAGATAATTCTTTTTGAATGGCTTTTTTTGCTCCATCTGTTTTGGCTTTCTTCAAGCGGTTTGTAAAGCCTTCCTGATCTGACACAAGATCGGTGAATTCCTCATTGGTATATGTCACATAGTCAGGGTAAAGGTTTTTCTTTTCACTTAAGGACAGGCTGATTTTTTCTTTGACGGCTTTTTTGTATTGCTTTTTGGTGATGACACCGTCTTTCTTTAAAATATCAAGCAGTCGTTCTTGGCGTTTCTTCGTGTGCTTGAATTGTTTCAATGGGTCATACAGTGTTGGGTTGTTTGGAATCGCAGAGATAAATGCCATCTGTGCAAGCGTTAAAGAACTAAGCGGCTTATCAAAATAGTAATTAGCCGCAGAACCGACACCGTAAACACCATTACTGAAATAAATCGTATTTAAATAGCTTTCGAGAATTTCATCTTTCGAGAATTTCCGCTCTAATTCATAGGAATAGAGAAGCTCTGTAAACTTTCGGGTGAACGAACGTTCATGGCTTAAATATAAGTTACGGGATAATTGCTGTGTGATCGTACTCGCTCCTTGGCTGATGCCATGGTTTTTGACATTTGAGGCAAGGGCACGAACAACCCCCATAAAGTCAATGCCTTTATGGTCATAAAAGTTCCGGTCCTCTGAGCGGAGGAACAGCTCCTTCACAGAATCAGGAATTTTATCATACGTCACGAACACTCGGTTTTCATCGTTTGATACGATCTCGGAGATGAGAGAACCATCCCGATCATACATATAACTGTTTTGGGAAAAATCTATCTTTTCCAGCTTGATTTTTTGATCAAGCACTTCGTTAACAGGCTTGACACTTGCAGCTTCTTCCTTTGATAGATAAAAAGTCAGAACAAATAATGGAATGAGGGCAGCAAGTAATAACCAACCAATGATTGCACGAAACATGAGGTCACTCACTTTCTTCAATTTTCTAGCCATATCGTACCATTCTTTTGCGAATACGAGAAGGTTATTTTTAGAAAAGAAAGGGCGTGAAGTCTAGTGAATAAGGCTTCTACACATGAAAAAAGAGTACCTGATGCTGGATCAGACACTCCTTTCTTTTGTCTTCCCATGCGAGCGGACCGCCCATAAAAATAACGCGCCAAACAGAAAAATGCCGGCAGTGACATAAAAGACAGCTGGAATCCCGTAATGACTCGCCACAATGCCGCCAATCACCGGACCGACGACATTCCCAAGAAAGCGGAAGCTGACATTGTATCCGAGCACTTCCCCTTGCATAGAGGCAGGTGCTTTGATCCGAATATACGCCGTCGTACACGGAATAATCCCGCCAAGTGCCATCCCATATAGAAAACGGAAAAGTACTAACATCACATAGGAATCCGCCATCGCTTGCGGGATGAATAAAATAGAGGAGAGGATGAGAAGGGCAAGCAGCACCTTGTCGTGACCAATTCGATCTCCGAGATCTCCCCATTTTCGTGTAAAGAGCAAATTGCCAAGTCCAGTTGCAGAGAACGCAAGACCCGCATAAAATGCGAGATTAACAGGACCGTGTAAATCATGAATGTATAAAGCCAAAAGTGGCTGAATGCTAAAGTTCCCTACTTGTGTAATAAACGTTAAAAGCATCGTGACCACAAGCAAAGGCTGTTTGAAAATATGAACGAGTACATCCTTCCGTGAGTAAGAAACGCGCTTTGCTTCTTTTGAACGGATGGGCTGTTCTTTCACTCCGAAAATAATCACAATAGCTGACACATAAATGACAGTCGCTGTGAGGAAAAACGTATAAATAAATCCGACGCTGTCTGCCATGAAGCCGCCCATTAATGGACCAAACAACCCCCCGGCGACATTACTCATCTGCATCGTTCCAAGGGTTTTACCTGCAGTTGCCTTTTCCGTCTGTGCAGAGATCAGTGCCATTGAAGTCGAGATAAAGCCTGTGACAAGCCCCATGAAGAGCCGCAGTGCGAATAGCTGATAAACGGTTTGCACAAGCCCCATTAATAGAATACTTGTTGCAATCCCAATTCCGTTAATGAGCAAAATCTTTTTATAGCCATGACGGTCACCAATCCGTCCCCAAATCGGAGAAATCAGAAAGGCCGTTAAAAACGTGACCCCAAAGACATAGCCGCTCCACCTTTGGACAAATTCATTTGAATAGCTGCTATCAAGAGATTCTATGTAAAGTGATAAAAAAGGGACGATCATTGTAATGCTGGCAGATACAAAAAAGTTCACAAACCACATGATGTACAAGTTTTTCTTCCTGTTTGTGATAGAGACCACCTTCTTTATTTATTTCGTGTTCCTTAATAATTATAAAGGAAAATAAACGATCTTTCATCTGATGATAGGTTGGGCATAGTGAATCTGCATTATTTTCAAGAAAATGAAGTGATTTCAAGGTCCGTCTTAATATAATGATATCAGGATGAAAAACTGACGAGAAAGTGAGGTGAGACTGGTGGAACAGAAGGCGGTGCTTGTGGTCGATTTTGAATTTACGATGCCTGATGGAAAGTATCATCCGCAAAATTTTTTTCCTGAAATTATTGAAGCTGGGGTGGTGAAAGCGGCAAGTGAAACGATCATAGACACGTTCTCTAGCTACGTCAAACCGAAAAAGTTCCCGAAGCTGACGAAGCGCTGTAAATCGTTCCTCGGCATTACGCAGCAGGATGTAGAGAGCGGAATTTCCTTTGAGGCGTTTATCGAGAAGCTTGTGTCGCTTGATGAGGGAGAGGATTGTGAGATTATTACATGGGGCAATATGGACATGAAGGTGCTGAAGCAAAACTGTATGCTCAATCACATTGCCTTTCCTTTTAAGGGGAAGCTGAGGGATCTTGCCTTTGAATATAAAACCTTTTTTGGTGATCGCACACTGACAGGGCTTCGCAAAGCGGCAAAGGAATATGGCAGTGAAGGAGCTGGTAAGCATCATAAAGCACTTGATGATGCCATGACGACTTATCAGCTGTTAACCCTTTTTGAAAAAGACAGAGCCTATGTGGAAAATCCGCAAACAACCAAAATTGGTGAGCTGATCGATTTCTCACATTTTTTTGATTCGGCTGATTAGCGGTCGTCTTCTGGAAAATAATCTTTTTCGAGAGAAGATAGGCATGCTCTTGATTTTTCAGCCCATTTGGAATCATCCGCATGGAGCATTTGTTTTAATTTGTCTACAGCTTCTTTTAGTGATACTTGATAATTTGGTATACCGCCATCATAAGGCTTCACCATATGATGAGGGATATTCGTCTGTTCACGATAGGCCAAAGCCCGTCTCTCTTGGAAAAAAGGCACGTCTGCTTCTTTTGGGTGATGCAGGTCGCCTTGAGTGGGATGTGTCAGAACGGCTTTTACTTGCACGAGATAGGTCGATGGTTTCACTGCTGTCACTTCTCCAACGTAAACACCTGTTTTGTAAAATCCTTTCACAACTTGTCCAATTTGAATGTCTGTCATGTGAAATTCCTCCATTTCCTTCTCGCAGGAAGGTATTTCATTTCTTTTAGCCAATATAGTGAAGTAAACGAGCAAAAGGGGGAATGGCGAATGCTGTCGTTCATCGCACTCTTTCTACTGTATTTTCCTGAAGATAAAAGGGAGTACATCCCAGCGGCAATCACCACGGTGATTTTCTTTATTGCTGCATTTATTTGCTTTCGTCTGATCGTTCGTGCGTCTAAGAAGCAGGAGCGGATAGATGAAAAAAGGACAAAAAAAATGGATTGATCATTTTCTTCTTGTATCTTCAGGAAACTTCACGGTGACGGTTGTACCAGACTGCAGCGAGCTTTTGAAACGAATGGTTCCATGGTGATTTTCAATGATAGAAAATGTCACTGTCAGCCCAAGTCCAGTCCCTTTATTTTTCAAGGTGTAATATGGTTCGCCAAGCTTTTTCATTTGGCTTTCTGTCATTCCTACACCGTTATCCACGAAAAAAAGGTATATTTTATGATTTTCTTTTGAAGCATAAAGCTCAATTTTCCCTTCGTGTTCTGGGGCTGCTTCAATCGCATTTTTGATTAAATTAATCATGACTTGCTTGATCTTCGTTTCATCACCTTGAATGTATAAGTCTGGTTCAATGGATTGATGAATCGTGACCGATTTGAAATTCGCATAGGATGTCATCAGTGATGCACATTCCTCGATTAATTTAGATAGATTGAGTGATTCAATTTGATAATAGTTTTGTTTCGCAATGTCAAGATAACTCGTGATAATATCCTGCGCCCGGTCTAACTCTGACAGAACGAGATTTTTATAATCTTTATTGGTTGACGACTCTTTTGTATTGTCACTAGAAAAGAGCAATTGAATAAAGCCTCTCACCACTGTCAGCGGATTGCGCACCTCATGGGCAACGCTTGCAGCGAGTTCACTTACAATGGTCAGCTTTTCTGACTGGACGAGCTGTGTTCTCATTTGCGCATTTTCTTTGACGAATTCAATGGAATAGATACTTAGCACAAGAAAGAATATGTAGTAAAGGGTTGAGAAAAATAACTCAAGTAACTTTTGCTGCATAATAAAGGCTGGGCTGTATTCCATTAAGCTGACCGCAAACAGTCCAATGTAAATAAAGAATCCTTTGGATAAACCGATAAGCACTCCATACATCAGCTTTTTCAGCTTCGAATATTGACGCCATTTCCGGTAGAACAGAAATGGGATGAAAAAGTAAATCGGAACAACAATGATTCCAACCCATAAGAAGGAGCCATACATCACGAATTTGACCATGGAACTTATCAAGATGGCGACGATCCCAGCAGTGTACCCTCCGTATAAAATGGCAAGTACAAGAGGGATGGATTGAAGCCCAGTCTGCAAATCTAAAATCGAACCAACTGGATATATAATACATAGTGCTGAAGAGATGGATGCGAATACTGTGATGAGCAGTTTATTCGTTTTTGGGAAATGAGCAGGGGTCCGGCTTAGCCATAGCGCATGATATAAAAAGATTGGAAATAGAATAAAAGATACATGGAGCAGAAAATCCTTGAACATTTCCATTTAAATGCTCTCCTCGTAAATAATTGTAATTCCTCTCATTATATCATCTCATGTACAAAGTAGATATGATAAAAGGAGGGTTTTTTTCTTTAAAAAGAACACCCGTTAGGATGTTCTTTCGATCGTATAGGGCTTATTCAGATGATCGCGTGAACGCTTGCTGAAGGCGTTTCAATCCTTCTTTGACTGTTGAAGCAGGACAGCCGAGATTCATCCGAATAAAGCCGTCTCCTTCGTGTCCGTACACGTGACCAAGCTCTAGGATCACTTTGCCCTTTTTCAGCAGATTCCGTTTCAATTCCGCTTGACTGAATTGATAATCCCGAATGTCCAGCCACAATAAATAAGAAGCATCTGGTTTCATATAACGCATATTTGAAAGGTGTTCGTCAATATAGTCCATCGCCATTTTCATATTGCTTTCGAGATAAAGAACAAGTGCATCGAGCCACTCATCCCCGTGGCGGTATGCTGCTTCCATCGCAGGAATCGCAAATGCATTCAGTTTGGCTAGTCCGTTTCTTTGCAATTGATTGGTGAAAAGGGTTCTTTTTTCTTCATCGGAAATGATAATGGCAGATGCTTGGAGGCCAGCTAAATTAAATGTTTTACTTGGTGCAATACACGTCACTGTGATATGTGCTATGTCGTCAGAAAGACTAGCAAATGGCACATGCGGCTTTCCGTATAGCATCAAATCAGAATGAATCTCATCTGAAACGACTGTGACACCATGCTTGACACATAAGTCTCCTACTCGCTTTAATTCTTCTTTTGTCCACGCTCTTCCGGACGGATTATGCGGATGACATAGGAACATGAGCTTCGCTTCTGGTCTGCTCAGTTTTTTCTCTAAATCATCAAAATCCATAAGATAGCGGTTGTTTTCTATTTTTAAAGGGTTGGTTGAGACTGTACGTCCATTTCGCTCAATCATTTGATAAAAAGGCGTATACACTGGTGACTGTATGACCACTTCGTCATTCGGTGCTGTAAAGGCTTGGACAGCAAAACTAAGTGCCGTGACGATCCCTGGTGTGAAGGTGACGGCTTCTGTCTGAATCGACCACCCGTGTCTTCTTTTGAGCCATTCGGCTACTGCCTGCTGCGTATCCTGGTCTTGAAAGGCATAGCCAAATACGCCATGATCCAATCGCTCTTTCAATGCATCAAGGACGACCTGCGGCGCTTTAAAATCCATATCTGCCACCCACATCGGCAGCGCATCTGTTGTCAGGAACAAAGACTCTGCTTGGTCCCATTTCACTGATTTTGAACCTTTACGTATGATCTGTTCGTCGAAATTCATGAAACCCACCTCTAGCCGTTTTTCAACCATTGTTGGTTGTGCTAAAATAAATATCACAAAATTTATTATAAGCGGTGATACCGATGAAAGATAGTCAAGCTGTAGAAGAGATGATTCAACTTATTAAGGCATGGGACCCTTTTCAATATGGAGAGGACTTTTATGAAACGGAGCCTGCTGACGTCATCAGTGCATTATACGACGCAGAAGACTCTTTATCTTTAGCAAAAGACATTCAAGCCATTTATCATCACTCATTTGAGCAGCTCCTGCCTTTCGAAAGCTGTCAACATATAGCGAATCAGCTTTTCGTCATACGAGACAGCAGCTCCTGCACACGCTAAGACAGGCTGAAATGTCCGATTTGATCAGACACAAAGACCGGATTTTCCTCAGGAACGAGGTGCCCGGTTTTTTTTAATGCATGCAAGGTCGAGTTTGGCAGATCCTTGTGCAGTCTTTCTCCTATTTGAATGGGAACGATCCGATCTTCCTCACCCCAAATGAGCAGCACTGGTGTCTCCATTTTCTTTAGGACATCCGAGGTCAAATCGCCTTCCCGGTGCCGAATCAAGCGGAAAATTCCTCGGAAAATTTGATCATCAGAAAAAGGCTTTAAATATCCGTCCACCATCTCTTGATCAATGATGGAATGATCATGTACAACAGCGGTTAAATTTTTCATTATGCCTTGCTTCAAGAGCTTTCTTTTAAGATAGAGATAAAAATAAGGAATATATGTGCTGTAAACAAGCGATCTCTTTGATTTATTTAAATACCCTGAGCTGCACAAAAGTACCGCCTTTTCAAATAGGTCTGGCCGTTCAGATGCAGCGTATAAAGCAATTTGGCCGCCCATCGAATGACCCACTAGGATCGCATGCTGAATCTGCAAGTAACCAGCTAGCTCAATAATGATCTTTCCCATGTTGCGATAGCTGTAAATAAACGTATTCGACTTCTCGGACTGTCCAAACGGCGGCAGATCGATTGCAATTAAATTGAAGTCTTGTTTCAGAAGCGGGATGAGCTTTCGATAGCTGAAGGTAGAAGAGAAGAGTCCGTGAATTAAGATCAATGTTTTCTTCCCCTTATTTGGATAGTGCTCATAATAGATATCTAAACCGAATTTACTTTTCATATAAGCTGGCTGAACAAAGTCCACACTCATCACTCCGATACTTGATACTCTCTCTGTTAGGTGACTGTATTGTACCCTAAAAAGTGGATTTTTAGCTATGGTTAGCATCTTTTCCCTGCTTAGCATAATGGGAAAAACGTGCTATAATGTTCAGAAGATTTTTTAAAACTAGCTTTTTACAATCTGAGGTGTGAAATCAAATGAAACTAACAGAAAAAGAAACTGAAATATTAGAGATTTTAGATGAAAACAGCCGTGCCGATTTAAATACAATTGCAAAAATGGCAGGCGTGACAACAGAAGAAGCAGAAGCCATTATTCAAAAACTAGAAGATCAAAAAGTCATTATTGATTATTCAACCATGATTGACTGGCGTAAAGTGGATGGTCATGAAGGCGTCACAGCAATGATTGATGTAAAAGTGACACCAAAAAGAGGCGTCGGATTTGATGAAATTGCTGAACGTATTTATCGCTTTCAGGAAGTGGAGTCTGTCTATCTCATGTCAGGTGTTTATGATCTATCTGTTGTGATCCGCGGAAGATCTATGTCTGATATTGCCCGCTTCGTGTCTGAAAAATTATCGACACTTGATTCCGTTGTTTCAACAACTACCCACTTTATTTTGAAGAGATATAAACATGATGGGAAAGTGTTTGAAACAGGAGACGATGACAAAAGAATCGTGGTGTCACCTTAAATGAAAAAGTCTTATTTATCTGAAACGGTACAAAGCATTCAGCCGTCAGGTATTCGGAAATTCTTTGATTTGGCAGCCACAATGGAAGGGGTCATTTCCCTCGGTGTCGGCGAGCCAGATTTCGTGACAGCTTGGAATGTCAGAGAAGCAAGTATTATGTCATTAGAACAAGGGCTTACCTCTTATACGGCGAACGCAGGGTTGTTATCTTTGCGAAAAGAACTGAGCCACTATTTATATAAGCGGTTTCACATTGACTACAGTCCTGAAGAAGAACTTATTATCACAGTTGGCGGAAGCCAGGCACTTGATTTGGCCTTTCGTGCGATTTTAAACAGTGGGGATGAAGTGATCATTCCAGAGCCTTGTTTCGTAGCATATGGGGCCCTTACGACACTTGCAGGCGGAGTACCTGTTTATTTAAGTACCTCGGCTGAAAAAGATTTCAAAGCAGACTCGGCGGATCTACGCACGAAGCTGACGCCTAAGACAAAAGCGATCCTGCTTTGCTCACCATCAAATCCAACTGGCTCTGTCTATTCAAAGGAAGAGCTTGAAGATATTGCTCAATTTGCAAAAGAGCATGACCTTCTCATTATCACGGATGAGATTTACGCAGAGCTGACGTACGATGAAGCTTTTACAAGCGTGGCGGCAATTCAAGATATGAAGGAAAGAACGATCCTGATTTCAGGCTTTTCAAAAGGGTTTGCCATGACAGGCTGGCGCTTAGGATATGTGGCAGCACCACCTGTACTGCGCGATGCTATGCTGAAAATACACCAATATTCTATGATGTGTGCGCCCGCTATGGCACAATATGCAGCAGAAGAAGCTTTGAAAAATGGACTTGAAGATGTAGAGAAAATGAAGAAAAGCTACAGAAGGCGCCGTAATTTGTTTGTCGGCTCTTTGAATGAACTGGGGCTGACATGCCACCAGCCAAACGGCGCATTTTACGCTTTCCCGTCCATTAAAACGACGGGCATGACGTCAGAACGATTTGCCGAGGAGCTGCTCCTGAGTGAAAAAGTAGCCGTTGTCCCTGGTAATGTCTTCGGGCCGAGTGGTGAAGGTCATATTCGCTGTTCATATGCTTCGTCTCTTGACCATCTTCAGGAATCACTTTCAAGAATCCAGCGCTTTTTGCAGGAACGACAAGTGAAAGAAGAAGCACCTGTCATCATAAAATAAAAAAAGGCATCAATCCATTAGGACTCATGCCTCTCAAATTAGGGGGGAATACTAGAAAGCATTCTTGTTTTCAGGTATTCCCCCTTTTGAACTGATCTAAACCCAATTAAAAAATATTTTGCGTAACTGACTGTTCTATGATATAGTTTTTAATTGCGTATAAACGAATATTAAAACATTTATTTAGGAGTTGTTATCATGGCGACAAAGTTTGAAGTAGGCAGTGTTTACACTGGTAAAGTAACAGGATTACAAGCGTATGGTGCGTTTGTTGCATTAGATGAAGAAACTCAAGGACTTGTGCATATTTCTGAAGTAACACATGGCTTTGTAAAAGACATCAACGAGCACCTTTCAATTGGTGACGAAGTACAAGTGAAAGTTCTTTCTGTTGATGAAAAAGCAGGTAAAATCAGCCTTTCTATCCGTGCTACACAAGATGCACCTGAAAGAAAAGAAAGCAAACCAAAGAAACAAAGACCACAGCAAGTGAAAGAAGAAGCTGCTGCACCACAAGGTTTCAATACACTTAAAGATAAACTTGAAGAGTGGATTGAGCAATCTAACCGTAAAGATCTTATCAAGAAATAAAAAAAGCACCGCTTCAAACGGTGCCTTAGGCTGCCTCGTATAGGCGGCCTTTTTTATGTCTTTTTGTTTAGCGAACCTCTGGCTTCGGCTCGTCACGGCGAACAGCTTCTTCGCTTGGCTTGAACAATAGACCAAGGTTAACAAGACCTGCAATTCCAACAAGACCATAAATAATACGTGATAATGCAGAGCCTTGTCCGCCAAAGATCGCTGCTACTAAGTCAAATTGAAAAAAGCCGATTAGTCCCCAGTTAATAGCACCGATAATCGTGAGCACGAGGGCAATACGCTGAATAGCACTCATCGTGATTCCTCCTTTCGCTACAGCATCAATACATTTATATTTTGCAGATTTTTAGCCAAACTATGCGTAAGAAAATGGATTAAAGCAAATTACTTTACTTTTGGAATGATTGAGGCGCATAATGTAGCGCGAGGAGGAGATCAAATGGATCGATTTACTTATTGGAACCCAACGAAATTAATGTTTGGAAAGGGAGAAGTATCAGCCCTTTCAGATGAACTCAAACACTACGGAAAAAACGTATTACTTGTATATGGTGGAGGCAGTATTAAACGAAACGGCCTTTATGACCAAGTTGTCAGCATCCTAAAAGAATCAGGAGCTGCAATCACTGAACTTGCTGGTGTTGAGCCAAACCCGCGCTTAACAACAGTAAGAAAAGGGGTTGAGCTTTGCAAAGAGAACAACGTTGATTTTATTTTGGCAGTCGGCGGCGGCAGTGTCATTGATGCAACGAAAGCGATCGCAGCTGGAGCGAAGTACGATGGAGATGCTTGGGATATCGTGACGCGTAAGCATGTCCCAATGGAAGCTATTCCGTTCGGTACTGTGTTAACACTTGCTGCAACAGGTTCTGAAATGAACTCTGGATCAGTGATCACAAACTGGGAAACAAATGAGAAATATGGCTGGGGAAGTCCAGCAGTCTTCCCTAAATTCTCTATTCTTGATCCAGTGAACACATTCACTGTGCCAAAAAACCATACGATTTATGGCATGGTTGACATGATGTCACATGTGTTCGAGCAATATTTCCATCACACGGAAAATACACCTTATCAAGACCGTATGTGTGAAGGGCTTCTTCGTACGGTCATTGAAACAGCACCGAAGCTGATCAACGATCTAGAGAACTATGAGCTGCGTGAAACCATCTTATTCACTGGCACCATTGCCCTTAATGGAATGCTGTCAATGGGGGCACGCGGTGATTGGGCTTCTCATAACATTGAGCATGCGGTATCTGCTGTTTATGATATCCCTCATGCCGGCGGACTTGCGATCTTGTTCCCGAACTGGATGAAGCATGTCATTCAGGAAAAACCAGGCCGCTTTAAACAATTAGCGGTACGTGTATTCGATGTGGACCCTGCGGGCAAAACAGACGAAGAAGTGGGCTTAGAAGGAATCGACAAATTGTCAGCTTTCTGGACAAGTCTTGGTGCACCAAGCCGTTTAGCGGACTATGATATCAACGATGAGAAAATTGATTTAATTGCAGACCGTGCAATGGCACGCGGTGAATTTGGTCAATTTAAAAAGCTAAACAAAGAAGATGTTCTAGCCATTTTGAATGCTTCTTTATAATCGAACAACCAAAAGATAGCTGCTTTCGAGCAGTTATCTTTTTTTGAGTTCGACGTGTACATATGTTAAAGTAGTCTTTCATGTTTTTGGATATATACGCTGTAAGGAGATGTATTAACAGATGGAAAATTTTATTTACTATAATCCAACGAAATTAATGTTTGGAAAAGGACAACTAGAAGGACTAAAGAGCGAACTCGCTCGTTATGGAAAACGAGTGTTACTTGTATATGGTGGAGGCAGCATTAAGAAAAATGGTCTTTATGACAATGTGATCAGCGCGTTAAATGAAGCAGAAGCTGAAGTATTTGAGCTGTCAGGTGTTGAACCAAACCCGCGCCTTACCACAGTGGAAAAGGGAATCGACATCTGCCAAAATGAAAAAATTGATTTCTTATTAGCTGTTGGCGGCGGCAGTGTGATTGACTGTACAAAAGCGATTGCAGCCGGAGCAGAGTATGACGGAGATGTGTGGGACATTATCTCTAAGAAAACAACCGCTCAAAAAGCATTGCCATTTGGCACAGTGCTGACACTTGCGGCAACTGGTTCAGAAATGAATCCAGACTCTGTCATCACAAACTGGGAAACGAATGAAAAATATGTGTGGGGCAGTTCAGTCACTCATCCTGCTTTTTCCATTCTAGACCCTGAGCATACATATTCTGTGCCAGAAAACCAGACGGTGTACGGCATGGTCGATATGATGAGCCACGTCTTCGAGCAATACTTCCATAATGTAAAAAACACGCCGCTACAGGATCGAATGTGTTTTGCTGTTCTTCAAACAGTCATCGAGACAGCACCAAAACTGCTTGAAGACTTACAAAACTATGAGCACCGTGAAACGATCCTTTATGCAGGAACGATCGCTTTAAATGGCACGCTGCAAATGGGCTACTTTGGAGACTGGGCGTCCCATACAATTGAGCATGCGGTATCGGCTGTCTATGACATTCCGCATGCAGGCGGACTTGCCATCCTCTTCCCAAATTGGATGCGTCATACACTCGATCACAATGTGGAACGCTTTAAAAACCTCATGCTGAACATGTTTGACATCGAGACAGAAGGAAAATCAGATCGTGATATCGCATTAGAAGGCATCGACAAGCTGTCAGCCTTCTGGACAAGCCTCGGTGCACCAAGTCGTTTAGCGGATTATGACATTGGTGAAGATCAGCTGGACAAAATTGCCGACATTGCGGCGAAAGAAATGGAATACGGTGGTTTTGGTAACTTTATGAAACTTGGTCGTGATGACATTCTTTCTATTTTGAAAGCTTCTTTATAATCCTGCTTGCCGTTTCTCATAGAGAGAAACGGCTTTTTGCTATGCCAGTGACGATCACTTGATTTCAATAGCTAGTTCCGCTAAAGTGAAAGGGACAGAACTAACGTAATGGAGGGCTTACAAGCGATGACACATATTCAATTTGACTACTCGAAAGCGTTACCTTTCTTTCAAGAACATGAGCTTACATATTTAAAAGATTTTGTGAAGGTGGCCCATCATAATATTCATGAACAAACGGGTGCAGGCAGTGATTATTTAGGCTGGGTTGACTTACCGAAGCAATATGATCGCGAAGAATTTGCCCGCATTAAAAAAAGTGCAGATAAAATTAAGTCTGACTCTGATGTCTTGCTTGTTGTCGGAATCGGCGGCTCTTATCTCGGCGCACGTGCGGCGATTGAATTTTTGAACCACTCTTTCTATAACACGCTGCCAAAAGGCAAACGCAAGACGCCGCAAATCATCTTTATTGGAAACAACATCAGTTCTTCTTATTTAACAGATGTGATGGATCTATTGGAAGATGCAGATTTCTCTATTAACGTCATTTCAAAATCTGGAACAACAACAGAGCCAGCGATTGCGTTCCGCATCTTTAAAAAGCTCCTCATTGAAAAATACGGTGCTGAAGAAGCGAAAAAACGTATTTATGCGACAACTGACAAGGCACGCGGTGCACTGAAAACATTAGCAACGGAAGAAGGCTACGAATCATTTATCATCCCTGATGATGTAGGTGGACGCTATTCTGTATTAACAGCAGTTGGTCTATTGCCAATCGCTGTGAGCGGTGCAGACATTGATCAGATGATGGAAGGTGCGGCAAAAGCAAGCGAAGACTTCGCTTCATCTGAGCTTTCTGAGAATGCGGCATACCAATATGCTGTCGTCCGTAATGTCCTTTACAATAAAGGCAGAACGATTGAAATGCTAATTAACTATGAGCCAGGCCTGCAATACTTTGCAGAATGGTGGAAGCAATTATTCGGTGAAAGTGAAGGAAAAGATGAAAAAGGAATTTATCCTTCATCTGCGAACTTCTCAACAGATCTTCATTCACTTGGTCAATATGTTCAAGAAGGAAGAAGAGACTTGTTTGAAACAATCGTCAATGTAGACAAACCTCGCCATGAGCTTGTCATTGAAGCAGAAGAACAAGACCTTGATGGCTTGAACTATCTAGCAGGAAAAACGGTTGATTTCGTTAATAAAAAAGCATTTGAAGGAACGATGCTTGCTCATACAGATGGAAAAGTACCGAATCTTATCGTCACAATTCCTGAGATGGATGCTTATACATTCGGATACCTCGTTTACTTCTTTGAGAAAGCATGTGCGATGTCTGGATATCTACTAGGCGTCAATCCATTCGACCAGCCTGGAGTAGAAGCTTATAAAGTGAATATGTTTGCTTTATTAGGAAAACCAGGCTTCGAAGAGAAAAAAGCCGAGCTTGAAAGCCGCCTGAAACAATCGTAAGAATGAAAAAGCACACCTTTTGATAAGGGTGTGCCTTTTTTGTTTTCTCATGGTTCCTGTGCAAGCTTCCTCATGCTCTGTACATAGAATAATGAGTAGAGGAGAGTGAAACATGAGAACGAATCATATTTACATTCACGATATTTCTGGTCAGGCAATCGTCAACTTTGGCAATGTCGGACGTATTTGTTCTATGAGTGCTGTCAAAGATACTGAAGGTGCTGGCAGTGTGAACGAGACGAATCAATTATCCAATCAAAGCTTATTTGATGCTGCTTTTACAAACAATGTACAAATCACGAGGGGCAATGTATGAATTCCTCTCTTTAACGAACCCTATTATACAAAAAGGAGGGTTTCGTATGATTCATGTACCATCCAGGCTGCCTGGTGAAAGCTTTTCACTTTACCATTTAGAAGAGACCATGAAGCCGCTCGGTTATGTCATTAATGGCAACTGGGATTATGATCACGGGTACTTTGATTATAAAATTGATAACCGTGATGGCTATACTTTTCTCAGAGTTCCTTTTACAGCCGAAAAAGGCCAGCTGGATCAGCCAGGCGTTGTGGTGAAAATGGGAGATCCATTTCTCTTAAAGCATGTATATCAAGATAAGTTAGATGATCATGCGATGGTTGGAAATGTGGGGGCATCCTTTAATCAATTCCAAGAACCAAAAGAGAAAGATGGAGATGTATCAAAAGCTTATACTGAGATTGGCTTTTCACTCGTCAAGGAATTAGAAGACGCACTGCTTTAAAGGCTGATCAGTTCATCCTCTGGATGAAGCTCATATCCAAAGGGAGGATTCATCATGGGTCCTTCTTTTTTTTGTACACCGACAATGATCACATGATGCTCTAAAAAGTGATGGAGCACTGTTAAGAATGTTTCTCCGGCTAACGAAGCTGGAACCGGTATGATGGTGACGTGTTTATGCAAGGTCATATGTCTTTTTTTCTTTAACGCTTTGAACTGTTCCTTTAGAAGAAAATGTTCGACCATTAAATGATTGACTGCATCAGAGGTATGAATGACTTGATTGGCTCCAGCACGCTCGGCATTTTTCACGTAACGATCTGTTAAGATTTCAATTAAACAGTATAGCGAAGGGTTTAATCCTTTTGCTGCAAGTAATGTTAAAACACTCTGCATATCAGCTGTCACTTCATTTTCGTGCTGATCTGCGGTAATCATCAGTGCATCTGCACCGGTAATATTGGCTTTGCGAAGTGTGACATCTTCGGTGCCATGCCCTTTAATAAAATGAACATTCTCTAAAAGTGGCCCTTCCTTCAAGGAGTCATCAATCAGCACAATCGGCATAGCTGGATCAATTGTTTGAAATGACTGAAGCAGTTTGTTCGTTTTCTCATTCCAGCCGACGATAATGAGATGTCCTTTCCCTTTAAAGGCGACCTTTCCTTCTACATAATGGTGCTGCTTGCTGAACACAGCGGCGGCAAGCGTGGCGAAATAAGCTGTGACAAAGCTTGCGCCGATCAAAATCAGAGCCATACCCGCTACTTGTCCAGGCATGGTTTGCGGCACAAAATCACCATAGCCTACCGTAGAGACTGTAATGAGCGCCCACCAGATCCCATCAAAGATCGTATGATACTGCTTCGGTTCAAGCAAAACGATTAATTGTCCAAAAAAAAGAAGCAAGAAACAGATGATGATGGCAATTCGAAGATAGAGTGGCCACCTTAGCCAAGCGATAAAGATACGATTTGATTTCATCGGACTCTTCCTTTCAGGAGACTGCTAATGTCAGTATGCCCGATTGAGGAACATTTTTTCATCTTCGTCATGTATTGAAACAGATCCCATATCTTAAAATAAGAGAGAAGAAGGAGGGAATGCGAATGTCGTTCGTTCAAAAGACCGTACTTCTTTTTATCGGTGCGCACTTTTTATCATCAGCTGTGATCTTGCTCGTGTTTGACTTAAATGCTGTGAATCATTTTATGAGTGATTTTTCATGGCTGCACTTTTTTCAAGACCTATACGGAACAGTGACCTTTTATACAGCATGCTTAGGTGTGTTCTTCTTTTTTATTGGCGCAGTTGTTCCCCTTAAAAAGACCTAGTGCTTTTTTCTGTACACGTTACATAAAAGTCATTAAAATTGTAAATAAATATATAAAATAAAAAGGAAGCTGATGAGCATGCTGTTTTTTTATTTTTTAACATTTGCCGCATTGGGATTGTCATTTTGGGCACAATTTAAAGTAAAGAATAATTTTGAAAAGTATTCAAAGGTTGAAGCATCCAGTATGAAAACAGGTGCGGAAACCGCTCGATATATTTTAGATCGCAACGGGTTATATGACGTGCCTGTTGAACCGGTAAGAGGAACTTTGACTGATCATTACGACCCTACGCAGCGTGTGGTTCGCTTATCTGAACCTGTGTACTACGGCCATTCCATATCGGCCATTTCAGTCGCATCACACGAGGTTGGACATGCCTTGCAGCATCAGGAATCCTATGGTGCGCTTGTTTTGAGACATAAGATCTTTCCTGTCGTGAACTTTGCATCTGGTGTTGCCCCGCTTCTTTTCCTTGGAGGAATCTTGCTTGGCAGCCTTAACTTAATCGGGCTTGGGATCATTTTGTTCTCAGCGGCTGTGTTTTTTCAGCTTGTGACATTGCCTGTCGAGTTTAATGCAAGTTCTCGTGCAAAAGATATCATTGTTTCAGAAGGAATCATTAGAAGCAGTGAAGAAAGAGGCGTGAACAAGGTGTTAAATGCTGCAGCTCTTACGTACGTCGCAGCAGCCCTTGTCTCCTTGTTTGAATTGCTCCGTTTTGTAATGATCTTCCTAAATGGCCGTAATGATTAATTGATGCCAGAGGAGGTGAGCCCTTACCATTGTTAGGTAAGGGTTTTTTTGTATATTTTAAACGTATTTTTAGTCATATTACTTATTGCTGCGACAGCATTTTTTGTTGTCACTGAATTTGCGATTGTGAAAATTAGAGGCTCTAAAATCAATCAGCTGATTGAAAGCGGTGATAAGAGAGCCATCCACGTACAAAAGCTCATATCAAATCTCGACGAATATTTATCCGCCTGTCAACTCGGAATTACCATCACCGCTTTAGGCTTAGGGTGGCTGGGCGAGCCGACGGTGGAACATTTTCTGCATCCGCTGTTTGAGGAATTAGGGCTTCATTCCGCATTAACCGATATCCTATCGTTTATCATTGCATTTGTGATCATTACGTTTTTACATGTTGTTGTGGGAGAACTGGCGCCTAAAACGATTGCCATTCAAAAGGCAGAGGCCGTCAGCCTTGTGACAGCAAAGCCACTCATCTTTTTCTATAAAGTCATGTACCCGTTTATTAAAGCATTAAATGGGGCGGCACGAGGCATTGTGAAATTATTCGGTTTTCATTCTGTCAAAGAACATGAAGTGGCGATCAGTGAGGAAGAATTGCGTCTCATTTTATCTGAAAGCTATGAGAAGGGCGAAATTAACCAATCTGAGTACAAATATGTGAATAAAATTTTTGAATTTGATAACCGGGTGGCGAGAGAGATCATGATCCCTCGTACAGAAATTTCAGCCATAGAGGTTGAACAGACGCTTGAAGACATGACGCATTATATGCTGAACGAAAGATACACACGCTACCCTGTTATTAAAGAAGACAAAGATCATGTGATTGGTGTTATCAATAGCAAAGATGTGTTTAAGGCGAGCTTTCTGAATCAAGATGTGACGATTGAAGACTTAATGCGTCCGGTGATTCGGGTGATTGAAAGTACTCCTGTTCAAGAATTGCTCATTTTGATGCAAAAGGAACGAATTCATATGTCAGTGCTCGTAGACGAATATGGAGGAACAGCCGGACTTGTCACAGTAGAGGACATTTTAGAAGAAATCGTGGGCGAAATTCGGGATGAATATGATCAAGATGAAACACCTCATATCGTCAAAAAAGGTGACTTCCACTATGTAATGGATGGGAAAGCCTTGATTGATGAAGTAAATGATTTATTGGATTTAGCCATTGAGAATGATGATGTTGATACAATTGCTGGCTGGATGATGACACATAAATTTGATTTTGAGATTGGAGATACGATTGAAGCAGAAGGCTGTGAATTTACCATCATAGATGCAGAAGACCATCATATTCGGACCATTGAAATCAAAAAGGTTCACTTTTTCTAAAAACCTCGTAACACTTGACGAGGTTTTTTTAGTTGGTAAACTTTAGGTGAGAGAATGCCTTCTGCCGACAAGCAGTGATTTATTTCACATAAAAAGGGTATGGTTTTATAGAAATGACAAAAAGGAGCCGCTCATATGAAAAAAATCAATGTACAAACAGACAGACGCGATGAGATGATCGACGTGACGAACGAGATCCATCAATATGTCAAGGAAACAGGTATTCAAAACGGAACCGTCATTGTCTACTGTCCTCATACGACAGCAGGGATGACCATTAATGAAAATGCGGACCCAGATGTGAAACGAGATATGCTCCGCCGGCTTGACGAAGTCTTTCCGTGGGAACATCCGAAGGACCGCCATATGGAAGGAAATACAGCCGCACATATGAAAGCGAGCTATATGGGTGCTACGCAGCATGTTCTCATCAATCATGGTGATCTTGTACTTGGCACATGGCAGGGAATCTATTTCTGTGAGTTTGACGGGCCGAGACATCGCCATTTTTATATACAGGTGTCTTCAAACGAATAAGAGATGGGGGAAATAAATGGGAGATATCACGAAATTACTGCAAATCAAATATGGAATTATTCAAGCGCCAATGGCAGGAGGAGCCGTGACATCGCAGCTGGCAGCCGCTGTTTCACAGTGCGGGGGACTTGGCAGTTTGGCAAGTGGATATGTGCAGCCTGACAATTTGAGGCAGCAGATCAGACAGGTCAAACAGCTGACAACTCGCCTGTTTCAGGTCAATGTATTTGTACCAGAGCCAATTCCTGAAGTCAAAAAAGAGGATGTGGCATTTTGGGAGAAGAGACTGCCTGCACGACCAGCCGCTGATAGGCTGCCGAGCGAAGAGGAATTGTGGGATGATTTTGAACAGAAAATCAACATTATTCAGGAAGAAGACGTACCGGTCGTTTCCTTTACCTTCGCTTGTCCAAATGAACAAACGATTCATCGCTTAAAACAAAAGGGGATCTTTTTAATTGGAACCGCCACAACAAAAGAGGAAGCACTGCTTTTAGAGGAAAAAGGGATGGATGCCATTGTTCTGCAAGGAAGTGAAGCAGGGGGGCACCGAGGTACCTTTTTACCTGCAAAAGGAGATGCCCTGGTGGGACTCTTTAGTCTGATCTCTGACGTCAAGCCGCTCTGTCATGTGCCATTGATCGCCGCAGGCGGGATCACAGAACGAGCAGGTGTGAAAGCCGCTCTAGCGCTTGGAGCGGATGCGGTTCAAATCGGCACACGATTTTTAGCCAGCCAGGAAAGTGCTGCGGCAGACGTATACAAAAAGGCGATTTTACAGGCAGAAAGCAGTGAAACAAAGATCACGAAGCTTTTTTCTGGAAAAAGAGCAAGAGGTATTGTGAATCAGTGGATGGAGGAAGAAAGACAGAATGAAGATAGGGTTCTTCCTTATCCGGTTCAGCATGTATGGACGACACCGATGCGAAAAGCAGCCGCGGCTGCAGGAAACCCTGATCAAATGGCTCTTTGGGCAGGACAGGGCGTTAGCCGTATTCACTCGATTTTAACCGTTGAGGAGATCATGCATGAACTGACGCACATATAAATTCATGTTGGGTGGTGTGAAAGGATGGACATCTTAAAGCATTCATACCGAAAAAAAGGACAAATTGAATTTTGGTTTGATGAATTTCCGTACTCTTCTGCCGTCCTTACGCCCATTCGTCATTACTATTTTGTTCGTTACGTAAAATGGAGCCGGCACGATCCGCCGGTCACAAGAAAAGACTTAGAAAAAATGGAGATCCTTGCGAACACGATGCTTGGCACGCTGCAAGATTATCGTAAACGCAAGGCATACAAAAGCCCCTTGTCATAACCAATAGACAAGAGGCTTTTTTTAGCTGCCAAACATTTGCCTGAGATAAATCACATCCATCCGGGTGGTCTGCGGCAATAGATAAGCAGATTGAACAGCACCTGGCCGCCTTCTCTTATTCAATTTGTCGATAATTTCTGCCGCTGTTAAAATCCCAAGTCCATGTCCGTAATATTGATCTTCTCCTAAGTAAATCACATTTTCCCCGCGCCACTGTGACTGCTGATAGCTAAACTCTGGATTTTCAAAATATAAGCAATCCCCATAGATAAAGTCATTCCCGCGTTCTGTATAAATCGACAATGTATCATAATGCCAGTCATACAGGGTTAAGCTGCGAAGCCTTCGGTTAAACTTCTCGTCTCCTACCGTTTGCAAGACCCCCATATAAAATACGATCACAATGGCTGTGGCACATTCAAATGCATATTGTGAGCCATTTTCAAAAATGTCTTTAATTCCTCTAGATGGTTCCACTTGATAGCGCAGCTCTAGTGCTCCTGCTTCCGATACACGCCAAAAGGCATCATTTGCACGAGATTTTTGGAAGATGGCAAATGAGGCACCACTTTTATGCAAATCTCTTGCAGCATTCATAATGTTCGATCTCAATGTGACCTCAAATAACAAATCAGATGCTTGCCTGTAGCGGAACGTATCATTTGAGGCTTGTAACTGCATCAAAATGATCCGCTTTTGTCCCTCTAGCTGAAATGAAGCCAGCTGCTCATTTGTCACTGGCTGTCCTGAAAGAATAATCATATGAAAAGCGCCCCCTTTTGTATTAGCGTATGCAGGATGCTTGGGCAAGGAATCAATTTGTGAAAATAAACAAAAAGGCATCCTTTTTATTTGAAAAACATGAAAATAATATGAAGATGTCCGATATATAACATATCGTTTAAAAGGAGGAAAAACATGAAAAATGCAATAAAATGGTTGAAAAAACCATCGATTTCTAAGAGACTGATTATTTCATTCACGCTCGTTCTTGTCTTGCCAATTATTACACTCAGTACGATTTCATATCAGATTGCCAAAGAAGAATTAGATCATGAAATCATGTACGGAGCAAACACAAGAGTCAATGAACTGAATGACATGATTCAGCAAAAGCTTATGAATAAGGAAAACGCAGTAAAACTCTTTACTGAAACATCTACTGCTGCAGACTTTAAGAAGAACAACCAGGACGAACTGTATGAGCATTTCGAGATATACAGTAAAATCAATGAAGATGATGTGGTTGGCTTTTATGCAGCAAGTAAAAAGCGTGATTTCATTCAGTTTCCTAAAGTAGACATGCCAAAAGGCTATGATCCAACAACGCGTGATTGGTATCAACTAGCTATGCAGGATGACAGTGGTAAGCCAGTTGTTACTAATCCATACATCTCTGCCACAACAAACGGCATGGTTGTCACGATTGCCCAGCGTCTGAAGGACGGGTCGGGAGCGATCGGAATTGACATTGATGTGCAAGACATTGTCGATAAAATAAAAGAGATTAAAATTGGACGACAAGGATATCCAATTATTGCGAATAAAAATAAACAAATTGTGGCTCATCCAGAAGAAAAGTCAGGATCTAAGGTCACTGAAAATATTTCATCTATCCTTTACAGCGGAAAAGAAGGAACGTCAACTTATGAGAATAAAGGAGAACAAAAGCGTCTTGTTTTTGTGACAAATGATTTAACAGGTTGGAAAATTGCTGGAACGATGTTTGTATCAGAAACAGAAGAAGCAGCACAGCCAGTTTGGAATTCTGCCATTATTCTTTTAATTTCTTCATTTATCCTTGGCGGCGTTGCGATCTTCTTTATCGTTCGATCCATCACAATTGGACTTCGAAAGCTTGTTGATTTCTCAAACAAAGTGAGTGAAGGGGATTTAACCGAAACCCTTGAAACCAAATCGAAGGATGAAATAGGAGAGCTGACAAGAAGCTTTAGCAAAATGAGTGAATCCCTCCGTGACGTCATTCGAGCGGTACAGCAATCTGTCGACAATGTGGCTTCCGCTTCCGAGGAGCTGACGGCAAGTGCCAGCCAAACAAGTCAAGCAACCGAGCATATCACGATGTCGATTGAACAATTTTCAAATGGAAATGAAGCACAAAACGAGAAAGTCGAATCTAGTACGAATCAGCTTGTGGCAATGAATGAAGGATTACAAGACATGTCACATACGTCATCAGAAGTGGCTGCTGTCTCACTTCAATCGACAGAGGCTGCTGGTCAAGGCGGCCGAATTGTTGAAAGCACAGCGAGCCAAATGAAACATATTGATACATCTGTACAAGAAGCAGAACAAGTCATGAAACAATTAGAATACAAGTCTAAAGATATTACGAGCATTTTAAATGTTATTAACGGCATTGCAGATCAAACGAATTTACTTGCGCTAAATGCAGCCATCGAAGCAGCAAGAGCAGGTGAATCAGGACGCGGCTTCTCCGTCGTTGCAGAAGAAGTAAGAAAACTAGCTGTCCAATCCGCAGATTCAGCGAAAGAAATTGAAAAGCTCATTCAAGAAATTGTGTTAGAAATTGCTAAATCTCAAGATATGTTCAAAACGGTCAATCGAGAAGTACATGCAGGACTCGGTATGACAGAAGAAGCAAAAGAAAGCTTCCAGAACATTTATGAGGCGGCAGAA
Organism: Bacillus sp. NMCC4; assembly: GCF_002998555.1. Taxonomy (NCBI): domain Bacteria; kingdom Bacillati; phylum Bacillota; class Bacilli; order Caryophanales; family Bacillaceae; genus Bacillus; species Bacillus sp. NMCC4. The sequence continues at coordinate 52,724 of NZ_PVRA01000001.1, read as the reverse complement.
GGAATGTCGAAAAAACTGACTCAATTAAACGATACAGCGATTGATCTATCGAGCGGTTCAAAGCTTGTCTCACAAGCTATGCAGGAGATGCGCCAAGTCTCTAGAGAAAGTGCGGCAAACATTCAGGACATTGCGGCTTCTGCTGAAGAGCAGCTTGCATCTATGGAAGAAATCTCATCTTCTTCTGTGACACTTGCTAACATGGCAGAGGAACTAAAAGAGCTCACAAGTCAATTTAAAATTGATTAAAAAATACCCAGAATTGTCTGGGTATTTTTTTTATGTTTAAACATCGTTTTCAGCCTGTAAAAATAAACCTTTCATCCGATAATAACTTTAGAGAAGTAAAGGGGGAAAGAGAAAATGGGGAAAATGATCCAATGGTTAAAAAAACCATCCATTTCAAAAAAATTAATTATTGCCTTTTTGGTAGTCCTTATCCTGCCAACCACTGCACTGACAATTAGTGCATTTTTTACATCAAAGACAGAGCTAGACAAACAGATTATGGGCAGTGCGATGAGTCAAGTCAATGCATTTGATACCTTAATCAATGAGAATATAGGAAACAAAGCAGAAGCTGTGACCCTGTTTACAGACTCACTCAAAGCGTCTAATCTTCAAGAAAAAAATAGAAATGCGACCATTAAAGAATTGCAGCAATTTGGAAAAATTAATGAAAAAGATGTTTCTGCTATCTATGCAGGCTCCGAAAAGGGATTGTTTATGCAATATCCTGTTCAAAAGATGCCTGATGGCTACGATCCAAGAGAGCGTCCATGGTATCAAGAAGCGCTCAATGCAGAAAACGGCAAACAAGTCATCACAAAACCATATGTAGCAGCCTCCACAGGCAAAATGGTCATCACCATTACTCAAAAAATGAAAGATGGTTCAGGTGTTATTGGACTTGATATGGAAATTGACACCCTGCTTCAAAAGTTAAAAGAAATCAAAATTGGGCAAAAAGGCTATGCCTTCATCATGGAGAGAGATAAAACAGTTTTAGCAGATCCGACCCATAAGCCAGGAAGTCAGGTCAATGAGAATCTGGCAAATATTATTTTTAAAAACAAAGAAGGAAGCGGCAGCTACACACTCAAAGGGATAGATAAAAAGGTTGCGTATGTGACCAATGAATTAACTGGCTGGAAAATCGGTGGAACGATGCTCGTATCAGAAGTAGAAGATGCAGCAAAGCCCGTTTTCAATACAGCCATTATTGTGTTCAGTGTGACACTTATCGTAGCAGGTACCCTCATCTTCTTTATCGTTCGCTCTATATCTAAAAGATTATCCAACCTTGCCCGCTTCTCGAAAAAAGTCAGCGAAGGTGATTTGCGCGATAAGCTTGAGATCCAATCAGATGATGAAATTGGCCAAGTTGGGAAAGGCTTTAATACAATGATTGACTCATTAAGAACCCTCATTGGTGCCGTCCAAACCTCGGTCGAAAATGTCGCTTCTTCATCAGAAGAACTGACCGCCAGCGCAGGGCAAACAAGTAAAGCAACAGAGCATATTACACTAGCCATTGAACAATTCTCCAATGGAAATGAAAGTCAAAATGACAAAGTCGAATCCAGCTCAGACGAGTTAGAAGAAATGAACCGAGGCCTTCAGCACATGAATGAGTCGGCTGAATCCATTACTGCTTCATCGATCAAATCAACAGATATCGCAGGGGAAGGCGGACAGCTTGTGGAAAAAACCGCTTCTCAAATGAATGTCATTGATCAGTCCGTGAAAAAAGCAGAGAATGTCATCAGCGCTCTTGAAAGTAAATCAAAAGACATTACACAAATTCTAGGTGTCATCAATGGAATCGCTGACCAAACGAATTTACTTGCGCTAAATGCAGCAATCGAAGCAGCAAGAGCTGGGGAATCTGGCAGAGGCTTCTCTGTTGTAGCAGAAGAAGTAAGAAAACTGGCTGTTCAATCAGCCAATTCGGCGAAAGAAATCGAGAATTTGATTAAAGAGATCGTTCAAGACATCGATGTATCACAGGAAGTATTCACTGCGGTGAATCGAGAAGTTCAATCAGGCTTAAGCTTCACTGAACAAACAAGAGCCAGCTTCCATAATATTTTCGAAATGACAAAAGAAATTTCTGACCAGCTTCAAACGATGAATCAAACGGTTATCCAGCTTTCAAATGGCTCTGCCCATGTGTCAGAGGCTGTCCGTGAGATTGCAGACGTCTCACGTGAAAGCTCCGCAAACATTCAAGACATAGCGGCTTCAGCGGAAGAACAGCTGGCATCAATGGAAGAAATCAGCTCATCCTCTGCTACGCTCTCATCAATGGCAGAAGAATTGCGTGATTTGATCAGCAAATTTAAAGTCGAATAGACATAATGAAAAGAGCCCTTCAGCTAGAGGGCTCTTTTTTCATTAAATAAATCAAAAGAAATAGGTTAATTTACTCATTTTGATTAATTTAAGAACATTAAGTCTTGAAAAATAATTCGTATTACCTAAGAATAGAAGGGAAAGACCCCAAATCATAATTCAAAAGGAGTAGAGTCATGAAAAAAATCAACTTTTTTAAGCACTTTACAATGTCGAAGAAATTAATTACTGCATTCTTAGCGATTCTCCTAGTGCCAATTCTCGTATTGGCAGCATTTTCTTATGAAGTGGCCTCAAAGTCTCTCAATGATGAGATTATGTCTAGTGCTGCAAATGGTGTTCAGCAATTAAACGAACTCATTAATAAAGATGTACAGCCTAAAATTGATATCGTTTCCTATTTAGCCAAATCGGTGAAAAAGAGTGAATTGGCTTCTAAAAACAAGGATTTACTCAAGGTAAAATTAGAGCAATTATCGGAAACAGATGAAGATGTGGTGGAAGTATTCATTGCAGATCAAAATGGTAAACTAACCGAATATTCCAAGATTCACAAAGGTAGTGCCTCGAGCGCAAAAAACGAATCGTGGTTTCAACAATCGATGGGAGATGAGAAACTCATCATTTCAGATCCTTTTGTCGGCAAGTCATCAGATGACCTGCTCATCACAATATCAGAACAATTAGCAGATGGTTCTGGTGTGATTGGGATCAATGTGCGCTTGAACACGATCGTGAAAGATACAAACAGCATCAAAATTGGCAAAGAAGGCTATGCGTTTGTCGCGACTGCAGATCAGCATTATATTGCCCATAAAACAGATAAGCCTGGGGCGAAATTGACAGGTGATTTCATATCGAAATTGTATGATAAAAAACAAGGCAGCTTCAAATATGAATACAATGGAAAGCCGAAGCAAATGTTTTTTGACACAAATGAAGCAACAGGCTGGAAGCTTGCTGGAACAATGTATACGGGCGAAGTCAAAGAAGCTGCACAGCCAGTTCTCGACTTAACAATGATCATACTGGCAGCTGCGATGGCCATAGGCGGAATCGCGATTTATTTTATTATTAAATCGATTCGAAAGCCACTGATAGATCTCTCTGAATCGGCTGAGAAAATCAGTCAGGGTGATCTGACCCAGCATATTGAAGTTCGTACACACGATGAAATCGGGAAGCTTGCGCAGAGCTTTAACGAGATGTCAGCAAAGCTGAAACACGTCATTCTAGCTGTTCAGAATTCTATTGAAAATGTGGCTGCTTCTTCTGAAGAGTTAACAGCCAGTGCGGGACAGACCACCCAAGCGACTGAGCATATCACATCATCTATTGAACAGTTCTCAAACAGCACTGAACACCAAAATGATATGATCGAAAAAAGCTCAGTCCAGTTGAACGAAATGGATCGCAGCTTATCCCATATGGTCGATACGACCTCACATATGATGGAATCGTCGATTGATTCGAGCAAAACGGCTCAGGCTGGTGGAGAACTCGTTCAAAAAACAGCAGGTCAAATGCAAACCATCGAGCAGGCAGTGAAAGAAGCAGAGCTTGTTATTCAAGGCTTAGAGCAGAAATCAAAGGATATTACTAACATTCTGGGTGTCATTAACGGCATTGCTGACCAGACCAATCTCCTTGCTTTAAATGCTGCGATAGAAGCCGCTCGGGCAGGAGAAGCAGGCAGAGGTTTCTCTGTTGTTGCAGAAGAAGTTCGTAAGCTGGCAGAGCAATCAGGAAGCTCTTCAAAGGAAATTGAAAGCCTGACGAACGAGATTGTGGAGGAAATTGAAAAGTCACAGAAAATGTTTAAACAAGTAGCAGGTGAAGTACAAGCTGGATTAAACATTACAGATGAAACGAAAGTCAGCTTTGAGAAAATCACCGATAAAACATCAGAAATGACAGAACAAATGAAACAAATGAACGGAACCGCCAAAGAACTCTCGCATGGCTCAAATGATATTTCACATGCGGTGAATCAAATCAAAGAGCTTTCAAGAGAAAGTTCCGCAGGCTTCCAAGATATCGCAGCATCCGCAGAAGAACAGCTGGCATCTATGGAAGAGATCAGCTCATCCTCTGCCACGTTATCTCAGATGGCAGAAGAGCTAAGAGAGCTCATTAAACAATTTAAAATGTAAGAGATATAAGGAAGCACCTGACGTTTTGACGTCAGGTGTTTTTCCATTCGATGCATATAATTTGGGTGTTTTGGACTTATTTAGACTTTAATAAATTAAAAAAGTAAACAACCTAGTAGTACTTCCGATATATATACTATCTTACTAAAAGGAGTTTTCTTTTTTATGAAATTAATACAGTATTTCAGGAAGCCATCTATTTCAAAAAAGCTCGTATTCTCTTTCTTATTTATTCTCTTATGCCCAATCATTGTATTGGCATTCTCTTCATATCATACGGCGAGCACCTCTTTAAATGATCAAATCATGCAAAGCGCCAAGGAGAACGTAGAGCAGCTAGATAAAAATATTACGAAGGTTGTAAAAGTGAAAACAGACGCAGCCGATTTCTTTAGCAAATGGATCACGGAGAAAAAGCTTAAGCAAAAAGGCACGACAGATATTCAAGGGCGCTTTGAGCAGTTCATGAGTATGAATGATGACACAGAAGGCATTTTTGTCGCTTCAAGTGATGGCAAAGTGTTTTCAAGATATCCTAATAAAAAAATGCCTGCTGACTATGTCGCAACGGAGCGGGATTGGTATAAAGACGGCTGGGCGAAAAACGGGGAGCTGTCTGTTTCAGCACCGTATCCAACGGCTTCAACCGGTACGCTTGTGGTGACCATCTCTAAAAAACTAGAGGATGGATCAGGCGTTATCGCGATGAACCTAGACATTGCGAATCTAGTTAAAGAGTCCAATAGCATTAACATTGGGAAACATGGCTATGCCTTTATTGGAAGTCCAGATCGCACATATGTGGCGCATCCAAAGAAAAAAGCGGGAACAAAAATATCTGGTGGTGAATGGTTAGAAAAACTGTATTCACAAGATAACGGAGCTATGAGCTATATGTTTGAAGGAAAAGAAAAGCAAATGGAGTTCACCACAAACAAGGCGACTGGCTGGAAAATTGTCGGGACGATGTTTGTCAGTGAAGTAGAAGAAGCTGCACAGCCAGTCTTTAACATGGCCGCTATCATTTTAGCAGGCGCGCTCATCATTGGCGGGATTCTGATCTTCTTGATAATCCGTTCCATTACAAAACCACTTTCTATACTTGTCTCTTCCTCAAGGAAGATCAGTGAGGGAGATTTAACAGAAAAAATTGATGTCCGGTCAAAAGATGAAATTGGACAGCTAGGCACAAGCTTTAATGAAATGAGTGAGTCATTAAGAGATGTCATCCAAGCTGTACAAACATCTGTAGAAAACGTGGCTTCTTCATCTGAAGAACTGACGGCAAGTGCAGGTCAAACAACAAAAGCAACCGAACATATTACATCATCTATTGAATCATTCTCAAACGGCAACGAAAATCAAAGCGAAATGGTGGAACAAAGTGCGTCTCATTTAAAACAAATGAACGAAGGACTGAACGAAGTCGCAGAAACGTCTGATGTCATCACAGCGTCATCTATTCAATCAAAAACAGTAGCGGAATCAGGCGGGCAGCTTGTGGAGCAAACCGTTGGACAAATGAAGACGATCGACCATTCAGTGAAAGAAGCTGAAGGGGTGATCAACGGGCTGGAGCATAAATCAAAAGATATCACAAACATCCTAGGCGTGATTAACGGCATTGCGGATCAAACGAATTTACTTGCACTCAATGCTGCCATTGAAGCAGCACGTGCAGGTGAGTCAGGCAGAGGCTTCTCTGTTGTCGCAGAAGAAGTGCGTAAACTTGCAGTTCAATCATCGGATTCAGCAAAAGAGATTGAAAAGCTTGTGAAAGAAATCGTATCTGAAATCGAAACATCTCAAAATATGTTCAAATCAGTGAATGAAGAAGTGAAGAATGGTCTTTCCATTACAGATCAAACGAAAGAAAGCTTCTCACAAATTAATCTGCAAACAGCGGAAATCGCAACAAGAATCAATGAAATGAATACAACAGTACGCGAGCTTTCAAAAGGATCTGAGCAAATTTCTAAAGCGGTGAATGAAATTGCCGATGTATCACGAGAGAGTTCAGCAAGCATCCAAGATATCGCCGCATCTGCTGAAGAACAGCTTGCTTCTATGGAAGAGATTAGTTCTTCATCTACGACTCTTTCCCAAATGGCGGAAGAATTACGTGATTTAATTAAAAGATTCAAGATCAGCGAATAAGATCAAGTGGTTCTCCTCAAGGGGAACCGCTTTTCTTTTTAAGAGGTCATCTCGTACAATAGAGGAAATCGAAAGAATAGGAGAGATGTTATGCGTTTATCAGATAAGAAGGTCATTGCGTTTGTCAGTGATGATTTTGAAGATTTAGAGCTATGGTATCCGGTTCTGCGTTTAAGAGAAGAAGGGGCAACTGTGCATCTTGTAGGAGAAAAAGCAAATCATGAGTACATCGGAAAATACGGTGTGCCGGCTGTATCTGATGCAGATTTTTATTCCATTCAAGCGGATGAATATGATGCTGTGCTTGTCCCTGGTGGATGGGCACCAGATAAACTGCGCCGTTATCCAGAAGTGTTAAACATTGTTCGTTCATTTGATGCAAAGGCAAAACCAATCGGGCAAATTTGCCACGCTGGCTGGGTGCTGATTTCAGCAGGAATCCTGCAAGGCAAAAAAGTAACAAGTACACCTGGTATTAAAGATGATATGACAAATGCTGGAGCGGACTGGTTTGATGAAGCAGTCGTTACAGATGGCCACCTCGTCTCGAGCAGACGTCCGCCGGATCTCCCTCCATATGTGAAAGCATTTGCGGATGTGTTAGCGGCAACATAAACAAAGGATCCGAAACAAAAAACAAAGGGCGAACTTGCACATCATGTTCGCCCTTTGTTTATCATTTCATGCCCCATTCATTTTGTCTGTCGGCAGGATACATCACACCCATTTGTCTTCTCGCCTCGTCCATGACGGACATGGTTTGAACAGATAAGGCAAATGTATTGACTGGAGACTGACCCATTCCTTGCTGAATACACTCAATAAAATGACAGATTTCATAATACATGGCTGGCTGATCATCTTTGATAGAGATATCGGTTTGATGTCCTTGACGATCGTGGATCGTGATACGCGAAGGACGGTGGAATTGATCAATCACCATCGTAGCGTCCTCTCCTTGAATTTCCGCAGATAAATGAGACGTTGAAATTTTAGAATGGAAAAGGAGTGCTTGATGCCTGTCATACTGTAAAAGGACAGAGCCGCTCCCATCCACACCAGAAGAAAGCTTATAGCCTCTCGCGGTGATTTGATTCGGCAGACCAAATAAATAGATCGCCGGGTAGACAAGATACACACCGATATCCATTAAAGAACCATTGGATAATTCAGGCTTAAAAGCATTTGGAATCTCGCCATTTCGGTAAGCATCGTATCTTGAGGAATATTTACAGTAATGAGCGACCACTTGCCGAATGGGCCCGAGCTGATCAAGATGCTGTTTGATTTGCAGGAAGTTTGGCAGAAATGTCGTTTTCATCGCTTCCATTAAACACACTTGATGTTTTTTCGCTGCAGCAATCATCTCTTCCACTTCTTTTCGGTGAGAGGCGAATGGTTTTTCGCATAAAACGTGCTTTTGGTGCTCCATCATCAACATGGCCTGCTCCTTATGAAGGGCATTTGGACTTGCAATATACACGGCATCAAACGCATCACTTTCCGCCATTTGATGTAAGTTCGTAAAAACTGTATCAATACCGTATTTTTCGGCAAATGCCTGGCCTTTTTCAGCGGACCGTGAATAGACGGCTGTACATGTAAAATCAGCTGCTCCTTCACCGGCCTGTAAGAATCGATCTGTAATCCAGTTCGTTCCGATGACAGCAAATCGAATCATGTCATTCCCTCCTTCTGCTTTTCTCTGATTATACATCCTTTGAAAGCGTTTGTATGAAAGAACATTCTTTTTATTGAAGAGCGGATGAAACCTTTATATAGGCTGATGCGTCTTACATAAAGGATATAAATGTACGAAAAGTGGGTAGTTTCTTCCTTCATTCGGGTAATACTCTGATAGAAGGGAGAGGAGGAAACGAACATGAAGCGCACCCTGCATATAGGAAGTACATACGTCTTTGCGCTTTTATTCATAGCAGCCGGTATTTTTCATGTGATAGAGCCGAGCGGCTTTGCCCGTATGATGTCAGGCTGGCCATTTCCATATGTGATAGTCTATGCGACTGCATGCTTTGAATGGCTGATGGCTGTTTTGCTGCTTCTGCCAAATGTCAGGATTGCAGCAGCAAAAATCATGGCTGTCTATCTTGTACTCATTTTCCCTGCAAACTTATTTGCTGCACGAGAGGGAATTCCAATTCCAGGTCAAAAAAGCACAGAGCAGGCCTTGCTATGGATAAGGCTTATTGGACAGCCGATTCTCATTATATGGGCGATGTCCATTGCGAAATGGGAAAAAAAGCTGAAACAATGACCACCATATCATGATCAGGTAGTGTACAATTTATTAATAAAATAGTCCGAGTTTGGAGGAACGATATGAATTCTATGCAAATGTGGAGCAGTCGATTTAGAAAATTTTTTCTTGATAACAAGTTTGTTCTCTTTTTACTCGTCCTGCTATTAATTGGATTGAATATCCTTGTTTTCATGAAAACATCTTTTATTTTCACACCGCTCATTGTACTCGTCAAAACCATCGCCTTACCGATTATTTTAACGGGGGTCGTGTATTATTTATTAAATCCGATTGTCAACTTGTTAGAGAGGTTTAGAGTCAAACGGATCTTTTCAATTTTGCTTTTATATATTGTCATTATTGGCATCATTACAGTGACCATTGTGTCTATTATTCCTTTTTTACAAGCACAAACGATGAGTCTGTTTCATAACCTTCCGAAATATGTTGATACGGTAGAAGATCAAATTAGACAATTAACAGGCAGCAACTTCATTAATCAAGTGCAAAATACGATGAACTTTAATGTGTCTGAATTAGTCAGTAAAGCGTCAAGCCAAGCGACAAGTCTTTTGGAAAGCACCTTCACCGGTGTAGGGACATTTTTGGGTGCGCTGACTGAAATCATCATCTCGATTGTCACAGTCCCATTCATTCTATTTTACCTATTAAAAGACGGCAAAAAATTACCTGATTATTTCCTGAAATTTATTCCGAATAATCTAAGAGAGCATACACATATCGTGCTGCATGAAATGAATCATCGCCTGAGCTCATATATTCTAGGACAGATCATTGTCAGTTTCTGTATTGGTATTCTTCTCTTAATTGGATACATGATTATCGGTTTAGACTATGCCTTGCTGCTGGCCCTCATTGCCTCATGTACAAGTGTCGTTCCTTATCTGGGTCCAACGATTGCCATTACACCAGCGATTGTGATTGCCCTTGTCACGTCACCAATTATGCTGTTAAAATTGATCATTGTTTGGACTGTTGTCCAGCTGATTGAAGGGAAATTCATTTCTCCGCAGGTTATGGGGAAAAACCTTCATATCCATCCGGTTACCATCATTTTTGTTCTTTTAACAGCCGGTAAACTTTTCAGCGTGATCGGCATCATTGTCGCTATTCCGACGTACGCCGTTCTGAAAGTTATCACGACCCACTTGTTTGATTGGTTCAAAATGCGATCCAATTTGTACAAAGAAGAAAAGGTTTAATGTCATAATCTTTTTTTGAAAAAAATATAGTATCATAAAGACGAGCTTTCGATGAAGAAAGCTTGTCTTTATGTGGACATAGATGGTTGGCCTGTTCAAAAGATCAGAATTGAAAGGAAAGAAAATCATGAATCTATGGGATTTATTCGTGGCACTGGTTTTAGGAATTGTCGAAGGATTAACAGAGTATGCACCTGTCTCATCTACAGGTCACATGATCATAGTCGATGATCTATGGTTAAAATCAAAGGAAATCATTACGCCAGAGGCGGCAAACACATTTAAAGTCGTGATTCAGTTAGGCTCTATTTTAGCTGTCATGATTGTGTTCAAGGATCGTATTTTGAACTTGTTAGGCTTAAAGAAAAATATCACCGAAGAACAAAAGCGCAGCGGGCATAAGCTGACCATTGCTCAAATTGCAGTAGGACTCGTCCCAGCCGTCATTTTAGGATTCTTATTTGAAGACTATATTGATAAATACTTGTTTGACGTGAGAACAGTCGCTGTCGGTTTGATTTTAGGCGCAGTGCTGATGCTTGTCGCTGACTGGATCAATAAACGTAAAACAGAAACAAGCTCTGTCGATAACATGACGTACAAACAGGCGCTTTATATCGGACTGTTTCAATGTTTGGCATTATGGCCAGGCTTCTCTCGCTCAGGTTCGACGATTGCAGGCGGGGTTATTCTTGGTTTGAATCACCGTGCTGCAGCTGATTTTACATTTATCATGGCGATGCCGATTATGGCAGGCGCAAGCTTGTTAACACTTGTGAAAAATGCCGAATATTTAACAACAGACATGCTGCCATTCTTTATCGTCGGCTTTGTGAGTGCATTTGTTGTGGCTCTCTTTGTTGTTCGATTCTTCCTAAAACTGATCAATAAAATCAAACTGGTGCCTTTTGCGATATACCGAATTATCCTAGGTGTGATTTTATTTATCCTGTTCATGTAATGCTGTAAACGACTCTTATAAAAGAGTAGTTTCAGCGTGTAGACAAACCTTCGCATTCGTTGTCAGGTCTGCGCGCCGGTGCTCACGAATGTCAAATTCGCTCCGCTCCGGTGCTCGTCCTTCCTAGACTGCAAAGGTTTTCAAACACGCTGAGCTGAAAAGAAGACAAAGGGCTAAAATAAAGATCATTTTAGCCCTTTGTCAACAATCTGAAACTACTCTTATAAAAGAGTAGTTTTTTTGTTGTTTCAGCTCTTTTAAACAGTAAAATCACCCTCTTAATTGGTAGAAAAAAAAGTTTTTTCATAATTTAGTGTTTAAGAGACAGAGGAAGGGGTAGTACATAAACATACCAATTAAAGGAGGAGTTAGAAATAATGAGGAAAACAAGCAAATTTGTTGTTAGTTCTATGATTGCTACGTCAATGGTTGCTGCCCCTCTATCTCTTACGACTTTTGGTCAAACGGCTGAAGCTGCGACGACAACAGGTGTTGATGGAAGTGTCTCTATTGATCCAGTAGCCATTGCCGATAAAATTGAACAAGCAGTAAAATCATCTCAAAATCGTGATGGATTTGTAAAAAATGCGGCGTACAGTGCCTTCTATGAAGCAGGTCAAAACTATAACGTAGTTGTCCAAAACTTAAGCCAAGATCATGACTTTAGCGGACTGAACAATGTTGTCTACTATGATAGTGTTGAATATGATGGTATTACGTTTGGTATTTGGGTATTTGAAGATGGTACGTTCGTCAACAATGGTGACGGCGGCTATATTAACTGGACATTTGTTGGCAGCTTTGACCGTGAGGAAGGAAGCGGCACTGTCGATTTCCATAAAAGATTCTAATCTTATTGCCAAAAGTCTGCCGATTCACCGGCAGACTTTTTTTATAACGCACATTCTTCTATGTCAAAACCTAAATCTTCAATGATGTGATGATCCGTTTGGACTTGCTGGCCTTTTGTTGTTAAATAATCGCCTACGAAAATGGAATTTGCCGCATAAAGGGCAAGCGGCTGAAGCGTCCGTAAATTGAACTCTCTGCCTCCAGATACTCGAATTTCCTTGGTTGGATTGACAAACCTCATGAGCGCCAACACTTTCAATGCTTTGATCGGATGTGTTCGTTCTTGATGCTCAAGCGGTGTTCCCTCGATTGCATGAAGAAAGTTGACTGGAATTGAATCCGCATCAAGGGCTCTGAGCGCAAAAGCCATTTCAACAATTTGCTGGTTGGTTTCACCCATCCCAATAATAACCCCTGAGCAAGGTGACATGCCGGACTGTTTGACCTCCTCAAGGGTCGACAAACGATCATGATATGTATGAGTTGTCGTAATGTGAGCATGATGATCTTGATGTGTATTGATATTGTGATTATACCGATGAACCCCTGCTTCCTTCAGCCGCCTCGCTTTGTCTTCATTTAATAACCCAAGACATGCACACACCTTCAAAGGCATGGTCTCAGTGATCTCTTTTACTGCTGCCGTCACCTCATCTAACTCTCTGTGAGAAGGTGCTCTGCCGCTTGCGACAATACAATAAGTCCCCGCTTTTCTCTTGAGCGCCTCACGCGCGCCAGCCACAATCGTTTTTTGATCAAGCATTGTATATCGTTCAACCGGTGCTTTTGAAATGATCGACTGTGAACAATAACCACAGTTTTCAGGACAATAACCGCTTTTTGCGTTAAAAATCATATTTAATTTCACCTTGTTTTGAAAAAAATGAAATCGTACTTGATAGGCTGCATGCATCATAGATAATAATTCTTTATCGTCAGCTGCAAGAATGTCTAGACCTTCTTGCAGCGTGATCCGTTCATTTTTCAGCGCTTTCTCCGCCATCGCTTCCCAAGACAAAGATATTTGTTTTCCCATCATAAGCTCCTCTCATTATGTTAACTTATTTTTATTAAAAGTTAACATAAGAGATGGTCGTTGGCAAGCATTGGATAAATGAAGTCTATGAATATACATGTAGACACACAAAAAGGCGATGATCATGAAGTCATCGCCTTTTCATATGTAAAGCAATATGGCTTATCGAACAGTAATATAGTTAATCACACGTTCTCCAAGTGAATTATAGTAAGAAACCGTCACTGAACCGCGTTGTACGGCACGAATCCAAGTGAAGTTTGGAGCTGTTTGATCTAATTGAATCGCATAAGTTGCGCCCGTCACAGTAATTTGGCTTGCTGGAAGAGAGACGGCGATCGAAGAACCTACAGGAAGCGTACGGGTCAACGTAATTACTTTATTCATAATAGGAGCTTTTGCTATGACTGGTTCTTTTGGCTGTGCAGCTGCATGAGCACCTTCAGTTTGGAAGAACGTAAGAGCACCTAAAGCAGCTAAAGACAATGTACAAGCTTTCATTAATTTTTTCATCGGTAACACTCCTTTTTTTGGTATATACATATATTAATAATAATAGAATTATATGTCAATAAAATTATGTAGAAAAAAGAGTATTTATGGTGAAAATTGTCATGTATTATTCATATGCCTTCTCTTTTTTAGGGGAAAAAGAGGCATAAAAAAAAGCTGGGCTATCCCAGCAATGTAAAGCTTTATGAAAAGAGATCATCAATCGTCGTCTCGCTGTTTTGGCTGACGGCCTTTTAGCTTCTCTTTTTCTCTAATGTAGTGAATAAAATCGATGGTTTGTCTTCGCGCTTCTTCGGAAAAATCGGAGGCAGCTTTAAACGCAATTTGCAAATCAGGATCGTTTGCAAGGTCGGCATCAGTTCCGCCTTTGTCCTTACCTGTGAGAAGATAATCCGTTGAGACCCCATATAACTCGGCGATTTTCACAATCATCTCACCGTCAGGCTTTCTCAAGCCATATTCCCAATTTGCATAAGTGGACATCGCCTTTAATCCGAGTTTTTTAGCAACCGTTGACTTGCTCCATCCATGCTTCTCTCTTAATTCAGTTAAAATCTTTCCAGTCAAATTATCCATTGGAAACACCTTTTTTCATGTTATGAGTAAATTTTATCATGAATTACACGGAAAAGATAAATAATTACACAAAAAGAATAAAAAATGATTGACTTACTCGTTTCGTGTATATTATCATAATGAATATAACTTACACATATTGAGTAAGAGGTGGAAAGATGAAACTTGAACATTTACGAGAAGAACGCATTTTACAAGGAAAAACACAAACCTATATGGCGAAAAAGTTAGGATATAAGTATACGAGCGGCTATGCAAATATAGAAATGGGCAGAACGAAGCCTAGCTTAGAAATCGCAAAGCATATTGCAGATCTGCTGAATAGGGGTGTTCAAGAGCTTTTTTTTGACCAAAAGTTACACGAAATGAGTAATTCTCTAAAGGAAGAGCATTTCTTAGAAAAGGGGAGACGAACAAAATGAATATTGAACATCCAATGGTAGCGCAGATGAATGACTTTGGATATCCAAAAAGCTACTGGTCATATGACATGAAACGTTATGGATATCAAACAGAGATTGAGGACAGTCTGGAGGGGTTTGAAGAAGATGAAACATCAGATGACGTTTGATGCCAGAAAGGAAGCGCAGCTTTGTTTAGTCCAAGCTGGCGGCTGGATCACCTTTCATCATCAGAAACCGGTGTTTGTTTTTTCCACAGCAGAAGACAAGCAAACATACATGACCCTCTTGGCGGAAAAGTTCGCTGAAGCAAAAAAGGAGGAATCAAGGCGACGTGAAACGATGGAAGCAAATTATGACAATCCTCAAATGCTTGCTCAAAGCGAGTAAAAACGAACAAGACATCCGTCAGTGGGAAAAGGATGACGGGAGATCATAACATGGTCATCCATTTCATCATTGAGGCAGAGTTTTTAACAAAAGATACATTGATAAAAAGAATACGAGCAGCTGCAAAAGCACAATGCCCGCATAAAATAAAAGGCGCACTATCACTCGAGATTCGCTTATTTGACGACATGCCGCTTGACATAGCTGACTGTCAAAACAAGCGTACATACGCAGAAAAAGGTTTGATACGCCCGGTGCACGTCAGCATCTTTCAGCCAAGACTACAACATATTCAAGAAGCACTTCATTCTATTGCGGATAAGGTCCCTCTACAGATTGTCGATTTAAGAGTTTCCCAGTTTTATAGTATGCGTCCAAGAATTGAAATCATTTTAAATACGATAGGTGATGGCACGAAATCCTCACCAAATAAGGAGACAAGCATATGAACGAGCCAAAACAATTACTCATTCAAGAAAACCAGACATTTGTCGGTGAGATGGAAACAGGAAAAATTCAAGTCATCGTGTTAGATGGGAATGTAGGAACGGCTTATAAGATGGATGTACCTGAACATGGAAAAACCATTATACAAACGGCAAAAGGTCATTTTGCAAGAGTAGATCACGAGATTGGTTTTAAAATCAGCTAGATCACTGAACAAATCACAACATCATACGTCCAAGACGGAAAGCCTGCGGACACTGATCAAGACCCTATGAAAAGGGGACTGATTGGTGTCCGTTTTTTATTTTCTTAAAAAAGGGAGAGAGCCAATATGCAAGATTTACTTATCGAATACAAACGGGCATTAAAGGATGCTAGAAAAAGATATGAACCATTTAGAGAAAAAGAAGACAAACAGCTTTCAGATCAAGAGAAGCATGATAAAAAAATTATCGCCAGTATGGTCAGCGATCTCGAATACGTCGTGGAATGGCTTCAAATCGGCAGACAGCCAGGCGCACGCAGAGGATTAGACAGACGTTCAGTCTATCAGCGCACCATTCTAGCAAATCCAGAAGTGTTAGAGGCTTTATCATATGAATATACACTCATCCAAGAAAATGAAAGAGAATTCAGTGAGCGGGACAAGAAACGAATTGACGAAGCCTTGTCCGTTTTAACGGATCGAGAAAAGGATGTATTCTTCATGCACACAACACAAGGATTATCGTTTAGTGAGATTGCCAATATGCTGGATGTGAAAAAAGGAACTGTCCAAAAACATATGGAGAGAGCTCGGACAAAGATGTCCAAAAAAGTACAAGAACGCCTATTCGAAGCAGCTGAATAGGCGTTTTTTCTTTTACAAAATAAATGGAGCAGCACTTGTCTTACAGTTGCCACCTATAGTTAGAAAGACCAAACGGATGTTTGCTAACCCTACACAAATGATTCCTTCACAGGAAATCGTTCGAATTAAAAGGAGGCGGCAGGTGAATGTAAATGAAAGATAAACGGATAGGAGCCAAGCAAGATTATATGAAAGGGATGACGTACCAGCAAATTGCTGATCATTACAATGTCTCGATCCATACCGTGAAATCATGGAAAAGACGATACGGATGGCAAAGGCAAAAAGATTCGTCAAAGCAGGCACACTCGATCTTCAATCAGTTTCTGTCAGATGAAACGATTGAAATCATGGAGAAAATGGGCGGGCGTACATCGCTTGATTTAATCTGGGATCAAATTCAAATTCAATATGCTGCCATTATTCGGGCGCAGCGCATCATGTATGTGTCAGATCAAGAGGACATGATCAAAGAGCTGAAAAAGGCGGCATACAAGCCTTCTTCATTAGAAGAAACAGTAGAAGGCATTCAGCCAGAACAAGAAATCAGCACAGAAGAATATTCGTTTCAATTTTCGTGGGATCGGCATGCCACCTTTTTAAATGCCCAATCCCGTGCAATGGGAGAGCTCAGGCGTCTCATTAAACAGTTTGAAGAGCTCGCACATGCGAAGGATGAACGAAGATTAAGGCTGAAGCAAATTGAACTGACCATCGAAAAAACAAAAAAAGCAGTGCGCGAAGAAAAAGAGGAAGATCTTCACATCATGATCAAACGGAAAGAGGATAACTCATGACGCCATTGGTTGAAAAAGAAGTCAATCCTCATTTTGAACACTTTCTATTCGATTGGAAGCAAAAGTTTCAATTTTTAGTAGGCGGCTACGGCTCCTCCAAAAGCTATCACATTGCGTTAAAGCTCATCTTAAAGCTGCTGGAAGAAAAGCGGACAGCACTTGTCATTCGAGAAGTATATGATACGCACCGTGAATCAACATTTTCTCTATTACAAGAGATCGTCAGCGATCTTGGCATCGATCATGTGGTGAAGTGCCGCAGTTCGCCGCTTGCCTTGACGTTTCGAAATGGCAGCAGCATCTTATTCAAAGGACTGGACAAGCCTGAGAAATTGAAATCGATCAACAACATCTCGATCATTTGGATTGAAGAGTGTTCAGAGGTTTCTTATGAAGGCTTTAAAGAGCTGCTTGGAAGGCTGAGGCATCCGTCCTTACCGCTTTATATGATGTTATCGACCAATCCTGTTGGTCAAGATAATTGGACGTACAGACATTTCTTTCGAGATGAACAGCTGAAGCGATTTGTCCTAGATGACGAAACCTTATACAAAAAGCGCACCGTTGTCATCAAGGATACGTACTACCATCACTCCACAGCGGAAGATAATCTATTTCTCCCTAAAAGCTATGTGAAGCAGCTGGATGAGCTGAAAGAATACGACCCAGACCTCTATCGAATTGCGAGGAAGGGCTATTTCGGGATCAATGGCACAAAGGTTTTTCCTCAATTTGAGGTAAGAAATCATTCTGATGTATTAGAAGCGATTCACCAGATTGAACGGCCGCTGAAACGAGCAGGCATGGATTTTGGATTTGTTGAATCGTACAATGCGCTCATTCGATTAGCCGTCGATCATGAAAAAAAGTACTTATATATTTACTGGGAATATTACGACCGCGGGAAAACAGATGATGAAACAGCCGTTGATCTAAAAGAGTTCATTGAATCAAAGGAACTCATCAAAGCCGATGCAGCAGAGCCTAAAACCATTCACTATTTTCGGCAGCGTGGATTTCAAATGGTGGCAGCACATAAGTTCCAAGGCTCGCGTTTGCAGTATACGAAAAAGATCAAACGGTTTAAGAAAATCATTTGCTCTGATGCTTGTCCGTACACAATCTATGAACTTCAATCACTGACCTATAAGGCAGATAAGGATGGCCGTTTAGAGGAAGATGAATTTCAAATCGATCCGCACACATTATCAGCCATTTGGTATGCGCTGGATGATTATGAAGTGACGGATTTAAAACAGACCGCCTCGGAGCGTGTCCGCCCAAACAGAGAGAGGAGGTCCATACAATGAAACAATTGAAAGCAACGATTATGAAGGCAAACATGTCTGATCATACAAAACAAATGTATGCAGATGAATTTTCCTACGAAAAAGATGACATTGTTCCCCCGCCTTACAACATCAATGAATTAAAAAGCATGGCAGAATATTCAACCATTCTTCAGCAATGTATTGATGCGTACAAAACCAATATTTTAGGCTTTGGGTTTGGGGTGGAATACGCCTTTGACTTTAATGCAGAAGGTGTAAAACCGGCAAAAAAGAAAGCCGCAGAGAAGGAATGGACAAGACTTGAAGAGTTTACGAAGTACATGAACTATGATGAGTCCGCTGATGTGATTCTTGGCTATGTCCTCGAAGACCGAGAGAAAACGGGCAATGGTTTTTTAGAGGTGCTGAGAGATGGACAACGAAAGCCGGCAGGAATCGAGTATTTAGATGCGCTTCATATCCGCATTTGCAAGCTTAGTGAGCCAGTCGACGTCGAATTCAGGTACACCGAAAATGGCGAAATGAAGACAATGAATCGAAAGAAACGATTCCGTAAATATGTACAGGTGATCAACGAAAAGAAAGTCTTCTTCAAGGAGTATGGTGATCCGCGCATTTTGCACTGTGAAACAGGCAAATACGATGACACCACACCAGAGCCGCTTCGCGCAACAGAAGTGATTCATTTTAAAATTGGCAGTGGAACGTATGGGATTCCCCGCTGGATTGGCAACATCGTCAATATGTACGGAGCACGCAAGGCAGAGGAGCTGAACTACCTTTATTTTAAACAAGGGCGGCATGTACCAGGTGCCATTATTGTCGAAAATGGCATGCTGTCAGAATCCTCTTATCAGCAGCTTCAAGATTATATGGACGATATTGAAGGATCTGATCATGCACATAAGTTTCTATTGCTTGAAGTTGAAGGTCTACCGACAGAAAAAGGGTTAACGGGAGAAGAAGATGTCTCAAATGTCAAAGTGAACTTTAAATCCCTAGCCGAGATCCTGCAAGAAGATGCGCTTTTTTTAGAATACGATGAAAAAACAAGAAACAAAATCCGCTCTGCGTTTCGCCTTCCGCCAATTTACACAGGTGAGTCTCAAGACTATAACAAAGCGACAGCAGATACAGCGCGTAAAACAACAGAAGAGCAGGTATTTCAGCCGGAACGGCATCTCATCACAGGAAAACTCAATACTCTTTTCCTGCCGGATCTTGATATTTGGCATGTCCGTTTTCTATTAAATGGCCCTGATTTTAGAGACCCATTAGAGATTGCCAAGGTACTGACGCCATTTATTCAAGCGGGGGCAGTGTCACCTAACGATTTGCGCGATCTAGCAGGAAGAATTCTTGGAAAAACGCTAGAAGAATGGCCTGAGGAACTATATCACCGACCTTTAGAAAGCCGCATGAAATCAGCTGAAGAAAAGCCTCAACCAGAGCCGGACCAGCTGACGAAATAAACAGAAGCGCGTGCACTTTTTTGAAAGGGGGTGAACATATGCCAAGAGAACTAAAAAACGCTAAAATTACGCATGTTTCCTACGTGGACAGAGCAGCAAACCAGAAGAAATTCTTTTTGATGAAAGCAAAGAAAAAGCGGCCTGACTTTCAAAAGGAGGTCAGTGTCCTAACAAAGGCAGAAGATGCTCATCGCCTCGTGTACGGTGTCGTGTATGAACCGAATACGCCTGATGCACATCAAGACTTTATGACAGCCAAGGAAATTGAAAGAGCGGCACACGGCTTTATGAAGGATGCCCGTCATATTGACAAGCAGCATGATTTTCAGGATGGTGTTGGCGAAGTGGTTGAATCGTATATTGCTCCGGCTGATGTAGAGGTAGGCGGGGAGCTGATTCGAAAAGGGTCTTGGGTGCTTGTGACAAAAGCTTCCCAAGAGATTTGGGATCAAATTCAGAAGGGCCACATTACAGGCTATTCAATGGCTGGAACGGCGGACATCGTCGCCATAGAAGAACAAGATCAGCTTCTATCTCAAGGCACGAATGAGAGAGGGCTTTTTTCTTTGCTGAAAAATTTCTTTTTAAAAGAGGAAGGTGCAAACATGTCACAACCATTTTGGAACGTTTTAGACCATCTGCTGGAAACCTTACAGTCAAGTGATGGTGATGAGGCGGATGTAAGAGCTGCCTTAGAACAGCTCATTCCAATCATGCAGGACATCCTGAAGACAGAGGATGTACTTCAAACGATTGGTGAAAGGCCAGCCGCCGTACAAAAGGAAGATGCTGCGTTGACGACAGATCAAGTACGAGAGCTCGAAAAAGCAAAAAAGGCCATCGAAAACGTCTTACAGCAGGCTGAACAACAAGAAACAGATCAAACCGGGGAAGAACCTGTCCAAAAAGTGCTCGAGCAAGTCGTTGCACCGATTCGTCAGCAGCTCTCTTCCTTAGAGAAATCAGCCAGCAGAGAAAAAGCAGCGGTGCAGGAAGTGCTTGAGCAGCAGCTTTTGCCTATTTCAGAACGGATTCACATGCTTGAAAAGGCGCGGGGCATGTCAAAACAAACAATCCACGATACACAAAACGACACGACAACACCCATATGGGATGGCTTACTATAAGCCTAAATAAGGAGGAAACAGTGTGAGAAATCAAGAGTTGATTCGCAAGGCTGAAATGACACTTGCCAGCTTAAAAACCGGCGGTCTCATGAACGCAACCCAATCCAACACATTCATTAGAATGATGCAAAACACACCAACCGTTTTAAATGATGCACGCATCATTCCGATGGAAAGTGATTCACAAAAAATCGAAAAAATTGGCTTTGGCCAGCGTATTTTGCGCCCAGCAGAAGAAGGCCAAGCGCTTGATGCAAAAGACCGTGTTGTCCCAGCGACAAGCACTGTCCAGCTAAATGCGAAAGAGGTCATTGCAGAGATTCACATGACCTACGACAGCATTGAAAACAATATTGAAAAAGACGGAATCCAGCAGACAATTATGCAAATGCTGGCTGAACGAGCGGCGGTCGATATTGAAGAGCTCATCGTCAATGGGGATACGACTTCATCAGATCCATTTTTAGCCCAAATGGATGGCGTGAGAAAACAAGCAGTATCTCATATTGTTGATGCAAATGGAGCGGAAATTAGCCGCCAAATGTTTAAACAAGCCTATAAAGCGATGCCGTCAAAATATTTACGTGTACCTCAGGATTTCCGTTTCTACACATCCCCAAGTTTAGAGGTTGAGTGGAAGGATCAAGTAGCAAACCGTCAGACAAATCTCGGAGATGCGGTCATTCAAGGCGGACTTTCTTCTGCATTCGGTGTGCCGGTCAAAGGTCTTGCCAATATGCAGCCATATGACGAAGCGGGAACAGACGTATCAGATATTTTGCTGACACACCCTAAAAATATTATCGTAGGTTTTTCTCGTAATATTCGAATTGAAGTAGAAAAAGATATTCGCAGCCGTAAATTTATTATTGTCCTGACAGCGAAGCTAGACAGCAAATTTGAGGAAGAGGATGCTGTAGCAAAAGTGATGAAAGTGAAAGAGTAGGTGACGGCAGGCCATGATTATTTCTCCTGAAGAACTGCAAGCCTATTCTGTATTTGAGCGTGTGAAAAATCGATCTGTAGAAAGACTGACAGCAGATATTATCGAAGCCGAAGCTGCGGTATTTCAGATCGTAGGTCATGATTTCTCAAGCGAAAAATATCAGCCCCTTCCTGAAAAAGCAAGAATCGCATTATTAAAAATGGCCCAATATTTTGCCATGCTGAATGATGACGAATCTATGATGAAAGGCTTTACGTCAGAAAAAATGGGTGATTATTCATATGCGAAGGCAGCTGATCAAGTGAAAGGCAAACCTTATGTATATGCCCTGCTTGTCGATTACATTGAACCATCATTAACTGGCGGCAGTACCAAATTAAAGGTGAGATCATTATGAGTTATCACTCTTTATTAACAGACCGCTGTGATCTTTTTCACCTTGAACATCAGGAGGCTTCCCGAGGAAAATTCGGGGTTCCAGCTGATGACTTACAAATGACTCTTTCCTATCCCGATGCTCCTAGCCTGACAGATCTGGCTTGTTATGTCATAGAAAAGAATCAGTCCCTTGTGCAAGAAGAGCCGAATACAGTTATTTATCAGTCCTATCTTGTCCATTTCCCTTTAGCAAGTGATATTCGCCTGCATGACAAAATGGTGTGGAACGGCGTCTCACTTAAGTTGCAGCAGCCCAAAATAGTGAAAAATCATCACATTGAAGTGATGGCAGTCAGGAAGGAAAATCTATGAAAATTGATGGACTTGACCGGCTGCTTTCACAGCTGGAAACAGCGTGTGCCGGCGGCTTAAAAGCAGAATATCAAGATTTGTTGCAAGACATGGGCCTAGAGCTTTTGGACATCATTCAGGATGAGCTAATCAAGGAGAATGCTGTCGATACAGGCCGGCTTCTAAGCTCCTTTACGCAAGGAGACAAGGAGAATCATTTTCTTATGTCAAAAGGTGGTCTCACGCTTGAAGTGGGAACGCAGCTTGAATATGCCTCCTATGTTAATGACGGACATGCTACTTCTTCAAGTGGAGAGCGAAGATGGGTGCCTGGCAGATGGGCTGGCAGCCGCTTTGAATATGATCCGAATGCAAAGACAGGAATGATGCTTGCCTCTCAATGGATAGATGGAAATGGCTACTGGGATCATGCTGTCATGCTCTATGAGCAAATGTTTGAACAGTCGCTGGATCGAAAGCTTCAAAGCTGGTTCGATCGACATTTTGGGAGGTGATGAAATGAATCAAGAAGTCGGGGCAATCATGCATTATATTTACACACACTTTCCTGTGACAATGTATGATCGACTTTTGCCAGAGCGTTTTCAAGTGCCATCCGTTTATGTGCCGCCCGTAACAGTCATCAGCGGTCCAGATACGGTATCTACGTTTATGAAATCTTATTCGCTGCAAGTAAAAGTGTTTCATATGGATACAGGAAAAGCGCATGACGCGGCAGAAACAATTGTTGATGCATTGCTTGCTGATCGTCAAATGATTCAGATGATGAGTGAAGATGGAGAGGTGCTTGATGATTATGTCCGCATAAAAAGAGTGGAAACCAGAATGA
This sequence comes from Bacillus sp. NMCC4, assembly GCF_002998555.1. Lineage (NCBI taxonomy): Bacteria > Bacillati > Bacillota > Bacilli > Caryophanales > Bacillaceae > Bacillus > Bacillus sp. NMCC4. Next base: position 29,337 of record NZ_PVRA01000001.1, on the reverse strand, counting down.
TAGATCAAGGCGTAGCAGCGATTGTCCTGACGTGGGATAGCAGTTATTGGTACAACCGAGACAAACAAGCAAGCCTTGAAGATATCAACTTTTCAGATGGAGTGATCAAACGTGAGCAAGACTAAAAAAGCAGAGCCCGCTCAAACAGCTGGCGAAGAAAAAGAATTTGGCTTTTCATTTGAAGCCTTAAAGGAGCACAGTAAGGATCTTTTTGGGGTTAAACCAGAAATCCTTGAAGGTGCTCTTTTTTATATCAAACATCAACCAATTACAAAAACAGAAGCGAAAAAGCACATTGATGCTTTTTTGTCCAAGGAGGTTTAAAGGATGAACGGAGGCACATTTACACCAGGTACAGAGAAAAAGCGTCCTGGCATTTACTTTAATTTTAAAACAACAGCAGAGCAGCGAATTACTTTAGGCGATCGAGGTACGGTGGCACTTCCTCTTGTGATGAGCTGGGGAGAACCAAAAACCTTTATTTCCGTTTCCAATATGGAAGACTTAAATAAAAAGGTTGGACTCAACATTGATGACAAGTCACTTCTTCTTTTCCGTGAAGCAAAGAAAAAAGCACAAACGGTCTTGCTTTACCGCCTAAATGAAGGGGAGACGGCCAAAGCTGAAATCGCAGAAAACTTTGTGGTCACAGCCAATTATGGCGGTCTAAAAGGAAATGAGATCACTGTACAAGTGGCAGAAAATGTACTTGATAGCACAAAGCGTGACGTCATCACTTATCTTGGAACAGATATTGTGGATAAGCAGGTTGTCACGGATGTCAAAGATCTTGTGAAAAACAAATATGTTCAATTTTCTGGTGAAGGTGAAGCCGTCATCACGGCTGGTGTGGCACTAAGCGGCGGGAAAAATGGTGTGGCAAGTGTCGCAGATTATACAGCTTTCCTAGAAGCAGCAGAAACAGAATACTTTGATGTTATTGCTCTCCCGATCGATAATAGTGAGCAATTAAAAGCGACCTTCGCTTCATTTATCGAGCGTTTACGTGATAAGCAAGGACGTAAGGTGCAAGGAGTTGTGGCCAACTATGCAGCTGACCAAGAAGGCATCATCAATGTGACAAGCGGTGTTGTGCTGGAAGATGGAACAGAACTAACGCCTGCTCAAGCAACAGCATGGGTCGCAGGTGCAAGTGCAGGTGCAAACTTCAATCAGTCACTGACCTTTGTAGAATACGAAGGAGCAGTGGATACATTAGAACGCCTTGATAATGATCAAGTAGAATACCGATTATCACAAGGGGAGTTCCTGTTCACCTTTGATGCGAGAGATCGTACCGTGAGTGTTGAAAAAGATATTAACTCCTTGACAAGCTTTACAGCTGAAAAGAACCAGCAAATGGCGAAAAACAAAATCATTCGTGTGCTTGATGCGATCAACAATGATTTGACGTTCGAATTAAAAAATCTGATTAAATTACGCAAAGCCAATGGCAATGACATTCCAGCATCAGATGATGGGGTGCAGCTTGTGAAAACACTGATTACTCAGTATCTCACACAGCTTCAAGATGGCAGCGGCATTACAGGCTTTAACTCAGAAACAGATATCGTGATCGGTCTCAATGAAGATCGTGATGGATTTATCATCGATCTAGCGGTTCAACCAGTAGATGCAGCAGAAAAATTCTATTTCAATGTGGAGGTGAAGTAAGATGGCTTTTAAAGCGCAAAATACAATTTCAGGTAAAGAAGGTCGTCTTTTCTTAGAAGGTGAGGAGCTTGCCTTTATCAAAACGTTTGAAGCAAACGTGGAGAAAAACAAATCAGAAGTCAATGTGATGGGCCGCCGAATGACTGGTCATAAAACAACAGGGGCAAACGGAACAGGAACGGCAACATTCTATAAAGTCACGTCACGTTTCGTTCAATTAATGCTCAACTATGTGAAAAAAGGGGAAGACCCATATTTCACTCTTCAGGCTGTAATTGACGATAAGTCATCAGGCCGAGGCACTGAGCGTGTGACATTATTTGATGTCAACTTTGATTCAGCTAAAATCGCTGGACTGGATGTTGATTCAGAGGCGCTTGAAGAAGAAGTTCCGTTTACGTTCGAGGACTTTGATCTTCCTGAAAAGCTGAAGAATTCTTTCTAATTACAATTGAAAAAGGCATTACGAATGACGAAAATATATGTTATTTTTATTTTATTCAACGATATGGTATAATTTTTCATAGTTACAGAGTAGCTACAAAAGAGTTACTGTGTAACCCCAAAAAGTTTCTTAGAAATATGTTTACATGCAAAGTACTTTGCATAAAATAAAAAGAAGCTAGGATGCGTCAACATCCCGGCAATGTACAATGAGGCCCTCAAGGGGCTGGCTAATCAATTAGATAGTTTTAAGGATAGACTTTCCCTTCAACCGTCCAAAGCTCAAGGGGAGTCTATTTTTTGTCTATATACGTCAACAGGGCAACGATAAATGACCCGAATGCAAGCATTAACATAAGCGCTTGAAATGTTGACATGAGCATCACCCCCTTCCTATCGGGGATGAGCCAGACACCCTTGAGCAAGCCGTTCAATTGTACAACCTAAATTATACATGAAAAAATTGGAAAGCACATTCAAAAATGGATGTGCTTTTTTGCATTCAAAAAAACATAACAAAGGGAGTTTTTAAACATGAGCGAAAAACAAACATTTGATCTTTCATTTTTTATGCCAGGACAAACAGTAGAAGCGGAAGAGGTCAAAGTACCGATTTCTAAGCGTTTTGTTGATAAAAAAGGGAATGTCATTCCTTTTGTCTTTAAAGCCATTACAACTGAACGCATTGATGAACTGGAAAAAGAAAATACGACCTTCAAAAATGTCAAAGGCAGAGGCCGCGTAAAGGACTTAGACAGTCAGCGCTTCTACGCACGAATTGCGATTGAATCGACCATTTATCCAGATTTCCGCTCAAAGGAATTAAGGGAAGCCTACAGCACACAAGATCCAGTTGAAGTAGCAAAACGCGTCCTGTCAGTTGGCGGTGAATATGCGAACTGGTTAAACAAAGCCATCGAAATCAATGGATTCGAAGACGAAATTGAAGATTTAGAAGAAGCAGCAAAAAACTAATAAAAGATGGGGATAAAGAAGCGGTGTTTTTATATTACGCCATGCACGAGCTTCACTACTCCCCATCTGAACTCCTAGATTTATACGAATCACCAAGACCGTTCAAAGCATTCCTATTCGGACTCATCAGCTACAAACTAGACATGCTAGAAAAAGAAGCAAAGAAAGGAGGGAAATAATTGGCGAAACTCACTGCACGATTTGAATTAGAAGACAAAGTATCGAAGAAGCTTATGCGCATTCAAAAACGATTTCAAACGTTTGAGAAGCAGCTAAAACCATTTAGAAAACCAGTGAAAATAAACCTGGAAATAGATGAAAAGAAGTTAAGAAACTTCAGTTTATCGCTTCGGAAAATTTCAGTATTTTCCATGAGACTGGATCAGGGAATCTATCGTGATTTAAAAGCATTAAACAATCAGTTAAATATGCTCCCAAATCATCTGGTCATATCCATTCAAGCGAAAGGACTAGATGTCATTAAATCCAGCATAAACCGTTTAAAACAAGCGGGAACAAGCCCCATTCTGCTGACGTTTAAACTAAACGATCAATTGTCAGGTAAAATGTCATCGATCAAAAAATCTATCCTTCAGCTCATGAACAGAACGTATTATATGAGATTAAACATGGTTGACCAAGCCACCGCTGCAATTCAACGAATCAAAAAGACACTCAAAAGCTTGACGATGTCTAAACACGAAATCAGAGTGTCTGTTCAAGACAATGCAAAAAGTAAGTTGAAAAAACGAGATCAGGCTGAGTCGATTGTGAAAGAACAAAACATAAAAAAGGAGCCTGAGGCTGTTAGTCCATCAGTGAAAACAGATGAATCTAAACAGAGTTGGCTTCAAAACCTTGCCAATAAAGGATTAAATGAAATTCAAAAATATGCAGGTGACGTTGCAGACAAAGTGAAGGAAAAATTGAGTCCTAGAAAGTTTTGGGATGAAAAAGCACTTCCTTGGGTTGAAAATAAAATGGAAGATTACAAACAAGATGTGATCGGAAGAATTAAAGAGAAGATTAAATTTAATCCTGAAGAAAAACTAGATCAATTGGTGAAGACTGGATTAGATCGTCTCTTTGGTGCAAGTGATCAATCAAGTGAAAGTGCCACTCCAGCACCAACAACAGCACCAACAACAGCACCAACAACAGCACCAACAACAGCACCAACAACAGCACCAACAACAGCACCAACACCAACATCAACATCAACACCATCAAATCCAGCTCCCAAAACGAAACCTCAGCCGCGAGGTGGAAAAGGCTTGTTTCGCAATAGTTGTTGCCCCTGTTGTGCAAGAGGTTTAAGCAGGGGAGGATCTACTAAAACTAAAAATAGAAATGGTCAATCACCAAGACAATCCACAAACCCAAATGCCACAACAAGAACCGAAATGAATAGAAGACCTCCAAGTAGATTAGGGAAACTGAAAACAAATGCAGGTAAATTATTTGGAAAAATTCCTAGTGGACTAAAGAAAGGTGCGGGTATCGCAGCTTCAGTTGGCGGACTTACGGGTTTAGTGAAAGGTAGCAAGGGGTTAAGTGGATTAGGGAATGCGATGAAGAGTATAGGTAAAGGGAGCGGCAAGTTATTAAAGAAAGTACCTATTCTAGGAAGTGTACTTAGTGCAACAAATCTAATCGGTATGAACAAAGAGAATGCTGGTGAAAAGATTGGTACGACTGGAGGCGGAATCGCTGGCGGGATGGCAGGTGCTGCAGCAGGTGCAGCTATTGGAAGCGTAGTTCCAGGGGTAGGTACAGCCATCGGCGGTCTAGTAGGCGGCATCGCTGGAAGTATGGGTGGAGAATCTATCGGTGAAACAATTGGAAAATGGTTTGATGGCGGCGGATTTGAAAAGATTGGCCAAAAAGCCATTGAAATCAAAAATCAAATTGTCGAAGTTTGGTCAACAGTTGCGGCTTGGTTCACAGAAAATGTATGGACACCATTAAGCAATACGGTTGTCACAGTAGCGTCATCCATTTGGTCAAGTTTAGTCAATGCATGGACATGGATACAAGAAACCTTCAGTGCAGTTGCAGGCTGGTTTATTGAAAATGTATGGACACCGCTAAGCGATACAGTCGTCACAGTAGCAACGACCATATGGACAAGTCTAGTCAATGCCTGGACATGGATTCAAGAAACATTTAGTGCCGTAGCAGGCTGGTTTATCGAAAACGTTTGGACACCTCTCAGCGACACAGTCGTTACGGTAGCAACGACCATCTGGTCAAGTTTAGTGAATGCCTGGACATGGATTCAAGAGACATTTAGTGCAGTTGCAGGTTGGTTTATTGAAAACGTTTGGACACCGCTAAGCAGCACAGTCGTTACAGTCGCTACAGGGATTTGGACAGCATTATCAAATGCATGGAAAACGATACAATCAATCTTTGGAGCTGTATCGTCATGGTTTATGGAAAATGTATGGAACCCACTTGTAGATACCGTAGGAACCATTAAAGATAGCATCGGGAAAAAGTTTGAAGAAGCGTATAAAGTCGTGACAGATATATGGGATGGATTATCCAAATGGTTTGAGGACAACATTCAAAAGCCGATTGTAAAAGTAGCAGAAGCTATTAGTGATGGGTTTTCTGCAGCATTTGGTTGGGTTAAAAAGATTTTTGACAAAGCAGGCGGTATTGTAGATGTAGTCATAAATTGGATTGTTGGGAAGAAAAAACCCGATAACAATGCCACAGGCGGCTATATCACCCAGCCAACCTTATCATGGGTCGGAGAAGCAGGTAACGAATTTGTTATTCCAACTCAAAATAACCGAGGACGCGGGAAGATGCTGCTTGCTCAGGCTGCTTCTCATCTTGGAATGTCTGTTATGCCAAGCGGAGCAGCTGGAAATCAAGTATCAAGCTCTCCAGCTCCTCCAGCAGTAGCTTCATCATCTTCTGTCGGTTCAATAGACGGATCTGTCTCGATGACTGGGAACATTCAAGCCTCCAGCATAGGCGAGCAATTTAATAAGGATTTTGAACAAGGATTAAATCAAAAAGTGATTACACTTGATCAATGGAAGCAAAAGAATATTCAGCAGCCTTTTGCTCAATTGACCTCAGACTCAGGTAAGTATGGTCAGCAAACAGTTGCTGCTTTTGCGAATGGTCAGCAGGTGACACCCACAGGAACAGACAGCTTTTTGCAAAGTCGTGTAAAAGCACCATACCAACAAGTGATGACAGCATCACCAACTTGGGGTTCTGGAACAGTTAATGGTTTTGCCACAGGTCAAAATGCCACATCAGTTGGTACTAGCCAATACGTAGATCAGCACATCAAACAACCATTCCTACAAGCAAAACAAGAATCACCAGGCTGGGGCTCAGGAATGATGGATGCCTTTAACAACGGCATGCGTTCAAAAGCAAGTGAAGTCACACAAGCTGCCAAAGAAATGGCGAAGAAAGTAGAGCAGGCGTTTAGAGAGGAATTAGACATTCATTCCCCTTCACGCGTCATGATGAGTCTTGGGAAATTTGCATCGATCGGTGTCGTTAAAGGGCTGGACTCAGTGGATGTGAAAAAGTTTGCTGAAAATCAGGCTGGTTCATTAATCGGAGCTTTCAGTGGTATGGGGGCTTCAGGTCTTAGTGTTCAGCAATGGCTCATGGCAGCTCTCATGGCAACTGGCACATCGATGAACTGGCTTCCAGGTCTTATGACCATTGCACAGCATGAATCGAATGGAAATCCGAGAGCAATCAACTTATGGGATTCCAACGCTAAAAAGGGAACGCCTTCTAAAGGCTTAATGCAAACCATTGGACCGACGTTTAACTCCAATAAAGGCAAAGGTATGAATGACATTTGGAACCCAATTCATAATGCCGTAGCCGCCATTAACTACATTAAGGGCAGATATGGAACAGTCTTCAATACACCGGGATTACGAAGTATGAGAAGAGGCGGGCCTTATAAAGGCTACGCAAATGGTGGACTGATTACTCAGGAGCAGGTTGCTAGAGTCGGAGAAGGAAACAAACGCGAATGGATTATTCCTGAAGAAAGAGGGATTCGAGGGAGATATTTATTAACGCAGGCAGCCAAAGCACTTGGGATGCAAGTATATGACCCAGCAAATGCGTCTGCACCTTTACCAGAATCACAAATGCAGCAAGTCACCTCAGCTCAGTCTTCTAGTGGTACAACAGCGTCAGGCAATAAGCAAATTACCATTCAATTCAATGGGGATCAGCATTTCCATAATGGACAAGATCAGCAATCGCTTGTCGAAAAAATTAGACAAATGCTCGTAGATGAACTGGAAGTAGAGCTTCATACAGGAACGAAGGGGGTCGTGATCGATGGGTAAATCAGTGTATCAATTGTGGATTTCCCAAGGAAAGGACAAGTTGCGATTCCCTGTCCTTCCATCCGAACTTGAAATCACAAATAACGTACAAAATGAAACGGTAAAGGTTGCTTCTTTTGGAGAACTGACCTTTATTGATGTCCCATCGGCTAAGCAAGTATCATTCACTTCATTATTTCCTAAGAAATATTCGCCAATTGCTGAATATAAAAGCATTCCATCACCGGAGAATGCGATAGCGAAAATAGAACGAATGATGCGTTCAAAGAAGTCGGTGCGGCTCATTGTAACGGGGACAAAAATTAATATGACGTGTAGCATTGAAAGCTTCACCCATAAAGAAGGGTCATATGATATTGGCGATCGTGAATTTACGATCGAGTTAAAGGAATACAAAACCGCATCGCCTAGGAAAATTAAACGAAAGAAAAAAGCAAAACAAACGAAAAAGAAAAGGCCTTCAAAAACACCACCAAAAATGTACACCGTCAAAAAAGGGGATACGCTATGGGCTATTTCAGGCAGATTTTATGGCGACAGTACAAAATGGCGGCGTATTTGGAATGCCAATAAATTAGCGATGATTAAACGTAGCAAACGCAATATTAAGCAGCCGGGGCATTGGATTTTCCCTGGACAAAGGTTAAAAATACCACAATAGGGGGGCTGGCATTGATCGAGCTTTTTGCCATCAGAAGCGGCACCATGTATGAGCTTGTCACAGAGAGTGTGACACTTCAGGGGCAAAGGTATCAAGCCCCTCGCTCTATTCAGGCAAATATTATCACTAAACAAGGCAGTCAAACATATTACCGTGTCTCAGAAGGGGACACGGTTCTTTTTAAATGGAAAGGAAAAGAGCTGTTCAGAGGCATTGTGTTTTCCCGGACACCTGTTGAAGGGAAGCTGACCTTTACCGCATACGACATGCTTCAATATTTGGTGAAAAACCAAGATGTCTATGTTTTTTCAAAACAAAGAGCAGATCAAATCTTGAGGCGGATAGGGGCTGACTTTCAAATTCCAATGACCTCCATCGCCAATACAGGACATGTCATAAAATCACTAGTGTTTAAAAACGATACGAGTTTGTATGACATGATTCTGAAAGCGTTAAAAGAAACAAAGCGTCAAACTGGTAGAAACTATCAAATCTATTCTGCTAAAGGCAAGATGGGGCTGAGAGCTTGGCCAGATCCAGAGGACGTATGGGTCATTGAATCAGGCGTCAATCTCATTGGTTATCAGTACAGCACCTCGATTGAAGAGACAGCCACTCGTGTCAAACTGCGCACGTCTGCAGATGAACAGGGAAAGAATAAGAAAAAAGGCAGCAAATCAGAGATTGTGGTGGTCGAACAGGATAAAGCAGGTCAGAGTAAATACGGTATTTTACAGCATGTTGAGACGGTTACAGGGCAAATCAACCAGCCTCAGCTACAAAAAAGAGCCAAAGTACGGCTGGCAGAGAAAAAAGGCGTTAAACAAGAAGTCAAAAGTATCCAAGCGCTAGGCATTCCTGAACTGCAAAGCGGTCTTCCAATCTATTTGAAAATCCCTGAAATCAACGTAAAAAAAACCTACTGGATCGATCAAGACAAACATGAATTCAGTGGGGTGAAACACACCATGACAATTGATGTCGTTGAGAAAAATTCCATCCCAAAGGGTGATCAAGCGTGAGATTAAGTGAAGCGATTAAACGATTAGCAGTGAATGCTGTAGATGCCGCCTCTCCAATTGATCTGGTGGTTGGAGAAGTCACGGCAGTTTCTCCTGTAAGCATCCGGTTAAATGAAAACCATAAGCTAGTCATTCCGGAAGAATTACTGATTTGGCCAAAGCGCCTAAATAAGGGTGAGGATGATGAACTGAAAAGGGGAGACAGCATTATGGTGCTGGCAATGGCAGGAGGGCAGTCCTTCTACATCATCGACAAATTGTAAGGGAGGTGATGAATGTGGCACTTTCACCAGAGGAAGAAATCGAGGAAATAGAAGAAGAGGAAGAGGTGGAAACCTCGACGACGTATCGAATAGATGTTGAAACTGGCAGACTGACAGGTGAAACCATTTCAGGCATTGAAGCAATTCGTCAATTCGTTTATATGACACTCAGGACAGAGCGGTATGCATATCCTATCTACAGCCACGACATTGGCACTGAAATTCAGGAACTCTTGACGGATACAGAAGCCACGGATGAATACAAAGAAATGGAGATTCCGAGGCTGCTAGAGGAAGCATTGATTGTGGACGAACGGATTGATCATATTGAAGAATTAGAGGTCACAAAGCAAAATGACTCGTTTCATGTCAAGCTAGCTATTGTCACAGATGAAGGCACATTAGAAATAGAGGAGGTGATGGAGAGCGATGTTTGAGGAACAAACGTACGAAGCATTAATGGAAAGAATGCTAGACAGACTGCCAGATGACATAGATAAAAGAGAAAACAGCGTCATTTGGAATGTCTTGGCACCTGCTGCCGCTGAATTAGCCCAGTCCTATATTTGGCTTGATCAAGTATTCGAGCTGGTCTTTGCAGATACAGCACAAGGAGAGTTTCTAGATCGGCGGGCTGCTGAAGTAGGAATTGAAAGAAAACCAGCGACTAAAGCGGTATGGTCCGCAGCTATTCAGCCGGAGGATATCAACATCCCAGCTGGTTCACGGTTTTTTATTGAAGATGTCTATTTCCAATATTCGAACGATGGCACGCTAGAATGCGAGACACCTGGCAAGATCGGCAATGGTCAATTAACAGATCAGCCGCTGCTATCACTTGATACAATTCCAGGACTCGAATCGATTACCATGAAAGAACTGGTGATACCAGGACAAGAGGAAGAAGATGACGCTTCGTTATATGATCGCTACTTAATACGTGCTAGGCGAGAGGCTGTCAGTGCCAACAAGGCGCATTATAAAAAATGGGCTGAGGAGGTGACAGGGGTTGGCAGAGCGAAAGTATTCCCGCTTTGGAACGGAGAAGGGACGGTCAAAATTGTCATCACAGACGGCAATCTAGATGTTGCATCAGATCTGCTTGTTAAAAGAGTACAGGAATATATCGACCCAGTATCAGGCGAAGGGGAAGGACAAGCGCCTATTGGTTCAAAAGCAACCGTCGAAAGCGCCAAATGGCTGGATATTGACATAGAAGTAGCCGTCGAACTTCAAATGGACTGGACCCTTGAAGGAGCGCAGAAAGAAATAGAAGAAAAGGTCAAAGCGCTGTTGAAATCAATCGCATTTGAAAAGAGTACCATTCGAATGTCCGCCTTAAATGACATTCTGTACCATTCAGAAAGTGTATCAGATTATGCAAACGTGTTATTGAATGGGGAATCGAAAAACTTAGTGTTACAGGACATTGAGATACCGCGTCTGAGGCAGGTGAAGGTTATTGAGCAAACAGGATGAAATGAAAAACTACTTGCCGCCATATTTTACAGAGATTTATGAAGTAGATCATCTACTCAAAACAGAAGCACCGGAGTTTGAGCAATTGGATGAATCCATTTTCGATTTAACGGATCAGTTCTTCCCTTTAACTGCGACATGGGGATTGAATAGATGGGAAAGAATGCTGAAGGTGCAGCGAGAATCAGGTGACTCCATTGAACTTCGCAGGGCACGCTTACTCAATATGATGTCAAACATTCCACCGATCACGTATCTTTCATTAGAGAAATCGGTGAATCGCTTTCTCAAAAATCCAAGTGCCATCATCCGTCTCACCACCAATCGCTATCATTTCGCCTTACGTGTGAACCTAGATGACCTGCAAAACACTAGATATATTGTAGAAATACTTGAAACGTTAAAGCCGGCTCATTTGGCTTATACGTTCACTGCATTTCATCATACCGATGTACATGAAAAAAATGATCATCACGGGAGGCTCACACTGCGAAGCAGAGTGGGTTTTTTCGATCATATCCCGATTTTACTGAATGGTGAATTTGTATTAAATGGTACGTTTTATCTTAGCGGGACAAGAGGTTCAACCGATGTACCTGCTCGTTTTCGGCATTCGTTGAAGATGAGAATGCCGCTTCAGCATAAGTCAGAAACCACATATCGCATGAATTATGTCATCACTGGAGCTGTACATGAAACAGGGCAAAAAGCGGCACTGACTTTACGCACAAAGAACCAGCTGGCACATCAAACCAAAAAGAAGATGACGTTCCGATTGGCAGTACATGTCCAAACTGAACAGGGCGGCAGCTTACTGATCAAGGATCATTACTGGATTCTCGATGGATCTGTTCCGCTTGACGGATCAAAAATGCTAGCAGCAACTTCTCAAAAAATAGAGCTATAAGGAGGATCACAATGGCTGATCAATTAACCGTAACAACATTATATGCACGTCAACAAATGGCAAAGGCAAGAGCAGAGGGAACAAAACTCACAAAAGTCGTCAAAATGGCATTTGGAAACGGCGGGACGAAGGATGGCAAACCGATCTCACTAGACGGCACTGAACAAAAACTGAAAAAAGAACTCGTCCAAAAAGAGATTGATTCGTTTACCTTCATGGAACCAGCAAAAATCCGCTACACCTGCACGATCGCCGAAGGAGAACTTGCAGGAGAAGTCATCAACGAACTAGCACTTGTCGACGAAGCCGGCAAATTCACCGCCATCCGCACCATGACAGACAAACAAAAAGACGGCGACATCGAATTTGTTTTTGAGATTGATGATATTTATTAATGGAGGGGAAATGAAATGGACATCAAATCACCTTTACCGTTTGAAACCTCTGACAAAGCACATGCCAACTTATTTAACCGGATGGTCGACACACTTGTAGAGAATGACAATGCGCTCAGCCGACAGATAGAAGGAATCACCAATGAAAGCTTATTTAAGCTAACAGGCGATCAGGCCATTCAAGATGCATCAGTCAGCGGTGAGGAATATCCAAATGGCATTACGTTCATGGATATTGGACAAGCGAATGATACCGGATATCCTACGAGATTTGGCTTTGTGAAAAATGAAAAATATAGTAACTTTCGATTTGTTCAATATTATTATGGGACTGGAAACGAAGCAGGCAGTTATTTTGATAGCACAGGTACGTGGTGCCGTCATTGGTGGACTGGATCTGGTTGGACCGACTGGCATAAACTCTCTGGGTACTGTCATGCCAATATAGGTACAACTGGGAAGCAGTTGCTTAATAATGCTGAACGACAAAAAATCTTATTTAATCGAAAAATAAAAGATAGTCACAATAATTTTGATATTAAAAACAGTCGTTTTATTTGTCCAGAAAACGGAATGTATTTAGTGAACGCTGGGGTCTATATTGAGACGGTTCAAATGTATGCAAATTTTGAGCTGTCTATCTTTTTAAATGGGAAAAATTATAAAAATATTTCACATTATAGACATCTCCCGGCTACACCTTCTGAAACGGCAAAACTTGATATAGGTTTATATGGGGCTGCGAATGTGCCAGCGAATAAAGGAGATTACATTGAAATTTACATGTATATAGGCTATGCGGGAAATTCCGATCGTTATATATCAGATAACCCAGGCTGGTACAACTATTTCGATATTACTGAAATAGGTGGTCGAAATTTCCCGAGAGTATAGGAGGATTCTAATGATTTTATATGAAGCTATTAAATATAAATACCCCGATGCCGACCCGCAAAAGGACTTTGAACTTAGAAATGACGGAGACGGTTCGTATATTAACGAGTGGCATCTAGATGTGCCAAAGCCAACGATAGAAGAATTGAAAAAATGGTGGGAGGAATCTCGAATCAATCCAAGGTATCAACCACCTCTTCCGCTAGATTATCTTGCACAAGAAGTAGCCAAAGAAAAGCTAATGAGAAAACAGCTTGAACATCAATGCGAGCACCTAACAAACGAACTAAAAGCGCTAAAAAATGAGATCCTTTTATATAAAGTAGAGCGTGAATCATGAATTATTGGGTAATGGCATTATATTTTCAATGGGTGACCCCTGAATTGGTCAAACAAGCAGTGGAACTAGGTGATTGTTCAATGGAAGATTTAAATGCAGGATATGAGCAAAGGATGCTCACTCTAGAGCAGCTGCAAGAAATTAAACCAAGCTTCAAAGAAAGGGAGTGAAAACTGAATGGAAATAAAAGAACCAAAACCTTTTGAAGTAAATGATAAAGCGCATGCCGATTTGTTTAATGACATGGTCAAAGTACTCCTTGAAAATGATCATGGATTAATAGAGCAGTTCTTGAAACATACAAATGATGCGAGAGTACACGCATCTGAAACAGAAAAGAAGAAATGGAATGATTCCCAGAGTTATAAAATCACAGCAGATAGTGGAAGACAGCTTATTAATGTGTCTGCTGACGGAAGAATATTTGATGCGATAAAAGATAAAGGAACATGTACATTTTATGCAGCTGCTGGCGTGGAGGATTCTCCGGCCTCATCGAATGTCTCAATCAGAGGGCTACAGACAGTAGGTCAAGAAAATATTGGCTCTGGTTTTGCAATTGATGTATCGGGTAATGCTTACTTTTTTTATTATCATACCGGACATACGTCGATTACATGGACAAAGCTGCCTACAGAAAGCGATAGGAACAGGTGGGATAACGGTCAATTAGTAAAAATCACACAAGATAATGGCAAGCCTTTTTATCATGGATTTGCTAGCGTGACAGATTATAATACCCTTACTCAGACAGGTATGTATCTCATTTATAACCCTGGGGTAAATGGTCCATCATCCTTTAATAAAGTGTTTTTATTAGTCATGAGTTATGGCAATACCTTAATACAAATAGCGTACGAATCTGTTTATGGGAAAAACACTTATTTTAGATTTCGTCGACAAGATGCAGAAACATGGACGCCTTGGGAGAAACAAATCACGCTATCAGATTTATTAGATGGTTCTTGGAAAACACCTGAAGAGATTAAAAGCAATTGGAAGGAATATGACCCTATTAATTTGCCAGTAAAATATCGCAAGAATCTCTTAGGGGAAATCGAGATAGTAGGTGCTGTAAAAGGGGGAATTTTAGGAAATAACCCAGTGTTTATTTTGCCTGAAGAATATCGGCCGCAGCAGGCAATCCATTTTGTAGGAGTCGCTTCAAGTATAGGGACTCCAGGAGTACCTCAATTCCATCGTACATTAATAGATAAGGAAGGAAGGGTATGTGTGCAATCTTCTTCAAATAACGTCAATCCGACTGAGTTTATTACATTTGGTTTTAAGTTTAGTACAAGATAATTCAATAAAACTGAAATGTGAAAGGAGAATCACATGGAGATAAAGACACCTCGTACTTTCGAAACCAGTGACAAAACCCATGCGGATCTGTTTAATGACATACTTAGGGTTATTCTTTCTAATGATATGGGATTGTTAGAGCAAATCAATCAGCACATAGAAGATATAAAATCTCATTCATCTGAAACAGAAAAGCAGAAATGGAATCAATCTCAGCTATATAAAATGACAAATGATAACGTCCCAGTTGGTCATATTCCTGCTGGCGATTGTATTTATAACGGGATTAAATCGTTAGGTGCTTGCTCGTTCTATGCGCCGGGCGCTTCTGGAATAGTCGATTCTCCTGCTATAGGCAATGCAGCATTTTAAAGGCATAGTAGTATCAGTTCCAGTATCAGGTACAACGGGTCATAGTAAATTACTTATATATAAGACAGGAGAGCTAAAGTTAACTGGGTTACTAGCAGCAAATGACAGTGCGGTAACTGGCTACTATTTAGACACAGTCATCCCATTAAATTAAGGAAGTGATAAAAATGATACAAGCCTATGAATACAACCATAAATATGAATTGGTCAGACCTATAGAAGTGTTCGAGAGGGATGATGAAGGAAATTATGTTATTCCAGATCAATGCACAACAATTGCACCACCCAATAATCCTTCTTTTTATAAAGCTGCATTTGATGTGGAAAAACAGCAATGGTATGAATCAGCGACACAGGAGTATATAGATAGCCTAAAACCAGCCCCTCTCCCGCCAAGTGATATAGAACTTTTAAAGAAACAAAATGCTTTATTATCAAAACAATTAACGCAGCTATTGACTATGCAAAAAGGGGGGGCTTCAGAATGATCTTTCCAACTGTAGCAGATATTAAAAAATTTTGGGACTGGCAGTGTTACAGTCCAGAGGACATTGCATTTTATGTAAGCATTGGCTGGATCTCGGCAGATGACTATCAAGACATAACAGGAGAAAAATACGAAGCCTAATGGCTTTATTTTTTTTCCAGAAAGAAGGTGATTCCAATGGAAGTAGATGTCGTCCAAAACTTAATGACACAAGGCCCGTTTGCCGTTCTCTTTTGCTGGATTCTGTTTTATGTTCTTAATACAACAAAAGAAAGAGAAAGTAAACTCAATGAGCAAATCGAGGCGCAAAATGAAGTGTTAGCAAAGTTTAGTGAGAAGTATGACGTCGTGATCGACAAACTCGATAAAATTGAACGGAATTTAAAATAGGAGGAAAAAATTATGAAAACATTCGACAAAGGCACTGTGATTCGCACAGTGCTTCTTTTTATTGCTCTCATCAATCAAACGCTTGTCATGTTTGGACAGACGGTGCTGCCGATTAGTGAGGAGCAAGTACAAACCGCCGGTGAGGCACTATATGTAGCAGGTTCCACCATTTTTACGATGGTTACAGCCGTTATCGCTTGGTTTAAAAACAATTATGTGACCTACAAAGGTCAATTACAAAAAGATACCCTGAAACAAAGAGGGCTAACAAAATAATAGTTGAAGGAGAAACAATATGGTCAATATCATTCAAGCCTACATTCCAAAACACAACCGCAACAGACCAGGAAATAGGATGAAGCCGCTCTATATTACGGTGCATAATACCTCTAATACTGCAAAAGGTGCAAATGCGGGGAGTCACGCTGCGTTTGTTGCACGTTCAAGTACTGGGGTCAGCTGGCATTACACTGTCGACGATCAGGTCATTTATCAGCATTTACCATTAAACGAGAACGGCTGGCACGCAGGGGATGGCAGAGGCGATGGCAATATGAAATCAATCGGAATTGAAATTTGTGAAAATACAGACGGCAACTTTGAACAAGCAGTCGAAAATGCTCAATGGCTCATTCGGAAACTGATGGGCGATTTGGGGATTCCTTTATCAAATGTAGTGCCCCATAAACATTGGAGTGGGAAAGAATGTCCAAGGAAATTGCTCGGACGATGGGATCAATTTAAAGCTGGAATAGCCACAGCTCATACCGACAGCAAAAGCACAAGAAAGCCAGTCCGAACAGAGAGCCTGAGCCACAAAGACAAAGCACCCGTGACCAAACAGAAATCGTCAAATTTGCCATCTGGCATTTTAAAAATAACCAAGCCCTTGACAAAAGGATCTCAAGTGACAGCCGTGCAAAAAGCCTTATCTTCCCTCTATTTTTACCCAGACAAAGGAGCAAAAAACAATGGGATTGATGGCTATTATGGACCGAAAACGGCGAATGCGGTCAAGCGGTTTCAGCTCATGAACGGCTTAGCGGCAGACGGGATATACGGACCAAAGACGAAGAACAAAATGGAACAATTGCTGAAAAAGTGATCATTCATAAAGTGCTATCAGCAGGTGAAGGGATTTTTCCTTGCTGATAGCTAATAAAAAATGACATCATTTGTGATATAATCGACCGAATCTATCAAAAGGGGAGAGTAAAATGAAAAAGGAACTGTTCCAAGTCATCATGCTGTCAGTGCTGCTCATCTATTTCGTTTATCACGGAATGACGAGCGATTTTCCTGTGTCTTACACAATCATTCTCATCACGGCTTATGTCTCTGTGATCATGTACCGAATCATAAAGATAATAAGGTTAAGAAAAAACAAAGAACAAAAAGAAATATATACATAAAAAACCATCCTTGATCTCTCAAGAATGGTTTTTCGGATGGAGCATAGCGGGATCGAACCGCTGACCTCTACGCTGCCAGCGTAGCGCTCTCCCAGCTGAGCTAATGCCCCGAAGTATGACGACATAATTTATTATAATCAATCCTCCTGTAAAATTCAAGCTGTAAAACGCAAACATATCGCCTATTTATCTTTCTGATCAATCGGAATATAGTCGAAGATCTCCCCTGATTGTACAGAGTCCGCTAAGCGTCTCAGCCAGTCATAATAGGCTTTCGAGCTTTCAAGCTGTTCAAGAAGCTGCTGCGCTTCCTCTCTTACATGTTCCTCCAACTGATCATCACTAGCAACCTCTTGAAGCCGCTCTTGCGCTTCTTCAATCGCCGCTAAATTGACCTCGACCTCCCGTTCCCATTTTTGCGGAAAGAAGTTCGTGAAAAACTTAAAAAAGTCTTTTTCAGCAACAAAGCTGTGTTTTCTTCGGCCCCGGTGAAACGTCTTTTTGACAATATTCATGTCTTGCAGTTTTTTCACACCCGTACTCATACTTGGCTTGCTCATTTGCAGCTCTTCACGCATTTCATCAAGCGTCATTTCCTCATTTAAATACATGGTCCCATAGAGAATACCTGCACTTCGTGTAATGCCATAGAGATCCATCGTTTCAGCTATGGAATCAATGACTAGATCTTTAGCAGCTAAAATACGATCTTCTGCTTGTGGCTGTTCCTGCTTTTTCATCTTGTCCCTGCTTTCTATTAAGAGAATTCAATACGTTCAAAAAAATCTTTATGGACTATATGTTAACGAAAGAATACAAAATGTCAAAATAAATGAAGCCTATCTCCCTTTGACAGAAAAATTTGAACATGATAAGTTAATTATGTTCAAAACGTTAAATTTTTATTTAACAAACTTATCAAAGAGAATCAGAGGAGGTTCCTTCTATGAGTCAAACACTATTTATAGATGGACAATGGGTTGGCGCCAAAAGTGGCGACACACGGGATATCATCAATCCATTTAATCAAGAAGTGATCGCGACAGTCAGCGAAGGATCAAGAAATGATGCGCAGCTAGCCATCAAAGCAGCGAGAAAAGCCTTCGATCAAGGGGACTGGGCAAATCAGCCTGGACTTGAAAGAGGAAATATGGTGTTTAAGATTGCTGAGTTGATTAGACGTGATCTTGATGAACTAGCCAAATTGGAATCGCTTGATACTGGTAAAACATTAGAGGAAAGCAAAGCAGATATGGACGATATTGCGAACGTGTTCCAATATTACGCAGGTCTGGCTGACAAAGATGGCGGGGAAATCATTGCGTCACCAATCCCGAACTCAAAAAGTGAATTAGTCAGAGAGCCAGTCGGTGTATGCGGGCAAATCACTCCTTGGAACTATCCATTGCTTCAAGCAAGCTGGAAAATCGCTCCTGCTCTTGCAGCAGGGAACACAATCGTTTTAAAACCAAGTGAAATTACACCACTCACCACGATCAAAATATTCCAACTCATGGAAGAAGCAGGCATTCCAGCAGGAGTTGCAAACCTAGTCCTTGGACCAGGGGCAACGGTTGGCGATGAGCTTGCTGTGAATGAACATGTAGATTTGATTTCATTTACAGGCGGTATTGAAACAGGCAAGAAAATCATGCAGGGAGCCAGTGGGAATGTGAAGAAAATCGCCCTTGAGCTCGGCGGGAAAAATCCGAATATTGTGTTTCAAGATGCTGATTTAGACGTAGCGGTTGACCAGGCAATGAATGCTGTGTTTTTCCATGCAGGGCAAGTATGTTCAGCAGGTTCACGTTTGCTAGTGGAAGAATCCATTCATGATGAATTTTTAGAAGAACTGGTGAAGCGTACGAAAAAAATCAAGCTAGGCAACGGCTTTGATGAAGAAACCCAAAGCGGGCCGCTCATCTCAGCTGAGCATCGAGAAAAAGTAGAGAAATACGTCAGCATTGGGTTAGATGAAGGCGCAAGATTAGAAACAGGCGGAAAAAGGCCTGACACAGAGGAGCTTTCAAATGGGTTCTTCTACTTGCCAACGATTTTCTCAGGCTGTACGTCAGAGATGCGGATTGTCCAAGAAGAAGTCTTTGGCCCAGTATTGACAGTCGAATCCTTCCGAACAGAGGAAGAAGTGATCGAGCTGGCAAATGATACGATTTATGGATTAGCAGGAGCTGTGTGGTCTTCTGATATTGGAAAAGCCGAAAGAGTGGCTCGTCAATTAAGATTAGGCACAGTTTGGATCAATGATTTCCATCCTTATTTCGCTCAAGCACCTTGGGGTGGATATAAGCAGTCAGGTCTTGGACGTGAATTAGGACGCACCGGACTTGAGGAATATACGGAACTGAAGCATGTATATCGAAATACGAAACCTGAAGCGGTTCATTGGTTTAAATAAATATCACACATTTGGAGGAGATTCTATATGACATTAAATATGAAAATTGAAAGCATGCAGAAATTCCACACATTTGAAATCCCGACTGTCATCAAACATGGCATCGGTGCAGTGAAACATGTTGGGGAAGAAGTGAAAGCATACGGTGTCACGAAGGTATTGCTTGTAACAGACCCAGGTATTTATCAAGCGGGCGTAGTAGACCCAGTGGTTGCTTCATTAAAAGAAGCACAAATCGATGTGATCCTATTTGATAAAGTAGAGCCAAACCCGCCAGTCCGTTTAGTGAATGAAGGATCTGCGTTATATGAAAAAGAAGGCTGTAATGGATTAGTCGCAGTAGGCGGCGGAAGCTCAATGGATACAGCGAAGGCAATCGGAGTAGAGGCGACTCACGAAGGCTCAGTCCTTGATTACGAAGCGGCAGAGGGAAAAAAACCGCTTGAAAACAGAATCCCACCTTTAACCACCATTCCGACCACGGCTGGTACAGGTTCAGAAGTTACGCAGTGGGCAGTAATTACGGATGAAGAAAGAGAATTTAAATTCAACACAGGTGGACCACTCATTGCAGCTCACCTCACAGTGATTGACCCAGAGCTTCATGTATCCATGCCTCCTCATGTGACAGCAATGACTGGAATTGATGCGCTTGCTCACGCTATCGAATGCTATACGATGAAATTTGCTCAGCCTATTACAGATGCGGTAGCGCTCATGGCCATTGAATATGCTGCTCATTATATCCGCCGTGCTTTTGCTGATGGTGAGGACCTAGAAGCTAGATATGGAATGGCACAAGCTGCAATGCTTGCCGGGCTTTCTTATGGAAGCGAGTCAGCTGGAGCTGCGCATGCGATGAGTCAAACACTCGGAGGTATTATTCCTGTAGCGCATGGCCAGTGTGTAGCAGCAATGATGGGACCGGTGATGGAGTATAACTGGAAAGGGTATCCGGAAAAATTCGCTCGTATTGCGCAAGCGTTCGGCATTGATACAAGCAGAATGTCTACAGAGGAAGCAGCAAAAGCTGCTGTGAACTGGATGTATGATTTAGTGGAAGATCTAGAAGTTCCTTCATTAGAAGAACAAGGTGTATCAAAAGATATGATTGACCGTTTATCTAAAGAAGCCATGAAAGATCCGCAAACAATTGGAAACCCAAGAGATCTAAATGAAAAAGCGTACAACTGGATTTATGCTCGCTGTTTTGATCTAACACCGAAAACAGTGTAACAATGAAAAAAGGCTCCCAAAAGGGAGTCTTCTTTATGTCTTATAGCTGTTCTTTAATTTCTTTGATTTGATGAATATGACGTTTTTCGTGTGCGCCGATAAAATCAAGATATTGCTTAAGGGATAACTCTTCAAACACCGGGTGCGCAATGACACGTTTGAAATCTTCCTCAGTAAACGTTGATAAAATTTGATTGAGCTGTTCACGTGCTGTATCGAGCTCATCCTTTAAATGTGTAGGTGTCACATGCTTGCGTTCAGGCTCAACAATTCTAGGCGCAGTGGCTTTTCTAGAACGGTCCTCTGCCATTTCCACCGGCTTTGGCTCATATTCCTTGATCGGTGCTTTTTTTCCCTCAGCAGCTAGATGTTTTGCTGCCATGAGATCCATCTTCTTTAAGTGATCTGCCACCTCTTGAATACTCCAAGTATCATCAGATAATTTTTGATTCAATTGTTCTTCGTTCAAACCTTGCAGCTTTTGCCACAATTCTTGTCTTGCCTCATGTAATAAACTCATTTTCATCACCTCAAGATCAAATTTTAACATAGTGGTACATGACAATCATTCTTGAGCTATCGGGGAATTCCTGTGAAGAATTGTGAGGAAATTTGAAACCTTTACAAAAGTGGTTCGTATTACCTGTTAGAAGGAATACATTGGAGGTGAGCATGGTCTAAATGAAACAAAGGCTGTTCATTTCATGAAGAAAGGGTGAGGAAGATGGATGTGTTCGGGCTGCCGCTTGAGACGCTGTATTTATACATATTGATGATATCAGGAATCCTGACACTAGTTTTCGTCTTTTTCGGCGATGTATTTGATGGATTGTTTGAAGCGATTCCTGTTTCATTCCTTCAACCAACATTGATCCTCGCATTTCTTACCTTTTTCTCGGCTGGAGGGTTTATCTCTGAAAAAACAGCAATTGTAGGGAGTGGACTTGGCGCAGTATTATCTGCCATCCTCGCAGTGGTCCTTGTGACCTGTTTGAATGTATTTGTCTTAGTCCCGCTTTCCTCTGCTGAAGAATCTCTTTCATATACAGAGGCCGACTTAAAAGGAAGAACTGGGGAGATCATTGTATCTGTTCCAAAAGACGGGTTTGGAGAAGTGCTGTTAATTAGTAATAGCGGGAAAATCTCAAAGCCTGCCGTCAGTTTCGACGAAGAGGAGATTCCATATGGAACCCGGGTGCTGGTCGTCGAAGTGAACAAAGGCGTCTTATCAGTTATACCAAATGAAGAAATCTAGGAGGGAATGCTATGCCAGGAACAACCATTTTGATTATCATTGGAATTGTGCTTGTGATTCTTATTGCACTTATTGGTGTATTTGTTTCGAAATACCGGACAGCAGGTCCAGATGAAGCGTTAATTGTCACAGGAAGTTACCTAGGAAGTAAAAATGTCCACGTGGATGAAGGTGGAAACAAGATTAAGATTGTAAGAGGCGGAGGTACCTTTGTGCTCCCTGTTTTTCAACAAGCAGAGCCGCTCAGCTTACTATCTAGCAAGCTAGATGTTTCAACGCCTGAAGTCTATACCGAACAAGGTGTACCGGTCATGGCGGACGGAACGGCCATCATTAAAATTGGCGGATCGATTGAAGAAATTGCTACTGCTGCAGAGCAATTTTTAGGTAAAACAAAAGAAGACCGCGAAAACGAAGCGAGAGAAGTACTAGAAGGACACCTTCGCTCCATCTTAGGATCAATGACAGTCGAAGAGATTTATAAAAACAGAGAAAAATTTTCTCAAGAAGTACAGCGTGTCGCTTCTCAAGATTTAGCGAAAATGGGCCTCGTCATTGTGTCGTTCACGATCAAAGATGTCCGTGATAAAAATGGCTATTTAGAATCACTAGGTAAACCGAGAATTGCCCAAGTGAAACGCGATGCAGATATTGCAACAGCTGAAGCGGATAAGGAAACACGTATCAAACGTGCCGAAGCAGATAAAGATGCGAAGAAATCTGAGCTTGAGCGTGCTACTGAAATCGCTGAAGCAGAAAAGGTCAATGAGCTGAAAAGAGCAGAATTCAGACGTGAACAGGATACAGCGAAAGCAAGTGCCGACCAAGCGTACGATCTTGAAACAGCTCGTAACCGTCAGCACGTAACTGAACAAGAAATGCAAGTGAAAATCATTGAACGTCAGAAGCAAATTGAATTGGAAGAAAAAGAGATCCAGCGTCGTGAGCGTCAATACGATTCTGAAGTGAAAAAGAAAGCAGATGCGGATCGTTATGCTGTTGAGCAGTCAGCTGCGGCGGAAAAAGCGAAACGCCTCGCTGAAGCAGATGCCAAGAAATACAGCATTGAAGCAATGGCGAAGGCAGAAGCTGAGAAAGTCCGAATTGACGGGCTTGCCAAAGCGGAAGCTGATCGTGCGAAAGGGGAAACCGAAGCAGAAGTCATTAGACTGAAAGGACTTGCGGAAGCCGAAGCCAAAGAGAAAATCGCTGAAGCATTCGAACAGTATGGTCAGGCAGCGATCCTTGATATGATTGTGAAAATGCTTCCTGAATATGCGAAGCAAGTATCTGCACCACTTTCTAACATTGATAAAATTACTGTTGTGGATACGGGAGGAAACGGCGAAGGCAGCGGTGCCAATAAAGTCACTGGCTATGCTACAAACCTCATGTCCAGTCTGCAAGAAAGCCTGAAAGCATCCTCTGGAATTGATGTCAAAGAAATTATTGAGAACTTTTCCGGTAAAGGCAATGTGAAACAAAGCATTCAGGAACTAACGAATGAAATCAAACAGCCAAGAAAAAAAGAGATCGCTGATCATCAAATAGAAGAATAAACATAATAGACACCTTCCATCAGAAGGTGTCTCAGCGTGTAGACAAACCCTTGCATTCGTTGTCAGTCCTGCGCGCTGGTGCTCACGAATGTCTAATTCGCTCCGCGCCAGTACTCGTCCTTCCTAGACTTCAAAGGTTTTCTATCACGCTGAATAGAAGACAAAGGGCTAAAATAAAACCCATTTTAGCCCATTGTCAACAACCAGAGACACCTTCCATCAGAAGGTGTCTATTTGGAATGCGCCTGATATGGATTCCTCTTTACATATGAAGAAAGATTCACGAGAATACCAGCAGATATCATCATGAACACTAGGGAGGAGCCGCCATAACTAATAAAGGGAAGCGGAATGCCTGTGATTGGAAGAAGACCAAAGACAGCGCCTAAATTAAAGACTGCTTGGAGCATGATTTGAAACGTGAGCCCGATCGTTAACAGCTTTCCAAAAGGGTCGTGTAAAGCCTGCACAATTCGCATAGCGCGAGACATGATGAGTAGATATGCACCAATCACAAACAAAATCCCCATGATTCCCAGCTCTTCACTGATGATGGCCATGATAAAATCCGTATGGGCTTCAGGAAGAAAGCCTAGCTTTTGAATGCTCCCGCCTAAGCCATTCCCTGTCAGCCCGCCTGAATCCATCGCGAGATACGAATGAATCAGCTGATATCCATCTCCATCTTCATACTGAAAAGGATCACGAAAAGAAGTCAGCCGCTTCAAACGATAAGGAGCTGTCACTGCAAAAAATGTGATACCTGCTGCCGCAGTCGATCCTAGCAAAATGAGATGGTGCGTTTTCAGCCCAGCGCATAATAAAATGATGCCGCAGCTTAATAAAATAGACACAGCTGTGCCTAAATCAGGCTGCTTTAAGATCAACAAAAAAACAAGACCTAAAAGAATGAGTGGCGGCAGTACGCCTTTTTTAAAAGATGTAATGTACGCCTGTTTTTTCGCGTACACATAGGCAAAATAGATCACCATCACTAGTTTCACAGCTTCAGAAGGTTGGAGCATGAGAGAGCCCAACTGAACCCAGCGCTGGGAATTGTTTTTGACAACACCGATTCCAGGAAGCAGGACTAGGATCAGGCATAACAATGACAGCATAACAAGCCACCGAATCCATTTACGATAAATCTGATAAGGGAACAGAGCGGCAATGAAGAAAAAGAATCCCCCAATCAGGAGCCATTGCCATTGTTTGATGAAGAAATAGCTGCCCTTTTCATACTTCACTTCTCCTAAAGGATAACTCGCACTGTAAACCATCAGTAAACCAAATAAACAGAGGAACACAATCGTTCCAACAAGAATGCGGTCGACTCTTTTGAGATGAGATAGAAGAAATGTCATCATCTTCAATTCCAATTGTGCCCAAACATATAGGATGATGACCTAAGATTGACGCTAAACACGAGGCCAATGGCGATCATGTTGGTCAAAAGCGCACTGCCCCCATAGCTGATAAAAGGAAGCGCGAGTCCCGTCACAGGCATTAAACCGACTGTCATCCCTACGTTTTGGAAAACTTGAAACACGATCAGCCCAACGACTCCCGCACATATGTACAATCCATAAAGCGTATTAGCATGCATAGCCACATGAATGATTCGGTAAATCATCATTAAGTACAAACACATCAAAAGGGAGGCACCGATAAAACCAAACTCCTCACCAATAACGGCAAATATAAAATCCGTATGCGCTTCAGGGATATTACCTCCTTGTACTTGATGCCCCTGTGTAAAACCGCTTCCTGATAATTGACCTGATCCAATGCCGAGCATCGATTGTTTCAGCTGATACCCGTATGTTGAATCAAATTCATCAGGAGAGAGCCAGCCATAAATGCGATCAAGCTGATGAGGCTTAATGATTTTTGTAAAATGCTCAAAGTGTTCATTGTGCAAGTAGACCAAAAATGCAAGAAGTGTAAGAAAAGTAGCCATTAATGCAGCCATCATCTTGCTAGAAATCCCTGACACAAGCATCAGTGTAAAGGCGATGGATAATATCACGAGCGCTGTCCCTAAATCAGGCTGAATTAAGATGAGGAAAAAAGGGACAACGGTCCAGCAAACGACTTTACTTGTAGGAATGATGCTTTCTTTAAACGAAAATCGCTGATGCTTGTATTGGTTCAAGACAGCCGCTAGCAGCAGGATCACAAAAATTTTCATGAACTCTGATGGCTGAACTTTGATTGAACCGAAGCTGATCCACCTTTGGGATCCGTTTTGACTCGTTCCGAAAAAATGCACAAGAATAATGAGGAAAATACCACCTGCAAATAACCGAAAAGATAAACGCTCAAGCAGTTCATAATCAAAGTATGCAGCAGCTGCCATGAGGCCGAAACCGACGATATACCAGAAAATTTGTCTTTTGACGAAATAAAACATATCTTGCGTTTCATACTGTCCCGATCCGCTATATACAGCTATCAGGCTGATGACAAATAAACAAATCACAGTGAATAAAAGTACGAAGTCAATGCTGTACTGTTTTTTCATAGCTTCTTGTCCTGCTACCTATTTGTCAGCTGGTCTATGACAATTTTCACAGCCGCAGCATCATCAATATAGCCGATCGGAAAAATATAATCTGGTATTAAGTCAACAGGCATAATGAAATAAAGGAGTGCGCCCCCCATCACCATTAATTCTCGAGAAGTCCCCCGTCCGGTCATAAATAAGCTGTACATGTTTTTCAAATGTTGAAGGAATGGTCCGACGCCGCTTAGCGTCTCCATCTTTTTCTCAAAATTTGCCGAGATCGTTTCTTTTCCCTCGTTTGTTTGGCTATAGGCTTCGTATTCGTTTAACTTTTGTTTCAATTTGGTCTGACTAAATGTACCGTCGTAGACGTCCTGATCTTTCAGTATTTTTTCGATCTCTTCTACCGCTTGAATGAACGTATCACCGTGCACCTTTTCGCTTTTGACTGGAAACCCTGCAGCAGTCAATAGTTGATCTAATGATATGTTCAGAGAATCTGAAAGCCGCTGCAGGTGATTCAAAGTTGGTTTTCTTTTTCCATTCATGATTCGAGACAGTGTCGCTTTATCAATTCCTGTGTATGTGCTGAGATCTCTTAAAGATAGAGAACGTTGTTGCAATTTTTCCTTTAAGAGCGGCCCAAGCTCAGTTGTCTTAAAATCCATCTTTTACGCCATCCTTTGTATGATGTTTCAACTCTTCTATAGAAGAAGTCGTACCCAATATAAAGGTGTGTTGACAAAATGTCAACGAATATCCTTTATTGATTGAATTTTAGGAAATAGGAATTTATCATAATGAAGATAGGGTGAAAACAGTGAGAAGGAGTGGCGCGGATGAAGGTGAGGCATGCTGTACAAAAAGATATTCCTAAAATTGCCGAAATACATGTGAAGAGCTGGCAGACGACTTATCAAGGCATTATTAATCAGGATTATTTGGATGGTTTAAATATAGAAGATCGAGAAGAGAGCTGGAGAAGAAGGTCACTTGAAGGGACGTTTGTCGCAGAAGATGCCGAGGGGGTATTTGGTTTTGCTTCTTTTGGAAAACAACGTGATGAGCGCTATTCAACATATGATGGAGAACTTTACGCGATCTATTTATTGCAAGAGAAACAGAAATCAGGAGCAGGTATCGCTTTAATTGCAGAAGGAGTGAGTTATTTAATAGAGAAAGGGTATCAGAATATAATGCTGTGGGTATTTGAACAAAATTCGGCAAAGCATTTTTATCAAAAGCTTCAACCTCATTTTGTCGTTACCAGCCAGTTCGAGCTGGCTGGCGAGGAACATAATGAAATAGGGTATGGGTGGGAACTGTCTGTATTACATGACCATGTACACCGAATTAAATCGTCAGCTTCCAATAATAATGAGAGAAAAAAGTGAAAAGCACAGCTAGCAAAATATAAGAGATAAAAGGAGAAGCTTCTACTTTTCCTTTTATTCCTGCTATTTTTAAAGCTTCATAGAAACCTGCCAAAAAATAAGCAAGACTGAGAATATAACAGCACAGCATAATGGGGTAAGGGTTCATTGGCGTACCTCCAGCATGAAATCTTCTACTATTAATAGATTCCATAGAGCGGCAAATTATGCATAAAAAAATAACCAGCTGAAATCAGCCAGTTATTTTTTGTGAGGAAAAACCAAACGAGATGCACTTGGTATGAGTATGCAAAGAACGATACTGCAAATAATAAATGAAGGAACCATATATGTGCTGTTATAAATTAAAGAGTAAACCCAACCTGGAGTTCCTTTTGGTGCATAATGAGAAAAGAAAACAACACCAGAGATAAAGAACGTCAACAGTCTAAAGAAACTTGCAACAAATACGGATAAGGTAATATAGAAGAATTGCTGCTTTCGCTTTTGATCCTGAATGGCTTTTTTGATCAATCCAGAAAATAGACCGCTTAGGGAAATGACAACAGATGCGACGAAATAATCGAGAAATCCTTGAACAGGTGTAGCGATAATAGGGCCATTCATCAGCTGAAGGCCTGCAATAAGCACACCAATGATAAACCCGGTTGATATTCCCCATCTAATAGACATAAGAATGACGGGTATCATTATCAGCGCAAGAGATCCGCCATTTGGCATTCTTAAAAATAGACCTGATAAGTAATCTAATACAAGTGCAAGTGAAGTCATAATTGCGATTTCCATCAGTCGTACCAATTGATTTGATTGCTGCATAAAAAAATCTCCTTTTTCATGAATTGAGCAAGGAGAGACCGTGTAAGGATGAGTATGTTATTCATAGAAAAACATATCGAGTTGAATACACCACATGTATTCAATTGAATCCACATTCCTACTTCAGTATTAACTGACAGGTTCAAAGGGTCAGAACAACGAGTGTTCACTCTCAGCACAAAGCTCCCCCTGCGGTTATTTAGTTTTCTTCTATTATAAATATACTAAAGACCTTCAGGATCAACAATAGAGAATTCCTGTGGCAATCAATTTTTGTATGATTATATAGGAAGAGATAAGGAAAAATAAATTATTTAGAAAAAATACTTGTTTCCTCTCTCGAAAGGTGTTATATTTGTATTCGCCGCTAAAACAGCGCGGTTATTAAATAAGATAAAGAAAAAAGTTGTTGACTTTATCTTGATAGAATGTTATATTAATAAAGTCGCCTCTGAGAGACGATGAAGATGATCTTTGAAAACTAAACAAGACAAAACGTACCTGTTAATTCGAGTTTTTATAAAAAAATCCTATGAAACATCATAGGTAGTCAGTCAAACTGGCGAAAAACAAAACTTCGGTTTTGTACTTTTTCGGAGAGTTTGATCCTGGCTCAGGACGAACGCTGGCGGCGTGCCTAATACATGCAAGTCGAGCGGACAGAAGGGAGCTTGCTCCCGGATGTTAGCGGCGGACGGGTGAGTAACACGTGGGTAACCTGCCTGTAAGACTGGGATAACTCCGGGAAACCGGAGCTAATACCGGATAGTTCCTTGAACCGCATGG